>CALWYZ010000005.1 GCA_944385895.1 uncultured Clostridia bacterium
GCTTTGACTCCATCATCTTCTAAAACATACATTGTCCCCTTTGTAAGATATCGGTCTATCATATTTTCCTGTTCATCCGCCAATAACAGTAAATCCAGATATTGCTTTTTACCTTCTTTTACCTCTTTAATATCCATAGTCCACACCTCATATAGTATTGTTTTCTTTTATTTGAAAATGGGCAAACCGATTAAGGACTGCCCATTTATTCCGTTCATTATGCGATTTTTTTGGCTCTGCACACTTTCCTGCACCAAATGATGTAAATTTGATGTAAAAGTGTACTTTTGAGGCTTTTTCCGACTATGAAGTACATCCCGTTTTCACAGGCAAAACGGTACATCTTAATAGAGCTTTGCGCCTGCCGGAATATGATTGTCCACCATCAAAAGATGGAGCTTTTCTTTGCCTTCCTCACTGTGTACTGCCGAAATCAACATACCGCAGGAATCAATGCCCATCATCGCTCTTGGCGGAAGATTTGTAATAGCGATACAGGTCTTTCCAACCAGTTCTTCCGGCTCGTAATACTCGTGAATACCGCTTAAAATCACTCTGTTAGCGCCTGTTCCATCGTCCAGCGTAAATTTGAGCAGCTTCTTTGACTTCGGTACGGCTTCGCAGGCAAGCACCTTGACTGCCCGGAAATCGGACTTAGAGAAAGTCTCAAAATCTACGAAATTCTTGAACAAAGGCTCAATTTCCACTTTGGAGAAATCAATCTTTTCCGGCTCGGCTTTCGGCGCTTCGGACTCGGTTTTGTTTACACCAATTTCGTCCTTTACACCATTCAAGGGTTTCATTGTGGGGAAAAGCAGGACATCACGGATGGATGCACTGTCAGTCAACAGCATTACCAATCTGTCAATTCCAAATCCAAGACCGCCTGTAGGAGGCATACCATATTCAAGTGCAGTAATAAAATCATAGTCGACCTGAGCGCTTGTATTGGGATCCTCCGCCTTTTTCTTTGCCACCTGAGCTTCAAAACGCGCACGCTGATCAATTGGATCATTCAGTTCGGAAAATGCATTTCCGTATTCTGTAGCGTTTATAAAGTATTCAAAACGCTCAGTAAATGCAGGATCGTCCTGCTTACGTTTAGCAAGTGGACTGTTTTCTACAGGATAGTCATAAATAAACGTCGGTTGTATAAGATTTTTTTCTACATAAGCATCAAACAGCTCTGCAAGTACTAGTCCGCGTGTCGCATCTTTTGCAACTTCTACATTCTTTTCAGCTGCACACCTGCGAGCTTGTTCATCATCTTTCCAGCTATAGTAATCACAGCCGCTGTACTTCTTGACTGCCTCAACCATAGTAAGACGTTCCCAATGACCCATATCTATTTCCTTGCCCTGATAAGTTATTTTGCGAGTACCGCATATCTTATCGGCAAGCAATTTATAAAGCTCTTCAACAAGGTCCATCATGCCGACATAATCAGTATAAGACTGATAAAGCTCAATTGTCGTAAACTCCGGATTATGTTTAGGATCCATTCCCTCATTGCGAAAAATACGTCCGACCTCATATACTCTGTCCATTCCGCCGACTATAAGACGCTTTAAGTACAATTCAGTCTCAATACGTAAAAACATATCCATATCCAGAGTATTATGATGAGTCTTAAACGGACGTGCAGATGCACCGATTTCAAGAGGTACCAATATCGGAGTATCAACCTCCAAAAATCCATGTCCGTCAAGATAACTGCGTATTTCTTTAAGTATCATTGAGCGCTTGTAAAATATATTTTTTACTTCCGGATTGACAATTAAATCAACCTCACGCTGACGGTAACGTGTATCAAGATCCCTCAAGCCGTGAAATTTTTCGGGAAGCGGCAAAAGCGATTTTGACAATAATTCTATTTTTTGAGTATGAACAGATATCTCTCCGGTCTTTGTTTTAAAAACATAGCCCTCCACTCCGACTATATCACCTATATCATACTTTTTGAATTGCAGATAATTTTCTTCCCCAACATCGTCTTTACGTATATACACCTGTATACTGCCCGTAGAATCCTGAACGTTATAAAAGCTTGCTTTTCCCATTATTCTGCGGCTCATCATTCTTCCGGCTATTTTTACAGTCTTATTCTCATAAGCGTCAAATTTATCTTTAATATCTTTTGAATAGTCGGAAAAGTCAAATTTTGTAACGGCATACGGGTTTTTACCCTCTGTCTGCAGCTGCGAGAGCTTTTCCCTGCGGATTTGAAGTATTTCGCTCAAAGACAATTCATTAGTCTGTGCATTGTTTTCATTACTCATATTATTCTCCGATTATCTTATAATTTCAATCACCTTGATTTTAACTGTACCTACAGGAGCTTCAACAGAAACTTTATTTCCGACTTTTTTACCCATAAGTGCGATGCCGATCGGGCTGTCCTCTGATACCTTTACTTTATCCGAATCGTCATTGCTTGAATTTACAACATCATAAGAATTCACTATTTCTATAACCTTTTCTTCCTTTGAGTCGACAAACTGAATTTTAACAACTGATCCGTGACGGATTTTGTCTGCTGAAGCATCCTGGCTGTTTTCATATATGACCACGGCAATTTTAAGAGTCTGTT
This sequence comes from uncultured Clostridia bacterium, assembly GCA_944385895.1. GTDB lineage: Bacteria > Bacillota > Clostridia > Oscillospirales > QAKW01 > RGIG9041. The sequence continues at coordinate 2,591 of CALWYZ010000005.1, forward strand.
CCAGTTCGGCAATCTTTGCCTCAACCATTGCCTGCTCATTTTTTGCCTCGTCATACTCACTGTTTTCTGAAAGGTCTCCATATGACCGCGCAAGTTTTATTTTTTCAGCTATTTCCTTACGTTTTACTGTTCGCAGCTCTGTAAGTTCTTCTTCTATTTTTTGCTTAGCCTGAGGGGTAAGCTTTACTACCTTTTCGTTTTCTGCTTTTTTAGTTTCTTTTGCCATGTTATTATTCTCCTTGAACATTTTCATTTAAACTGCTGTCTGTTATATAATTGGATATTCTCAAAACTATGACAGTACCCTCTGCTCTTGTCAAAGTGCCCTTAGGCTTTATTGAACCGTCCGGATATCCGTCTACAAGCCCCATTGCCTGTGCAACTCCGATATATTCACGCGCATATTCAGATATATCATTATTATCGGTATAGTTAAGCTGGACTGCCTGCTCGGTATAACCTTTTGAATTCAGGTAACGTATAGCCATTGTCACAAATTCCTGACGCGTAACAAGAGCATTCGGATCGAATGTAGTATCCGTGCGCCCCAACACTACGCCGTTTTCGTATGCCCAGTTTACAGCGCTTGCGTACCATGCACCCTGCGGCACATCGGTAAAAGGAGACTGTGCCGACTGCGTTATATCGTCGCCTGTGATACGGGCAAGAATAGTCGCAACCATAGCACGGGTAAACTCGGTTTTCCCTTCAAATGTCACTGAAGTCATACCGTTTACCAGATTTCTGCTGTACGCCTCTATGACCTCATCAAGATACCATGAATTTGCAGGAATATCTGCAAATACATCGCCCTCAAAAAGCGCATAAAACGTTGCATTGTTATTAACGGAAAAACTATAGGTCATATCAGTACTGACAAGGTTGCCCCATGCATCATACCAACCTACAAACTGCTCAAAATTGTTGGGTCTTGCCATGAGTACAGCAGTATCATCCACAAAGTATTTTCCGCCGCCGCTTGCAGTACCTGAACGCGAGGCCACAACTGTTATCTCTTTTGCATTTTCATATTTACTTGCTGTTTCATTATACAGTGATGCAACAGCACCGGCATTTTGCCGAAGTATATCAGAATACTCGTGATCCCACTGATGGTTACGCTCCCATGCAGCAGTATCGGCAATCATAAAATATTGATAATTGATCTTGCCTGTACGTTTATAATTAGCATGATCCATTCTCACGTCCAACCAATAATAAGTCCCGTCCACAAGAACATAGTTCCATTTGTGTATAGGAGTTGATCCGTCGGCATTTAAGAAAACACCATCGATTATTCTGCAGTCAAATCCCAGATGTCCTAAAAGCACCGTGAGAAGAGCAGCATAATGAAGACAGTTTCCGTTACGCGTCATCATTATATTATATGCATAGCTTCCAACAGTCATTTGGCTGTCATACCATGGGAAAAAGCCAAAATATGATTCAAGATCCTGACGTAAAACAGCGGTTCCTTTATATATCTGTGCATTTACTTTCTCGGCATATGACTGAGAATTTAAAGCAACAGAGTTCTCATCAAAATAATAACTGCCGTCCCACTCATTTTCATAGCGTGTACAATGGGTTATAATCCAATCATACACAGCTCTTATCTTTTCAATTGAAGATTTACCGGCAGTAGGAATTTCCTTTAAAATTTCATCCGCCATATAATCCACATCTTGATATCCCAGATATATTGGCATATTGCCGTATCTGCCCGCAGAGAATGCATCGATAGACAGAATAGAGATAAACGTTGATATTATAATCAAACACGAAACCAATCGTCTTTTCATAATATACCTCATTAAACTATACCCTAAATTTTTTCAAAGCGACTTCAGAATAATCCGAAGCCGCTTATATTTATTTTTTATTCATGCTTGCAACTTCTGCAGCAAAATCATCCTGTCTTTTTTCAAGACCTTCGCCCTTTTCGTAATTTACAAAACATACAAGCTTAATATCAAAGCCCAGCTCTTTTGCAGACTGAGCAATATACTGTTCGACAGTGATTTTTTGTTCCTTTACATATGCCTGTTTAAGTAGACAGCTTTCCTGATAAAACTTATTTATTTTACCCTGTACCATCTTCTCAATAACAGCATCCGGTTTATTAGCTGTTTTAGGATCATTTTTGATTTGTGCAATCAAAATATTTTTTTCATGCTCTATAACATCGGCAGGAACATCTTGGGGAGAAAGATATTCAGGTGTCATTGCAACTACCTGCATACATATATTTTTCCCAAGCTCCTGAAATTCAGCACTATCTGCATTACCGGTTTCAAATTTAGCAATACAAGCAGCACTTCCTCCGCCGTGTACATAGCTTACCAGATCTCCCTCAAGTCTTTCAAATCTGCGGATCTTCATGTTTTCACCGATCTTGAGGATTTTTTCTCTGAGAATGTCTTCAACAGTAAATTCACTGTCTTCAAATTTACATTTGAGAAGAGCATCAACATCTGCGGGATTATAATCCACCACAGCTTTTGCCGCTCCGTTCACTAATGCCTGAAATTCAGCGTTTTTGGCGACAAAATCTGTTTCAGAATTTACTTCAATAATTGCTCCGGCTTTTTTCGCTTTGTCTATATATACATTAACCATGCCCTCAGCAGCAATTCTGCCGGCTTTTTTTGCCTGAGCAGCAAGACCCTTTTCACGCAAAAGCTCTATAGCTTTATCCTGATCACCGTTTGCTTCCGTAAGAGCCTTTTTACAATCCATCATACCGCAGCCTGTCTTTTCACGAAGCGCGGCAACATCTTTAGCAGTAAAGCTCATTCTATTACCTCCTAATTATTCTTGATCCTGTGTTGTTTCTTCAGCATCAGACTCAACTGTTTCAGCATTTTCGCCTTTATCGGCATTATCACTGTCACTGATTTCAGTATCAGCTTGATTTTCAAACTGTTCTCCCTGTTTGCCTTCCAAAACTGCATTGGCTATTGTCTCAGCAATAAGCTTAACGGCACGGATAGCATCATCATTACCGGGAATAGGATAATCTATTTCATCCGGATCACAGTTTGTATCAGCTATTGCAACTACCGGAATTCCTAAAGCATGAGCCTCAGAAATTGCTATTCTCTCTTTCTTCGGGTCAACTACAAACATAACATCAGGAGCTTTCTGCATCTCCTTGATGCCGCCGTAATTCTTTTCAAGTATTTCTTTTTCGTGTAACAGTCCCAAAACTTCTTTTTTAGGCAGAAGATCAAAGGTACCATCCTCTTCCATCTTCTCTATCTGACAGAGACGCTGTATACTCTTTCTTATTGTTTTAAAGTTTGTCAGCATACCACCGGGCCAACGTTCGCTTACATAAAACATATCAACACGTTTTGCTTCATCGCGGATAGAATCCTGTGCTTGCTTTTTAGTACCGACAAACAAAACTGTACCGCCCTCAGCTACAGTATCACGAACAAACATATAAGCCTGTTCGATTTTTTTTACGGTTTTCTGAAGATCAATGATATGAATACCATTTCTCTCCGTGAAGATGTACTCGCTCATTTTAGGATTCCATCTTCTTGTCTGGTGTCCGAAATGAACACCCGCCTCTAATAATTGTTTCATTGAAATTACTGACATTATTTATGTCCTCCTTTTAGTTTATACCTCCACTTCACGCATATTCGTCCAACCGGGAACCGGCAACAGTGACGCACGTGAAAGTGTGCGTATTACGGTTTAGCATTATAACATACAAATATTCTTATTTCAAGTACTTACAGTTATTTTATCAAAATAAATTTCAAGCAAATTTTAAAAAAATATTCCCCGATAAACGGGGAATAAATATTACAGCAGTTGTGATATTACATGCTTTGCTTGAAATTTTCCAGTGTATTATCAATATCTGTTCCGGCAAGATCTAAATACTGAGTAAAATCATCAAGATAATGCCGTATAGTAGTAAGACGTGTGTCCATTTCCGATTTGGAAATAAGCACATTTTTTTTCATCTCTTTAAAATCATCCGCCAAACGAGCAAGCTTATCATAAGTATCAACAAGCAGATCTGACGACCGCTTTTCTGCTTCGCTGTATACCTGGGCAGCATCAGTGCGGGATTTTATCATTAACTCGGCAAGCATCTCCTTTTGCTGATCATACATTTGCGCTTTTTCGCGCAAAGAATCAAGTTCCTCACGAAGAATGTATATGCCATTTTCAGTAGACTGCTTATATTTATTTTCAATTTCAAGCTCAAGTTTTGCTCTGAGTTCTTGTTCTATTTCCGAATATATTTTTTCTTTCAGTAAGCTTTCTCCATTTTTTGAAACTTCCGACTCCGCAATCTGAGCTTTAAGCCTGGAAAGCTCCACATCCTTACCGTCAAGGTCAGCTTTTAGTTCTTCCAGTTGAGAGCTCAACGACATTATATAATCTGTGACCTGTTGTTTATTATAACCTCTGAATTCCGTCTTGAATACTTCACTCATTATTTTGTCCCCCGAAGATAGACATTATTTATATCAGTATATCATTACAGAACGCAAAAATCAACTGCTTTTTCAGTATTGAAGAATATCCGGCACACCGCTTTTAAATACCAGCATGCCGTCATCAATTTCAACACTGTCATAGTCTACATTAAAAAGTTTTGAAAAATCATCCTGTTCAAAAAACGGACTTATTATACTTTTATCAATCGTCATACCTGAGACTTTGACCGTATCTATTTTAAAAGTCGCTAAACCGTCATTATCCTCGAGCCCACCCGTAACTTCTATATTACGATTTTCAACTGCCGAAAGCAAGATACTGTATTTTTCAAGTTCGGGATAATGTTCCAAAAGTGCTTCTTTGTCCTTTATTTTAGCCTCTACTTTAATATCATCTTCCGCCAATAGTTCAACACTAACGTTGTTTAAAAATCCATCCAGAGAAAAAATATTCCTAGCCAGTTCAGTTATCTGATCTTCCGTAAAAGAAACTGCTCCGACATTATCATCGATATCGGTAAACTCCTGCTGCTCATTTTTGCTTTCATCAGGCTCTTGTTCGCTTGGCGCAGACTGCTGATCTTGAGCTGAATTCAAATTAAAATAGAGCATAAATGCCAGTATAAAGCTTATACATACAAGCATCGATATAGTAAATGCCATCATCCAATTTTTTGTATATTGTCTCATTTGTCACTCTCCGTTCTCAATTTATTGTATCTGAAAATAATAAATTTATAATATATATTGAAAAAAATCAAAAAAAAAGTTATACTGTATCAGAGGTGAAAAAATTGAAACGCAGACAGCTAACATTGATTTTAACTTTAATTGTTATAATAATAGCCGCAATCACAGTGGTTTTGACAATAAACATTTTTACAAAAGATGACGGCACTACAGTTGACCCTCAACAAGACAGTCAGAAAGAAAGCAACGACACCTTGGCGCCGGGTTCGGATGTGACGTCTGGTACCGGCACTGACACGAGTGACTTAGATAAGGAAACCAACAATACCAATAATGAGACCGATAATTCAGATACAGACAAGGACAATAGCTCCGACAGCGGTTCTGGCAGTTCGGAAAACGCCGGTTCGGGCATCTCGGGCACAGGAGATACGGAAACCGGCAGCAATCCGGGCAATACAGCATCCGGCAGCACGGCAGTCCCCACAAGCTATAAGGACTTTTCGCTGACAAGCGGGATGAGCGCCGCACAGGCATACGAATATCTTGATGAATTTCTTGATTCAAAATATTCTATTCTGATTAATAAGCAAAACAAAGTAGGGTCTGATTACGCGCCGAGTGACCTTGTCCTGCCCCAGGGCTGCAGCTATCAGATGGAAAGCACCGCTGCCAAAGCATTGACAGACATGCTCAGTGCGGCACGACAAGACGGATATTCCGACCTTATACTGTATTCGGGATACAGAACATATGCATCGCAGAAAAACAAGTTTGAAAACCGAACTCAGCAATACTTGAACCAGGGATATTCACAACAGCAGGCAGAAGAAAAAGCCGGAGAATATCTTGCTCCTCCCGGCTCAAGCGAGCATCATACAGGACTTGCAGCCGACGTATGCTCTTCAAAAATCGTAAATAAATACGGCTATCTTGATGACAGCTTTGATACTACTGATGAATTCAAATGGCTTGAACAGCATTGCGCTGAATACGGGTTCATATTGCGCTACGGCAAATCCGCAGAGGATATCACGGGATTTTTATATGAGCCATGGCATTACCGTTATATCGGAACCGATCATGCTAAAGCGTGCATGGCGCTGGGAATCACCTATGAAGAATATCACAGCATGCTTGTTAAGCTTCGCGATGAGGCAAAAGCTGACGCAAATGTATAAACAGTAAACAAAAGTATAAAATAAGCCACGAGGTGATAACTCGTGGCTTTTATTATTGTAAGGTGTTTTATTTTATATTTTGTTGTAATTACAGCTGTACGCATAATGGGCAAAAGGCAGATAGGAGAACTCCAGCCAAGCGAGCTTGTCATAACCATTCTTATATCTGAGCTTGCTTCCATGCCTATGCAAAACACTGACCTGCCACTGTTATGGGGAATTTTGCCGATTTTTACGCTTGCCGCAATAGAGATACTCATATCTCTTGTAACACTCAAATCTATCAAGACACGATACCTGATTTACGGGAAGCCGATAGTAATGGTTTGCAAAGGAAAGATATATCAGAAGGAAATGCAGAAAGCAAGAGTATCGATAGATGACCTTACAGAGGCAATGCGGTCTTCGGGAGTTATGAGGATAGAAGATATAGACTATGCCATTCTTGAAACCAACGGAAATATGAGCATAATACCAAAACCGGAAAAACAGCCTCTCACTCCGCAGGATGCCGGCAAAAAGCCGGCAGATCAAAACGACATGCCGGATATTATTATTTCTGACGGACGTATTATACGCAAAAATATGCCCAATGACCTTCCGGATGACTGGCTTGATAAAATACTAAAGGCTCAGAACCTTAAAAGTGCCTCGGATATTTTTTTGCTGACACGCGACAGCAAAGGAAAAACTTATATTGTCAGAAAGGAAAGATGACCTTTTGAAAAGAAGCGTGATATGCTTCAGTATACTGGCCGCTTTTGTTGTCATAGGCGCTGTGCTGGAATTGTTCTATTCAAACATGCTGGCGAAAAAAATCGACCAAACTCTGGAAGCATGCATAGACTCGGATTTTGAAACGAGAGTTACAATGTGCCAAAATCTTAAACAGGATTTTGACAAGCTGGAAATTTTCAACGAGATTTTTTTCTCGCGTGCTCTTATCGAAGAACTCAACTGTGACATTAGTGATCTGATTGTATATGCGCAGTATAAAGACAGTGAAAATTTTGAACGATCAAGACTGCATCTGACAATCTGCAATCAGGATATTTATAATGCCGGAATATTCTGACGTATATGTACATTAACAAAACATACCCGTTTTGCATATTATAGGATAAGAACGCAAAGGCGGTGATGGATCGGTCAATGAATCAACATAATTTAAAGATTTTCGGGCTGGCTCTCACCTGCTTTTCGCTCGGTACGATAGTGCAGATATTTGTACCGGATATCTTCATTGTGCTGATATTCGCGTGTATACTGCTTGTTATCGGCATATTCTTACTCAAAAGCTGAAGGAGGGTATGTGACAAATGAAGGTCGTTGTGATCAAGCCGCCTAAAGTGATCGCAGGTATTCTGAAAAAAGTTTTCAAAATACATAGCTGATAAAAACAATAAAACTATCCGCTGCTCTTTACGGATAGTTTTATTATTTTACCCAATTTTACCCCTTACATATCTGAATACATAAATAAAGCAGCCGCTGTATAATGCGGCTGCTTTATTTAATTTTTTGATCCGAATTTTGCCTTTGCGCGCTGTGTATTTGATAAAATCACCTTACGCAGACGCAGACTTTTAGGCGTAACTTCAATCAACTCATCATCTGAAATAAACTCAATACAGGCATCAAGGCTCATTATTTTAGGCGGCACCAGTCTGAGAGCCTCATCTGAGCCTGAGGCTCTCATATTGGTGACATGTTTTTTCTTACATACGTTTACATTGATATCTTCTGCTTTAGGGGACACGCCTACAATCATACCCTCATACACGGGTGTTCCGGGCGTTATAAACATAGTTCCGCGTTCCTGTGCGTTATACAATCCGTAAGTGACAGCCTCTCCCGTCTCAAAAGCTACAAGCGAACCTGTTGTACGACTGTTTATTTCGCCTTTATAAGGTGCATAACCGTCAAAAACCGTACTCATTATACCCTCGCCTCGAGTATCGGTCAAAAACTCATTTTTATATCCGAATAATCCCCTTGAAGGAATTAAATATTCCAGACGCATTCTGTCACCTGCAGGCGTCATTTGAACGAGTTCTCCCTTACGGCTGCCTAATTTTTCCATAACAGCTCCCATATACTCTGACGGCACGTCACAGACAAATCTCTCAATAGGTTCCAAAAGTTTTCCGTTTTCTTCTTTGTAAAGAACTTTCGGAGCGCCTACCATAAACTCATACCCCTCACGGCGCATTGTCTCAATAAGAATAGATAAATGCATCTCTCCTCTGCCGGCAACTCGAAAGCTCTCAGTACTTTCTGTATCGCTCACTCTTAGCGATACATCCTTTAAAAGTTCTTTTTGCAGTCTCTCACGCAAGTGACGGGAAGTTACAAATTTTCCCTCTTTACCAGCAAAAGGTCCGTTATTTACAGAAAAAGTCATTTCCACTGTAGGTTCGGATATTTTCACAAACGGAAGCGGTTCTATACAATCCGGTGAGCAGACAGTATCTCCTATAGTTATATCGGCAATACCGGAAATACATACTATATCCCCCGCTCGGGCGCTGTCAACCGGAACACGGTTGAGTCCCTCTATCTGGTACAGATTTACTATTTTAGCACCATACGGTGCGTGTGAGTCGTGATACTCACATATCTTGACCTCCTGATTTTTTACCAATGTTCCGCGTTCGATTTTACCGATACATACTCTTCCGACATATTCGTTATAATCAATCGATGACACAAGCATCTGTGTCGGTCCGTCGCTTACAACTGTCGGAGGATCAATATGTTCAAGAATTGCATCCATAAGCGGCTCTAAGTTCTTTCCAGCCACATCCGGAGAAATAGACGCTGTTCCGTCACGTCCGGAACAAAACAGCACCGGACTGTCAAGCTGATCATCGCTGGCATCAAGACTGATAAGAAGATCCAGCACCTCATCTATAACCTCATTTACCCGCTGATCGGGACGGTCAATTTTGTTTATTACAACTATTACCTTATGCCCCATTTGAAGAGCTTTTTGCAGCACAAAACGTGTCTGCGGCATAGGACCTTCAGCCGCGTCAACAAGAAGTATTACCCCGTCGACCATCTTTAAAACACGCTCCACTTCCCCGCCAAAATCAGCATGTCCGGGAGTATCTATAACATTTATCTTAACATTTTTATAATGAATAGATGTGTTCTTTGCAAGGATGGTTATGCCTCTTTCGCGCTCAAGATCATTATTATCCATGACCCGCTCGGCTACGACCTGGTTCTCTCGGAAAGTTCCGCTCTGCTTTAGCATCTGGTCAACAAGCGTGGTCTTACCGTGATCGACATGCGCCACTATCGCGATATTTCTTAAATCCTCTCTTTTTGTCATCCTCTGTCCTTCCTTGCTCATTTTTTATTAACCATATTACTTTACTATAAACATAACTCATTGTCAAGAGTATAAAAATACTTGCATCACATCAATTTTTTGTATAAAATCATATAAAAAATACTGTACATTAACATAAACATATGATAAAATGTTTATAATGTTTTTTTAAGCTAACAATTATTTATTGACACTTTGTACAATTTTGCGCTGTATTATAAGTTAAAACCAAAAAGGAACAACTATTATGGCAATAAAAACCTTTAAGAGATATGAATTGAAATATATCCTTGATACCTCTCAGTACAAAGCGGTATTAGAAGAAATTGCTCCTTATGTTAATGCAGATGAGTATTGTATAGGCGGAAAAACATACAATTTATTCAATATTTATTATGACACAGAGGATTATTCAATAATCCGCCATTCTGTTTCAAAACCACCGTTCAAGGAAAAACTCAGACTGCGCTCTTATTATGAAAATCCCAACGCCGACGATAAAGTGTTTATTGAGCTCAAGAAAAAAGCTGACGGATGCGTAAACAAACGCAGGGTTAAAATGAGATATGACGACGCAATCGAATTCCTAAAAACAGGTGAATTTAATAAAAACGGCGATTACATGCACGACATGGTAGCGCATGAAATACAGCATTTTCTAAAAAGCCATACCGTACAGCCAAAAGTGCTTATTGCTTATGAAAGAGCGGCATATTTTCTTAAATCGGACAAAAAGATTCGGATTACTTTTGATACCAATGTAAGAGGCGGTCCCGTATACGCAGGTCTTGCCGGCACGATACCGCTGCTGGATGATGGGTTTTATCTCATGGAGATAAAAGTCAATGATCATATTCCACTTCCGATAGTTAAAATACTAAGTCAAAACAAAATTTTTCGCAGAGGCTTTTCAAAATACGGAGCGTATTATACAAATAATATTTTTATGCCGAAAGGAACAAAACAGAATGCAGCAGTTTATTGACAACCTATTTACAGCATCGGTAGGTACACAGCTTACTATTTCAAGCGTACTTATTACGCTTGCTTTTGCAATCATATCAGGGCTGATAATCTCATCGGGTTATATGCTTGTAAACAGAAAGGATGGATATTCATCATATTTTATAACGTCTCTGCTTGTATTGCCGGCGGTTATTGCGATAATAATAATGATGATTGGGAGCAATATTGCAAGAGCTTTCTCTCTGGGCGGTGTTTTTGCTCTTATACGCTTTCGCTCCGAGCCTGGAAATCCTAGAGATATTACATATATATGCGTTACCATGGCGGCAGGACTTGCCTGCGGCACGGGATACATAGGTTACGGTATAATTTTTGTGATACTTATAACTCTTATACTTATACTTATAAACCTTATAAATTTCGGAAAACCAAAGGCTAACGCTATGATGCTTAAAATTACGATACCGGAGGATCTTGACTTTGAAAATGCGTTTGAGGACGTTTTCAAAAAATACACAAAATTTCACAAACTTGACAGAGTAAAAACCGCGGATTTCGGTTCTCTATATCAAATCCAGTTTACCACAGCTCTCAAAGATACAACGCGTCAAAAAGAGTTTCTGGACGAAATACGCACAATCAATGCAAATCTTACTGTTGCAATGAGCTCTATTGTATACGAAGAGGGCAGAAAAACCTTCTGATTGATATAAGAATGTAAAAATATTTGCTTCAATTTAAAATTTCAGTTGACAATTCACTCCGGTATATTTATAATATTAATTGCTATTTTTATAGCAGACACCCGTTTTTGGATTGGCAAAAGGAATATTATGAAAATTTGTGTGCGTGATGCGTTTGCGTCACATTGCTATCGTAAAGAATATAGTTTTGTATTCGATAATATGGATTTAAGCGACTTTACAGCCGGCGCTACCGCCGATACCGTGCACACGCACGCTGTTATCGAAGCGTCAGACGGAAATGTGACTTGCAGGCTTACGATTAAAGCCGATTTTAACGCAATATGCAGCAGATGTGCCTCAAAATTTATTCTTCCGTTTTCTGTTGAGACAGTAAAACAGATAAAAAAGCATGACACGGGAGAATTTGAAGATGCGATATATGTCGATGCAGGAGGCTGCTTTGATATCGTTTGTGAGGTACAATCGCAGATATGTTTTGAATTTCCGGCCAAACCGCTCTGCAGCGAAGATTGTAAGGGACTTTGTCCCGTTTGTGGATGCGATCTTAACAAAAGCAGCTGTAAATGTGACACGAGAATACCGGACAGACGTCTTGATGTTCTCAGAAAATTAATCGACAATAATTAGGAGGATATAAAAATGGCAGTTCCGAAGAGAAAAGTTTCAAAGGCAAGAAGAGATAAAAGAAGATCAAGCGTATGGAAGCTTGAAAATCCGGGTATGGTTGAGTGCCCTAATTGCCATGAGTTGACAGCACCTCATAAAGTTTGCTCAAACTGCGGTTTCTATAACGGCAAAGAAGTGCTTAAAGACGGTAAGCTTGCAAAAGAGCCCGCTAAAAAGGTCGATGCAAAAGACAAAAAGGCCGAAACTAAAAAAGACTCTGAGTAATTTTGAACGGTGAAAGAGAAGGCTCGCCTTCTCTTTTTATTTTAATTTGAATCCAGCAATAAGGAAGGTTTAAAAAATGCCGGCTCAAATATTCAGCACCGATCCCGGCTCTATTGCTATGCAGCTGGGCTTTGAAAAAGGCGATACTCTTGTAAGCATAAACGATCATGATATTACAGACGTTATCGACTACATGTATTACAGTGAAATTGAAAAACTACAGATAAAAGCCATTTGCGGCGGCAAGCATGTTGAATTTGACATAGAAAAGGACATGGATGAGCCGCTGGGCATGAATTTTGAATCATACCTGATAGACAGTCAGAAAAGCTGCAAGAATAAATGTATATTCTGCTTTATTGATCAGTTGCCAAAAGGTCTTCGTCCGTCACTGTATTTCAAGGACGACGATGCGCGGCTTTCATTTCTGATGGGAAATTATATAACGCTGACAAATCTAAGCGAAAACGACATTGAACGTATTTGCAATATGCGTATTTCACCTATAAATATTTCGGTTCACTCAACTGACCCCGAGCTCAGGGTTAAAATGATGAAAAACCCGAACGCTGCAAAGATCAATGATATAATGCTGCGCTTTGCCAAGGCAGGCATTTCAATGAATTGTCAGATTGTACTGTGCAAAAATATAAACGACGGGGACAATCTTATCCGTACGCTTTCAGATTTGAAAGCATTGTATCCAAGCGTATTATCGGTCGGTATAGTTCCTGTCGGACTAACGCGCTTCAGACAAGGCTTGTTTCCTCTTAAAAGCTTTACTCCAAGCGATTGCGCTCAAGTTATTCAGACAATAGAACGCATGGCAGGCGAGTGCAAAAAACAGTTTGGTGTACGCCTTTTCTATCCATCAGACGAATTTTTCATCAAAGGCGGATTACCGCTGCCTAAGGAGGATTATTATGACGGATATCCTCAGATAGAAAACGGCATAGGTCTTTGCACAAGCCTACTCAGTGAAGTGGATACTGCTGTTAACAGACTGTCCTTCAGCACAAAGCCGTCAGAGTGCGCCATTATTACAGGTACGCTTCCTGTTCAACTTATGAAAAGTATAGTGACAAAAATCTCTACAAAACGACCCGCACTTAATTGTACAATATATCCGATAATAAACCATTTTTTCGGTGAGCAGATTACTGTTGCAGGACTTGTAACGGCAACCGATATAATCGATCAGCTCAAAGACAGGGATTTGCCGAAACGTTTGCTTATACCCTCTTCAATGCTTCGCTCTCAGCAGGATATGTTTCTTGACAGCATTACGATAGAACAGCTGGAACATAAACTGAACAGAAAACTTACAATAACTCACAGCGATGGCTTTGAGCTTGTTGAAAAAATAATAGATGAAAGGATATAAGTCAATGTCCAAACCGATAGTTGCAATAGTAGGGCGCCCCAATGTAGGAAAAAGCTCGCTGTTTAATAAAATAACCGGAAAACGGCTATCTATCGTTGAAGATACTCCCGGCGTTACAAGAGACCGTATTTATGCCGACGCCGAGTGGGCGGGTAAAAGCTTTACACTGATAGACACCGGCGGTATAGAGCCCCAAGGCAAGGACATACTGCTTATGCATATGCGCCGCCAGGTAGATATAGCAATCGAAACCGCGGATGTCATAATTTTTATAACCGATGTTAAAACGGGCATAACATCCGCAGATAAAGAAATTGCCACTATTCTCAGAAAGTCTTCAAAGCCCGTAGTACTGTGTGTAAATAAAGTCGACTCTGTGGGCAGTCTGCCTAATGAATTCTATGAATTTTACAATCTCGGTTTAGGCGAGCCGATTGCAGTTTCGTCTGTTCACGGTACAGGTACCGGAGATCTTCTTGACGCGGTTTTTGAACATATTGATTTTTCCGATTTTGTACAGCAGGATGAAGATCTTATCAAAGTCGCACTGCTGGGCAAGCCGAACGTAGGCAAATCGTCGCTGACAAATTATATACTCGGCGAAAACAGAATGATAGTATCGGATATTCCGGGCACTACACGCGACGCTGTCGATGTCAAGGCAGAAAATCAGTACGGTAAATTCAGCTTTATTGACACTGCCGGTATACGAAAAAAGAAAAAGGTGGAAGAATCTATCGAGCGTTATAGTGTTCTGAGGTCTTTGGCGGCAATTGATCGCTGCGATGTCTGTGTCATCATGCTGGATGCTAACGAGGGTATCACAACTCAGGATACAAAAATAGCCGGATTTGCCAACGACAAAGGCAAAGCTCTTGTCATTGCAGTAAATAAATGGGATATCGCAGTCAAAGACACAAATACAATGGAAAAGATGAAGGCGGATATTTACAGAGATCTTGCGTTTATGGACTTTGCGCCGATTGTTTTTATATCCGCCAAGACGGGTCAGCGTGTTGATAAGCTCATGTCGCTGATTGTAGATGCGGCAGCTCAAAATAAGCGCAGAATAACAACCGGACTTTTGAATGATTTTCTCAACGACGCCACTTTGCGCGTACAGCCGCCGTCCGATAAGGGCAAGCGTCTTAAAATTTTTTATATAACCCAGGCGTCCGTATGCCCTCCTACGTTTATACTGTTTGTCAACCGCGCAGAGCTGTTCCATTTTTCATATAAAAGATATATCGAAAACCGACTGCGGGAGGTGTTCGGATTTACCGGCACTCCGCTCAGGATTATAGTACGTGAACGCAAAGAGGAAGGTAAGCTATGATTTATGTCTGGTTTGCAGTGGCTGCAATAGGCGGCTATCTGATAGGAAGTTTAAACTATTCGATTATTTTTTCCAAAATATTTATGCATTCGGACGTGCGCTCAAGCGGAAGCGGAAACGCAGGAAGCACAAACATGATGCGAAATTACGGCTGGAAGGCCGGTCTTATAACTCTGCTTACGGATTTTTTAAAGACGTTTGTTGCAACAATAGGCGTATGGGCGATTTTTACACTGAATTATCCTCAGCTTGTACAGCCTGCCGTCGCGCTTACAGGGTTGTGCTGCTGTATCGGTCACTGTTTTCCGGTATTCTTTAAGTTCAAGGGCGGAAAAGGCGTGGCTGTCGGAGCCATCACCTCACTTATGGTCGACTGGCGTTGTTTTGTAATAATTATTATTACTTTTTTGGTCTTTACAGCTATTTCAAAATACGTATCGCTCGGCTCTATGCTAGGAGCTGCCGCTTTTCCGATCTCTCTTGCTTTTATTACAGATTTTTCAGACATGTGCCAGGTCGCAACTTTTATAATTTCAATTCTGGTCGCCGCGCTGATTATTTTTCTTCACAGAAAAAATATTGTTAGACTTATAACCGGCAAAGAAAGCAAGCTCAGCTTCAACAAAAAATAAAAAAACAGCCCTTGGGGCTGTTTTTTTATTTTGAGTATTATTACTTTATTCGGGCAGCTTACAGACATCTATCCACTCGGTATATCCTGAAAATTTCTCCAGCTCATCAATTGTAAGCTTAATCGCGCTGTTACTGCTTCCGCAGGCCGGAAAAACCGATTCAAATCTCTTGAGCGACTTATCAAGATATACTGATACGCCTTTATTCACAGCAAACGGACATACTCCGCCCACAGCATGACCTGTCATGCTCTCTGCCTCCTGTGCAGACAGCATTTTTGCCTTTGTATGAAACTGCTGTTTAAATTTGGAATTATCTATCCTTGCATCACCTGCACATACAATCAACACTGCATTGCCATCCACTAAAAAGGACAACGTTTTAGCTATCCTGCAAGGCTCGCACCCAAGCGCTTTTGACGCAAGCTCAACTGTGGCGCTTGACACATCAAATTCAAGTATTCTGTCCCCTGCTCCATACTGATTCAAGTAATCTCTAACCTTTTCAACCGACATTTATTATTCCTCCGTTTTTTACAGCTTATCAAACATCTTTGCGCCTTTTTGCATTAACCACCGCCACAGCATAATATCAGTAATTACCAGCACAACAGCTATAACAGACATTATAAACACCGGCTGTATAACCAACAGTGCAAAATAGCTTAATACTCCCAATAGCAGCATTATCCCCCAACTTCCGAAGATCGACACCGTCACACTCATGCTCTGCTTGATAAGCACTGTTTCATTGCTCCATGTAAAATTAGGAAACCTAAGATTGACTGCCAGACCGAAAAGCGCTATGAACACTGCAAAAAACAAGGGTATCACAAATATCATCACTGAGGAAAACAAGTTAAAGCGCATCACTGCAACTGCAGACGCCGATGCAAACAATACAAAAGGTAAAGTGATAAAAAGATTCAGCTTAAGCTTTGCTGATAAAATATCAGCAGAATTTACAGGCAGCGATTTTATTATCCATAAAGTCCTGCCCTCAAGCGATACGGAGGGAGCAGTAATTGTATTCATTGTTGCAATAACACATATTATTGCCGCCACTATCAGCGGTGTTATTGATTGGAACTGAGAATTAAAATTATAAATGGATGCCAGCGTTTGCCTGACATATGAACCTTTTATCAGTACATATACTGCAGCACCTGCCAAAAACAGCGTACCTAAAGAACAATTCATTATATATGTCGGGCTGGATAAATAACGCCGCCATTCGCGCCTGAACAGTGCGCTGCCAACACTCTTTGTATCAAGTTCACGCCTTACATACCTGCGTTTTGCTGCGGCATGCTTAGCAGTCGCTATTTTTATAAAGCTTTTTGACAGTACTGCGTAAACTGCCGCAAACAGAACTAAAACCATAGCCGTAATCAGAATAAAATCCGCTATATCACCGACAAACGCACGTCCCAGCTGATACAGAGGAAATACATTTTTAAAGCTCTGACCTATTTGCTGTGCATTTGTTATGATCATACTTATGTATTTATTTATCTGCGAATAGCTCCAGATATAGACCGCAAGAAATATCAGCGACAAAATGACTGTAACGGCACTTTTATTTCTGATTCGTGACGACAGAATTGCCACAATCCAACCCAATATACACGACAGCGACAACGCTAAAAGAGGGATCACAAACAAAAGTATTATACCGTATAGGGAAAATCCGCATACAGAGTAATAAACAGCCAGTGCCGGAATAAGGATAAGCGCCTCAAAAAACAGACTTTGCAGATACAGGGTTAGCATGCGTGAAAACAAAATCATACTCGGTTTTATAGGCATGGAAAGCAGCAGCTCATTATCCTTTGCCTCATAAAGCTGACTCTGCGTTGCAAACACACTGAATATAACGGCAAAAGCCGTTGCAAACAAAGCCATAAGCGAAAAATACAGCCAGTCAAGTCCTCCGCTCACCAATGGACTGCAAAGTGTAATGCTGAGTGAAAAAAACATAAATCCGATAACTACTGCAACATAAATCATTAAAACACTGTAAAGAAGAATGCTGCCCTTTGAACGCCGCCTTCCGGATTTTGCGCTTTTAAACAAAAACGACATTAATTCAAGCGCCTGTTTTTTAATAAGAGCCTTAAGCATCGTCTTCCTCCAGTTCCAAAAATACGCTTTCAAGCGAGCTGTCACCGCGTACCTGTTCCATCGTTCCGGATTTTATAAGCTTGCCCTCTTTTATTATAGCTACCTTATCGCATAGTTTTTCTGCGACTTCAAGAACATGCGTCGAGAAAAATATAGCGCCGCCGTTATCGCATATCCCACGCATTATCTGCTTTAGCGAATGTGCGGCAACAGGATCAAGTCCCACAAACGGCTCGTCCATAATAACCAGTTTCGGCTCATGTATCAGCGCGGATATTACGGCAAGTTTCTGCTTCATACCATGCGAATATGCGCTGATCGGCTGCGCCAGATCCTGTGTGAGCAAAAAAACGTCTGCATACTTTTCTATCAGCTGCGAGCGTTTTTGCTTTGAAACCTTGAATATATCCGCTACAAACTGCAAATACTGTATTCCTGTCATGAATTCATACAGGTCAGGATTATCGGGTATATATGCAATCTTTGATTTACATGCAAGCGGGTCTTTCTTTATAGAAACCCCGTCAACCAGAATCTCTCCGCTGTCAAAATCCATTATACCGCAGCAGGCCTTTATTGTTGTCGTTTTACCAGCACCGTTATGCCCTATAAAACCGTATATCTCACCGGATTGTATATGCAAAGACAAATCGTCTACTGCACATTTATCGCCGAATGTCTTTGTAAGGTTTATTATTTTAAGCATTTTTATCCTCCAGCATTATTTCTTGTACTATTATAGCAGTACAAGAATGAGATTTCAATATATTTTTCGTCATTACATAAAAATAATAAAATTTACTGTATTTATTGTAAAAGTTTTAAATAATTTAACATATAATATGTTTACTGTTCTCAATTAATGAGATACAATAATAATGTAAATAATTTTTATTGCCCGATTTGCAAAAAACACAAATGCAATTATTTTTCGGATACATAACTTAATGTATTGCTATTATCGGAGGTATGATAAAATGGAAAATATGTATATAATAACAGGTGCAAACGGCTTTTTAGGAAATAATATCATACGTCAGCTTAATTTACGCAGCAATGACCAGATTCGGGCACTGGTACTTCCTAATGACAATTTGAAATCACTGGAAGGTCTTAGCTGTGATATTTATTACGGAGATGTAACAAAAAAGGAGACGCTTGATAAAATTTTTGAAGGTACAGAAAACTACAGACTTTTTGTAATACACTGCGCAGGAATTGTTTATATCAAGACAAAATTTATCCCCCAGGTTTATAATGTTAACGTAAACGGTACCAAAAACATAATAGATAAAGTTCTGCAAAAAAACGCAAAGCTTATATATGTAAGCAGCGTTCACGCCATAACAGAAAAACCAAACGGCATGCTAATGACAGAAATGGACAGATTTGAGCCGGACAAAGTAGTAGGACAATACGCCAAGACAAAAGCCGAAACAGGCAACTATGTACTGGATATGGTCAAGCAGAAAAATCTTAACGCATGTATTGTTCAGCCGTCGGGTATGATCGGACCATATGATTACGGATCAAGCCATCTGACTCAGCTCATTCTGGATATGGCTTCCAGAAAGCTGAAAGCCGGAGTAAAGGGCGGTTATGATTTTGTTGATGTACGTGATGTTGCATGCGCAATAATAAATGCCTGTGAGTACGGGAGAAGCGGACAGTGCTATTTACTTTCTAACAAGTATATAAAGGTAGATCAGCTGCTAGATACTATCAGCGATGTTATGCACTACAAAAAAATCAAATCAACTATACCTATGTGGATAGCAAAATTAACAGCTCCTATGGCTGAGCTGTACTATTCAATTTTGAAACAGCCGCCTCTGTACACAAAGTATTCGCTTTACACTTTGAGTTCAAACGCAAACTTTTCAAACGAGAAGGCAAAAAAAGAGCTGAAATTTATAACACGTGATATCAAAGACACCATTTCCGATACTGTTATTTGGCTTGAACAGTGCAAAAGGATAAAGCTTGTGCAAACAAAAATGCCCAGATTTAAAAGGATGTCTAAGCAAAAAGCCGCCAACAGATAAAACAAAACAGACGCATATTTTTAATATGCGTCTGTTTTATTGCGCTCTGTTTTATTAAATTACGGTTTAAAATTCAAGCGTTGAGCTTTATAAAATAAAAAATTTCTCTGGAATGTAAAGAAAAAGCAAAAAAGATACCGCTTGCAGGCGAAAAGAGGATAAAAAAATAACGCTGAATCCAAAACAGATTGGCTCCAGCGTCATGCAATGAATAGGCTTAAAATAAATTACCGCTTTCAGGCGAAAAAAGAATAAAAAAATAACGCTGAATCCAAAACAGGTTGGGTCCAGCGTCACGCAATGAACAGGTTTTAAATAAAGTACCGCTTGCAGGCGAAAAGAGGATAAAAAAATAATGCTGAATCCAAAACAGATTGGGTCCAGCGTCACGCAATGAACAAACTTTAAATAAAGTACCGCTTGCAGGCGAAAAGAGGATAAAAAAATAACGCTGAATCCAAAACAGGTTGGGTCCAGCGTCACGCTGGAGCAGATGACGGGAATCGAACCCGCGTGTTCAGCTTGGGAAGCTGACATTCTGCCATTGAACTACATCTGCATCTGTAATATGATAGCATAGTTTTTTATGCTTGTCAATCTAAGCCATGGCTATTTTATCATTATAGCTATTGCTTTTTTTATTAATTAAGGATAAAATAATAAAATAAGAAATTACGGAGGCCGGTTATGAGAATTGTAGTTAAAGTAGGCACGTCTACGCTTGCATATTCAACAGGTAATCTGAACATTCGACACATGGAGATCATGTGCAAAGTTTTAAGCGATATAAAAAACGCAGGATATGAAGTGATTTTAGTTTCATCAGGTGCAGTCGGTATGGGAATGGGTAAGCTGTCACTCAACAAAAGACCTCAGGAGCTGGCTCTCAAGCAGGCTGCAGCTGCCGTAGGTCAGTGTGAGCTGATGTATACTTACGATAAGTTGTTTTCCGAATATAATCATACCGTAGCCCAAATACTTGTTACAGCCGAGGATATCAACGACAAAAGCCGGCGTGAAAACTTTATAAATACCGTTCATAAGCTTATAGAGCTGGGGGCCTTGCCTATAATAAATGAAAACGACAGTATAGCTACAAGCGAACTTGTCATTGGTGATAACGACACTCTGGCGGCTATCGTTGCTAAAAGTATCAATGCAGACCTGCTCATAGTCCTGTCAGATATCGACGGGCTTTTTACTGCAGACCCTCATAAGAATCCTGATGCCAAACTGATTTCAAAAGTAAATGAAATAACCCCCGCAATTAAAGCTATTGCCGGAGGTGTCGGTTCCAAAGTCGGCACAGGCGGTATGATAACAAAAATAAAAGCTGCAGAGATATCGGTACAAAGCGGGTGTGATATGATAATAGCCAACGGAATGAACCCGGAGATACTTTATGATATCATAGACGGCAAAGATATAGGCACACGGTTCATAGGAGAAAAGAAAAAATGACAACACAAGAAATTATAAAACGCACAAAAATCGCCTCGAGTGAGTTGTGCACAGCTGATACTGATACTAAAAACACAGCTCTTGAAAAAATGGCAGAAGCCGTTTTGAATGCCGCGGATAAAATCATTGCCGCAAACTCAGATGATATGGATGCGGCACGCGGCAAAATTTCAGAGGTCATGCTGGATAGGCTGATGCTTAATAAACAGCGGATTCAGTCCATGGCAGACGGTATACGTCAGGTTTGCAGCCTTGAGGATCCAGTCGGACGTGTACTGGAAACCATAACACGTCCTGACGGTCTCATTATAAATAAAGTTTCCGTGCCTATGGGAGTAATAGCGATTATCTACGAAAGCAGACCCAACGTCACATCTGACGCCGCCGCACTTGCCGTAAAAAGCGGAAGCGCGTGTATTCTTCGCTGCGGCAAAGAAGCCCACGCCAGCGCCAAGGCTATTACGGACGCGCTCAAAGACGGTCTCGAAGGTGCAGGACTGTCAAGAGATCTTGTTATGCTTGTAGATGATACTTCCAGGCAAAGCTCTCTTCAACTAATGTGCGCCAAAGGCTATATTGACCTGCTTATACCTCGAGGAGGTCCAGGTCTTATACGTGCATGTGTTGAAAACGCGACCGTCCCCTGTATAGAAACGGGAACAGGTATATGTCACATATATGTTGACCGTGATGCTGATATCGATAAAGCACTGAAAATAGTTAATAATGCGAAAACAAGCAGACCGTCCGTTTGCAACGCTGCTGAAGTTTGTATAGTACACAGCGCTGTCTCTGCAAAATTTTTACCCATGCTTGAAAAGGTACTTATAGATGATAGAATATCTATGGGACTGAAGCCTGTCGAAATCAGGGCAGATAAAAAAGCTCTTAAATATCTCAAAAATGCAAAGACAGCTGAAAAGCAAGACTTTGATACCGAATTTTTAGACTATATCTTAGCAATAAAAACAGTAGATTCCGTTCAACAAGCTACAGAACATATTTTAAATCATTCTACCGGCCACAGTGATGCCATAATAACAGAAAATAAGCAGGCTGAGCTTTATTTTACATCCAATGTAGACAGCGCGGCGGTATATGTAAACGCATCGACACGATTTACAGACGGCGGAGAATTTGGACTCGGCTGTGAAATGGGTATATCTACTCAAAAGCTGCATGCCAGAGGACCTATGGGATTAAAAGAACTGACAACATATAAATATATTATAACCGGAAACGGAAACATCAGATAAAGGAGAAACATATGAAGTATACTGCCGGATTTATCGGTGCGGGAAATATGGGTGGAGCGCTTTTAAGCGCAGTCGCAAATCAAATCGGCGGAGAAAACACCGCTGTCTTTGATATAAACGAAAATCAAAGACAAACTATATCCCAAAAAACGGGCGCAAGCATACTCCCGCTTGAACAACTTGTCTCAGAATGTAAATTTATATTTTTAGGTGTAAAACCGAATGTAATAAAAGATGTCTGCTTACAGATACGCGATATTTCCGGAAAAGATAATACTTTCATCTCAATGGCAGCCGGTATCGATATTGCTTCTGTCTCTTGTGCTCTTAATTCAGACAAAATTATACGCATAATGCCAAATACTCCTGTCGGTGTCGGAGAAGGACTGATACTGTACTGTACAAGCGAAAAAGTTAAAAATGAACAGGAATTTTTAGATATCATAAAAGGCTGCGGTACAGTTGATAAGATAGATGAAAAATTCATTGATGCAGCGGCTGCACTTTCAGGATGCGGTCCGGCATTTGTTTATATGTTTATAGAAGCACTTGCGGACGGGGCAGTAAGCTGCGGTCTTACACGTGCAAAAGCACAGCTCTATGCTGAACAAACTGTTCTTGGTGCCGCAAAACTTGCATTACAAAGCAAAAAGCATCCGGGAATTCTTAAAGATGAAGTTTGTTCTCCAGGCGGTACGACTATAGAAGGCGTGCTGACTCTGGAGCAAAGCGCGTTCCGACATGCAGTCTCGAGCGCTGTGACCGCTGCGTTCAACAAAACAACTCAGCTTAAAAAATAATATAAATAACAGTACAGATTAATTTTGTACTGTTATTTTTTTCAAATTGAATTTTTAGATTTGTTGTTTTTACAACAGAATACATTTTGAAAATGTCGTACAATAACCATGTAATACAAAACACGGAGGTTTATATGATCAGAAAAATCATTGAAATAGACAAAGAAAAATGTGATGGCTGCGGACTATGTGCAAAAGCATGCCATGAAGGTGCAATTGGGATTATAGACGGAAAAGCTCAATTACTGCGTGATGACTATTGCGACGGATTGGGCGACTGCCTGCCTGCATGTCCCAGAGATGCAATACATTTTGTGGAGAGAGAAGCTGCTCCATACGATGAAAAAGCAGTAGCTGCAAACAAATCAGCAAAAGAAAATACTATGCCATGCGGCTGTCCCGGGACAAATCCCAAAGTAATTGCTAGGCAGACAAAAGACCGCATAAATACGTTGGAAACCCAAAATTCCATGCTGTCACAATGGCCCGTGCAAATAAAGCTTGTACCGGTCAAAGCTCCGTATTTTGACGGAGCACGACTGCTTATTGCCGCAGACTGTACCGCATATGCTTACGGAAATTTTCACAATGAGTTCATTAAAAATCACATAGCTCTTATAGGCTGTCCAAAACTGGACAATACAGACTACTCAGAAAAACTTACAGAAATATTAAAACAAAACGATATAAAAAGCTTATGTGTGGTACGCATGGAGGTGCCATGCTGCGGCGGCATTGAAAATGCCGTTAAAACTGCTCTGAGCCGCAGCGGTAAAATAATTCCTTGGCAGGTGTATACTATATCCGTCTCAGGAGAAATCATTGAATAAAAGACAAAGCCCGCAATTAAAATATTTGCGGGCTTTTATTATATTTTACGCCAATCCCAAGGAAGCAATTCACAGAGCTTAACAACAGTATTTTCGTTTACCAACACACGTGCCTCAGAGTTTTCAAAACAAATCTGGCTTAAAAACTCACGGCATCTGCCGCATGGCGGAATGATATTGCCTTTATATCCAACTGCTACTATTTTTAATATTCGACTTTCTCCTGCCGTTATCATAGCAGCGGCAGCAGCATGCTCTGCACAAAATCCCATTGAACATGCAGTATCAATGCATACTCCTGTATAAACATTTCCGCTTGCCGTTAAAATAGCTGCCCCCACACTTGCTGCCTGCGCACAATCCGATAACTCCTTAGGCACCGCAACTGACAAAGCTGCATTATAAAGGTCTTTAAAATCCATATTACTTATCCTTTTTTATTTTAAGAGTACGTAGATATTCTTTTTGTTCAGGATTTATCCTAAGACTTTCAATTGCCTTTTGAATTGTCTTATTATGAGTCCATATATCCAGACTTTGATTTTCAATATACGGAATTATTTTACTATATTGTTTTGCAAGAGCTGTTGCAAAATACCATGCTATCATCATTTTTATATAGTATTCATCAGAACGCACCGAGCTGACAAGCAAAGGATACTCATCTGAAAAATTATCATCAAGATAGAAAGTCATAAGCATACCGATTGCAAAACGAACAGTATATATATCTGCGCACCTGAGCCAAATTTTTATTTTATCATAAAGCTTTGATAGATTTTTTTTGAATACTTTAGGCCGCATCATATCACAAGTTGCCCAATTATTTACATACGGCAAAAAGCGGTCAATATATACTATAGCCAAATCAAAATCACATATCTGTTCAATAAATAATGCATGCAGGTTATATTCCTCATAGTAACGGTGAGGTAAAACGGATAAAAATTGTTCAGCAGTATCAGTTCCCTTATACTTTCTTGCAAGTTTTTTGCAAAGCAGGTGTTCTGACACCGATAACAGTATTTTTGTCAACTGTCGGAATAAGTTTTATCTGAAAGTCTCTGTATTTTTGATCTGCCATTTCAAAAAGCTTTGAGCGTATTTCAGTTTCACAGTTATTCACTATTTGTTTTACCTCTGTCTGAATAAATACAACCGCAATAATTTTGCCGATATAATTCATATTTGCGACTTAGTTCTATTGACCGCTGATAACCTCCGCGCTTTTTAAAATCGCCGGGCAGCCATTCCAACCCGTATTTTTTTGCAGACTCGTATCCTATGGAATTGATAATCTCTGCATTTTTATGAGGACTTACGGTTAAAGTAGTACACAGCAGATCAAAACCTGCAGATTTTGCAAGACGAGCCGTATTGTCAAGCCTCATTTTAAAACAAATCCCGCATCGTTCTGCGCCCTCAGGAGCTGTTTTATAATCCTTTGTACGTTCTAAAAAAACTTGAGAGTCATATTCACACTCGACAAGCGGAACATTCATTTTCGCACACAATCTTTTTTGCTCACAAAGCCTATGTTGATACTCCTGAAGCGGATGAATATTCGGATTATAAAAAAATACCGTCACATCAAAAAAGTCATTCAAAAATTCAAGAACATAACTACTGCAAGGTGCACAGCAACTATGAAGAGCCAATTTAGTTCTCTTACTCATCGACAATATATAATTTACAAGATCGTTATGATAATTTGTCATATCGTAAATTATATATTATTATATATTGACTTTCAAGTCTGTTTAAAATAAAATTTAAAAAAGTACGTTAAGGACGGTACATGACAATGGATTTCAGTTTGCCAAAACTCGGAAAAAGTCCGATTTCTCTACCACATTTTCCGACAATACATCAAGCCTTTATTTTCCGCGCATCAGAATTCGTTTCATTTGAAAAAATAGCAAAAATACTAAAAACTACTACAAAAAATGTACAAATAGCTGCACAACAAATGGGAATAAATCATGCCCAAGACTCAGATGTTTGGCTGAATAAAGGTTATATAACAATTATACGTAGCATGTGGCATATCCTGCCTTATGATCAGCTATTAGAGCTGCTGGAAACTGATGAAAAATCTCTTGCAATTCTCCTGAGAGAAGAGGATTTTCTTGATATAAAACTGGGCGATAAGCCTGACTGCAAGCCTGTAGTTTGGCGTGAACTGACTCAAGATGAGCTAAAAGCCACTGAAGTAATTGCAAAAACCATGCAAGGCCTGAACATAATAGGTAAAAAACCCTTTGAGTTTGAATACATACAGCCAAACATCGAATTTTCCGGAAAAACAATATTTGATACACGTATGATATATCTGTTTTCGGGACTGTACCAAAAAGCATTTGATGTGGACAGCGAGCAATATTGTTCCGATGAAATGCTTGAAAGCTATCAAAAACTCGGTATAAACGGTGTGTGGACACAGGGTATATTATTTCAGCTGACTGAATTTCCTTTTGATAAATCTGTATCTGTTGGATATGAAAAACGACTGCAGCGGCTGAAAAAGTTTACCCAGCGCTGTGACAAGTACGGCATAAAAGTGTTTTTATATTTGAACGAGCCAAGATCTATGCCGGAAAACTTTTATAAAAAATACCCAAGCCTTCGTGGTCATACCGTAAATGACAATAAAATATGTATGTGCACATCTGCAAATGAGGTACAAAAATACCTTACAGACGCAGTAGAAAGCATCTGCCGTGCAGTACCGCTTATCGGCGGATTTTTCACAATTACACGTTCTGAAAATCCGACTAACTGCTATTCACATTCAACCCCTAAAACATGCTCTTGCCCACGCTGCAAAAACAAAAGTGTAGGAGAAGTTATCGGACAGGTTATATCCTGTATAAGAAATGGGGCTGACCGTGTTGACCGCAATATAAAAGTTATAGCATGGAGCTGGGCATGGAATGAATTTAACCTGGAAATTATTAAAAATTTGCCAAAAGGCGTTATATTGCAAAGTCAAAGTGAACTTCATGTCCCATTTGAAATAGGCGGAATAAATGGCAAAGTCGTTGATTATTCAATGGGGATAATCGGTCCCGGACAACGCGCTTTGACAGAGTGGAAAGCTGCTAAAGAGCGAGGACTTGAAACCTCGGCAAAAATACAGGTTAACACTACTTGGGAAGGGTCTACTGTACCGGCATTGCCTGTATTTGCTTTAATTGAAGAGCATTTAAAACGGATCCAGCAGGAAGGTGTCTCTCATTTAATGCTCAGCTGGACGTTAGGAGGGTATCCTTCTGAAAATCTGATGCATGCCGCAAAATATTATAATAAAAATGTAAAAATTCCAAATTACAGTGATAAAGTAGAACAGGCATGCAAACTGTTCAGTAAAGCCTTTTGTGAATTTCCTTTTGACATCAAAGTCTTATATTGCGGACCTCAAAATGGTGGTCCATCAAATCTTTTATTTAAAAAACCTACGGGATATGAAGCAACTATGACATGCTATGCATATGACGATATTGAAAAGTGGAAATCAATTTATCCGATAAACATTTTTGAAGATCAGCTTGACAAAATGTGCAGACTCTGGAAAAAAGGTCTTGATTTTTTAATAGACGAACCGGAATGCGAAACAATAATTATGGCAAAAGCGGCATACTGTTTATATAAATCAAGTCTCAACCAAGTTCGCTTCTACCGTGCGCGAAAAAACGGAGAAACAAACAAAATGAAAAAGTTAACCGAATCAGAGCTCAATATTGCAAAAGACATGCTGTCACTTATGAATAAAAACGCCGCAATAGGTTTTGAAGCCGCAAATCATTATTACTTCTCGAAGGGTATGATTTGTGAAAAGATTTTAAATTGCAGATATCTTATAAACAACCTGTAACACACAAAAAAGCATCTCATTTATAATGAGATGCTTTTTTCTTATGCTTTGGGCTGCAATAATTTTATATTGATTTTTCTTTGATTTGCATAGCCTATAAATCCTAAAATCAGGATCGGCAGCGAAAACATAAAATACAATATAAACAGCACGGCCGCGACAGCGTATAAAATGGCCGCAGTCAACGCTGCCCAGTTTGCTTTAGCTAGCACTCCTACCCAGCCAAAAAGCGCGCCTATTAAAAATACGATAGCATGCGGCGCAACAAGCGAGGAGGCTATAACTCCGCCCAATGCCTCTGCCGCTCCGTCTGCCGATGCTGTACTTCCGGTAAAATATACTATTAAATACACGGTATATGCCGTAGCTAATATTGTCGCTATAATCAATGCTATACTTCTTTTTCTTATTTTTCTATCAGCCATTTTTATCCTTTTCCTTTAATATTCTATTTTTTAAATACAAAATGGGCATCACTGAGTGATATCCAGTCCGGCTTGACAACAAGCTCTATTTCAGACCATTGTTGGGGCGCCTCTATCCCGTACCAGCCAATAAGCTTTTTGCCGGGCGTAAGCGTGCCGTCGATAGTACCATCTGTAAACACACAGTTGGCACTGATAGAATATGAACATTTGATATCGTCAACATAGCTGTCAAACATAAGAGCACTGCTTACCGACTGTTCTTCAGCCGAAATATTCTCGATTTCAAATTTTATTCCGACAAAAATATTGGCGCTTTCCGGCTGAAAAAAGGAATCGCCATAAGACTCTGCAATATCGATTGCCGTAAATTTCAGATTATTAAACACAGCCGTTTCCTTCAAACCGAATGTCTGTCCCTCCCGTTCACCGCCGGACTGCTCCTCCTGTTCGCTTTCGGAGCTCGTATCGTCCTTAGACGCCTCAAGCCATTGCTCCTTAGCGGCCGGAGTATCGTCAAAATAGCAAGAGCTCAGCAGCATAGTGATTACGCAAATCAAACAGCAAATAACTCTATACTCCGTCGTGGTTTAGAAACAATAACTTGAGCACTTCTAGAGCTCTTTTTTTGCAAATAACTCATTATAATTATGACCCAAAACTTTTTGCTTCTTTTCACATCATAAAATATATAATAAAGGAATCATAACCGTCATGACAAAAACAGAGCTATCATTTCTGATAGCTCTGTCCTGTATACTTTTGCTTTGGATATATTCCCTTTCAGGATGATGTTGTGCATTGCAATTGTAAATAAATGTTAATATGATAAAGGAATAGTCGGATCTTCTTCAGGAGAATTTTTGTCAACGTATACGAATTTAATATTGTCCGTTTGAATGATTTTTTTGTATGCTGTTTCAAACTTTTCGTACTCATCTTTTGTATACGTATCAACACCGCTTTCAACGTAACATGAATATGTTATAGGAATATTTTGTTTTATTTTAGCAAGTCTTTGGTTATAATTTTTAAAAAGTGCTTCAGTTACATTGGGTTGATTAAAATATTTAATTTTCTCATCAATATCTCCTTTTATACTGACGTACATAATAGGATATTCATTTTTTAAAAATTCACGTCCGCGTTTCTCGTATAGACCTTCGCGTTCACGATGGCCGTGAGGATGAAAGGTTGTTAATTCTATTAGTGTTTTTTTCCAGTGCGAGTCAACTATTGATTGCAAAATAATAGTTGTAATAGGCTTGTATCCGTATTTTTCTTCACCAACACAAAAACCATCGTCTAAATTAGCATTTTCATCATAGAACTCAGTTTTACCAAACGATATTTCAAGTTCAGGATACTTATAGTCATATACAGCTTGTGTAAGATTATATTGTCTGAGCATATACTTAATAAACAAAACTTCTTTTTTCAGTTTATCAACATCCTCATATTTAACAACACCGTAGTCACAAAGGTACCTCAGCAAGTACGGAAATTTTGTCCCCCAGCCCTTTGGTTCGAGTAATTTAGATACAGTAGAGAAAAAACTGTACAAAAAATTCCCGTCACCAAGTAATCTTATATTGTATCCGGTTTGCAATACAAACATGCACATTGTCACGCCCCCATTCCATATTATGTAACAAATTTTATCAAATTTCTGTTGTTAGTTAAACCAGCAACACGATCTTTAAATTCGTCTAGCATATCTTGAGTATAATCTTGTCCACGGACATCAACTCTAAACTCTATTTCTACTGACTTATTTATACTTAGTTATGGTTTACTTTAAAGCTCATTTTGTGTGATTGGGGATTATATTAACTATTATAAATTACACTTATTATTTCATAAAATAATAAGTACTTCAATGATATAGTGGGCCTATTTTACTTAATGCCCATGGAAGAGCAATAAGAAAATATACACTAATACATATATGTAAGATAATTATTGCAAAATATATGTATGTATACCATTTCTTAAACATGTTGATTGTTTTAGACCTTTTTGCGTATAAAACAATTAAAATAAAACTTATTAAAATGATTATTAAAGGAATAAACAGTATTTTTATATTCTTCACATAGTTAGATAACCGTAAAACAGAATAAAAGATAAGAAAATTTGATATAAAAAAACATAATATACCGAGTAAGTTTAATCCAATTTTTCTGCTTTTTAAAAAATGAAAAAATGATAACAATAAAAATAAAGATCCTAAAAAAAACATTAAAATAATTGAATAGTCCATATATTCTCCTTAAAACACATATTTAATTAAAAACTATTCCTCTGATGCTTATAATACCATATCCAATCTGTAAAAGCATCTCTTGCTGCTTGTGATTGATTAGATGTCAAATCAAAAGTTGAATCTTTATTCTCTGCATAACTATTATATATTGGCCACTCAGTTCTGTCAATATTGTCTATATATAAATGTTGTCGAGTATATTTATATGCTAAATTAGCAAATGATTCTTGACAGCTGTGCAAAAACTTTTGAATATGTTATCATCTATAAAACAGATCGTTTTGCAAGAAACCGCAGTGATAGCGCACGCTACAAAGCAAGGCTGAAAATGAACAACGTTAAAGTAATATCCGCTATGGAAAATATTTCGGACGATCCCAGCGGCATATTATTGGAAGCACTGTTAGAGGGAATTGCAGAACACTTTTCAGCCAATCTGTCACAAAATGTAAAGCGTGGTATGGACGCAAACGCGGCTCAATGTCTTTGTACCGGCGGTAACAGAACGCTTGGTTATAAAATTATTGATAAAAGATATGTTGTTGACCCAGAAACTGCTCCTGTTATTAAGACTATTTTTGATATGTATGTAAAGGGAAGTACACCGCCGCAGATACTCGAATATCTGAATACCAATCACATTAAAAGCATTACCGGCAGGGAATTTTCAAAAAACAATATATACTACATACTTTCCAACAAAAGATACGCCGGCTATTATACCTATAAAGGAACAGAGGTGAAAGACGGAGTACCCGCTATTATTTCTGAGGAATTGTTTAATAAGACACAGTCCATTATGGCAAAGAACAAAAAAGCCCCTGCTCGTGCAAAGGCTGTTGATGAAAAGTATTTACTTAGCAGTGTTATGAAATGCGGCTACTGCGGTCGGAATGTTACCGGTATCAGCGGAACAAGTAAATCGGGCGGTAAAAAGCATTTTTACTATCGTTGCAGTTCTCACAGCAAAAGAGAAAAATGTGAGTTAAAGTCCTTTCGAAAAAAAGAAATTGAAGATTTAATTGTAATGAAAACTCTTAAAATGCTGACCCCTGCACGCATTGACGGTATTTCAAAGAAAATTGTTGCGCTGTGCAAAATGGCAAGAGATAATAGAAGCGGGCTGAGAATGCTTGAAAACAAATTGAAAGAATTGAAAAAAGAAGAAAAGAATCTTTTAAAGGCACTGAAATCAGGAAAGGCACAACAAATCATTCTTGACGAACTCGATACATTGTCACATCAGCAAAAAGATATTGAACTTGAAATTGCCAGAGAAAGCACCAAATATCCCCTGCTGACAGTTGAAATGGTAAAAACCTTTATGAACCGTTTTGTTCATGGCGATATAGACGATTTCTATTTCCGAGAAAAACTGATTGAAACCTTTGTAAACAAAATAGAAGTGTTTAACGACAAAATAACCGTCTCGTACAATGTACAAGACGGTTATTTCGTTGACTACTCAACGATTTGTTTTTCGTCCAAATTGGCAGGGGCAGAAGGACTTGAACCCTCGGCACGCGGTTTTGGAGGCTATGCCGCCCCGTCTTAAAACCTCTTTAAATAAAGGGTTTTTAAGTCTATAAACAAAATTGACACAACTTTTGACACAAATAATATTTCTTGTTTTCAATTCGTATTTACGAACTTTTATATATTATAATTCGTATTTACGAGTTAAAAAGGTATGAGGGAACCCTTCTCTTTCCCTCATACCTTTTTTGTTTTGTCATTCAATCTATAAATTAAATCTTCCACCATTTTATAATCTTCTGGGGGAAGTTTGGAAAGGATTTTATAAATTTCATTTACTTCCTTGTCTGGTCTTGTTCCGGTCAAAATATAATCGGCGGTTGTATCTAATGCAATACAAAGTTTCACAAGATTATCGGGACGGATTGCCTTTTTCCCTAATTCAATACAGGAAACAGACTGCAGACTTATTCCAATTTCTTCTGCAACCTGTTCTTGTGTTTTCTTCAACACTTTTCGCCGTTCTACTATCCGTTTTCCCATTTCTATCAAAAATTGATTACCGCCCATTGTTCTATACCCCACTTTTGATATAGAACTATTATATGAAAAATAAGGGTATTTTATAATCAATCATAGTTTTAATACATTGACTAATTCAAATCATAGTGTTATAATTAGAAAAAATATGTCAAAATCGGGGGATAGTATGAGATATTTTGATTTTATCAATCTTTGGAAGGATTTTTTTAAATGGTTATTTGCTGATGATGAAGAACGCGATTATTTGAAAAATGTTCCACGAAACTGCCAGCAATGCGAACTGTTAGGCATTTGCAGGGATAAAGAGCGACACTGGAAATGTCATCATGGTTGTATGGTTTTAAATGCAGAACGGGAAGCAAAAAAAAGATATGAGGGAAAATAAATTCTCTCATATCTTTTTTCATTTATAGAAGCAAATCATCAGCAATTTCACTTTTATAATAACCGACTTCTTTTTCTTTTTTCTCTTCTCCCAAAATCGTATTTTTGATTTCGTCAATTTCTTTTTCTTTGTCTTGCAATTCTTCTTGTTTTGCTTTTATCCGTTCAGAGTCTTCTTTTAGTTTTTCAATGCCTGTTTTTACTTCATTTTCAATTTTCTTGAACTCTTCCGCAGTATCAACAGCATATTTATAATATTCTGATAAAGTTTGATGTTTTGCCTTTGTTTCCTTTTTACTCCTGCCCCGTTCCAGTCCGAACGGTTCCATTGCTTTTGCATATGATGTTTGCAATTCTTCCAACTGTTTTTTCTTCCCGAAATATTTTGAAGCATTAAATAGACCCTTCTCATCCGTCATTTGGATAAATGCATGAATGTGCGGTGTTGTTTCGTCCATATGAAAATCAAATCGCAATAACTTTGCTCCTCTGCTCTGGAAAGTTTCTTTTATCCATTCGGTGTTTGCTTTGACCCATTCTTTTTTTCTTTTCATTATGTCCTCGGTTCTTTCCGGTGAAAAAGTGAAAATAAATTCTGCTACTACCGCCGCATCTTTTCGTGTTGTTTTTCCGGTTTCTTTTTTTATATCCTTTATTTTCTCCCGTATCTGTTGGGTTAATGTTTTATCTGGGTGTTTTATCGTTCTGTTCAAATGTTCTAACTCTTCGTGCTGTCTATTCTTAAGGTGTTTCCTGTCATTGTTATGTCGTTCTATTTTCCCTAAATCTTTTATCTTGTATTTTTGAAATCTCATAACTGCATATGTATTGTTCGTTGCCATGACTGCCTTCCCCCCTTTCCTTGTTTGCTTTTTGTAATTTTATAAAAATTGAATATTACAACCGCAAACAAGGCACTCCGAAACAACTCCCCTATGGTCGTTGTTCTTCGTGCGTCCTCACTTCAAACCGCCCCCACCCGAACGACCTAAAGGTCTGGGGGCGGTTTTCCGTTGCGGTCATATTCACAAAATAATAATGACATTTCAACACCTGTTTCAACGATATTTATTTTGTAAATATGACTTACTACGGTTCGTGCCGAACCCAGTAAGCCAAGGCGCTGCCTTGGAACCGCAGGGGGAAACCCCCTTGACCCCTTCTCAAAACGAACATAAAAAAAGGTATGAGTGAAAATAAAAACACTCATGCCTTTTTTCATACTTGTTGTGTAAAAATGCAAAAATGTAAAAATGCATTTTTTCACTCGTTTTGTTTTCGCTTCTATCATACTTAATTTAGAAACAAACAGGGCAAACAAAAAAATAAAAAAACTGCGAAGTCCCTGCAGACAAGAAAGGAAAATATTATGAAAGAAAAGTACAACCATATTTATGAAACCGCAATGGAGGAAGAAGATTTCGAATCGGTTTTACCTGATACATACGAACATATAAAAGGCGACATTTTATGGAGTGGATGGATAGAAGACGATTTGAATCATATTTTTAGTTGCTGTAAGGATGATGATTTAGACATTGACGAAACACGGGAAAGATTAGAAAAATACAGTTTATATGATGTAATGGTGCATGGTGGTGTTTCTGGTTTTGAACCAACACATGGCATAGAAAGTAATGACGATTTTAGACAGTTTTTGAAATGGTACATCAAAAAAAATGACCTGTGTATTAGTGATTTAACAAATGATGACGGCAGTTTGGACTGGAATAGTTTAATGAAAAAAACAAATATTGAACAGGATGTATTTCAACCATTATATTTAAATATTGCAAACGACTGGGAAATATTAGAACAAACAGAAAATTATATTGAATCGTTAATTGATGAAATGCAAAACGAAGAAGACGAAGAGTTATAAAAATAAAAAGGAAGGATGAATTTTTTATGGATAGAGAAACATTAAGCAATTTTGGATGGATACTGATTAGTGCAATGGTCGGCATTGTGTTAATTACTTTTGCGACCCCGTTCGGCATTTACACGATGGAGCAGACAACTCAAATAGTTGATGATATTGTTTATAGTTCTTTAAATGACTCAGAAAACAAAACCCCAACCGCAACGATTGAAGGAGATATTTTAACAATCAATCAAGTTGAAAATGCAACATCTTATGAAATCAAAAACGGTCATACATTATTGACAACGACAACCCAAACACAAATAGACTTGTCTGAATATGTTAAAAGCAAAGGTATTCATATAATCAAAATCACAGCAATTTCAGACAAAGGTTATTCAGACACTTTTAGTGTAGGTTATATCTGCAAAGGGTAAAAATGCAAAATTATATTTTTTCACTTGTTTCGCAATCACATCTATCATACTTATTTCAAACACTTTTTTTAACATAACACAAAGCAGTTTTCTTTTGAGGGACAACAAAAAATAAAATAAAAAGTCCCCGTTAAGTCCTGACGGGGCAGAAAGGAAATTAAAAATGAAATGTAAGTTTAATGGTATTGAGGAATACTTAAAAATTGCAACAGATGAACAAGTAAAAGCACTAAATGAAGAACATAAGAAAATCGTAAAAGACATAAGAGAAAATTATGAATTATGGTTAAGTGATGATGAATTTGGAATTGACTGGTTAGACGAAGAAGGATTGAAAACAGAAATAGAAAAATGCGAAAATAACGAACTTGATTTAGTCTATGCATTTGAACTTAATCACGATTTTAATGAAATCTTTGATAGTTATGAATACGATAAAAAAGACAGTGAAAATTATTGCCCGGCACTTTGCGAAGTGTTTGAATGGTATCAAAAAAACGGTTATGAAGATTTTGATTTTTGCTGGAATAATGTTAGAGAAAAGATTGATTTTCTTGATATTAAGTTAGCAGCAGAAGAAGCATATAAAGAAGAATTAAGAGATAGATTAGAAGCATACGAAGAAGACATTGACAATTTCATTAACAGATTTGAAAGTAAAGTCGGAAAAGACACCCCCGACCGTCAGAGCAGAAACATTGATGATGACCTTGAATTATAAAAGAAAGGAGTGAAAAAGATTATGGCAAATGTTGTGGATGAAGTAAATCGTGATTTGTGGAACGGTATGAAAAACACACCTGAAAGGTTATTGCGATTGATTAGAACAATTCAGCAAATACACGACTGGTACGAAAAACATCATAACACACAACTAAAAGACAATTTGGAAGACCTGAAGAAATCATATGATGAACAGTTAAAAAAACTGAACGAAGCGGAAAAGGAACTATCAGAAAAATATAATGTGCTTTACGAAACAGCGATGGAAAAGGAAAACTATGAAATCATTTTACCGGAAACATATAAACAAATAAAAGATGATGTCGTATTCAATGGATTTAGAAAAATGAATGATATTGTGATAAATGAACATTTAACATCAGAACAAGCAAAAAATCAATTACCTGAACTGTACGATAAATTAGCAAATAGTTATTCGTTTAAAGATTTATCAAAAGACATAGGAAACAATGAAGATTTCAGACAATTTTTGGAGCGATACAGCGAAGAATACGAAGACTTAAATCTTGATGATTTTATGTGGGAAGACGGCAGTTTAAAATGGGATGATTTATTTGAATATACAGATATTTCAGATGATTTCTTTAAACCTGTTTTCAATGCTATTGTTCGTGATGAAACTGAATTACACAAGGCAGCGGAGGAATATTTATTTGATTTAGAAGCAACAGAAGCAGAACTAATGTCAGGAAATCTCACATTTGATGACGATGGATTAGAACTTTAAAAAAAGAAAGGATGAAAAAGGATATGAAAAACAATATGGAACGAATTGCTTTTAATCTAACGGCAATGGAAAAAAGAGAACTGAAAATCAAGGCAATGGACGAAGATAAAACACTAACACAGTATATTAAAGATATACTATTCCCATACGATTACGATAACGACAACAGAACAAGACGAATTGAAGAAATTAACATCATCCTTCAGCGAAACGGTAGCACAATGACAAAAGAGGAAAGAGAACAACTCAAAGCGGAGCGAGAAAAATTAAGAAAGGAATGAAAAAAGTTATGAGTAAAAGACGAATTGTTTTAAAGGACGAAGATATACCAAAAGACATTGAAAATTTACAAGACGAAGTACAAAAAAAGGACATTGAATTGATGATACAGAATATGCAGAAATGGCAAGAACAAGACGAATATGAAGACAGGATAAAACAACTTGAAACAGAGAATAAAAATCTAAAAACACAGTTAGAAGACCTGAAAGCAATTTACAGTAAAAACTTAAAGACCTTCAATGATTTGATGGTCAAGAAAAATCTAAAAATTAAAGAATTAGAAAGGATGGTAAAATATTATGGATAAGAATACATTAAGTCATTATGGGTGGATTGTGGTGTTGATATTGATTTTGTCAGTATTATTAGCACTTGCAACACCATTCGGACTCTTTGTTGCAAGAGGTTTTGAAGCAACTTATGTCGCATTTACGATGGGTGATTATGAAGGACTGGGTAATTTAATTGATGAAGCAGGCGGAAACGAACATACCGCCGTTATCATCCCGCCTCCAGAGGTTGATGGTGGCGAAACAGAACCAGGAACAGGTGTTGATATTGAACGGTTTTATAAAATGCAACCCGTTCGTCTTGGCAAAGCGGATATGTACGGCGAAGCATTTATAAACGGTAATGGGGAAATAGATTATGATGAAGTTTTAGCAAATGTTTTTTATGATTGTTTTCCTGCAGATTATTTTGAACAGACAATCACAATCACAGAAGATGAAATGCTAAACATCATCAGAAATAAGTTTATTTTCAGTGATGAACAGTTTGAAAACTTCAAGAAACAAGGAACATATATGTTCTCAGGCAGTTATGATTATGTAAATTATCAAAATGGTGTATTTACATTAACAGACCCCCGCAGGGGCGATGCTGCTGATTACAAACACGATTTAAAAGGTTTTGTAGATGATAAAGCAGGAACTTTGAAACTGTATTATGATTACAGCACAACAGGATATAACGATGGAACAGACCCAACACATCAATATTACTATGAGGTGGTTTATAAGTACAGCGGTTCTACAAATTTTGATACATTGTATAACGAAGGTATGGGAATGTATTATATCACCGGAACAGATGAAAATGTTATCAACTCCTTAAGAGCAGAAACAATTTCCAAGGTCGCAGCACTTCCGGTTGATATGACCCCCGCTGAATAATTCCCCGATTTTGAACAATACATATCATACTTAAATTGTCCAGTAAATCACTTCCTTCAAAAAATAGGTTTGATAATAGTATCTCATAGTTTTTTCCGAAAGAAAACCGCCGATTTCGGCGGTTTTTCTTTGCTTGTTTTTTTGTCTCCTTTTTGTCCCCTAATCTGTCATACTTATTTCAGAAACAAAAAAACAATGTTTCAAAAAAAGAAAGGAATTGAAAATTATGGATAACAGGGTATCAATTAAAGTTAGAATTACAGAAGAGGAACGGCAGGCATTAAAAGCATACACAAAAACAAACGACACGACAATACAACGACTAATTCGTGCATACATTAAAAAAATACTAAAAGAAAGGAATTAAAAAACTATGAAATTAAATAACTATTATCAATCTTTAACAATCAAACAAAAAGAAAAATTAAAAGAGAAATGCTCTTTTGCATTTTACTATGAGTGGTTAGAACAATTAGAGCAAGTCAAAATGAGTTATGAGGACAAAGGGATATTATTGACCGCAATCGGTTTTTATGCCCAGACAAACGGAACAAAACCACTTCCCGCTGAACTGGCGGAAAAGATAGACCAAAACCCACTTTTGCAGTTTGTATTTGCAACATACATGAACACAACTGAAAGGGCAACAAAACAATGGATTAACCTACGGAGCAAGAGAAAAACAAACAAAGAGGAAGAAGATACAACATCAACGGAATCGCCCCTAAAATGCCCTACAATGCCACAGAGCATAAAAGAGGGTCATGATACTACCCCATCCCCTAAAAGCGATTTAAGGGCAGAAGAGGACGAAGAAAAAGAAGAATTGAAAAACTATGTGGTTGCAACTGGCAAATATAAAAAGGACGGTTTATCAATTCAAGAAATCTATGAACAAGACCCCGAATGGATTGAAGAAATGGCAAAAAACCGCAACCCAGAAAATGCATTAGCAAAGGAAGACATAGAATCCATTAGAAAATTCGTTGAAGTGATTTTGAATAAACCTATTGAAGAAGACACCACATCAACGGAATCGCCCCTAAAATGCCCTATAATGCCCTTAAACACCGAAGAGGGTCATGATACTACTAAACCCCTTGAAAACGATTTTGGGGCAAAAAATGAGGGAATAGAAGTATATGGGTATGTAATGAGTGTAAATGAAGAAGGGACCATATCATTAGAGGAAGGGGATACATATACATTTGACCCAGATAAAAACCCGAATATAACTGATTACAATGAAAAATATGTAATCATTCTACATAACAGCGATAATGAAATTATTGAAATCAAAGAACAAGAAGACACACCATTTTGATTTTTTTAGTTTTGAAGATAAAAAATGTCTGATGAAAAATCAGGCATTTTTTCTTTGTTTTATTATTCACAGCACATCTACAGCACAATTACCGCACAATCACAGCACAACTACAGAGGTCTGACTAATCTAATCTAATCTAAACTAAACTAAACTAATCTAAACCAAGCAAAGCAAATCTAATCCGAACCAAGCAAAAACTAAACCAAGCAAATCTAATCTGAACTAAACCAAACCAAGCACCTTTATATGATAACTCAAATATTAAATATAAATATATCATTGAATTAAACGGAAAGGCATTGACTCAAATACTGCCCTATGTTAAAATAAGACCGTGGCACTACACTTTGAAAAAGGAGGGGGACTATGGAATACTTAACCATTGAAGATTTGAAAAAAACATTTCATATCGGAAACACCAAAGCATACAAGTTATGCGAAACAAGAGGGTTTCCGTCATTCCGAATCGGTGAGGGACAATGGTTGATTGACCCGAAGGGGTTAGATGAATGGGTGCAAAAATTGCAAAAGACCGCAACCAAGACACACAATTTCACCATGACAATCGGACATAAGACAGACGGCGATTATACGGTTGAAGAACTGCGGGAGATTATGCAACTGTTGGAGGCGGACGAGAATGCTTGAAAAAAGGGTATTCAAAGAAGACGACATATATCAAGATTACTCTATCACCAAGCGAAAAGACGGTCGCTTATTTGCCCGTATTCAAGTTGAATATGACACCGAGAAGCGGAAATACATCTACAAAAACATTTATGGGACAAATGAATTAGATGTCAAGGTGAAAGTCAGAGAATTCATAGAGGGGCAAATAAGCGGGCAGGACGAACGGCGGGCATATGATGAGTTATTAACCACGGATATGGAAAAATGGTTATATAACGAGAAATACGGTACAATTAAAGCAGGGTCATTTGATAGAGTAGAACAAATCTATCAAAATCAAATCAAAGGACATATTGAGGGTATTAAAACTAAAAATATGACCGCTGCGGACTGCAAGAATATTTTACAAATCAACCTGTCAAGAGGATATTCTTATTCTACACTCTTGAAAGTTTATAGGGTTTTGAAAGAGTTTTTCTCCGCAAGGGTTTCCGATGGTTCTATTACTGTCAATCCAATGAATACAGTTAAACCCTACACAAAGGATTTTGTATTAGCACATCAGCAAGGAGTAAGGGAAGACCGTGAAAAAGCGATTAAGAAAAAGAACAGCGGGGCGGACTTGACAGAGGAAGAAGAAGCACTTGCATTTTCAAAACTTCGTATGCAGGACAAAACTGAAATACGGTTTCTCTCTGATGATGAAATTGAACGAATGAGAGAAGTCGCATACGATGGTTATATGCTGGAATGGACGACTAAAAACGGCAAGCAAGCAAAAAGCGGACCTTATTTTCTCAAACAGGCAAAATACTTTATTTTCATTCTCAACACAGGGTTGCGAAAAGGCGAAGCGGTTGCATTGAAATATAGTGATATTGATTTTGACAAAAAGACAATGACAATACACAACAATATCACTACTGCGAAAAAACGGGATAAGAACGGACGAGCGACAGGCGGAATCAGGTCTGTAAAAGGGACAACTAAAACAAAAGGGTCAGAAACGACCATTCCAATCAACAGCACAGCGATTGAAATACTGAAGGAAATGCTCAAGGAAGAACCGGCGGGATATAACGGATATATCGCTAACGAGGGCGGACAACCTCTTAGTGAAAGTGCTTTGCGGAAACGGTTTGATAATCTATTAAGACAAGCACACATTCAGCATTGCGGTATGCACTCTCTCCGTCATACCTTCGCTTCTAAACTTTTTGAGATAACAAACGGGAATAGCAAACTTGTCAGCGAGTTAATTCGTCATTCGTCTGTATCCTTTACTGATGATATTTACATTCATCTAAAAGAGAAATACAAAGAGCAGACAGTCGCAAATTTCTCTATCTGATTTTGACACAAATATTGACACAAATATTGACACAAATCAAGCGAAAAACAAGGGAGAGCATAGGAGAGCACAAGAGAAAATAAGACAGAAAAAACCGCCTGAAACCTTGGTTTCAAGCGGTTTTTCACTGGCAGGGGCAGAAGGACTTGAACCCTCGGCACGCGGTTTTGGAGACCGCTGCTCTACCAACTGAGCTATACCCCTAAGTTACCTGTATATTATATGTAAAATACAGACGTTTGTCAATAGTTTTTACCTCTTTTATTATACTTTGAATATTAAAAATGCACAGGAATTATTCCTGTGCATTTTAAGTTTATTTTACAAGTGTGATTATCGCCATCTCAGCATTGTCGCCGCGGCGCGGTCCTTTTTTGATTATTCTGGTATATCCGCCGTTACGCTCCGCGTATGACGGTCCGATTTCTGTAAAAAGCTTATTAACCACATCTTCTTTTGTGATATATGACAACGCCTGGCGCTTTGAATGAAGCGTGTCATTTTTACCGAGTGTTATCATCTTCTCGGTTATTCTTCTTACTTCTTTGGCACGCATCAGAGTAGTCTCTATCGAGCCGTTTTCAAGAAGATAAGTTACCATGCCTCTGAGCATGGCACGACGATGGTCAGTCGGTCTGCCCAGTTTTCTGTATCCTGACACCTTAGTATACCTCCGATTATTAGAATTAGTCGTCTTCTCTCTTAAGAGACAACTCTAAAGACGCAAGCTTTCCGATCACCTCGTCAAGAGATTTACGGCCAAGATTGCGTACTTTCATCATGTCTTCCTCGCTTCTGTTTGTGAGATCTTCTACAGTGTTGATTCCTGCACGTTTTAGACAGTTAAAGGAACGAACCGAAAGATCCAGTTCCTCTATCGTCATTTCAAGAACCTTTTCCTTGCGTGTTTCTTCTTTTTCAACCATTATTGCCGCACTCTGTGCTTTTTCTGACAAATCAATAAATAACATCAGGTGTTCATTCATTATTCTTGCTGCCATTGAAACCGCTTCAGATGCTGTTATGGTTTTGTTGGTCCAAACGTCAAGAGTCAGCTTATCAAGGTCTGTTATCTGACCTACACGCGTATTTTCAACAGTATAGTTAACCTTAAGAACAGGTGTAAAGTTTGAATCCACTGCCAGCATATTCGGCTGATTCTGTGTATATTTTTTATTCTGATCCGAACCCACATATCCGCGTCCGCGGTCTATTACCATTTCTATATTCAACACTGCATTTTCTGACAATGTTGCGATAACGTGATCCGGATTGAGAATTTCAACTTCACTGTCAAGCTTTATATCGCCTGCCGTTACAATACCGGGACCTCTTGCCTCGATATAAACGGTCTTCGGTTCCTCGCAATACAGTTTGGGGATAATGCCTTTAATATTCAGTATAATCTCGGTTACTTCTTCCTTTACGCCCTCGATTGTCATAAACTCATGCGGGACGTCATTTATACGCGCACAAACGACAGCATATCCCTCAAGTGTTGACAAGAGTATTCTGCGCAGCGCGTTGCCGAGCGTTATACCGTAACCACGTTCCAGAGGCTCGGCGATAAAACGTCCGTACTCGCCGTGTTCTCCCTGAATCTGAGTTTCGATGCGTGGTCTTTCCATCTCGATCATCTAAAAAGCCTCCCTTTAATTTTGTAGTGTTTCTTGAATCAACAACTGTATTACTTGGAATACAACTCAACAATAAGGTGCTCTTCAATAGGAAGATCGATATCCTCTTTTTCACAGACACCTATTACTTTTCCGCTTGTTCCGTCGCGTTCAAGCCACTTAACTATTGCTCGCTTTTCATTTGCCTCGATGATGCTCTTGATTTTTTCAGAGCTCATGCTGCCTTCTTTTACAGCTATTACATCTCCGACATTCAATAGGTAGGATGGGA
This sequence comes from uncultured Clostridia bacterium, assembly GCA_944385895.1. Lineage (GTDB taxonomy): Bacteria > Bacillota > Clostridia > Oscillospirales > QAKW01 > RGIG9041. The sequence goes on from CALWYZ010000005.1 coordinate 46,113, forward strand.
TATCCACCTTTTTGCCGTTGACTGTGAAATGACCGTGACGGACAAGCTGTCTCGCCTCCGGTCTAGACATAGCAAAGCCTAATCTATAAACAACATTGTCCAGTCTGCTCTCAACGATTGAAAGCAGGTTGTCACCCGTAACGCCCTTTTTCTTTTCGGCCATCTCAAAATATTTTGCAAACTGGCTTTCCAGTACGCCGTAATATCTTCTGACCTTCTGCTTCTCTCTGAGCTGTAATCCATACTCAGAAAACTTTTTTCTGCTTTGACCGTGCTGTCCGGGAGCATACGCACGGCGCTCGATAGCACATTTGCCGCTATAGCAGCGTTCACCCTTTAAAAAGAGTTTCTGACCTTCGCGTCTGCACTGACGGCAGACTGCTCCTGTATATCTTGCCATTTGTTTTTCCTCCCTTATACTCTTCTTCTCTTAGGCGGTCTGCAGCCGTTATGCGGAATCGGAGTAACATCTTTTATCATCGAGATTTCAAGGCCGGCTGTCTGAAGCGCACGTATTGCAGCTTCACGACCCGAACCCGGACCCTTTACATATACCTCTACTGTTTTCAGACCATGCTCCATCGCAAGTTTTGCAGCCTGCTCTGCAGCCATCTGTGCTGCAAACGGCGTACTTTTTCTTGAGCCTTTAAAGCCCATTTCGCCGGCAGACGCCCATGAGATTGCATTTCCGTTTACATCTGTTATCGTTACAAGTGTGTTATTGAATGATGAGCGAATGTGTGCAGCTCCACGCTCTATATTCTTTTTAACACGGCGTTTGGTTGTGGTCTTTTTTGTTGTTTTTGCAGCCATTTACATTCACTCCTTTACTTCTTCTTATTTGCCATAGTTTTTCTGGGGCCTTTTCTTGTGCGGGCGTTTGTCTTTGATCTTTGACCCCTTACAGGTAAGCCTTTTCTATGTCTAGTTCCTCTGTAGCAGCCGATATCTATAAGACGCTTGATATCAAGGGCGACCTCACGTCTCAGATCTCCTTCTACTGTATATCCTTCCATTGCGTCGCGGATTTTTGACACATCGTCTTCTGTAAGATCCTTAACTCTTTTATCAGGATCCACGCCGGCTGCAGCCAAAATCTTATTTGAGCTTGTTCTGCCGATACCGTAGATATATGTCAAGCCAATCTCAATACGCTTTTCTCTTGGTAAGTCAATACCAGCTATTCTTGCCATTTAGTAAATACACCTCCACTTTCAAAATTAACCCTGTTTCTGTTTATGCTTCGGGTTTTTACAAATAACCATTATTTTACCATATCTTCTAATTACTTTGCACTTTTCACACATCGGTTTTACGGAAGGTCTTACCTTCATTGTAACTCCTCCTTTTACTTTAACTATTTAGCTCTCCAGATAATTCTGCCCTTTGTCAAATCATACGGGGACATTTCAAGCTTGACGGTGTCACCCGGCAGAATTCTTATATAGTTCATACGAAGCTTGCCGGATATATGTGCCTGGATCTGATGTCCGCCGGCAAGTTCTACTGTAAATGTGGCACCAGGTAAAGCTTCTACGACCTTACCTTCGACCTCTATCATATCCTCTTTCGACATATTCTGAACCTCCGAATTCTCCTGCTTTTAATCTGCTTTTGTAAGAATATGCGCTTTTGTATCATCGATATAAAACGTATGCTCAAAATGCGCTGATAATTTACCGTCGGCAGTTGTTACTGTCCAACCGTCGCGCTTGCTTATAATCACATCGGCAGTGCCCTCGTTGATCATAGGCTCAACCGCAACAGTAGCCCCCTTAGGCAGTCGCAGACCGTGACCGGGCTTGCCGTAATTAGGCACGGACGGATCTTCATGCAGATCACGACCGACCCCGTGTCCTACAAAATCACGAACTACTCCATAGCCGAAGCTCTCACAGTAACTCTGAATAACATTGCCTATATCTCCAAGCCTGACTCCTGCACGCAGTATTTGCGCCGCGCGCTCAAGCGAAGTCTTTGTGACCTCCATCAGCTTTTGTGCATTTTCCGAGACTTTGCCCACACCGAATGTTGCGGCACTGTCGCCGTGAAAGCCGTCGATATATGCACCAACGTCTATACTTACTATGTCTCCGTCTTGTATAATAATCTTTTTTGACGGTATACCGTGAATAACAACATTATTCAAAGAAATACATGCGCTTCCCGGAAATCCGCCGTAACCTTTAAATGACGGGCGTGCTCCGTGTGAACGTATAAAATCTTCTATAATACCGTCAAGTTCTTTAGTGGTCATACCCGGCTTTAATGCAGCCTGTGCGGCTTTCAACGTCATGCCGGTTATTTCTCCGGCACGGCGCATTTTCCGCAAGTCACTGTCAGACTTGATTATTATCATTTCATGAATCCTTCTATCGCTTTAAAAGTAAGAGCAGTTGTTTCACTGAGCTCCTCTTGTCCGTAAACAGTCACAAGCTTATTCTTTGCTTTATAAAATTCCTTGAGCGGCTCTGTCTGTTCATGATATACCTTTAACCGTTCCTTGACTGTCTCCGGTTTATCATCATTTCTGATAACCAGCTCACTGCCGCAGCCGTCGCAGGTCTTATTGTCCTTTGACTGCTTGTATTCAACATGATAGCTCATTGAGCATGACGGACAAACTCGTCTGCCGGACATTCTTTCAATTATTTTCTCATCATCGACTTCAATGGAGAGAGCAAAATCAATTTCGACACCAAGATTGTCAAGAGCCTCAGCCTGGGGTATAGTGCGAGGAAAACCATCAAGGATAAATCCGTTTTTGCAATCGTCATGCGTCAGGCGCTCTTTAATTATTTCAATTACCGTCTCGTCCGGCACAAGATGACCTGCATCAATAAATGACTTTACTTTTTGACCCAGTTCGCTGCCGCTTTTGACGGCCGCTCTTATCATATCTCCGGTAGAAATTGAGGGGATATTATATTTTTTGGATATATTTTCAGCCTGTGTGCCTTTTCCGGCACCCGGCGCTCCTAATAAAATCAGTTTCATATTATTTCTCCCAAATTACTCTAGGAAACCCTTATAGTGACGCATAAGCATCTGAGATTCAAGCTGCTTAACTGTTTCAAGCGCAACACCGACTACGATAAGAAGTGATGTACCACCTATCGCAATGGCTCGTAAGCTCTGGTCAAACATTGCTACAAAGCTCGGTATAGCTGAGACAAGACCCAAGAACAATGCTCCGACAAATGTTACTCTGTTAAGAGTTTTTGTAATATAGTCAGAGGTAGGCTTACCGGGACGAATACCCATAATAAATCCACCGTTTTTCTTTAGGTTGGACGCTACCTCAACAGGATTGAATGTGATTACTGTATAGAAGTAACTGAACCCGATTATAAGTAAAAACATTACAAGCGTATATACCCAGCCGCCCACGCTTATAGCATTGACAACAGACGCAAACCAGCCCTTATTAAGACTGGGGAAAAAGCTGACTATTGTTGCGGGCAGGAATATAAATGACTGAGCAAAAATGATAGGAAGCACACCTGTCATATTTACTTTAAGCGGTATATTTGTATTCTGACCGCCGTACATCTTTCTTCCGACTACTTTTTTAGCGTACTGTACAGGGATTCTGCGCTCACCGTTTGTCATAAATACGACAAATGCTACCATTGCTATGGCACCTATGGCAATCAGTATTACAGCGATCCAGCCTGTAGCTCCCGAAGATACGATCGCACGGGCAGTTCCCACAAGCGCCGGACCTCTTGCAATGATACCGGCAAAAAGGATCATTGAGATACCGTTTCCGATACCCTTGGAATTGATGAGCTCGCCCATCCACATGATTACCATGGAACCTGCTGCAAAGCACATAGTAATTACTATTGCGCCGAATACGCCTACCGAAGGATCAACTATCTGAAAATCAGCCTGATTTTTCAGTACGGTATAATAACCGAAACCGAGTATCAGTGAGAGAAGTATGGTCAAATATCTTGTCCATTTCTCCATGACTCTTCTTCCGCGTTCTCCGTCCTCTTTCATCATGCGCTCAAGTGCAGGAATTGCTACCATGAGCAGCTGCATAATGATTGATGCGTTGATGTACGGTGAAATTGAAAGAGCAAAAAATGTAGCTTTTTCAAGCGCACCGCCGGCCATGACATTCAAAAAGCTGAATATGTTGTTCTCAGCAGCAAAATTGTTAAACAGATTGGTCAATCCGTCCGCATCCAGAAATGGGACCGGTATAGCAGAGCCCAATCTAAACAGCAAGATTATAAATGCGGTAAATAAAATCTTTTTCCTGAGGTCTTCGATTTTCCAGGCATTTCTGAATACGCTGAACAATTAGATCACCTCTACCTTTCCTCCGGCTGCCTCTATCTTTGCCTTGGCGCCCTCGGTAATTTTTGTACAGCGTACTTTAACTGCCTTTTCGACCTCACCGCCGCCTATTATTTTAAGTCCGTCAAGTGCACGGTTTGAATAACCGGCCTCAATAACCGCGTCGATATCAATGAATTTTCTTGCGTCAAATCCGTTAAGATCACTGAGTTTTAAAACTACATATTTCTTAGCAAAAATATTATTGAAACCGCGCTTAGGCAAGCGTCTTTGGAGAGGCATCTGACCGCCTTCAAAACCGGGACGTATACTGCCGCCTGAACGTGCCTTCTGACCTTTGTGGCCCTTTCCTGCCGTTTTTCCGTTACCGGAGCCCGGTCCTCTGCCGCGTCTCTTTACATTTGTTGTTGAGCCCGCAACGGGTGAAAGTTCATTTAAGTTCATTTTGCCACCTCCCTATTTTACTTCTTCAACCTTTATAAGGTGAGATATTTTTGTTATTTTTCCTTTTGTCGCCGCGTTATCCGGCTGTACAGAAACATCGTTTATCTTTCTGAGGCCAAGTGATTTTGCGGTGGCAATCTGGTCATCTTTTCTGCCGATAAGGCTTTTTACGAGAGTGACTTTAATATTTGACATTAAAACTACCTCCCTTAATCCATGATCTCTTCAACGGTCTTTCCGCGTCTTGCGGCAACCTGTGCGGCGTCCTCAAGAGATTTAAGTCCGTTAATTGTTGCATGCACCACATTTATTTTATTGCGTGAGCGCAATGCCTTTGTTCTGATATCCCTGATACCTGCCATCTCAACGACCGCACGTACGGCGCCCCCTGCGATAACTCCGGTACCGGCTGCAGCCGGCTTCATAACCACCATTGATGCGTCATACTTACCGACTACATCATGAGGGATTGTTGTATCCTTCATGCTGATTTTAACTATATTTTTCTTCGCGTCCTCTATACCCTTGCGAATAGCTTCCGGTACCTCGGCTGCTTTACCGATTCCGGTTCCGACATGTCCTGCACCGTCTCCTACCACGATAAGCGCGGAAAATTTCATGATTCTTCCGCCCTTTACGGTTTTGGATACACGGTTGAGAGAAACTACGCGCTCTTTCAGGTCGAGTGTGCTCGGATCAATTAAACTTGACATATTTTCCGTCTCCTTAACTTAGAATTTAAGTCCGCCTTCACGGGCGCCTTCTGCAAGCTCTTTGACTCGGCCTGTATAGATAAAACCGCCGCGGTCAAATACTACTGTTTCTATGTTCTTGGCAAGTGCGCGCTCCGCTATTGTCTTGCCGACTTTAGCTGCCGCCTCTTTATTGCCGCCGTATTCGTTAAAGTCCTTATCCATTGTGGAAGCACTTACGAGTGTGGCACCGTTTACGTCATCTATGATCTGAGCGTATATATGCTTTGCAGAACGGAATACACAAAGACGCGGGCATTCAGGGGTTCCGGAAATTTTTGCACGAACTCTTTTATGTCTTTTAATTCTTGCAGCTTTGCTGTTTGGTTTCTTGACCATATTATTTTCCTCCCTTTATTATTTTGATTTACCGGCTTTGCCTTCTTTACGCTTGATGACTTCATCAGCGTATCTGATTCCTGCTCCCTTGTAAGGCTCGGGAGGTCTTTTCATTCTTACATTTGCCGCAAACTGACCGACAAGCTGCTTATCCGCTCCGGATATTACTACAGAGTTGGCATCAGGAACCTCGATCGTTATTCCCTCTACCGGCTCCACTACCACCTGGTGTGAATAGCCGAGGTTCATGACAAGATTCTTTCCCTGCATCTGTGCTCTGTATCCGACTCCGCTTATTGCAAGCGTCTTTTTATAGCCGGTTGTAACTCCCTCTACCATATTTGATATCAGTGTTCTTGTAAGTCCGTGAAGTGAGCGGTGGAACTTATCGTCTGAAGGACGCTCCACTGTAAGCTCGCTGCCGTTTATATTTACCTTCATATCCTTATGAAGCTGCTGGGTAAGGGTCGTTTTTGCGCCCTTGACTGTTATTACGTTTTCGTTGTCGATTTTAACTTCGACTCCTGTCGGGACCGTTACCGGTTTCTTTCCTATTCTTGACATACTGTACCTCCTTACCAAACGAACGCAAGGACTTCGCCGCCTACGCCGGCTTTTCTTGCCTGTTTGTCTGTCATTACGCCCTTAGAGGTTGATACGATAGCTATGCCAAGACCTCTCATTACGCGGGGAAGCTCTTCACTGGTAGCGTAAATTCTGAGTCCGGGCTTTGATATTCTTTTAAGGCCCTGGATTACTCTGGATTTCTTCTCACCGTACTTTAATGTAAGTACGATCATACCCTGAAGTCCGTCCTCTACGATTTTCATATCCTTGATATATCCCTCGTCAAGAAGTATCTGACATATCGCCTTCTTTATTTTTGACGCAGGTATTTCAACTGTTTCATGTTTTGCCGAATTAGCGTTTCTTATTCTTGTAAGCAAATCGGCGATAGGGTCTGTTATCTGCATTTTTCGTTCCTCCTCTACCAGCTTGCTTTCTTTACTCCGGGAATCTGTCCCTCATAGGCCAGCTCTCTGAAGCATATTCTGCAAATGCCATAATTTCTGAGGTACGCATGCGGGCGTCCGCAGATTTTGCATCTGTTATACTCTCTTGTAGAGAATTTTTGGGTCTTCTGCTGTTTTAAAATCATTGCCTTTTTAGCCACTAAAATTCCCTCCCTTATCTTGAAAACGGAGCGCCCATAAGTGTGAGCAGCTCTTTTGCCTGTTCATCATTCTCGGCTGTTGTGACGAAAATGATATCCATTCCTCTGATCTTCTCTACTTTATCGTAATCGATTTCAGGGAAAATCAACTGTTCTTTAATTCCCAGAGCATAATTTCCGCGGCCGTCAAATGCATTGGGGTTTATACCTCTGAAGTCACGCACACGCGGGAGCGCAACGTTAAAGAGGCGGTCTACGAATTCGTACATTTTCTCGCCTCTGAGAGTTACCTTAGCACCGATTGCCATACCCTCTCTGATTTTAAAGTTTGCCACCGATTTTCTTGCGGTACAGGGCACTGCCTTCTGTCCCGTAATAGCCGCCAGCTCATCACATACGCTTGAAATCACCTTATTGTTGTCCTTTGCATCTCCGCATCCGACATTAATTACGATCTTATCAAGCTTGGGAATCTGCATGACGCTTTTATAGGAATACTTTTTCATAAGGGCAGGCGCAATTTCTTTATCATATAATTCTTTAATTCTTGACATTTCTTGCTACTCCTCCCTTAAAATGTTTCCCGGCAGTCCGGATTTTTGCAAACTCTTACTTTTTTGCCGTCTTCAAGAACCTTATAGCCGATTCTTGTCGGCATTTTGCACTTGGGACAGATGACCTGGACCTTGCACGCATAAATCGCGCCCTCAGCCTCTATTCTGCCGCCTGCCTCGCCCTGACGGCGGGGTTTTACATGCTTTGTAACCATGTTGGCTTTTTCTACTATTACTTTACCTTCTTTGGGTGATACCTCTAAAACCTTGCCCTGTTTGCCGCGGCTTTTACCGGACAGTACAAGGACTGTGTCACCCTTCTTTACATGTAATTTACTCATTTTCAGATCCTCCTTAAAGCACTTCGGGAGCAAGCGACAGAATCTTTGTATACTCCTTGTCGCGAAGCTCTCTGGCTACCGGGCCGAAGATACGTGTGCCCCTGGGTGTTTTATCTTCCTTTATGATAACCGCTGCATTCTCATCGAATCTGATGAATGAGCCGTCTGCTCTCTTTACGCCTTTGACGGTACGAACGACGACTGCTCTTACAACGTCGCCTTTTTTAACTGTGCCGCCCGGTGCTGCTTTTTTTACAGAACAAACTATTACATCGCCGATACCTGCGTATCTTCTTCTTGTGCCGCCAAGCACTCTGATGCACATTAGCTCTTTTGCACCGGTGTTGTCAGCAACTTTAAGATATGTCTGCTGTTGTACCACGATTTTGTCCTCCTTGCTTTATTTTTACAATTATTATAATTATTTAGCTTTTTCGATTATTCTAACAAGTCTCCATCTTTTGTCTTTAGAAAGCGGTCTTGTCTCCATAACCTCAACTGTATCACCGATACCGCACTCGTTTTTCTCGTCGTGTGCTTTGAGTTTATAAGTGTTTTTTATAACTTTCTTGTACAAAGGATGTTTTACGTTATCCTTAATGGCAACCACTACGGTTTTGTCCATTTTGTCGCTTACAACTGTTCCGACTCTGGTTTTTCTAAGTGTTCTTTCCATTTGAATGTTCCTCCTTTTCCAAGAAAATTACTTGCTTTCCTGCAGCTCGAGCTGACGTAATATGGTATATACCCTTGCAATATCCTTTTTTACGGCTACTATGCGCTGCGGGTTTTCAAGCTGGTTTGTAGAATGTTGAAATTTAAGATTAAAAAGCTCTTTTTTGAGCTCGGTGAGCTTATTTTCCAGCTCCGCGGTGCTCAATTCTCTGAGTGCACTTGCTTTCATGTTATAACCAATCCTTTCCTAAAGTCCGGTGAAAACACCGTGCTTAATTATTATCCGCTGACGCTTGTTCCAGTGAAGCCTTTGATACAAATTTGCATTTAACGGGAAGTTTATGCATTGCAAGGCGCATTGCTTCTCTTGCCTGATCTTCCGGTACGTCTGCAATTTCAAAGAGCACTCTGCCCGGCTTTACAACTGCTACCCAGTATTCTACCGAGCCTTTTCCTGAACCCATTCGGGTTTCTGCGGGTTTCTGGGTGATAGGTTTGTCGGGGAATATTTTTATCCATACACGACCGCCTCTTTTGAGGTATCTTGTCATTGCAATACGTGCTGCTTCTATCTGATTATTTGTTATCCATGACGGTTCAGTCGCCACAAGTCCGAACTCGCCGTAAGCAATGGTGTTGCCGCGGGTGGCTTTTCCTTTCATACGGCCCCTCTGTACTTTTCTGTACTTTACTCTTTTAGGGATCAGCATTACTTAGCGCCTCCTTCTTTCTTTGGTGTTCTCTTGACGTCGGCAAGTATTTCGCCTTTGTATATCCATACTTTTACGCCGATCTTGCCATAAGTTGTATTTGCCTCTGTAAAGCCGTAGTCTATATCGGCTCTGAGAGTCTGAAGCGGGATAGTTCCCTCATGGTATGTCTCGCTTCTTGCAATTTCCGCGCCGTTAAGTCTGCCGGAAACCATTATTTTGATTCCCTTAGCGCCCGCGCGCATTGTTCTGCCGATAGCCTGTTTCATTACACGTCTGAACGCCATTCTTTTTTCAAGCTGTGCAGCACAGCTCTCCGCTACCAGCTGGGAGTTCATATCGATGTTCTTTACTTCTACTATTTTTATATCGACTTTTTTGCCTGTGAGCTTTACAAGCTCATTTTTAAGCTTTTCTATTTCCACGCCGCCGCGGCCTATTACAAGACCCGGTTTGGCACATGACAGAAATACTTTAATGTTTTTTCCGTCTGTGGTGCGTTCTATCTCTATCTTGGGGATACCGGCGTCATAGTATTTTTTCTTCAGATACTCGCGGATTTTATAATCTTCTAATATAAGATCGCCTGTAGCGCCGTCCTTTGATATCCATCTTGAGTCCCAGCCTTTAATAACGCCGACTCTCATTCCGTGCGGATGTACTTTCTGTCCCATATTATGCCTCCTTCTCCTCTAATACGATTGTAACATGAGAAGTTCTCTTGTTTATTCTGAAAGCTCTTCCTTGTGCTCTGGGCATAATTCTCTTAAGAATCGGACCGGGCCCGACGTAGCACCGAGCTACATAGAGATTATCCGCATTCATGCCGTAATTGTTTTCAGCGTTGGCCATTGCGCTTTTAAGCAGCTTCGCAAGCGGCTCTGACGCTGCCTTCGGCGTATTTTTGAGAACAGCCATGGCATACTTTGCCGGTTTGTTTCTGATAAGATCAAGAACTATACCGACCTTACGGGGAGAGATTCTGAGATATTTTAAATGTGCTTTTGCCTGCATTTATATTTCCTCCTTACCCCTTACTTTGTTGTTTTAGAGCCCGCATGGCCTCTGAATGTTCTTGTCGGAGCAAACTCGCCGAATTTATGGCCGACCATATCTTCGGTCACATAAACCGGAACGTGCTTTCTGCCGTCATGAATTGCTACTGTGTGTCCAACAAAATCGGGAAATATCGTTGATGCTCTTGACCAGCTCTTAAGCACCACTTTTTCGCCGGTTTCGTTTAATTTCTGTACTTTTGCTAAAAGCTTAGGATCGACAAACGGTCCTTTTTTTACGCTTCTGCCCATTTAAATAATCCTCCTTCCGGCTTATGCGTCATTACGACGTTTTACGATAAATTTATTGGTTTTATTCTTCTTTGAGCGGGTCTTATAGCCAAGTGTAGGCTTACCCCACGGTGTTACAGGTCCGGGACGGCCGATAGGTGATTTACCCTCACCGCCGCCGTGCGGGTGATCGCAGGGGTTCATTACAGAACCGCGAACCGTAGGTCTTATACCCATATGACGCTTTTTGCCGGCTTTGCCAATAGAGATATTGGAATGATCTCCGTTTGATACGACACCGATTGTTGCCGTACAGTTGAGCTTTATAAGACGAACCTCTCCTGACGGCAGGCGAACCTGAGCATAGCCGTTTTCCTTTGCCATAAGCTGGGCGGAATTACCGGCCGAACGAACAAGCTGGGCGCCCTTACCGGGATGCAGTTCAATATTATATATAAATGTACCTACCGGTATATTATCTATAGGCAATGTGTTGCCCGGCTTTATATCCGCGTCTGCCGAAGACACGATTTTATCTCCGACCGAAAGTCCCTCGGGACATATTACATATGATTTTTCTCCATCCTCGTATACCACAAGTGCGATAAATGCCGAACGATTGGGATCATACTGGATTGAATCGACTGTAGCGGTCATGCCCACTTTGCCGTTTCTCTTGAAATCAATAATTCTGTACTTGATTTTATTTCCGCCGCCCTGATGACGTACGGTGATTCTGCCGTAGCTGTTGCGTCCGGCATTCTTCTTAACTTTAGTAAGAAGTGACTTTTCAGGTGCAACTTTTGACAGACAGCTGTAATCTACATTTGTCATCTGACGTCTGCCAGGAGTTGTCGGTTTATATGTTTTTATTGCCATTTAAAACCCCTCCTTACATCATTCCGTCAAAGAATTCTATTGTCTTTGACTTTTCAGTAAGTTTTACATATGCTTTCTTATATTTAGATGTAAAACCGCGGTGTACGCCCATTCTCTTCTCTTTTCCCGAGCAGTTTACAGTCGTCACCTTTTCAACTTCGACTCCGAATATCTTTTCAACCGCATCCTTGATTTCTATCTTGTTTGCATCAAGCGCCACTTTGAAAGCGTATGTTTTATTCTGCATACCACCCATCGATTTTTCGGAAATGATAGGTTTTTGAAGTATATCATAAACCGATTTCATTACGCATATACCTCCTCTATTTTCTTAACGGCATCCGCTGTAAGAATGAGCTTGTCATACTTGAGGATATCGTAAGTATTTATTGTATTGGTGAGCGCTGTTTTTATGCCCTGGATATTTGATGCGCTCTTTATAAAACAATTGTTTTGCTCACCGTTTACGATAAGAGCCTTTTTGACATTAAGTTTATCAAGCATGCCGACAATTGTCTTTGTCTTGTATTCTTCTATTGAAATACTGTCAACAACTATGAGCTTACCGTCCGCAAGCTTTGATGAAAACGCGGATTTAAGGGCAAGTCTTTTCAGTTTTTTATTCATTGCAAAGCGATAGTCACGCGGCTTGGGAGCAAATACGATACCGCCGTGTGTCCACTGCGGGCTTCTTGTAGATCCCTGTCTTGCATGTCCTGTGCCCTTCTGTCTCCACGGCTTCTTTCCGCCGCCGGACACCTCGGCACGGGTAAGTGCAGATTGAGTGCCCTGTCTCTGATTTGCGAGGTAATTTGTAACCGCCATATGCATTGCAGGCTTATTTACCTCAATGGCAAATATCGCATCGGACAGCTCCATTGTCGATACCTTTTCGCCATTCATGTTTACAACATCAATAGTAGCCATTATTTCTTACCTCCTTCTTAACCAGCTTTAACTGTGCTCTTTACGGTCACGACTGAGCCCTTCGGACCCGGAATCGCGCCTTTTACTACAAGCAGGTTATTTTCAGTATCTATTTTTACAACGTCAAGATTCTGTACTGTTACCTTTACAGCGCCCATATGGCCCGGCATTTTCTTACCTTTATATATTCTGGAAGGTGAAGAACATGCGCCCATGGAGCCTGCATGTCTATGAGTAGGACCGCCGCCGTGCGACATCGGGCCGCGGCGTCCGTTATAACGCTTAATTGTACCGGCGTAACCTTTACCTTTTGAAATACCGGTAACGTCCACTCCTGTACCGACCTCGAATGTATCAACACCGATTACATCGCCCACATTAAGCGACTCGGCGTCTTCAAGTCTAAACTCTTTGAGCACTTTTTTATATCCGACGCCTGCCTTGTCAAAGTGACCCTTCATCGGCTTGGTCATACGGCTTTCTTTTGCATCGTCAAAACCGAGCTGTACTGATGAATAACCGTCCTTTTCAACCGTTTTCTTCTGTACGACTGTACAGGGTCCGGCCTGTATAACGGTTACGGGAATAACATTTCCGTTTTCGTCAAAAACCTGTGTCATTCCGATTTTCTTTCCGATAATACCTTTTTTCACTTTCTTTTCCTCCTTAGGTTATTGGTTGAGTATGTCTCAACATGACCCCGGCTTTTTATGACTTACAGTTTGATTTCTATGTCAACGCCAGCCGGAAGCTCAAGATTTGCAAGGGCATCTGCCGTCTTTGCAGTCGGCTTTACAATATCGATAAGACGCTTATGCGTGCGTCTTTCAAACTGCTCTCTGGAATCCTTATATTTATGAACTGCGCGAAGGATTGTGACTACTTCCTTCTTTGTGGGAAGCGGGATGGGTCCCGAAACCACAGCGCCTGTTCTCTGAGCAGTATCGATTATTTTCTGTGCCGTCTGATCAACAAGCATTGCCTCAAAACCTTTGATTCTGATTCTGATCTTTTCTGACTTTTTCGCCATTTTGTGCTTACGCCTCCTTAAAATTTATATTTAATTTGGTTTGGCAGCAAACTATACTTTTCATATAGCCAACACAAGTACACTTATCACACACTCTGCCGTGTGTTCCACTTTTTAGCCGAAAAAATTACGGCCAAAGCCGATCATTTTGTTTTATTTTATACGGCTTACCGGAAATCTCCGGCAGTTCCAAAACAAAACAAAGCCCAAAATTTGCACCTGTGCGCCGCCCGGTTTATAAACCGAACATACTCCGCGGAAATTCCCTGCCTGAAGCAAAGTATATACAGCAGCTTCAGCAGCCACCTTCCGCATCAACGCATTAGTCACAAACAGCAGTATATCATACAGAATCAACAATTGCAAGCATTTTTTTATATTAAAATAATTTTTTTGCGATATACAAAACAAGATATTGCCTGAATTGAATTTACCTATATGTTTATGCTCTGTCGTATTACTAAAAAGGATACAGTAAAGCTCCTACTTGCGCACCGAATTATTTGGTTGTCTGTAAATCGAGTTTGCAATACAAATATAAGTTTATTAATTAAGGTATCGACAAACAATAAATGACATATATTTGATTTCAGTATTGACATTTTTGGCATCATCTTCACGCTCTGTCATCTTCTTTTGCAATTCAAATCATTTCCACAGCCGTACGGCAAAACTGTCTGACAATATTGATAATGGTAATGATAATACTGAATTTCCATTACTTCAGGCGAAATCAGACTGTCTGATATATTATTTATTAGGATAATTTCAAATGCAACAATTAATAGTCAAATTGATTTGTTTCAAAATAGGTCTTTATTGGAAATTTTGTTTTGCTTATCTGTTATCTAAACTTAAAATATACTGATTTTCTCTCATATTCAAATATTCGGGCCGATTATAAATACCAAGGGAGAAGCTACATTTTTTGTGTAGCTTCTCCCTTATAATATACTTTTAATTTATTTTTACAGACCGAGATATCTTGTGCAAACCGCTGCAATTTCAGAACGCTTTATGTTATCCTTACCGCTTATATAATTTCTGCCGTCAATTTCCGAACCGTTGAAATACTCGGCATAAACTGCAAGTTTAACATAAGTTTTAGCCCAATTCTGAACTGATGCCTCATCAGCAAAATCAAATGAATTGTAACGGCTATCCACTGCTTGCTGATTTGCTGCATAATACTCGTCTACAGTTTGTGTCATCTCATTATCAAGGAATGAGAGCTCTACGACAATCTTTGCAAGCTGTGATCTTGTAGTATTGCCCTTTCCGTCAAATACAAGATTACCGCTCAGGTCTTCACTTCCGCCCATTATACCAAGAGCTGTAACAGCCTTAACATAATTTTCCGCCCATTTGGCTATAGAATCAGTATACGCAAGATTTACACCTGCATACTGAGATGCATCTATACCCAAAAGTCTTACAGCAATTGCAGCTATTTCATATCTTGTCATGCTGTTTGCGGCATTGAAGTTGCCCAGATCATCACCCTGCAGCACTCCGGTTCCGCTTGCATTGAGCTTATCAATATATGTCTTCGCCCAACCGGGAATGCTTGCTGAGTCTTTATACGCAACAGGAGATCTGTTTGAAATAACCTTTATTGTAACTGTTTCCTTTTCACCGTCACTATAAACAACAGCAGCGTAAAGATAGGTTGTGCCCTGATCAAGGTTGAGTTGAGATGTAGCTGTTGTTGTAAGCTTCTTATCGGCATAGAGCTGATATGTTGCGTTCTTAACAGATATGTCAAGATTTACAGACTTAAGATTATCTTCGAGCTTTACTATGTGCAATGAAGGATCATTAGCATCTATTGTTTCACCGGCAACTGAGATTCCGTCATCGGATTTTTTGATGTTAAGTACAATAGGAGCCGATACATTAGTTCCGCTTTCCGAGGTAACTATAATATATACCGTTGTATCGCCTGCAATGGTTACTGTATTATTTTCTATAAGCTGTGAGCAGCTGCTGTCGGCAAACACTTTGAATGTAGCTCCAGCAGAAACGGTCGGATTTACAACAAACTGTTTTCTTGCTGTAGCAACAAAACCGTCGCCTTCCTGTACAGCGCCCTCAATGGCATATAGGGCAGCCTCTGTGTTCTTTTCTTTATTAAGCGAGAGTGTATAAAGCTTGTAATCTACTTTATTTTCAGCAGTTACACCAAGGGTAAACTCATTCAATCCCGAGGAGAGTCCGCCGATAGAAAACTCACCGTTTTCGTTCATAGGATAAACTGTTGTTCCTCTCCAAACTGATGCAGTAGCTCCTCCGGATATTTTAATACTGAATTTAAACTCAGTAACATCTCCCGGAACAGTTGCCGACAAATTCTCTCCGTCAAGGGTCACGCCCTCAGCACTTTCAATTTCACACTTTTTGCTAAGACCGCGGTTGATTATTACGTAAAAATATTCTTGCTCCTGATTTGCTGAAAGCAAAAATCTGATAGTAACGGTTTCATTCGGCTCAATACCGGTTACAGTATAAACGCCGTTATCATCTTTGTCCATCGAAATGGAATCTGTTACATTTACAGCTTCTTCAACCGTAACAGCGGCATCGTCAAATTTGAAGGAAAAATCGCTCATTTCTCTTTCAAGCGAAACATTGTATACCAAGTTATCTCTTTCAACAACAGCCAACGGTGTTGTTTCTAAAAGATCGCCTGGATCAACAGAGGCTGACGCTTTATTTATTGTCAGTTTATACGGTACCGTTGTAACCTGATCATAAGAATATGCTATCAAAAGAAAGTAGTTTTTCAAATTTTTAAGAGTAAATTCTTCAACTTTATTAGACTCTGAGTAATCTGCAATATTAGTAAAATCAGCATTTGATTCATAGATTTCGTATTTGCCAAGACCTGATACTTCAGGAACAACTGATAATACTCCGGCTTCTGATTCAAGCTCTATTGACATTGAATCTGTGTCAGGTGTTACTCCGTTTACAGTAAATGCAGGAATATCACTGCTCTTTTTAGTTCTTGCTGCGTCAAGATAGCAATAATCAAATCTTACATTTCCACCCGGAAGAGCATCGCTTGTACCACTGAGCCAAGAGTCAGTATATGTAGGGCAAACATAACTTCCGGTTGTATCAACCTTAGTAGAGGAGCTTCCATAGCTAAATCCATAATTTGAATATCCTACAACTGTATTATTTCTTAAGTCAAAGATATCAGTATAATCTTTAGAAGCGTCCATGAAATTCATATTCAAAAACAGCTCACTGCTGGCAATACCTGTACTAATAACAATATTGTTGCTTAAATCGATTTTAGAAAAACTATGAGCATTAATCGTAAAGGTATTTGTGTCACTTTCAGATACATTATAGAGAAGATTTCCGCTCATAATTAACTCTGAATACTGATCTTCACCACCGCAGCCTACAGGCAGCTTACCGCCAGAATCGCCTACAGCACTGCTGACGTATCCTTCGAATTGATATATAGCATTTCTGCAATTTGTAAAGCAACTGTTTTTAACGATAAAGCCGCAGTCCTGGAAATAAGGACGCCACTTCATCCACCAGCCCTGGCTTGTAAAACCTTCCATATTGCTGTCAAGATAACAGCCGTCCATTGTAAATTTCGGCGATACCTGCTCGTCGATAAGACGATTTACAGTTCCCGCAAGGTTTTCAAAGCGCCAGTTAATGAGGCTCGTTTCGTCTGTATTATAACGCCCGCTTTGAGTCTGGTTATTGCTGTTGGCATTATAAAATGTGATAGCATAAGCCGCTGAATGTCTGCCGGTAGTAGTCGTAACCAGATTTGCAGTTCCTTCTGCAGTCTGGCTAAACAGAATATTTTTAAAGGTAAGCTTTGTCTGAGCAGAACTCATTGGACGCTGATGATCATAAAGACGTCCGGTAATCTTAACTCCCCAAACATTAGTCTCACCGATTGCCGAGCCTGACACAACAACATTGGAGACAGTAGAACATGTGTTGTCCCATTCAGGATTTTTCTCCCAGGGCTTTGTAGGATCTTCAGGGTTTACAGTATTCGGGTTGACATTCCAGTTAACACCAAAAATGCTCATAGGCTTTGTTATGGTAATATCACCGTATGAGGCGTTTGCCAGAAGTATCTGAATTTCACCGCTTTCAGACAGCATCTCTGCGCCCTCTATGGCTGCCTCAATAGTTGCAAATGCATTGACACCGTATGTAAATTCATAGGCAGTGCCGTCCACCTGTGCAACGACAACGTCGTTTGTTTTATAGCTGGCAAGAGCCGGATCCGCAAGACACGCTTCTTTAGTTATAGTGCCTGTAGGATCAACAAAATCTTTTAAAAAGACAGGAGTTCCCGCTGCAAAAGTAACGACGGTCAGCATTGATACAATCATAAGAACCGTCAAAACAAATGCGAGCAGTCTTTTAGTTTTACTCATAAAAACATCTTCCTTTCGGATTTTCTGATAGCTATATTTTTAAATATAACATTACTCATTCATTATAGCAAAGTAGCTTTTCAAAATATATAACCTGATGTTGTATAAATTATACTAAATGTGTATTTTTTTGTGTAATATCAACATACAACAAAAATTATGAAAAATATTTTTATAACATACATAAAAGCATGCCAGAATGTAATTACTTATAAACCCATGAAAACTAAAAATGTCGGCTTTGCATGAATGCAAAGCCGACAACTTATTTACCGGATCTAAAGAAGTTTTTAATATTTTCAAAAATCTCCACAAGTGCAAATTTAAATTTAATCCGTGGATTTTCAGACTCGGTGGTCATATCCAAAGCATCACCCGTCAGAACATCGGACATTTTTTCCCTATTATCCTTCGAATCGGACGCACCGATACATATATCCGGGAACATAACGCACCAAAAATTTTGACCTGATGCAGAACCGATCTGAACGTCCACAGTATCATACACTCCTGCCGGAAGCGAAACACCGTCATAATTTCTTGTGGGGAAAAAGCGTTTTCTTACAGTTACGCTGACCTCATCGCTGCAGCCCCGACTTTCAAGTATCTGTCTGGCCTTATCAACAATAAGATCACTGTTTTGCATCGCGCTGTCTATAGCCTGCTGTTTGGTATCGGAGTCATAAAAAAGTTCCGAGCACAACTGGGCAATACCGTCCCTTACAGACATTTTATTCTGCTGGTCATAGTCGCTGTCGGAATTGGCAACGATATGAAACCTTAGAACACCGTCACGTATCTGTTCCGCCTCACCCTCCGAAATAATAAGCATGACTGTCATAAATCCAAAAAAGACAGCAAACAACAACAGTGAACAAATAACTTTAGCTTTCATTTTTCTACCTTCCCGGTCTTTATTTGAACTTATTATCGACCGGATCGGCAAAGCTTAATCACATATTTAATTTTCCTCAAAAGAGCAGGAACACGGTTTTGCTATGTATGTGCATTTACAAAGGTTATGTACATATTCATAAGCCGCTCTTGCGGTTTTACGGTCTGTAAACACTCCGTATACCGCCGAGCCGGAGCCGCTCATCATGGAAAACACTGCACCTTGAGAGTACATTGTTTTCTTTATGTTTGCAATAACGGGACATTTTGCAATGGCGGCATCTTCCAGCGCGTTTTGTGAATAGCGGAAAATTTCGCAGATATCTCCTTTTTCGAGCTTTTCAAGAACAGTGTCTGTGCTGCTTATTTCAAATATCTGCGGGATCTGCAGCGATGAAAAAACAGAAGCCGTTGACAGTGAAGCTTTAGGCTTTGCAATTACAATCCAGCATTGCGGAAGACTGCTAAGAGGAGTTACCTTTTCGCCTATCCCCTCGCACAGAGCAGTACCTCCGTAAACAAAAAACGGTATGTCTGCTCCTATTTTTTCAGTAAGTCTGACTCTCTGATCTTTTGTCATGGTCACGTCATAAAGCCTGCACAGACCCTCCAGCACAGCTGCACCGTTGGAGCTGCCGCCGCCAAGACCTGCACCGCTGGGGATATATTTTTTTAAGCGCACATATACTCCTGCGTCTATTCCCGTATAATCGAAAAACGCCGTTGCTATCTTATGCACAATGTTTCTTTCGTCTGTCGGTATATATGGAACATTGCAGGATATTTTTATCTGTGCGCTTTCAAGCTTTTCCATCCTTATGATATCACTTAGCGAAATTGTCTGCATAACGGTGCGCAGCAAATGATACCCATCATTGCGCCTGCCTGTCAGATCAAGTGAAATATTTATTTTTGCATGAGATCTAAGTACTATCACAGGCTGCCTATAAACTTTCTGAGTCTTCCAAGTGCCAGCTCGATATTTTCCACAGAATACGCATATGATATACGCAAAAAGCCTTCGCCGCTGCTTCCGAAAGCGCTTCCCGGCACGACCGCAAGCCTTTGCTCTCTCAAAAGCCTTTCACAAAACTCATCACTTGTAAGGCCAAAAGCAGATATATCGGGAAATATGTAAAACGCTCCAAACGGCTCAAAACAGGAAAGTCCCATATCTCTAAGACCAGAGAGAATGAGTTTACGTCTGCTATCATATTCCTGACGCATGCTTTCAATATCACTATCGCCGTTTTTAAGAGCTTCCAGCGCCGCATACTGACTTGTTGTCGGAGCACTCATTATGCCGTACTGATGCACCAGCGTCATCTTTTTGATTACCGGGCGGGGAGCTGCCGCAATACCCAGTCTCCAGCCTGTCATGGAAAACGCTTTTGAAAACCCGTTTATTATTATGGTGCGCTCATGCATGCCGTCTATATTTGCTATACTCACATGCCTTGAACCATATGTGAGCTCTGCATATATCTCATCGGACAAAACCATTATATTCGTATCTTTAAGCACCTTTGCTATTGCGTTAAGATCACGTCTTGTCATAACTGCACCCGTTGGGTTATTTGGATACGGAAGTATGAGGAGCTTGGTTCTGGGAGTAATTGCTTTTTTAAGAGCCGCCGCCGTCAGTTTGAAATCATCCTCTTTTTTTGTCACTATCGGCACAGGGACTCCGCCTGCAAGAACGGTTATCGGAGAATAACACACAAAGGACGGTTCCGGAACAAGCACCTCGTCTCCCGGATTCACAAGAGTGCGTATGGCAAGGTCTATCGCCTCGCTGCCGCCTACGGTTATCAGTATTTCGTCATCCGAGTAATCAAGACCGAATCTGCGATGTAAATAATGGCATGTCTGCTCCCTGAGTTCTCTCATGCCGGAGTTGGCGGTATATTTTGTGCGGCCGTGTTCAAGTGATTCTATCCCGGCTTCTCTTATATGCCACGGCGTCTGAAAATCAGGTTCTCCTATCGAAAGAGACAAAACGTCGTCAAATTCCGCGGCTATATCAAAAAACTTACGTATACCGGACGGTTTTATGGTTTTTACTTTATCGGAAAACAGATTGTCGTAATTCATTATATATTATATAAGCCGCGCATGTCCTCTTCAGACACATCATAGCTTATTCCCTTATCCTTATATTTTTTCAGCACAAAATGAGTCGCCGTTGAAAGGACCCCGTCCATGGGAGCCAGTTTCTGGGAAACAAACAGTGCCACTTCGGTAAGAGTCCTGCCTTCAATTGAAAGAAGAATATCATACGCACCTGACATCAGATTAACGCTTTTAACCTGCGGATATTTTGAAATGCGTCTTGCCACCTTGTCAAAACCCTCGCCGCGAATGGGAGAAATTTTAAGCTCGATCATGGCTGTTATATAGTCTCGGTTTGTCTTGTCCCAGTCGACCATAGCATTATATCCGACTATGACTTTTTGTTCTTCCAGCTTTTTTATCTGCGCGTTGATTTCCTGCACGCTGCATCTGAGCTGAGAGGCAAGCATGCTTCTGTCCGCATACGCGTCTTTTTCAAGAGCTGCCAACAGTTTTTTCTCGTTCATTTGCCCGTTTTCTCCTTCTGAATTCATGAAAATGTATATTTAATATATTTTAACATAATTTAAAAAAGTTTCAATAAAAAATAAAAAAATATTGATTTTTATTGAAATGGTGATAAAATGTGTTACAAATAAGGCAAAGAATTATGACAGGAGTAGTTATGAGACTAGTAATAACAGTAGTTGGAAAAGACCGTGTGGGAATCGTTTCGGACATAGCCTCTATATGCAAAGATTTAAACGTCAATATTATGGACATAACTCAGAAAGTATTTGACGATATGTTTGCAATGGTTATGCTTGCCCAGATGACCGAAAAAAGCGCACCGTTTGAGGAAATAGAGGACAAACTTGACAAGTGCGGACAAAAAGCCGGACTTAAAATTCATACCATGCACGAGGATATTTTTAACTCGATGCACAAAATATAAGGGGTTAATCATGGTTGAAATCAATGATATTCTTGAAACTATAAGTATGATAGACAATCAGCATCTGGATATCCGCACGGTGACAATGGGCATTTCACTGTTCGACTGCGTGTCAGAGGATATCGGACGCCTGTGCGATAATATTTATGATAAGATAACCCGGCTTGCAGGTGATCTTGTAAAAACGGGTGAGGATATTTCAAGGCAGTACGGCATACCGATCATCCATAAGCGTGTTTCCGTCACTCCCATATCTCTTGTTGCGCGCAGTATGGATCCTGACAGCATGGTTAGGATTGCCAAAACTCTCGATCTTGCTGCAAGTGCATGCGGCATAAACTTTATAGGCGGATACAGTGCGCTTGTGCACAAGGGAATGACAGTCGGCGAGCGCAATCTGATCGAATCTATACCGCAGGCTTTGACTGAAACAAAAAACGTTTGCTCCTCAGTAAACGTTGCCACTACAAAAGCGGGAATTAATTTGGATGCAATAGCCATGATGGGCAATATTATAAAAAAGACAGCTTATCTGACGCGTCAGGACGGTTCTATCGGTTGTGCAAAGCTTGTCGTGTTCGCAAACGTACCTGAGGATAACCCGTTTATGGCGGGAGCTTTCCACGGCGTCGGCGAAGGTGACTGTGCTATAAACGTAGGAGTATCCGGACCGGGAGTTGTCAGTCATGCACTGAAAAAGGCCCCCGACGCCAACATAACAGAGATTGCAGACATTATAAAGAAAACAGCTTTTAAAATAACAAGAATGGGTCAGCTTGTCGCGGCACAGGCATCCAAACGGCTTGGTGTACCGTTCGGTATTGTCGATCTTTCCCTGGCGCCCACACCTGCAATAGGCGATTCCGTAGCGCATATACTTGAGGAAATGGGTCTTGAAAAATGCGGGACGCACGGAACTACCGCATGTCTTGCACTGCTAAATGATGCCGTTAAAAAAGGCGGAGCGATGGCTTCCTCACACGTCGGAGGACTTTCCGGCGCGTTTATCCCGGTATCAGAGGACGCAGGCATGATCGACGCCGCAAAGTGCTCGGTACTTACACTTGACAAGCTTGAGGCTATGACAGCGGTATGTTCTGTCGGTCTGGATATGATCGCTGTTCCGGGAGATACTCCCGCCTCGACTATTTCAGCGATCATTGCGGACGAAATAAGCATCGGTGTCATCAACAATAAAACAACAGCCGTAAGGCTTATCCCGGCTTACGGTAAAAATGTCGGTGATGAGGTGTCGTTCGGAGGGCTGCTGGGCAGCGCTCCCGTCATGCCGGTACACGATCAGAGCTCTGAAAAATTCATATCTCGAGGCGGCAGAATACCGGCACCGCAAAATGCACTAAGAAATTAGGTGAAAAGTAATGGAAAAAATACTCAAGATCGCGCTGGACGCAGAACAGAAGGCTCAGAATATCATCGCCCAGGCGATGAAAGAAAAAGCGGTCTGCGATCAGAATATTGCAAACGCTGACAACATCAAGGATGAGTATATAGAAATCGCAAAATCTCATATCCGCGAGTTTGAAGAAAGCGAAAAGCTGAACACCCAAACTCAATGCGAGGAGTTGGACAGACAGCTTGAACAGAATATACAGAAGCTTGAACAGCTTTATAACACCCACGGCGGACAATGGGTAGATGAAATGTACCGTCAGATAACGGAAAAACTATGAACTATGCAGTAATTACAAAAGCTAAGGCAATGTACGGGAAGCGTCTGAAGGATTCAGACATCAACATGCTTTGCGATTGCCGTTCGGTGGAGGACTGCGCCGCGTTTCTGCGCTCGCATCCGGCTTACACAAAAGCATTTGAAGGCACGGAACTTAGAGGTATCCGCCTTTCAAGAATAGAAATGCTTCTAAAAAGAGAGTACTGTCTTGAGTTTGAGCGTCTGATAAAAGGTATGTCAGAAAAAGAACGGAAGCTAACACAGATGTTTATCGGCACATATGAGCTTGACCTTATAATGTGGGCACTGAGAAATACGGGACTTGATGCTGAGCAAAAAGCTCCCCTGCCGCCTCTGTACGTTCCGCTTATACGCAAATACTCAAAAACTGACTTTGATCTTCTTATCAACTCCCGCACCAGACAGCAGGTGGCTCAGGCTCTTAACGGACATTACAGAAATATAGTAGAAAAATCAGTATCAGATGACGGAGAAACCGATTATTTTACAACAGAAAACGAGCTGTGGAAAGCGTTTTATGCAAGTCTTTCCGAGTATATAGAAAAAAACTTCAAAAAAGACGACGCTGCCTCCATGTTCGGCACCTGTGTGGATTTATATAATATCATGCGAATTTTCAGGCTGAAAGAATATTTCGGCTTTTTGGCTGATCAAATAAGCCCGTTCATAATCAGACCGCTGTACAAGATGAATGATGATACCGTTTCAAAGCTCTGCACCTCCAGCGGCATAAGGGAATTTGTCTCAATACTGAAAAAAACGCATTACAAACAGCTGTGCAATATAAAAAACGGCGAACAGTTAGAGTCGCTCTGCAATGAAATAATGGTTAAAAAAGCATCTAAGCTTTTGCATTTTTCCACCAGTGCACCGGCTGTAATTTATGCATATCTTATTTATAAAAGTCATGAAATAGACAAAATAAAAACCGTAATTGAATCGGTACGATATAATTTAAGCAGGGAGATGATAGAGAGTTATGTCGGTACAAAAGCTAAAACTAATTAGTCTCATTGGTCCTGTTGAGAGATTTGACGACATTGCAAAGTGTTGTCTGACATCAGAATGTTTTCAGCCGATACGCGCGACAAAATTGACTACAGGCGTCAAAAATCTGCTTCCGTTTGAGACAGGTAATCCATACTCTGAACTGCTGGACGAGATAATATCGGTAATGGATCTTGCCGGTATTCCCAAGGAGCAGGTACAGATAACAGACTATAACCCCGATATAGACCAGCAATCCGCCAGGATCGATGCATTTTCTGCAAGGCTGAGTTCTCTCACCGAAAAGATTTCAAACATAGAAAAAGAGATTTCAGAAAACGAGTATTCCATAAAGCAATTAAAACCTCTTATAGAGCTGGACGTTGAGTTTGACCGTCTTTTTTCAATGCAGTATGTAGATGTCAGATTTGGCAAAATGCCGCTTACATCATACAACAATATGATTTTCTTTGATTCGGATACTGCTCTGAGCTTTGTTCCGCTCAACAGCGACAAGGAATATATTTGGGGCATAGTCCTGACACCCGCAAGCCAGAAGGCAAAAGCGGACGCCATGCTGTCGTCGCTGTACTTTGAACGCATTTATATTTCGGACAAGATACACAATACGCCTCAGACGTCATTACAGCAGCTGCAAGCAAAAAACCAGCAACTGAAAGAGCAGCTGTCCAGTCTTTTAAAATCAAGAAGCGATATTACGACTCTGAATCAGAGCGATCTTGTAAAAGCATATTCAAAATACAGCTTTCTGTCAAAATGCCATGATCTGAGACAGTTTGCTTTGAGAAGCAGCAATGAATTTTATTTATCCGGCTGGATCCCGGAAAGGGCTTTGCCTAAGTTCAAAAAATATATTTCGGACTATTATGACATAAACCTGATAATCGAAGATCCAAAAGAGGTGAGATTTGAAACTCCCCCCACACGCATCAGAAACCCTTGGGGAATACGCTTCTTTGAAATGTTTACCGAGATGTACGGACTGCCGGGATACAACGAACTCGATCCGACTTTCCTTGTAGCTCTGACGTATACGATTTTCTTCGGAATAATGTTCGGAGATGTTGGACAGGGACTTGTCCTTATGCTTGGCGGCATACTGGCATGGAAGCTTAAAAAGATGAAGCTGGGAAGAATTATAGCCGTAATCGGTTTATCCAGTGCGGTATGCGGACTGTTTTACGGCAGTGTTTTCGGGAATGAAGAGCTTATCCCGGGATTTTCCGTTCTCCACGGCAGCAATACTTTATTTATTCTGCTGTTTGCCGCAGGTTTCGGAGTGGTTTTGATCGGAGTGGCAATGATACTCAATATAATTAACGGCATACGCCAACATGATCCGCACAAGTTTTTATTTTCCCCAAACGGCATATGCGGCTTTGTATTCTTCTTCGGAAATATCGCAGCTGCACTGCTGACACTGCTTACGGATATACGCTTATACAGTCCCATTTACATCATACTGACAACAGTGATACCGCTGCTTCTTGTCTTTCTCGGCACTCCGCTTACAAAGCTTTTGCTGAGAAAAGAAGGCGCGTTCAGGCAAAAATGGGGCGAGTATATCACGGAAAACCTGTTTGAGCTTTTTGAAGTCATGCTCTCTTTTCTTTCAAACGTTATTTCATATGTCCGTATCGGCGCTTTTGCCGTCAGCCACGCGGGCATGATGCTTGTCGTTACATCAATGGCTGCGATGTTAGGCGGCGCAGGGGAAATTGCCGTTCTTATATTCGGAAATATTTTTGTTATATGTCTGGAAGGGCTTATCGTCGGCATTCAGTGTCTCAGATTGCAGTTTTATGAATTCTTTTCAAGGTTCTATGCAGGAGACGGTCAGCCGTTTAAACCTTTCAGTTAATTTTAGCCGAGTTTACAGGCAGATTGGAGATTAAAATCATGTTTTACGCAATTTTAGCTGTTTCAGTCTTATTCATACTTATACTTTCACCTGTTTTTGCAGTATTTACAGGTAAAATTAAAGGCAAACGCGCCAAAAAACGTTTGACTTATAATCTGTGTGCTTTCGGAGCGGTCATGCTGGCAGGTATATTCATGCCTATTTTTGCCTTTGCTGCACCGGAGCAGACTGCTCAGACAGCAACTGCAGCTGCCGCGATAACAGACGCGGCGATAAAAGCAGTGGCGGCAGCGGCAGCTGTCGGTCTTGCCGGCATCGGCGGCGGACTTGCCGTCGGACCCGCGGCATCGGCGGCCATAGGTGCCATGGCTGAGGATTCCTCGACTTTCGGTAAATCACTTATATTTGTTGCTCTTGGCGAAGGTATCGCGATTTACGGCCTTCTTGTTTCATTCCTTATTCTGTTTGTTCTTTAATACCATGAAAATGTTTGTAATTTCAGACAACAGCGATACATGCGTCGGACTAAGGATGGCGGGAGTGGACGGCGTTGTAGTACACACTGAAGCAGAGGTCAGAGCCGCTCTGGACCGGGTATTACAACAGGATGATATAGGAATTCTGCTTATAAACGGAGCTTTAACCCAACTGTGCAAAGATAAGATCGACGATATAAAGACAAACCGTACCCGTCCGCTGCTTGTGGAGATTCCTGACCGCCACGGTCACGGCCGCGATGAAAATGCTATAGCAGAATATATACGTACCGCGGTCGGCATCAAGATTTAGAGGTGTTTTTTTCATGCTTCAAAACGATATAAACAAAGCATATCAGACGGCATTGAACCTTGAACGTACCGTTATTGAGGACGCCAAGAAAAAAGCCGAGAAAATCATAAGCGAGGCAAAGCTGGCCGAAAAAACGGCGATATCTGAAATTCAGGACAAGGCCCGCCGCGAATCGGATCAGTTTGAACAGACCGGCTGCGCTGCCATACGCGCAAAATACAGTAATATCCTTACAGAACATATTTCAAACTGCAGGACCCAGCTGATTAAAAAACGTAATCAGATACAAAACGCCGTATTTGAAAAGCTTGAACAAAAACTGCGTGATTTTACAGCATCAGACGATTACGCCGACTTTGCTAAAAGCTCACTCTTACGGCTGAAAAATAAACAACTTTCCGACAGCATCAAGATACTTGTCTCAGCTGTTGCGGCGGATGAAATTGCTGCCAGATCCTGTTTTCCCAATGCCGAAATAACAGTTTCAAATAGCATTGTACTGGGCGGCTTTATAGTCCAGGATATGGAAAATAATATAATGTATGATGTTACACTGGACAGCAGCTTTGATCTGAAAAAGTCGGACTTTCCCGAAATATCGGGTCTTAAAATTTCAGATTGAGGAGTATTTTTAAATGGATGTAATATACAGTATAAACGGTCCGGTCGTAACCGTCAAAAACACAAAAAGCTTTGCTATGCTGGAGATGGTCTATGTCGGAAATATGCGCCTGATAGGCGAAGTCATCATGCTGTCTGACGACTGTACGACAATCCAGGTATATGAAGATACAGCCGGGCTGTCTGTCGGTGAACCCGTAACAGGCAGCGGCGGACCTCTGTGTGCAGTTCTCGGTCCGGGCATTATCTCAAACATATTTGACGGAATCGAACGCCCGCTCAAAGCTCTCAACGAAAAAAGCGGAGCTTTTCTTGACAGAGGCGTATCATGCGATAATCTTGATACACAGCGGCTGTGGGATGTTACAATGCTTATCAAGCAGGGGGATACCGTATATGCCGGACAGATTTTTGCGACAACTCCCGAAAACGAGGGTATAATCCATAAATCTATGATTCCTCCCTCTATCAGCGGCACTGTCATACATGCCCAAGACAGCGGAAGCTATAATATCACCGACGTTCTTGCCGTGGTACGCGACAAAAACGGCAAGGAGTATGATATCTCACTGTCCCAGAAATGGCCTATCAAATATGCCCGCCCTTCCGGTCAAAGGTTGTCGGCTTGTCAGCCGCTTATCACCGGTCAGAGAGTTATAGACACGCTTTTCCCTATTGCCAAGGGCGGCGCCGCAGCAGTGCCGGGAAGCTTCGGCACAGGCAAAACCATGGTACAGCATCAGATAGCAAAATGGAGCGACGCAGATATCATTGTATATATCGGCTGCGGCGAACGCGGAAACGAAATGACTCAGGTGCTGGAAGAATTTTCTCAGCTGCGTGACCCGAAAACAGGCAGAGCACTCACAGAACGTACTGTTATGATTGCCAATACCTCAAACATGCCGGTTGCCGCGCGTGAGGCTTCAATATATACCGGAGTCACTCTTGCCGAGTATTATCGCGATATGGGTTACAATGTTGCAATTATGGCCGACTCGACATCAAGATGGGCAGAAGCTCTTCGTGAAATCTCAGGCAGGCTTGAAGAAATGCCGGCAGAAGAAGGTTTCCCGTCATATCTGCCCTCACGGCTTTCTCAGTTCTATGAACGTGCAGGATACGTTAAGACTCTTTCCGGAGAAAACGGAAGCGTAACTATTATAGGCGCAGTTTCACCACAGGGCGGTGACTTCTCAGAGCCTGTCACTCAAAACACAAAACGCTTTATACGTTGTTTCTGGGCACTTGACAGGGAGCTGGCTTATTCCCGCCATTATCCGGCAATAAACTGGATAACAAGCTACACAGAATATTTTGACGAACTTAAGGACTGGTACAATGCAAATGTCTGTTTGGATTTTGAAAAAACACGAGGCAGAATTATCAGTATCCTTCTCGAGGAAAACCGGCTCATGGAAATAGTTAAGCTTATCGGTGAGGATGTTTTGCCCGAGGATCAGAAGCTTATTATAATAACCGCCAAAATGATACGCCAGGGATTTTTGCAGCAAAATGCCATGCATGAAATAGACACGTATGTGCCGCTTGAAAAACAGTTTAAGATGATGAAACTTATACTCGATATCTATGACAGAGCAGTTTTGCTTGTAAAACAGGGCATACCTCTGTCGCGTATAAACCAGACGGGTATTTTTGATACCGTTATGCGCGTCAAGTTTGAAATACGCAACGATCAACTATCAATGTTTGAGTCGCTGACATCAGAATTGATTTCAAAGCTTGACAGTTTAGAGGAAAGCTACAGGTAGACATAATGAGAATACAATATCTCGGAATAAAGGAAATAAACGGTCCGCTTATCGTTATCGACGGTGTCAAGGACGCGCACTTTGACGAAATGGCAGACATTGTGCTGGAAAACGGAGAGGTCCGTCACGGAAGAATCATACGTATCGACGGTCAGCGGGCGGTAATACAGGTATTTGAAGGCACAAACGACATGTCACTATCCGGCAGTCGTACCTCTTTTACAGGCAAGCCTATGCAGATCGATCTGTCGGAAGAGATACTCGGACGGGTATTCGACGGCGCCGGACGTCCTATTGACGGACTGGGACCCGTTTACGCAGAAAAAAAGGCGGATATAAACGGTGCTGCCATAAATCCGGTGGCGCGCAAGTACCCAAACGATTTCATCTGTACCGGTATTTCGTCAATAGATATGCTCATGACGCTCATACGCGGTCAGAAACTTCCGATTTTCAGCGGCTCTGGAATCCCTCATGACAAGCTTGCCGTTCAAATAGCTACAGGCGCCGGACTTAAAGGCGGAAAACAAAATGATTTTGCCATTGTATTTGCGGCAATGGGAGTCAAAAACGATGTCGCCGATTTCTTCAGGCGTGAATTTAAAGCATCAAATTCCGGATCGGATATTGTAATGTTTTTAAACCTTGCAAACGATCCGATAATCGAACGTATTGTCACGCCGCGCTGCGCGTTGACCGCAGCGGAATACCTGGCATTTGAGAAAAACAAGCAAGTGCTTGTTATCATGACCGATATATCTGCATACGCTGAGGCATTGCGTGAGCTATCAGCTTCCAAAGGTGAAATCCCTGCAAGAAAAGGATTCCCCGGATACCTGTATTCGGATTTTGCATCTCTTTATGAGAGAGCGGGTATGATAAAGGGCAAAGACGGATCTGTGACTCTTATTCCTATTCTTACCATGCCCAATGATGATATCACACACCCTATCCCCGACCTTACAGGATACATTACAGAAGGTCAAATAGTTCTGGACAGAACACTGTCACAAAACGGAATTTATCCGCCTGTTTCAGTGCTGCCGTCGCTTTCGCGTCTTATGAAAGACGGTATTGGAAAGGGCTTTACACGCGAGGATCACGCAGCCTTATCTGATCAGCTGTTTGCGGCATATGCAAAGGTTGCAGACGCCAGGTCTCTGGCATCTGTAATCGGCGAGGAAGAACTCTCCGATACAGACAAGGCTTACATTGAATTTGGCCGCAAATTTGAGGAAAAATTCATAAATCAGCCCTCTGGCGAACACCGCACAATTGAACAGACACTGGATCTGGGCTGGCAGCTTTTAACTCTGCTGCCGCGCACCGAGCTGTCGCGCGTCAGCGATCAGCTTATAACGAAATACCTGCCGGAAAAGGTGATGGAATAATATGCTTAATCCAACCAAAGGGAATCTGCTCAAGGTAAAAAACTCACTGGAGCTTGCAACGGTCGGCTTTGACCTTATGGACAGAAAACGCAACATACTCATACGGGAAATGATGGGACTTATCGATGACGCAAAGCAGATACAATCAAGTATCAACACCACTTTTTCCCAAGCGTACCAGGCTTTGATGCGCGCAAACGTATCAGGCACCGATGTCAGAAGCATAGCCTACGGAGTGCCGGAGGACGACTGTGTGACCATACTTGAAAAAAGCGTTATGGGAGTCGAAATACCGACAGTAAAATACTCGAGCGCTCCAGCAAAACCGTATTACGGCATAAACTCGGGAGGATTTGCAACAGATAACTGCTACGCATGTTTCAGAAAAGTAAAAGAACTCTGCGCTCAGTTGGCGGAAATAGAGAGCTCTATTTACAGACTCGCAATCGCCATACGCAAAACCCAAAAACGTGCAAACGCTCTTAAAAATATTGTAATACCCCAATACAAACGCAACATCGCGTACATCACAGAGTTTTTGGAAGAAAAAGAACGCGAAGAGTTTATCAGAATGAAGGTTATAAAAAAACAAAAAGAAAACGCCACAAAAAATTAAAAGCGGAAGATATTATCTTCCGCTTTTATTAATTCTGAAGGTCACACATAAGCATTTATAAACTCGATATAAAAAATATATACCAAATGCAACTGTTTTAAAATAATATATGCTCCCACAGCTGAAATTTTTAAAGTATACCATATTTAGCAATTTATACTTTCTTCCGTGTCAAGAAAATTCCAGCGATACCCGCTATAAGGACAAACGGTGCCAACCTGACAAACAGCCATTCAAATGCGTGAAAAGCCGCTCCGGCAACAGCAGTTTCAGGATTATTATAATCCCAACCTAAGTAAGGGCTATTTAATACTATTAAGGCCACATAAATTGTTACTATTACCGCACACAATGAGATAAAAAGCCAGCGGAGTATTTTTCTTCTCGCCGCCTTTCTTTGAGATAGCTGCAAGTTTATAATCTCCAGTTTTTCACAAATCACTTTCAAGTCATCAGCCTTCGACTCAATAACAGTTTCTCCAAGCAAAGTGCTTACGGGTGTTTCAAGCACTTTCGATATGGAGATCAACATATCGGAATCAGGAACTGACAACCCTTGCTCCCATTTGGAAATTGTTTGTCGTACCACATTCAGCTTGATAGCAAGTTCTTCCTGCGAAAGTCCTTTTGATTTTCTGATCGCTTTAATATTTTCGTTTAACATTAGAGATAACCTACTTTCTTTAAGTTGTTACCACTATTGTATGAGAAACTGCCCGTTGCTACAAGCAACGCATATTAACATTCAAGCTTTACAGTCGTGGTATGAATTGGGTATGCTAGCGCAAAGAGCAAAATCCGGCAAATTGTTCTCTGTATCAGCTGCAAAGAGCAGCTCAACTGTCTGCAGTTTGACGGCAGCAGGCACAGACAATTTCCCGCTTCCTCCGTTCAGGTTAAAACCGAACAGAAATAACTGTCCCGTTTTATGCTGAATGTATCTCACATAACATAAGTTTTTTCATATGCCGAATGTATCTCACATAACATAAGTTTTTTCAGCTGCAATAATTATACTCACATAGATAAATGCTTTTTTAATCCACTATCATTATATCAGGATTTGCGAATACGACACCGCTCAAATCAATACCGACAGCTTTTAGCGTATAAAGTCCATTAAGCTGCGAAAGCACTGATACATCCTGTATCCTGCATCCTGAAATATCAAGATAGTCAAGCTTTTGCGCGTCCTTGATAGGAGCAAGATCTGTAACATTTGTATCGGCTATCTCCAATGTCACAAGCTCAGTCATGCCTTTAAGATCGTCAAGGCTGGCTAAGCCCGTGCCGCTTGCGGAAAAATTGACAAGTTTCAAGTCTGATATTGTCTTTGTGCTCACAAATGAAGTATCATCAACATTAAGAGTTATAAGGTTCTTTAACGACTTGAGAAAATCAAAGTTGGTTATTCCGTTGCCAGAAATATTGAGTGTTTCAAGCTTTGTTAACGCGGAAAGATTTTTAGCGTTCTTAACAAGATTCTTTGAAATATCCAAATAGGTCAGCGCCGTGAATCTATGGACTGTGGAAATGTCTGAAATATAATTCGATCCAAGCATAAGAGATTCAAGCGTCGTATTTTCTTCAAAATCAGGGACCGCAGAAACACGGTTGTTTGATGCGTCTATCATGACTATCGATTTTGATGCTGAAAGCGCTGACAGGTCGTCTATACTGTTCTGTGAAAGATATACATACTTGAGTGTTGTAAGATTTGACAAAACGCTGATAGATGTCAAATCATTGTTAGACAAATCAAGAGTTTCAAGCGCACTTAGACTACCAAGCACATTTATCTCTGTGCTGTCAAGCTCACAGCCCGCAAGTGACAGAGTTGTCAGTTTTGACTTTCCCGACAGCTGGGATATGGATAACATCATTATCTCCCCGTCAAGATAAAGCGTCTGAAGATTAGGCATCATATCAAGGTCTGACAGTGTCTTGACATATCCCTCAACCGCATCATTTGACAGCTTTGTCACAGCTTCAAGTTCCTTTACCCTTATAACACCGCTTGGCTTTGAAAGAGCTAAACGCACCATACTTTCAATTTTACTGTCGTTAAAGCTTACTACTTCATTTTCATTTGTCACATTATAAGTAACACTCAGCAGCGGTGACACAAGACCGTCTTTGTCAACCGCAACAGCTGTTACAGATGTTCTGCCGTTGCCTATATTTATCGGCTCGACATACACGTTGGAAAACTTTGTAGGATATGTTCCGTCGGTAGTATAATAAACGGTCTGACCCTCACCAACAGTAATAGTCATTTTCTGAGTCTTGTCATAATCACCCTGTGTCGGGGTATAATTCAAGTCAGCCGGCCGCACAGCCTGTATTTTACGCAATATGTACTGGTCACTTATATTATCTGTATAGTTCACAGCCTCTATCAGCTGACCGGCGGCAGAGTATATTTTAATGCGCGTAAGATAAAGCTGCTCCAGTCCGGTCTCATCCGTAGTTATCTTTTTCTCGATTGCCTGATCTATTACCGCTCCCGCGTTTTCATAGTCCTCTATCGCCTGATATGCCTTGGCAAGAGAAAGATAAACCTGCTGCTTTTTGGAATTCCAGCTTTTGGCAGTATTGTAGCATTTTATGGCCTCTGTATAATTTCCGCTCTCATACATTTTATCGCCTCGTGAGATATACATCCCGTAAAACATTCCCTTGAACACAAAAAATACAAAAATGCACACTACCAGAACAGTACCCACAAAGGAAGCGGCAAACACCGCAGCTTTTTTTCTGCTTATTTTTGCCATTGATTTACCTCCGTATATTTTATTTCTATCTATTATTAAAAAACAATGCAGTATTAGTTATGCTCAGCATCATTCAAAAATGCAAACCTATCCGTCGATCGGTCATTTTTATTATTATAACATATTTACACGATTTTTTCAATATTATAATAAAGACTTGGAATATTTTGAATAAACATAATCCAAACAGCCGATTAATACTATATAACAAAATTACGGAAGGATACGCTGCAATGAAACAGATGACAAAATCAACCGATGTCAGATCCGAATTACTGTACCTTAAAAAACAAATACAAATAACCGAATCGAAAATCAGCTTTACAAGCGATCCCAAACTCCTTGACGCGCTCTCTTACGAAATGCTTGGCTTTAAATCCAGGATGGGATATCTGCTTGAAAATGCAAAATCTGATATTTTCCGTTATTAATCACAAAATATTAATTTGTTTTTTATACAGTTTTACTAATTTTAATATTACTCTTGCAAAGACAATTAATATATGTTATACTTAACATACAATTATAAGTATATCTGCGTACATCAAAAGCAGTTTCTTTGGGAGGTAATTGTATAATGAAGCATTTTAAGCTCAAAAACATTATGGCGGCATTGTTGATCTGCATTATGGTTTTTGCAATGGCAGGCTGTAATTACATGAACAGACCTGACGGCGCGAAAAACAACAGTACAGACAATAACAACCGTCTGGCGATGCTTTTGGAAAAAGACAAGGAAGTTTTTATTCCCGATAACGATGACGATGATGGAAACTACACTCCGCCTCCGACTACGGATGACGATGAAGATACTCCGCCTCCGACTACGGATGACGATGATGATGATAACGGCAACGATACTCCGCCTCCGTCAACGGATGACGATGATGATGAGCAGGATCTCTCCGATACACCGTTTAATGCACCCGGAGATGTTATTTCAAAAATAAATGAAATCTTAGGCTCTATTTCCAATGAAGTCGTTGACGCTACCAGCTCTACCGGCGTTAAAGATGAGCTTATGACAAGCCGCACTGTTAACATATATCTGCCCTATCAGCTATTTGACGGCCAGGGTGCTGCTGTTGAATCAATCGCAGGCAAATTTAATATGAATATAAATGCAAATATAATTCGGGGCATTGATTATGTTACTTCCATAAAACGTGCAGTCCTCAGCGGAGATAAAGCAGATCTTATGTACGTTGATCAGGAATCTTGGGGATATTCTCAGCACTTTACTCAGGATATATCAAACTTTGTAAATTTTGATATTGCTGATAAGCTTGGAACATTCTCTTCCTCTCTCTCAGGCAAATTCCAAATTTATAATGCCGCATACGGCAATAAATATATGGTTGCCTCCGGAATAGCTTCACCGTATCTGCTTGTTTACAATCCTGATAACATTGTAGTTCCGGATATTACGATACCGGCCAATGATGAGGAAGGCGCCAAAGAAATCAAAATATCAGATCCAGTTACAATGTTTAATGAAAAAACCTGGGGAGTTTCGGCTTTTACCGAATTACTTAAAGCATCAACTGTCAGCGGCAGAGTCGGTCTTGCTTCCATAATTGACGATGACAGAAATCTGGACATTTGGATGGGTATGGAAAACAATGCATCTATTGCTATAGAATACAATTCCATGCTTGCTCAGGTTGACTCTGGCTTTGTCGGAAGAGAAGCTCTTGACTCAGTAGGAGATAACATGGATCTGCTCCAGTCCTGGTACTGGTCTCAGATAAGCAACGATAATTCAAACTACATAGCACAATGGACCGATGCTTCTGACTGGGAAAACACCGTTAACAAGCTTATCGGTACATACTCAGGCTACGATCCTGTAAACTCATATTCATTTATGCAAGTTGATCTTGATCAATATGTAGAAATCAAGAGCAAAGCTGACGCCGCAGGAACTGAACTTGAATTTACGGCAATACCCTACGGTGCTTATACAGAAAGCATTTTACTTGCATCAGCAAACGAAGACGGTATCGCGTACGATTCCTCCGGTGTGGAACTAAGACCGTGGTCAGCCGGATGGATAGGCGGATTTTCCGTACTTAAAAACTGTGAGAATCCTTCAGTCGCATTACGTGTTGCCGAAGAGCTCACAACTGCATGGAAAACATACTACGAAGCTCCTATAGTTGCTACAATGACCGAAGAACAGCAGGCCAGATATAATACCATGAAAGAAAACATTGGTATTTCCTTCTATCGTTCTGTTGTTAAAAACGTAGAGAGCGTATACAGTATTTACGGTGCTGAACTTTCAGAAAGACTTCCCAAGGAATCAAGAAATCTATACGCATCACTCCAGATGTTCTCTGACGCTCCCGGTTCGCTTACACAACCAATGTACAGAAAGAACACGTCACTCGGCTCATATGACGCCAATACATTTGATACATGGAGCGATTTCTATTACGGAAAAGTAGATGATAATGATTCTACAGTTACGCTGTCAAAGAGCATTCTTACGATTCTTTCCGCTGCTTTTGTACCTCCGACAATGCTTTTCATGTATTAATATTTAAAAATTTAACAGAGGGGTGTTTTCACACACCTCTGTTTTTTTATAGCTTTCAGCATAACTGTTATGCTGCCGAAAAAAATATATTTATGAATATATTTCACAATAACCAGGGGTGAACTAATGTCAGGGAAGAAATCGATCAGTTCAAATAATGACATGAGTACAGTTATGATTAAGGGCATATCGGTTATCATTATTTTTGTTTTGATAATTCTGATAATCATTGTTGCCCTGTTTATGTTTAACACAAAAGGTGAATTTGTAAAGGCGTTAAACGGTCAGATAAAACCTTCTCTATCTTTTTATGTGACAACCTTAATTGTTCTTCTTGTTTCTTCAGTGTTGTTCACACCATTCTCCTTCGGTATATCAAACTATTTTATAAACTCAAAAGTCGGTACGGGCAATTTTTCTCAGGTATTTTATCTTTTTAAAAATCCCAGACTCATGTTTAAAGCAGTTATCATGAATACCCTGAAAAATACTATAATAAACTTTTACCGTGTAATTACTCTTGTATTTGCATTGTTAGCGGAATGCGGCGTTTTTGTTATAAGCGTAGCTATAAGCGGTGAAAATATATTTGACTATGAACAAAACTTTTTACCGAGCGTTGCTCAATTTATCACCCATAACACCTTCTTTATCATCCTAACCGTAATAGAATGGTGTATTGTTCTGATGATTTTTATTATTTTGAAAATGAGATACATTATGTGCAAATATGCACTTATACGCTTCCCGCAACTTAAAATAATAGAAACTCTAAGAGTAGGTGAGTTTGCAATACGCGGCAAAATACTCAGGACAATTTTATTTTATATTAAATATATATCTATATATATTTTCACTTTTCTTACAATGGGTCTGTCAAAAGCCGTAATACGAAATAAAAGCCGCGACAGTTTTTCCACCTATGCCGTGCGAGTGGTAGAGTCGGGCATTGAGGGCTATTATAACAGACGTAGTTATTAAATTTTCCATTCCTATTGAAAAAAACTCTGTCTGTGGTATAATATCGTTATAATTAATTGCGATTTAAGGCATTGTACAAAGGTATCATATCTTCTGCGCATTAATGCCTGACATTATATTTTTGGAGTTATAAAATGTTCAAAAAATTTCTTGCAAACTTAATACGAAAATATGAAAGCAGAAAAGCAAAAAAAACAAAATCTGCATCGGAACATAACCCGCCTGCAGATAATATGGAGACAAAAATAATCGATACCGACCTGATTTATAATTCAGATATAATTTCAGATGTAAACAATACTTGCAATAATACAATAGACCATATGGAAGATACCAATAGTAACACAAAAAATACCTCCAAAAAAAGAAGTCCCGTACGCAGGGCTGTGTGGGCGGTATGTCTGACAATGATACTTACAGGCGTGTTTACATCTTCTGTTTTTCTATGGTATGTATTCGCATATGTTGACGGCGAGTTTGATTTGTCATATCTTGACAATTCGCTCAACTATACGACCGTGATATATGGAAAACAAGACGGCAACGACGTTGAAATAGAACAGCTGCACGGCACTGAAAACAGAATTTGGGTAAATATCGATCAAATCCCCATAAATATGCAGCGTGCAGTAATTGCAATAGAGGACGAAAGATTTTATAAGCATAACGGCGTTGATCTGAAAAGAACCGCTTATGCCGTTTTGAATTTTTTTAATCCTAAAAGCACAAGCTCATTTGGCGGTTCCACAATAACCCAACAGCTGGTAAAAAATCTTACCAATGACGACGATCACACAATAACCAGAAAAATTCAGGAGATGCGCCGCGCATGGTATTTGGAAAGTCAATACAATAAAGATCAGATACTCGAGGTATACCTTAATACCATAAACCTGTCACAGGGCTGTTACGGAGTACAGACAGCAGCCAACAAATACTTTAATAAAGATGTTAAAGACCTGACCCTTGCCGAGTGTGCATGTCTTGCCTCCATAACAAAGTCTCCTGCGACTTACGATCCAATAACAAACTACGAAAACAATAAAGAACGCGCAGCCAATGTACTGAATAAAATGGTTGAGCTGGAATATATCTCACAGGAAGAAGCGGATGCCGCCAAAGCAGAAGAGCTTGTAATATCCGACGGAAGCAATTCCGGCACATCCTCTGCTATCGTTAAAAGCTATTATGTCGACGCTGTGACAGATTCCGTAATAAACGACCTTATTGATATAAAGGGTTACAGCAAAGTATACGCCGAGACACTGGTTTACTCAGGCGGTTTGCAGATATATACTCCGTATGATCCTGATGTTCAGGAATGTGTTGACAGCGTATACAATGATCCGGATAACTTCCCTAACATATCCGCAAAGGACGAAAACGGGAACACGGTAACTCCTCAAAGCGCAATGGCGATAATAGACAACAGTACAGGCGGTGTTGTTGCTATAGCAGGAGGCATCGGTGAAAAAACAATCGCCCGCGGCCAAAACAGAGCTACAATGACCTATCGTCAGCCGGGTTCAAGCATAAAGCCCTTGTCAACTTATGCGCCCGGTATAGAATACGCCGTGTCTGTTGACGGTAACAGGGCGCTTTCTCCGTCATCGATGATACTTGACTGGTATATTGATGAGGAAAAACAATATCCTAAAAACCAGTCAAGGTATGAATCCAACAAAAAGGTAACTCTTCAGGCCGGTATTGCACAATCACTCAATACTGTTGCAGCACGTGTAAACGTTGCCGTAGGATTTAAGCGCTCGATAGATTTTATGATTGATAATCTTGGATTTACATCGCTTGTAACTTCTGATATGGACAGGGCTCATAACGACGAAAATGTTGCAGCGCTTGGGCTTGGCGGTCTTACAAAGGGCGTTAATGTAGTTGAAATGGCAGCGGCATACGCATCATTCCCAAATAGCGGGACCTATACAAAGCCTTACTTTTATACAAAGGTTATAGATCAAAACGGAAGAGTAATTCTTGAAAATAAAGTTGAATCCCACACAGCTATGACATCTGAAACGGCAAACACCATGAATTCTCTGCTGAGCTACGCAGTAACAAGCGGAACAGGTGCTCCCGCCAATTTCGGAACAACTGAGATAGCAGGCAAGACCGGTACGACTTCAGACGATTACGATCGCTGGTTTGCAGGTTATACCTCTTATTACACAGGTGTTGTCTGGTACGGTTACGATTATAATAAAACTGTCTATTACTCGGGCGCAAACCCTGCTGCGACCACATGGAAAAAGGTAATGTCCAAAGTCCACAACGGTCTGGCATATAAATCACTTCCAAAACCCACCACGCTTGTATCAGCTGAGTATTGCTTTGACAGCGGGATGGCAGCTACTGAAAACTGCCCCAACAAAGCAATAGGCAGCTTTTTCCCGGACGGTGTTCCAACCGAACCATGTACGCTTCATGCTGCTTTGCCAGAAGAAGTCCCGCCCGAGGTTTCCGACGGTGAAACAGAACAGCCGTCAGACGGCAATACAGATACGCCTACCGATGAGCAAACACCTTCGGATACCGAGCAGACTCCCCCGCCCTCGCAGGGTGAAAACGGCGGCACGGATAATGATCAGGACATGGGCCAGCAGAATCAGGACAGCCCGCAAAAGGATCCTGATAAAAACTCAACAAATCCTTGGTAGAAAATTTGATAAGAGCCGTTTGATAGCATTCGGCTCTTTAATTTTTTTAATATATATGTTTCTAACAAACAATTTAATTTATTGCGCTGATTACATATCAACTCTGATATAACTAACATTTACTATGTAAAAAATCATATAAAAACTAAAATTTATACTATATAAACAAAAAATGACCGCTATAAGTTTTGCGGTCATTTTTTATTATTCTACATAAGCCATAAAACGTAAATTTTATAATCTGTTACATTTATGCCTGCTCAGATTTTTTTTGCTTGCTTGCTGTAATGTTAGCTTTTATTGTACCCAACGATGCCACTGCCCCAAGTGCATATGCAATAAGCAGATCTTTTATAACATGTGTAAGCAGTTCACCGTCGCTTAAAAATGCCGGAGTGCTGCGCACTGCATCAAAAAAGTTTATTCCGTAATCAGCTTTAAATTCATTATATATCGCATATGAAAGACAAAAAAACTCAGCTGCGGCAAGAACCAAAACAGACATTATTATCGAAAAAACAATACCCTTGACTGAGCCCTTTTTCCCTGCAAACAGCTGATATCCAAAGCTCGATAATACTACCGTTATCAATCCGCATATTCCTGCAATAAATCCCATCTGATATATTATGAAATAAAGTATTCCTCCCACCAGCGCAAATAAAAAAGCACCGACAGCTCCCGCAATTATATTTTCACTTTTATCCTCAATAGCCTCAACATTGTTCTGCTCGGCCTTTATGTTAAACTTTGTTTGTCCATCATACAAAATATTTGTCTGATCTACAGTGGCATCAATTATTTCATTTTGCGCCTGTTCTAAAGTCTCTGTATTTTTATTATCATTATTATTCATATTTTCCCCTCCAAATTTACTATTTAAAATTATATTTTATATTACAGTGATTGTCAATGTAATATTGTACACTGTCATTGACAATTTGATTTCAACTATTTATAATATAATTGATATTATAAAAATTGAATTTACAGAGGAAAATATATAACCAGATATGAAATATAAAATTGAAAAAGCCTGCGGAAAACCAGCATATCTCCAACTATATAACCAGTTAAGAAATGATATTGTATCAAAGATTATGGCTCCGGGAAGTAAAATGCCGTCTAAAAGACTTCTTGCAGAAGAATTGGGAATAAGCGTTGTAACAGCAGAGCATGCATACGCCATGCTGTGCGATGAGGGGTATGTAACGGCAAAGGAACGAAGCGGATATTTTGTATGCCGTGACCAGGCTGTATTCTCATCTGCTGCCCCCACGTTTTTTCAGCCACACATTGCCAAAAAGCAAAAAACGCCGGGCGCCTCGGACAATGCGGACTTTCCTTTTTCTGCATATGCAAAAACTATACGCAGAGTACTGAGTGAATACGGGGAAAAAATACTCGTAAAGACACCGGGAAAAGGAAGCATAGAGTTACAAAACGCAGTACGCGACTATCTTGCCAGAGTCCGAGGGATTACAGTATCGTCAGAGCAAATTGTGATCGGCTCAGGAGCAGAGTACTTATACACGCTTATTACACAAATTTTTTCAAGGAATACTGTTTACGGTATTGAAAGCCCTTCATATGAAAAAATCGAACAGATCTACAGAGCAAACGGAGTCAGATATGAAAAGCTAGAGCTTAAAGGCGACGGAATAACAAGCTTTGCTCTAAAAAATTCAAATGCTGAAATTCTGCATGTCACACCGTTTCACAGCTATCCCAGCGGTATATCTGCCTCCGCTTCAAAGCGTGCGGAATATGTGGAATGGGCATGCAGTAAAAACGGGTATATAATAGAGGACGATTACGAATCGGAATTTTCCGTATTTGCAAAACCTGCCGATACTATCTATTCAATTGCACCCGAAGGCCGCGTCATATATGTTAATACTTTTTCAAGAAGTCTGTCTGCGGCAATGAGAATAGGGTATATGGTACTGCCTGAAAATTTACTGGAAGTATATGAAAAAAAGCTCGGTTTTAAATCATGTACAGTACCCACGTTTGACCAATATATACTCGCTGAATTTATAAACAGCGGAGAGCTGGAACGTCGTATTAACAGAACTCGAAGAAAATACAGAAAACTAAAAGAAAAAAGCTGAGCGTAATATTTACATCAAGTGACATGACATAGATCGAAAGTGTACGTCTAAAAAAACAATCCCCGATGACAAGCATCGGGGCTTTATTCTAATCAATTATAATTCCAACGGCATCTCTTGGAAGAGCTACAGCGTTTGCCTCGTCGGTATCAATATGCATCGCTGTTGCAAACTTTTTTGATACCCTGATCACTGTCTCATTAAAGACCAGTCCGCGCTCGCTTTCTATTTTAACTGATACTACCTGTCCGTCCTGCAATCCCATTTTTTCAGCGTCATCGGGGGTCATATGTACATGGCGTTTTGCGGCAATAACGCCCTCTTCAAGCACTATCTCGCCTGCCGGACCTTTTATTGTGACTGAACCTGAGCCCTTGATATCTCCGCTCATACGAATCGGCGCTGTTACGCCCAGAGTTCTTGCATCTGTAAGCGAAATCTCAACCTGTGTCTCGGGGCGTGTCGGTCCTAAAATTGAAACATTCGGTATGGTTTTTTTAGGACCTATAAGGTCTACACGTTCTTCGCACAAATATTGACCCGGCTGAGATAAATCACGCTTAGGCGTAAGAACCGCACCTTTACCAAAAAGCTTTTCCAAATCTTTTTCTGTCACATGCACATGTCTGGCGGACATCTCCACCATTATTTTTTTATCTGCCATTTTAAAATCTCCTTATTATATTTCCTTCATTTATTATATAACAATTTTTTCATTTTTCAATAATTATTTGAAAAACAGTCTTACAAGTATTCCGGCGGCAATAAATGCCGTAATATCCCCTATAAGCGCACATGGTATTGTGTGTCTTGTTTTTTTAACTCCTGCCGCGCCGTAATATACGCTTACGGTATACATTGTAGTTTCACTTGAACCGAGCATTACCGCCGCCACCCTGCCCGTAAAGCTATCGACTCCGAAATTTTCAACAACGGTTTTAAAAAACGCCATCGCACCGGATCCTGACAGCGGACGCAGAATCATAAGCGGGATC
The DNA here is from genome assembly GCA_944385895.1 of uncultured Clostridia bacterium. Classification (GTDB taxonomy): domain Bacteria; phylum Bacillota; class Clostridia; order Oscillospirales; family QAKW01; genus RGIG9041. The sequence continues at coordinate 89,707 of CALWYZ010000005.1, forward strand.
ACCGCATCAGGCAAGCCGATAAGTGATGCAAACGGTGCCGCGGCAAAGCTCATTATATCCGATGCACCGGACGACATGAATATACCGATCAAAAAAAACAGAGTACAAAGAGTAGGCAAAATGGAAACTACTGTACCCAAGCCCTGTTGTGCGCCTTCAATAAATGCTTCAAATACGTTTATCCGCTTTATTGCTCCTGCCGCTATGATCACAGCTACCAATACCGGTAATACGTAACTTTGCAAAATATTTTTCAGCCCTTTCACAAATTTTACAGCTCAGTACCGCCGCCGTTAATGATAAAATCGAGCATATCCAGATACAAGGCAGTATATCCAGCGGTGATGCACTTCCTGCGCTGCGGCGTACAGCGGCAAGCGTGGTCGGGAGAAACTGTATAGATGATGTATTTATCACGACAAACAGAATCATGGCGTTGGTAGCGGTATCGCCTGATGCCATTGATTTTACAGCGTTGATGCCATAAGGTGTAGCGGCGTTGCCAAGACCTAAAAAATTGCATGCGATGTTCATTGTAATATCTGTCATAGTCCCACTGTCAAGCGGCCCGAACAGCTTTGTCAAAACAGGGCGTAAGAGTTTTGACAGCAAATTACAAAGACCTGCCCTGTTTGCCACATTCATAAGACCGCTGTAAATTATTATTGCCGCACCCATTGTGAGCGTAAATTCTATTGCACGCTGCCCGCTTTCCAACACAGCATCAGTTACCGCACCTGCCTTTTGCTGCATTAAAGCCGTTATAACCGAAAACAGTATTAGCACATTGAAAAACTTACTCATAATTAATTCCAAAATTTCCGAAAAATAGATAGACTTTTATAATTTTTTGTCGTATACTGTATAATAATGATAAAACAAAGGAGCGAAAAAATGAAAGCGACAGGAATAGTTAGAAAAATAGATGAATTGGGAAGAATTGTACTCCCAATCGAGCTCAGACGGACCCTCAACATCGGGATTAAGGATTCGCTGGAGATTTTCGTTGATGGAGAAAATATAGTACTAAAGCAGTATCGTCCCTGCTGTATTTTTTGCGGTGAGGGAAATGATATAGTATCTTATAAAGATAAGAATGTCTGCAAGAGCTGTATTAAAAAACTTTCCGAAAAATAAACTTTTTTAGAGTCCTAAACGGACTCTTTTTTATTTACAAATTAACGTTTTAAAACAAATTTAGTACTTATACAGTCAAAATATTAATCAAGCCGCAGTTTCAGCCGAATACATGTAAAATCAAATAAAATGTACCATACATATTATTTTTCAGTATACCGTATTGTTTGTTTTTTATATTATTGATTTATTGCTCCTTTTATTATATACTATATAGAAAAGGGAAAATTATGAAAGGAATTTTATACTGTGAATAAAAAGTTTTATATATCAACAGCTATTGCCTATACTTCAGGCAAGCCGCATATCGGTAATACTTATGAAATCGTTTTGGCTGACAGCGTTGCAAGATATAAGCGCATGCAAGGCTATGATGTTTATTTCCAGACAGGCACCGACGAACACGGTGAAAAAATCCAGCAAAAGGCAGAGGCGGCAGGTATTTCGCCTCAGCAGTTTGTTGACAAAGTTGCTGCCCAAATAAAGGAAATCTGGGATATAATGAACACAACATATGACAGGTTTGTCAGAACTACAGACAAATCGCACGAGGAAAAAATCCAGAAGATTTTCAACAAGCTCTATAAACAGGGCGATATATACAAGGGCGCTTATGAAGGAATGTACTGTACTCCTTGTGAATCGTTCTTTACCGAAAGTCAGCTAGTGGACGGCAAATGTCCCGACTGCGGCAGAGAAGTACACAAAGCCAAAGAAGAAGCATATTTCTTTAAGCTGTCAAAGTACGCAGACCGCTTGGAGCAGTATATAGAACAGCACCCCGAGTTTATCCAGCCTCCCGCTCGAAAAAATGAAATGATAAATAATTTTATAAAGCCCGGTCTGTCGGATCTGTGTGTGACACGCACATCTTTTAACTGGGGAATCCCTGTAACTTTTGATCCCAAACACGTTGTATATGTTTGGATAGACGCTCTGTCCAACTATATAACAAATATTGGCTACGATCCTGACGGCAATCATTCCGAAGAGTATAAAAAATACTGGCCTTGCGATCTGCATCTTATAGGTAAGGATATAGTACGCTTTCATACTATCTACTGGCCTATACTTCTAATGGCGCTTGGTGAGCCTCTGCCAAAGCAGGTTTTCGGGCATCCGTGGCTTATAATGAGCGACGGCAAGATGAGTAAATCCAAAGGAAATGTAATTTATGCTGATGACCTTGTAAAACTATTCGGTGTTGACGCAATAAGATATTTTGTCCTGCATGAGATTCCGTTTGCAAATGACGGAGTCATTTCCTATGATCTGATAATAGAACGTATAAACTCGGAGTTGGCAAATATACTGGGTAATCTTGTAAACAGGACTATTACAATGAGCCGCAAGTATTTTGATGGTACTGTAAGCCACGGCACACCCGCAGATATCGACAGTCAGCTTATTTCACTTGCTCTTGAAACGCCAAAGCTTGTTGAGGCGCATATGAACACGATGCATATTGCCGACGCAATAGACGATATTTTTGCGCTGCTGCGGCGCGCCAATAAGTATATCGATGAGACAGAACCATGGATACTTGGCAGACCAGACGGAGATCATCAGAGACTCAAAGAGGTGCTTTACAACCTCATAGAAACTATTCGGTTCTGTGCAGTACTTCTTTCTCCGTTCATGCCGGATACGTCAAAGGCAATACATGAACAGCTCAATCTTAAAGACGGCACGCTGGAGTCTCTTAATCAATTCGGAGCAATTGAAAACGGACATAAGCTGGGAGAAAACAAAATCCTTTTTGCAAGAATAGACGCTGAAAAAATGATGAAAAAAATAGAACAACAAAATTCAGCAAAATCCGATAAACCAATAAAACCCCAAGAGCAACAAATAAAAGCAGATGATTTTGGCAAGGTTTCTCTGCGCGCCGCAAAGGTGTTAAGCTGTGAGCGCCTTGAAAAGAGCGATAAGCTTTTAGTTTTGAAGGTAGACAATGGTTTTGAGACAAAACAGATCCTTTCCGGTATAGCTCAGTATTACAAGCCCGAGGAGCTTGTCGGCAAAACTATTGCACTGGTGGATAATCTTATGCCCGCAAAGCTGCGCGGTGAAACATCACAGGGAATGCTGCTTGCAGCAGATACACCGGACGGTGTTAAGGTTTTGTTCCTTGACGACAGTATTCCCGCAGGATCAAAAATAAGATGACAGGGCTTATTGACACTCACTGCCATCTGTATGAGCCTGATTATGACGGCTTTCGTGATCAGCTGATAAAACAGCTGCCTTATAACGGTATTTCAAAGCTCATATGCGTCGGCTGTAATATTGAAACTACACGTCAGTCGATAGCTCTGGCAGAAAAATATGATTTTATATTTGCACAGGCAGGATTTCATCCATGTGATACGGCTGATATCAGTGATGATATGTGGACACAAATGAAACAGCTTGCAGAGCATCCCAAAGTTGTCGCTATCGGTGAAATCGGTCTGGACTACCACTGGGATGTATCCCCGCGCGACAGGCAAAAGTATTGGTTTGCAAAACAGATAGATTATGCAAACAGTATCGGTCTTCCGGTAGTTATACATTCGCGTGATGCTACCGCAGACACTATGCAAACGCTTAAAGAGCATTTGCCGAAAAAAGGAGTATTCCACTGCTTCTCCGGTTCGGTCGAAACGATGAATCAGGTGGTGGATATGGGCATGTCAATTTCGCTGGGCGGTGTAGTCACCTTTAAAAACGCAAAAAATGCAATAATGTGCGCAAAGGAAATACCGCTTGACAGACTTTTGCTGGAAACAGACTGCCCGTATCTTACGCCGGAGCCGTTTCGCGGAAAGCTCAACCGCCCCGACTATACTATTTACGTTGCTGAAAAAATAGCGGAAATCAGAAATATGCAGACTCAACAGATTATAGAAATTACAAGTGCAAACGCAGAAAATATGTTTAATATATGAGGATTGACATGATTGATACCAGCAGCCTTCCAATCTCTGTATTCTCCGGGACATATGACAGTAAAAGCCATGTTCAGGGAATTGCCACCGACGGGAAATATATGTACTTTTCCTTCACAACATTTTTGCTCAAAACAGATTTGAACGGCAATGCTGTAGGCTCTGTGGATGGGTTTACGGGACATTTGGGCTGTATTGCGTATGACGACGGATTTATCTACGGTTCGCTTGAATATAAAAATGACGCCATAGGTACACAAATACTGAAAAAACTGGACGCAAAAGCCTCTTTCCGTGATACGTTTTTCGCAGTGCGTTTTGATGCAGATAAAATTACAAGAATGCATATGAATGCACTGGAAGATAATGTTCTTAAGGGCGTTGGGCTTTCTGATGTTTATAACGATTATACCTATGAGAACCACAGATACGGCTGCAGCGGAATTGACGGAATTACCGTATGCAAATATACTACTTCAGCAAATTCTGTTTTTGTGGCATACGGTATATACGGAGATATTAACCGCACGGATAATGACAATCAGATTATACTCAGATTTGACGCCGATAAATTGAACAGCAGTCTTATGCCGCTCTGCCCTGACAATCCGGACAGAATAAACACAATTACGGCGGACGAAAAAATTTTTATCTATACGGGTAATACGGAGTACGGCATACAAAACCTGGAATACGACCCGTACATGAACAAGCTTATCGCAGCTGTATACCCCGGTAAAAAACCGCAGTTTGAAAATCACAGGCTTTTCCTTATAGATCTTGAGGCAGAGCACACACAAACCTCCAATGAACGCCGCTACGGCATAAACAGCGTGCACGGCTGTGATTTCCCGCTCGGCTCTACCGGTATTATTGCCCTGGGCGGCGGATATTACTATTTTTCCGAAGACGGTAAAAACAGCGACGGATATTTTACTTATGTAAAAATGTATAAAAAAGATACTGAAAGTTTTTCTCCGGTTTATACAAAAACAGCTAATAAAAATGTTTAACCGTCAGCTCCTGCAAAAAAGCTTGCTAATATCAAAAGGGCGCTATGTAAGCGTGCTTATGTACAGTAATTTTTGATTTAGTTAAACAGCTGTTATCAAACACAAATAAAAATTTATAATGGCAGCCGGCTTTCTCGGCTGCCATTTTTCTGCTTACAGACACAAATAAGCACTAACCCGACAAACCCCGAATAACCGACCGCCAATGTAAAAAGCAAAAATCAAACGTTATGTTTTTAATTTGTTATACCAAACAGATGTCTGTAAAAAGATGCTGATTTTTTATAAAACTAAAAAAACATAGGTAAAAGCTTTAAAAGCTATTATCTATGTTTTTAATATTTTATTTATTAAGTCTGTAAGACACACCGGTCTGAAAAAACGCTAAAAGTCCCTGAAATAAAAACGGACGCGGGTCTTCCTTTTCCCAATACGGCGACATCAGCTTTAAAAACTCACTGAACATACTGTCTTCAAGCATGTGCAATTTATGCTTTCCCTGCTCATCAAGACTCAGTATATCAGCAGCAAGCGCGGGTATATTGCGCTGGGATGCGAGTATGGTATCCACTGCCCCTGTTTTTATCTGCGCAATATCCTTATCCCATGCGTCTGCATAAGCTATACCGCCGCAAAACGCTATACACGCCACATTATAATAAAACATCTTCGCGTCATTTTTAAATGCCTCTTTGAGTGGGACATCCTTGAGCCAGGTCATTATAAAGCGCTTACCGCGCTCTAAAAGATCGGGGATTATAACCATATCCGCCGATCTTGAATCTGATGCACCTGATATTTTATGTAATTCTATATTACAGCTGTTAAAAAAGTCCGATTTATACTGTTCCATTTCATTTTCTCCGTAATCATTCGAGATTTTTACGTACTGACAGCGAATACTCGGTCGGCGTCATTTTTGATATCCGTCTGAACACCGTAGTAAAGTACTGAGAGGTACCAAACGCCAATATATCTGCAATTTCTGTAAAATTATAATTGCCTTCGCGTATCATTTGTTTTGCGGCATCAATTTTTATCCGAGTAAAATATTCCATTGCTCCGCAGCCCATCTGTTCTCTGAAAAGCTTTTTGATTACCGACGCGGATAGATTGAACTGCTTCATTATATCCTCAAACCTCAGTCTGCTCTGTACGTTTCTTTCAAGATATTCGCAGATTCGGGCAAGCTGTCTGCCGTTTTCCGCTTTTTTGACCGGTACTATATTCCTGTTGCCGCGTATAAGCAAAATCAAAAGCTGTTCTATATACATACGTATAAGCTGCTGACATCCATAAGGTCCATTCGGTGACTTTTCCATTTTGTGAGTAAATGGTATACCGAGCGGAGTTGAAAAAGCCCAAAGCGATTCTTTTATAATATTTCCTATAAGTCTGCGTTCATCATTTCCGCAGGTTATCACCATACCCGCAATCGACATAAGCTCACGGCAATCACAGTCAAATGAAATTATAACCGAATTAGCGGCATGCTCACCGTCGCACCTGATATTATGAAATTCATTAGGTTTATGAATATACATCTGTCCGACTTCAAGCTCAATTTCTCTTGCTCCGGCTGTAATATAGAGGCTTTTTTTATCCGCATATACCATTTCCCAAAAATCGTGTATCTCCCCGGGATAGGCAAAGTCCTTTGTATATTCAAAATAATGAACGGTATATATCCCGTCTATTTTAACACTGCTGCTGAGTATTGTTTTAAAATATTCCATAACATATTCTCCTGTGATCCGGCATTTTTCCCAAGCAAGCACACTTTAATTCTATTATAATGGGTTTGTATACAAATTGCAATATAATAGAACCAAAATTATAAAACAAGTGACTTAACTTATAAGCCAAATAATGAAAAGTATGATATAATATTACATGTGGATATTTGGTTATTGTAAGTATTGAGATGAAAGCATAAGTTTTCAATATACATTCTGAGCGATAACCGAAATTGAACAGAAAGGATGCTGGATTATGTACATTTACAGAGAAGAAAATTACGAAAAAATGAGCAGACGCGCTGCAAACATCATTTCCGCTCAGGTAATTCAAAAACCCGACTCGGTACTGGGACTTGCAACCGGCTCATCGCCGCTTGGAATATACAAGCAGCTTATTGAATGGTACAATAAGGGTGATATTGACTTCAAAGATGTAACAACCGTTAACCTTGACGAGTACTGCGGTCTTCCCGCAACACACGATCAAAGCTACAGATATTTTATGGATACAAACTTTTTTAACCATATAAATATCGACAAATTCCATACATATGTGCCAAACGGTATGTGTGAAGACGCGGACCGTGAATGTGCCGACTACGATAATTTAATAGTCAAACTGGGTGGCATAGATCTGCAGCTGCTCGGTATAGGCTTTAACGGTCATATAGGGTTCAATGAACCTTCAGATCATTTTGATATAAAAACCAGACGGGTAAAGCTATCTGAGTCTACTATGAAAGCAAACTCCAGATTTTTCCCTAACGGCGATATGCCCACACACGCGTTGACAATGGGTCTTAAGTCTATTCTGAGCGCTAAAAAAATTCTGCTTATTGCAGGTCCGGAAAAATATGATATTGTCAAAAAAGCTTTCACAGGACCCGTAACTCCTCAGGTGCCCGCCTCTATCTTACAGCTTCATGACAATGTCACTGTAGTATATACAGGCAGCGAGAGTTTTTAATAAAGGGGGAAGACACTGTGAAATTTAAAAATGAAAACGCTTCTGTTTACTATCCCCAAGAGGAATCTTTAGCACAGGTCACAGACATGTGTATAGCTGCACATCAGGACGATATAGAGATAATGGCATACTCACCTATCGCCGATTGCTATGACAGCGACAGCAGGTATTTTTGCGGCGTCGTTGTAACGGATGGCGCGTCCAGTCCGCGTTCAGGCGAATATGCAAATTTTACGGACGAACAAATGAAACAAGTCCGCATCGAGGAACAACAGACTGCCGCTCGGCTTGGTAAATACCGCGCTGTTATTCAGCTTGGATATCCGTCCGCAGCCGTTAAAGACGCAAATAACTTGGACCCGGTTGACGAAATCTATCAGCTTCTTATGCAGGTACGGCCGAAATATCTCTATACACATAATATAGCCGACAAGCATGAAACGCATGTGGCAGTCGCTCTGAGGGTTATTCAAGCAGTCAAAAAAATGCCTAAAGAATGCAGACCTGAAAAATTTATTGCTCTTGAGGTTTGGCGCGGTCTTGACTGGTTGTGCGATACTGACAAGTGCTGCCTCGATACAAGCGCATATCCCAAGCTTGCAAAAGAACTTCTTCAGGTGCACCGTTCTCAAGTCGTCGGCGGAAAACGATACGACAACGCCGCTATCGGAAGACGCTATGCAAATGCCACTTTTTTTGCATCTCACAGTACAGACAGCTGTGACAGCCTGAGCTTTGGCATGGATCTTATGCCTATGATCCAAAACGACATATCTCCTAAAGAATATATAGCACAGTTTATTAACCGTTTTGTAAATGAGGTCAACACCACTTTAGAAAGGCTGAGTTAAAATGGAAAATACAATCAAATTCGGAACCGGTGGATGGAGAGCAGTTATAGGTCAGGACTTTATATGCTCAAATATCCGAACAGTTGCTGCAGCAATTGTTGAGCTTATGAAAAAACATGGTAAAACCGATAAGCCGGTAATTATCGGATATGATCGCAGATTTTTGTCAATCGAAGCTGCAAAGTGGGTGGCTGAGGTTATGTCCTACGCGGGAATAACGGTATGGTTTATGCACAGATCTGTTCCGACTCCGCTTGTAATGCACACCGTAAAAGATAAACAGCTTCACTATGGTATAGAGATAACAGCTTCTCATAACCCTTCTGAATACAATGGTATAAAGCTTATTGTTGATGAAGGCAGAGACGCTCCACTCGAGACCACATCAGAGCTTGAAAAAATCATAGAAGGTATCAATGATGTTAAATATACAGATTTTGATACTGCTGTAAAACAAGAAAAAATCATTTTTATTTCTAACCCATTTAATAAATTTCTGGATGATATCATAGGTCTTTTGGATACTGACGCACTCAGAAAACGCGGACTGCGTGTGGTGTTTGACTCAATGCATGGATCCGGAACATATCCGCTGCTTGTTATTTTTCATACGGCACGCTGTACAATTGATACCATAAACGTAAATAAAGACGCATATTTCGGCGGAGTGATGCCCGCTCCCAGTGAAAAAAGTTTAGGACTTTTGCGCGATACAGTAATAAAGGGCGAATACGATCTTGGTATCGCAATGGACGGTGACGGCGACAGACTGGGTGTTATTGACCGCAACGGCAGGTATATAAACGCCAACGAGATACTTTGTATGTTATATTATTATCTTGTAAAATACAAGGGCTGGAAAGGACCTGTAGTGCGTAATCTTGCAACGACTCACATGCTTGATAAAATAGCAGAAAGCTTTGGCGAAAAATGCTATGAGGTGCCGGTTGGATTTAAATACATATCTTCAAAAATTGATGAGGTAGATGCAGTACTGGGCGGCGAATCGTCGGGCGGTCTGACAGTACGTGGTCATATTCACGGAAAAGACTCAGTATACGCTGCTTCTCTTTTTGCTGAGATGATAAGCGTTGTCGGTAAATCAGCATCTGAAATTATTGATGAGCTTGAATGCAAATACGGAAAATTTGTGATGGTTGAGGATAATCTGCGCTTTGCCCCAGAATACAAAGCGGTTATCAACGATCTTGTTTTTGAACAGAAAAAGCTGCCTGAGTTTTCAGTAGCCATAGACCATGTCAACTACGAGGACGGATGCAAAGTATATTTTGTAGACGGAAGCTTTGTAATATGCCGCTTTTCAGGTACTGAGCCACTCCTCAGAATTTTTGCTGAAAGCAACAGCAGGTCCGCAGCGTCAGAATATATAGCATATTTTAAAGAATTCCTTAAAATATGAACATTTTATAAAAATGTGACAGTAAAATCTAAATATTTAAAAAGCATGACAGTAAAATCTGTCATGCTTTTTATTGTCATAAGACATATCGGGCTGAAATATAATTAATAACAAACATAAAGGTGGTATATTTAATGGCAGACGTATATTTATCCCCATCTCCTGCACATTTCAATATCGGCTACGGAAACTACGGCACTGAGGAACGTCGAATGAATATGATAGCAGATGTGGTGGAATATGAACTGACAAGACACGGTGTTTCGACCGCAAGAAATGACCCGGATATGTCACTTACAGAAGTTGTTGCAGACGCAAATGCAAAAAATCCTAAGATCTATGTTGCCATTCAGTCCCAGGCCGCAAACACTCTGACCCGCGGCGCACAGGTATACTATTACAAGCCGGGCGGAAACGGAGAGCGTCTTGCGTCGGACATATTTGATTATCTTAGCATGATCACACCGACAGAGGATATCGGTCTGTCCGAGGGTGCGGCAGTTTACGGCGGTCTTGGCTTTTACGAATTGCGCAAGACAAGAATGCCGGCTGTAATCGTAATACCCGGATTTCACGATAATCCGCTTGACGCAGATTTTATTATAGATAACACCTATGAAATCGGTGTGGCAATTGCAAAAGGTATACTAGATTATTTAGGCATACCGTATAATCAGGATACGCAAGAAAATATTCAAAGACTGAAAGCCGAATATAACGGCGTTATTTTTTAAAATTGTCAAGACTTTCAAAAGTATAACCCTTATTGCGCAAATCATCTATTACCTGTGGCAAAATTTCACAGTTAGTCTCTGAAGTCGAATGTAAAAGCATTACCGCTCCGTTATGAACACGCGAATAGATTTTCTCCATGGCAGCCTGACATGACGGCTGATTATCCTGTTCCCAGTCAAAATAAGCAAAAGACCAAAAAACAGTAGTAAGTCCCAGCTGCTGATTATACTCAAGAGCCTGCTTTGAAAATCTGCCGCTGGGGAATCGAAAGTATTTTTGCGGAGCAAGTCCTAAATCAGTTATAAGTTCTTCCCATCCGGTTATTTGTTTTTTATAATCTTCAAAGCTATTATATTTTGTCATATCAGGATGCTTGAGCGAATGGTTGCATACAAGATGACCCTCTGCATCCATCCGTTTTATTATTTCGGGATTTGATTTTACAAAGTTTCCGTCAACAAAAAAAGCGGCTTTAACATCTTTTTCCTTCAGTGTATCAAGTATTTTTTCATGATATCCATTATCAAACCCCGCATCAAACGTCAAATACAACACAGGCTGATCTGCCGAGCCCATATATATAGTATCGAAGCTGTCTATAAAATCTGCCTCAGGTATCACCTGCGGCTGACTGTTATCATCTGTCGGTTTGAAATACCAGTCATAAGGCGCCGCAGCGCCGGTATTTGCAAAAACAAGAAACGGGAACGCAGCTATCACCACCGGCATTATTATGAACGCCAAAAATCTTTTATACAGTTTTTCCATAATCGTACCTCCATTTTTCACGATTAGTTTACTGTATTTCGGAAGATTTTAAACATGGCAAATCGGGTAAAACAAGTAAATTTATGAATTTTTCTTTTTTTGATTTTTTTAAAAGCACCATAGATTCGCCTGCGCTTATGATATCTGTACTTCTGACGCTCGGCGTTATTTTCGTAAACGGATGGACAGATGCGCCCAATGCCATCACAAGCTGTGTTTGCAGCGGTACGCTATCAATGAAAAAAGCCGTCTGCTTGGCGGCTGTATGCAATTTTCTAGGCACAGTTTTAATGACATACATAAACAGCTCAGTGGCGCATAACATATTCTCATGTGCTGATTTTTCAAATTCAGATAACGGCCATGCAGCTCTATGCTCCGCTCTTCTTTCGGTAATTATATTAGCGACGGGCGCCTGGCTTCTGGGCATACCGACAAGCGAGTCTCACGCCATAATTTCTGCACTTGTGGGCGCGGCGTTGGCTTGCGGCGCAAAAATTCATATAAAAGTAATAATTTATACTTTTATCGGGCTTATACTGTCTGTTATAGGCGGTTTTATTGCCGGATACTTTATTTACAGCGGCATGCGTTTTAAAAATTACAGTCAAAAGCGACTCAGGCAGCTACAGATATTAGGCGCAGTGCTAATGTCGTTCATGCACGGCGCACAGGACGGGCAAAAATTTATAAGCATATTCCTTGTAGCTATAAGCCTAAGCAGCAAAAGCTCAAGCTTTGAAATACCTGTCTGGGTGGCTTTACTGTGTTCATCTACAATGGCTCTGGGCACGGCAATGGGCGGAGGAAGAATAATTTACAATATCGGCAAGAAAATGACAAATTTGGATTTAAAGCAGGGTGTTTCGGCAGATGCTGCCGGCAGCATAAGCCTTTTTCTGTCTACATGTCTGGGGCTGCCGGTCAGCACCACTCATGCAAAGACCTCGGCAATCATGGGCTGTGGTTACGTCAAATCATCGCTTGACTTCAAAACTGCACGCAAGCTTCTTACTGCCTGGCTCATAACTTTTCCGGCTTGCTTTATCATGGGATATATCTTTACCAAAATAACAATTTAAATCATAACAGGCGCTGCTTTTTGCGGCGCCTGTTTTATTAAAACATCTGATTCATTGCAGAGCGACGATCCCCCGGCTGCATACCTGGATCACGGTTTGACGGCATATCTCCTTTGCCGCCGGCATCTATTTTGATATTTCCGCCGGATATTTTTATATATATATCATCATCTGATGAGATTTCATGTCCGGGACCACCTCCGAATCCGCTCTGATCATTCCCGCCGGCTGCATTCATGCCGTCATCAGACGAGGTTATGTCAATATTTTCGCCCTGAACATCTATTGCAAGACCCTCTATCCCCTCATAGCTTTCATGGACCAGTATATCTGCGGATGTTATCAAGACACTCATATCGGCATGTATCCCGTCATCGCCGGTACTCAAATCCAATTGCCCCGCAGATATCTTAATATCTCCATTTGAATGTGCACTGTCATCTGCCGAATCTATGCTGATTACACCGCCGTTTATTATTACATTTCCTGAGCCTTTAATGCCCTTACCCTCATCTTTGACCGTAACGGTACTGTCGGAAATAAGAAGCGTATCACATGTACTTTCAATATTATTATCGGAAAGCATAATTTCATAACCGCCATCGTATTCAGAATTAACATCGCTGTCAGAAAACATTGATGCCGTATCAAGACTTGATGTATTCACTGCGGTGACTTTATCAGACGTGTCTCTCAAAACACCAGCGTCCGTATTTTTATAAGTCGTACAGCCTGTAAGCATCAATGCAATAATAGCTGAACAACAAATGAAAATAATACAGATTTTTCTGCCGTTCATACAAGCACCTTCATTTAAAGATTATAGTTTTATTATAACCGGCATAAATGAATAATTATTTAACCTGAAATAAACATTTATTTTAAAAAATAAAACAGCGCCTGTATCGGCGCTGTTTTTTACCTATGTTCTGTTTAAAAAATCAACTATTATGTCTAATGCATCATTTTCCGAAATCTTGGACAGATTAAGCATTATATCATAATTGCTTATATCGCCCCATTCACGATTAGTATAATAATTATAGTAGCTGCGACGTTTTTTATCAGCTCTGGATACTATTTTTTTAGCCTCCGCTTCTGTAACATTCTGCTCACTTATGACACGTTTAACTCTGTCTTCAATGTCTCCGCGCAGGAATATGCTATAGCAGTTTTTATTATTGCGAAGGATATAATCAGAACAGCGGCCTACAAAAACACAGTTTCCCTGTGCCGCCATATCACGAATAATATCAGCCTGAATTTTATAAATTTTATCATCAGTCAGAACATCGTCAAGTTTAACGTACGCACCACGTGAAGAATACATTCCCATTACAACAGAGTACAAAATACTGTTAGTAGGCTTTTTTTCCACATCTTCAAAATGTTCTTCATGTATACCGCTTTTTTGCGATGCCAAAGATATTATTTCCCTGTCATAGAACTTATACCCGATTTTATCAGCAAGGTCTTTTGCAAGTTTGTCAGCGCCGCAATAAGACTCACGGCTTATGGTAATAATGACTCCGTCTTTCATGAAAATACTCCTTTCTTGTATGTGGGAAAACGACTTTTAGCTATTCTATCGAAAAGATATAATGATATACAGGCTGACCGCCCGGAAGTACAATCACCTCAGCGTCAGGAGCCATCGCCTCTATAATCTGACCCGTCTTTTCCGCTTCGCTTTCAGTAACGTTTTCGCCGTAGTATATATTTATAAATTCTCCGCCGTCCTTAAGCAGTTGTTTAAACATCTCGGATATAAGTGTGTCCATTGAATCCTCAACATATGACACCTTGCCCTCAATAAGACCCAAAAGCTGACCTTCATGTATCTCTTTTCCGTCAAACTCACTGTCACGTGCCGCATATGTCACCTGTGCGGTACGGACTGAGCCTATTGCATCAGTCATTGCCTCAGCTGCCTGTTCAGGCTCCAGAGAATCATCAAAATTGAGAAGAGCAGTAATCCCCTGCGGAATTGTTTTTGTACCTATTACTATAACATTTCTGCTTGACAGCTGGACGGCCTGCTGAGCAGCCATTATAATGTTTTTATTATTAGGCAGTACAAACACATTTTCAGCAGTGGTCTTTTCAATGGCTGCAACAATATCGTCTGTTGACGGGTTCATTGTCTGTCCACCCTCAACTATGACATCTACTCCCATATCCTTAAACAGATTTGCCAGACCTTCTCCCGCAGCAACTGACACAAAGCCATATTTTTTATCTATCTTCGGAGTTTCGGCTTTCTTTTCTTTAAACTGTTCGCGCATATTTTCGACTTTCATATTAACAAGCGAGCCGAATCTGAGCGCCTCTTCGAATGCACGTCCCGGATGGTTGGTATGGACATGAACTTTTATGATTTCACCGTCATCAACCACAACAACGCAGTCACCGATTGATTCAAGATATTTTCTAAGTTCACTTGAATCGTTTTTCGGTGCGCTGGATTCCTTATTTACTATATACTCAGTACAATACGCAAAAACTATATCCTCTTCACTCTCGAAAATATTAAATTCCGAGAAATCGGCAGGTATTTCCGCCTCTACCTGGCCGCTGCTTTCTATCGGCTTGCCGTCAAGACAAGACAGCATGCCCTCAAGTATAACTACCAGTCCCTTTCCGCCTGCATCGACTACATTTGCCTGTTTCAGTACAGGAAGCATATCAGGGGTTTTTTCAAGAGTTTGCTTTGCCATATCAAGATAATAAGCGAATGTATCACGTTCCGAAACGCTTTTCTGAGCGTATACCGATGTATTTTCAGCCGCGACACGCGCGACTGTCAGGATTGTACCTTCTGTCGGCTTCATGACAGCACCGTAAGCAGCTGAAACTCCTGATGTAAAAGCCTTGGCAAGCGTCTTTGAATCCGCGCTTTGCTGTCCTGCAAGACCTTTGGCGATGCCGCGGAACAAAAGCGATAATATAACACCGCTGTTGCCGCGCGCCCCTTTGAGAAGAGACGACGCGACCATATTGGCAATCTCGGATATATCTTTATCATTCACATTGCGCATTGTTTTAGCCGCAGCAGAGATGGTAAGTGACATATTTGTTCCCGTATCCCCATCCGGTACCGGAAAAACATTGAGCGCATTTATCGAGTTTTTCTGATTTTCTATATTGTTTGCAGCGGATATAACCATATCCCTGAACATATTACCGGTTATCATTAAAGTTTTGTCTCCTTAGTTTGTCTTCATTGCATCAATGTAAACATTGACCTTTTTAACCCTGAATCCTGTCATTTTTTCTACGATATATTTTACTTCCTTTGCTATGCTTCCGGAAATTGCAGGAAGATTTATACCATAGCTTACAATTATATGAACATCAATTACAAGGTTATCACCGTCAGCTGTCACCTTAACACCTTTGTCATAGTTTTCCTTTTTCAAAAGCGAAACTATGCCCTCGGCTGTATTTTTAGATGCCATTCCGACAACACCGTAACAATTATTTATCACATTTCCTACGATATTGGCAAACACCGTCTGAGAAATTGTGATCTGACCGTTATGGTTTTTTATTTCCAACATCTTTAAGCTCCTCCTTTATTAAGTGGTAGTTGCTTTTCAATACCGTTTATCGTATTAAAATATTACCGTTTAAAAAATGGTTATCTATTGTCATTATACCATTTTTCTCATATATTACAACCTTTTTTTAAAAATAAGTATTTGTATACGCCAAAAAGCGGACAATTTCTTGCCCGCTTTTTAACTATTTGAAAAATTTATTTATTTTTTGAAAAAAGGAAGTCTTCTTTTCAAGATTCTTATCCGTAAGTGTTTTTGCAAATTCAGACAGCAGTTGCTTTTGCTTTGCAGTCAGATTTCTGGGTATTTCCACCGTGACCGTGACATACATATCACCTCTGCTTTTACTTGCAAGTTTTGGTATGCCTTTTCCCTTAAATCTGAATGTGCTGTCTGTTTGTGTGCCTTCCGGTATATTATATTTTATTTTTCCGTCCAGCGTAGGAATTATCATTTCACAGCCGAGTGCCGCATCAGTAAAGGAGATAGGAATTTCGCAATATATATCATTTCCTCTCCTGTCAAAGATTTTATGTGCAGCAACCGATACGGTAATATATACATCACCAGCCGGTCCGCCGTTGCGTCCCGAGTTGCCCTGCTCTCGCAGTGTCAGTGTCTGGCCGTTATCAATTCCCGCAGGTATTTTTACCTTGGTATGTTTATTCTCAGTAACAACGCCGCCCTGACAGTCTGGACAGGGAGTTTTTATACGTTTGCCTGTACCTGAACAAGCAGGACATGTACGCTGTGACTGAACATTACCCAGTATGGTACGCTGTACTGTTGATACAACGCCTTTGCCGCCGCACTGTGAGCAGGTTTCAAATTCCGTTCCGCCCTTGGCACCGGTTCCCTTACATGATTTACAGGTACACCGTCTTGTATAACGTATCTCCTTTTCACAGCCGAACGCCGCTTCGGTAAATTCTATATTTATTCTAAGGTGTATATCCTCACCCTTTGCCGGTGCATTGGCACGGCGGGTTGCACCTCCTATACCGCCACCGAAAAAGGTATCGAATATATCCCCGAAGCCGCCGAAACCGCCGAAATCGCCAAAGCCGCCCATTCCGCCTGTGCCTGCGCCTGCACCTGTGCCTCCGTATGACGGATCTACTCCGGCATGCCCGAACTGGTCATAACGAGCTTTTTTATCGGCATCGGAAAGTACGCTGTACGCTTCGTTTACCTCTTTAAATTTGGCTTCCGCCTCTTTGTTTCCGGGATTCAGATCAGGATGGTATTTCTTTGCCATTTTTTTAAATGCGCGTTTTATTTCATCCTCACTTGCTCCCTTGGAAACTCCGAGAACTTCATAATAGTCTCTTTTTTCTGCCATATGTTTGACCTCTTGATAAGCAGCACACAAGCCGCCTTATTATATAACCGTGCTTTGCCCTGCCGCAAATGCGGCAGGGCAGCCAGTTTTAAGTTATTTATTTTTTATCATCAGCATCCGTAAAATCGGCATCATATACATTGCCGTTATTCTGCGACTCCTGCTGCTGTTGGGCAGCATTTGCGTCCTGCTGCGGATTTGCCTGAGAATAGATTTTAGATGATAACTCATAAAGTTTGCTCTGAAGTTCATCCGCTGCAGCTTTTATCGCCGCGCTGTCAGTACCCTTAAGAGCCTCTTTTACCTTCTCAACCTGAGAGTTTACAGCGCTCTTATCATCAGCCGTAAGCTTATCTCCAGCATCATTTATTGTCTTCTCTGTCTGATAAACAAGCTGATCGGCATTGTTTCTGATCTCAATTTCCTCTTTTTTCTTGGCATCCTCGCCGGCATAATTTTCAGCGTCCTTTACGGCTTTTTCTATCTCCTCTTTTGAAAGGTTTGTAGAAGCTGTAATCGTTATATTCTGCTGTTTGCCTGTGCCCAGGTCCTTAGCCGTAACATTGACGATACCGTTTGCATCTATATCAAAGGTAACCTCAATCTGCGGTACGCCACGGGGAGCGGGTGCAATCCCGTCGAGTCTGAATCTACCAAGAGTTTTATTGTCCGCAGCCATTTCACGCTCGCCCTGGAGCACATGTATTTCAACCGACGGCTGATTATCTACTGCTGTAGAAAAGATCTGACTCTTTTTGGTCGGTATTGTTGTATTTCTTTCAATAAGCTTTGTGCAGATTCCACCGAGTGTTTCAAGTCCGAGTGACAGCGGTGTAACATCCAAAAGAACAACACCCTTTACATCTCCGCCGAGAACACCACCCTGTATGGCAGCACCCATAGCAACGCATTCATCAGGATTAAGTCCCTTATGCGCTTCCTGTCCCATATATTTGTTGATTGCATCGACAACAGCCGGTATTCTTGTAGAACCGCCGACCAAAAGCACCTTGTTTATGTCGGAAGGCTTAAGTCCGGCGTCTGACAGAGCCTGTTTTACAGGTCCCATAGTCTTTTCAACAAGATCAGCTGTCATCTTGTTGAATTCAGCTCTGGTAAGTGTTAGATCAAGATGCTTAGGACCTGTTGCATCAGCCGTAATAAACGGCAGATTGATATTTGTGCTGAGTACTCCGGACAGATCCTTTTTAGCCTTTTCAGCAGCCTCTTTCAATCTCTGATACGCCATACTGTCCTGTTTAAGGTCAATACCGTTGGATGCCTTGAACTGATCAGCCATCCAATTTATTATCTTATCGTCAAAATCATCACCGCCAAGACGGTTATTACCGCTTGTTGCCAGAACCTCGCATACACCGTCGCCTATTTCAAGAATAGACACATCAAATGTACCGCCGCCCAGGTCATATATCATGATTTTCTGTTCGCTTTCCTTATCAACGCCGTAAGCAAGTGCTGCAGCTGTCGGTTCATTTATTATACGCAGAACTTCCAGACCCGCGATTTTACCGGCGTCTTTTGTAGCTTGTCGCTGTGAATCGCTGAAGTATGCCGGGACTGTAATTACCGCCTGTGTTACTTTTTCGCCCAAGAACGCTTCTGCATCAGTTTTTAATTTCATAAGGATAAATGCAGATATCTCCTCAGGAGAATACTTTTTGCCGTCTATTTCTATTCTTTTATCGGAACCCATATCTCTCTTTATGGAAATGACAGTCCTGTCCGGATTTGTTATAGCCTGGTTTTTAGCGTTCTGTCCAACAAGACGTTCACCGTTTTTTGCAAAAGCTACAACAGACGGTGTTGTACGCATTCCTTCCGCGTTTGCTATTACAGTAGGCTCGCCGCCTTCCATGACCGCCACACATGAGTTTGTCGTTCCTAAATCGATTCCTATTATCTTGCTCATATTATCTACCTCCAATTAATTAGCTACTTTCACGACTGCATGTCGTAATATTGTTTCATCTTTATATATATATCCCTTTTGGAATACTTCCACTATTTCATCCTCGCCGTACTGCTCATCATCGATGTGCATTATGGCGTTATGCTTTTTAGGATCAAATTTTTGACCCTTGCAGTCCAGTTCTTTGACACCAAGAGACTCTAATGACGATATCATCTGCTTGTATATCATATCTATCCCGTTGCGAAACTCCTCATCACTGCTTTTGCTATTAAGTGCGCGTTCAAAGTTGTCTATTACGGGCAGAATTGCAAGCACAACCTTTGATATACCATCAGAAAACATACTGTCTTTTTCCTTTTGAGTACGCTTACGGTAATTATCATACTCCGCAAGCATACGCAAATACGTATCATTAAGCTGGTTGAATTTTAATTCAAATTCATTTTCTTTTTTCTTTTTCGGTACCGACTTTTTTTCTTTGGGCTGTTTTTCGTCAATTTCATTGACAGCAGGCGTATCCGGTACTTCCTGCTTATTTTCTTGATTGCTGGTCTTATCATTCTCCGACATTATTCTGCCCCCTGTCTTTTAAATATCTCTCTATACATTTAATAAAGTATTCAACCTGTGAAACTGTTTTTCCGTAATCCATTCTCTTGGGTCCGAACAGACTGAATGTATATTCATTTCCATCGCCGTTGTACCTGCGCACAACAAGGCCCATATCGCTCAGCGTTTCTCCTCCTATCTCGCTTCCTATTATTATGTTGAGCATATTGTCAGGGTTTTTATTCAAAACTCCATAAACCTGCTCCTCCTGGCTTAAAAACGACATGACGTTTTTAGCTTTATGAATTTCATAAAATTCGGGATACGAAAGCATTTTTTCCTGTCCGCTTATAAATACATGCGGTTTCTTTATACTCGATACTATATTTTTTATTACTCCTGCTATAAAGTCCCAGTTGTTTTGTTTGCGGGCAAGTTCCTTTTCCAGGTTATCCAGCATTTCGTCGTCAAGATATCCCACATTTGTATTTCCAATATAACTTTCCAGCGTTTTATTAAGCTCCAAAACCTCCTCGTCACTAGCCAAAAAGTAAAGTCTGCAAAAGCTGTTTTTGACTACTCCGCTCTTTGTTATAACAATAAGGTTTATCATATTATCCGCCGATTTCACGACTTCCATCTTGATTATCCGGTCATCGTCGTTATGAGATATCACGGCGGCGCTGGTGTAGCCTGTTATTTTTGAAAATGCTGATATTGCGGTCTTAAAAAATTCGTCAATACTCATAGTGCTGTTCTGAATAGCATTGTCAAGACTCAGAGCCAGCTGTTTGTCAAGTTCTTTATGCGGCAGAAGATTGTCAACATAATATCTGTACCCTGCTTCTGTCGGTATCCTTCCCGCAGATGTGTGAGGCTGTTTCAAATATCCCAGCCTTTCAAGCTCTGACAAATCGTTTCTAACTGTGGCTGACGATACGTTCATATCTTCCTCCCGTTCAAGCACACCCTTGCTTGAAACAGGTTCTCCGTTTTCAATATATGATTCAATCACAGATCTGAGTATGCGATTTAAACGTTCTTTCATTTGTTTCACCTGCAATTTGGTTTAGCACTCTAGGCTCTTGAGTGCTAACGAATATAATTTAGCACTATTTTATCACTTTGTCAATAGTTTTATTCAAAAAATAATTTAAGTCTATTGACAATTAATATATTGTTAATATATACTAAAAACATAAGACACAATAATTAAAAAAGGAGGCCGCTGTATGGCAGAATTTACCTTTGAAATAACCGAGACTTTCGGGAAGCTGCCGGTTAATTCCAATGGTTGGGCTAAAGCGCTTAACAAAGTCAGTTGGATGGGCAGAGATCCCAAATACGATTTGAGAGAGTGGTCTCCGGATTGTTCCAAAATGAACAAAGGCATTTCTTTTACAACGGAAGAGCTTTTGGCATTACGCGACATTCTTAACGAAATGGATATAAAATAACAACTGAAAACCGGATCTGCAAATCAGCAGATCCGGTTTTTATTATATACTTTAAAGAGACGCAGATGTAAATGGGGCAGGATATTATAAGTCGCTGTTATCCCCGGATTGCTTCTCACTGTCTTCATCATCAAAATCATTTTCAAACATATAGCTGGCACAGTCAAGCTTTGACTTTTTATTTTTCAGATGCTTCAGAATAAAGAAAGTTGTCGCAACAGCAGCACATATGCCGATCAATACAGAGCAGATTATAATTATATTATTCTTGTTTCTCATAAACATCCTCCTTATATATATTTATTTTATTATAAATGAAAAAGGCGCAAAATACAATAGAATTTCTTTTATTTTTCTCGTAATTTGGATTTATATTCTCAAACTACCGCATAAAACAGGATTACGGCAAAGTGTTTTACAATCGAAGCTATTTTATTTTTTTTTGAAAACAAATTTCAACATAAGTACAAGGCATAAAATTTCATTAAATATACCGCTCATAGCCATGGCAAAAGAACTGCTGGAAGTAAGCACAAAAAAGACAGTGACAAAAAGCTGACGCGTCAACCACAGCACAGCACTGACGAGTATAAATACAGCAATCTCGGTCATCAAAACGTATACATTAGAAGTTTTTGACTTCAAAACGATAAACTTCATACAGACATAGAACACAACTGTCCACACACACCACGCAAGCAAGGCCGAATCCTGAGCTGTAAGTCCGTCTATGCAGGAAAACAGCACGTCTGTAAAATAGCGTATTACTTCGCACACAATTGCGGCCGCAAAATACAGAAAAAACATGCGCCTGTTATTATATATCCAATCCAAAAGGATATCTGTTTTACTTTTTCCTTGTTTCAAATTTTTCGTTCCATTTAAAAATAAGTAATAAAAAACGCGGCCAAAGCCGCGTTTTTTATTTTATCAGTTCAGCGTGCTCGGATGATATTCGGCGTATACATCTTCAACAGATTCTTCAAAATCATAATCGAGCAAATAATAGTTTACAAGATAGTTGCAGAAACGTCCATAGCTTTTGGGCTCTGTGGTATCCATTTCGATATCTCCTGCCTCCACATTATCTTCAAAGTTGACAAGCATAAGTTTGGCGACATCACAATAATCAGCAGACGGAAGCTTCTCCGATGCTGCGATATATTCAATATCACTTGAAAGACCGTAAAGTGTGTCAAGCTCTTTTACAAGCTGTACGTACTCTCTCTTTGCACTTTCTTTAAGAGCATTAGCCATATAAAGATGCAGGTTTTTACCGTTTTCGTTATAAAATACTGAGCTGAGCTCAAGATATGCGTTAAAGTATCCTGAATAATTGATATAATAATCATCTGAATACTTTGTACAGATCAGGAATGCAATAAACGAAGCATCGCCGTCATCCGTATATCCGCGCTGTACAGCCATCATTTTTGCAATTTGCATAGGAATGATAACCTCGGGATAATCTGTATTCACGCAAAGCTCACCAGTGAAAGGTGAATAAATGCTGGAAATTCTGAATTTAGAATATATATCTGAAAATAAAAGTTCTTTTGCACTCAGAGCTTTACCCTTAAGCGTAGGAATATCCTGAGCTGCATTATCAAAAGCTTCGGAAATTTTTTGTGATATCACTTCGGTAGAACGGCCTGAGCTAGCGTACTTGGAAGAACCGTACTTATTAAAGAATATGTAATCGCTTCCGTAATAAAGAGTGTTATTGATGCCGTCAATCAGATAGAGCATTGTTTTGCTGAAATCGTAGTTTGTAACTTTAGCGTTTGAATAATCGGTAGAGCTTGAAAGAGGATCACGATATGTAAATACACCGTAACACATAGAAAACATGATAGAAAATGCACCGGCAACTGCAAGAAGCGTGTAACCAAATTGAACCCAAAGTCCGCCCTTGTGGAACTTGCCCTTTACCTGAACAGTTCTAACTATAATAAATACAAGGTATGCCAGAATTCCGAGTATAGCAGCACAGATAAGTATCTCCATCATAGAGATTGGGAATAAATTAAAGAATGATGCTATTGCTCCGGAAACACCGCTAAACGCCTTTGCAAGGCTTTCGTTTGCAACAAGATAAAGTATCAGACCAACTATTCCGAGTACTACAAACACCCATTTAATAATTGAAGTGACAAGCGGTTTCATAAGCAAAACCTTAAGCTTTTCTCCCATTGTCATATCAATTTCAGAATTTACCTTTTGATCGTTTAGATCGTCAAGCTCAAGTTCAACCTCCTGTGAGGTATCGCTGAAATTGTCAACTGCTGAAGTTTCTTCAGAAGATATTGTTTTTTCTAAGTTTTCGCTCATGAATAATCCTCCTTGAACGCTGTATATATAATATACTATACTATTAAAGCTAAAAGTTCAATAGTAAATTTTAATTTTTTAACAAAAAATAGTGTTTATTTATATTTTTTGTTCACATTAGACATTTTTGAAATGAAAATTTTGTGAAAATTCACTATTGATTTTTTACCTCAAAAAGCACCCCGAGAGTATTGGGCCCGCAATGGCTGGTAATAACGCATCCCGCGGTAGTAATCAGCAATTCATCGAATTTCACAAGGCTTTTAACCTTTTCTACCACCTGATTTATAAGCTCTTCATCACATTTTGTATGTGTCACAAAAACGCGGCGGGTATTAATATTTGGCAGCGAAAGCATATCCTCCGCATATTTAAGAGAAACCTTATCATACATGCCGCGGTATTTGCCGCCCATTCCCATTTTACCGTTTTTAACTTCTATTCTCGGCTTGATTTTCAGTAGGTTGGCACCCAGAACTGCCACAGCCGAGCAGCGTCCTCCCATTCTGAGATATTCAAGATTATCCAGCACAAAGCTTGCTCTTACAAGAGGTACACGCTCACGCACAAGCTCGGCTATACGGGCTGCAGGCAATTCCTGTTCCCTATAATCTGCGGCATCAAGAACCAAAAGACCTGAACCGGTAGACAGACTTAAAGTATCTATTACATGGACGTTTCCTACTTCCTTGGCTGCTATAACCGCGTTCTGATGGCTGGAAGACATATCGCTGGATATGTTGAAATGAATAACTTCCATTCCTGCCTCTGTATATTTTTTGAAAATTCCTGCATAATCGTCTACGGAAGCTGCGGACGTTTTTGGCAGAACATTGTTTTCGGCAACAAACTTATATATTCCGTCCGGATTTATGTCTATGCCATCGGCATATGACTCATCTCCTAATATTGTATAAAGAGGGATAACGGTGATATCATACTTTTCAACCAGCTCAGGCGAGAGATCGCATGTGCTGTCAACAGTTATTTTTACAGCTGACATTGATTTTCTCCGATCAAATTTATTTAATTACAGGCAGCAGCCTTACAACTATAATTGTAAACAAAATCGGTTTTATTGTCAAGATATACAATAACTTAAATTATAATTGACTTTTTAAGCGAAGCAGGGGTATAATATTATGGAAAATAAAAACGGAGGAATGTTATCATGTTAGTTTCTGCAAAAGATATGATTAAAAAAGCTTATGACGGACACTATGCAGTCGGTCAGTTCAACATCAACAATCTTGAATGGACAAAAGCAATACTTCAGACAGCACAGGAAAACGGATCTCCTGTAATTCTCGGAGTTTCCGAAGGCGCGGGAAAATACATGTGCGGATACAACACCGTTGTCGGAATGGTAAATGGTATGATGGATACTCTCGGCATTACCGTACCTGTTGCTCTGCACCTTGATCACGGTTCTTACGAAGGCGCAAAAGCAGTTATCAGAGACGGATTTTCTTCTGTAATGTTTGACGGTTCACACTATAGTATCGAGGAAAATATTGAAAAAACAAAAGAAATCATTGCGCTTGCCGCCCAGAAAGGACTTTCTGTTGAAGCGGAAGTAGGTGCTATAGGCGGTGAAGAAGACGGTGTTGTCGGCAAAGGTGAGGTGGCAGATGCTGACGAGTGCAAGCTCATTGCGGATCTTGGAGTTACAATGTTGGCTGCCGGTATAGGTAATATTCATGGCAAATATCCTGCAAACTGGGCAGGGCTTGACTTTGATGCTCTAAAGCTCATCTCCGAAAAAACAAACGGCATGCCGCTTGTGCTTCACGGCGGTACCGGTATACCGGCGGACATGATCAAAAAGGCTATTTCTATGGGCGTTGCAAAAATAAATGTAAACACTGAGTGTCAGCTTGCTTTTGCAGAAGCTACGAGAAAATATATAGAAGCAGGCAAAGACCTTGAGGGTAAAGGATTTGACCCCAGAAAGCTTCTCGCTCCGGGTTTTGAAGCAATAAAAGCTACAGTCAAAGAAAAAATGGAGCTTTTCGGTTCAATAAACCGCGCTTAAGACTGCGGTTGAGTCCGGCTGCTTTCAGTCGGCACTTCTAATAAAAAGCAAGGACACCGCAGTATTTATATTGCGGTGTCCTGTTAATTTGAAGATATTTTTTGTAGGTGCGCTATGAATACAACTAACAAATATCTTGCCTGCGAACATAAGATGATTTTTGCACTTCTTATGATAAGCGCAGGCATGATGGGCGGATATACCTATACCGTGCGCGGAGGAGTATTCTGCAATGCCCAGACGGCAAATGTGGTTTTAATGTCAATTGCATTCGGACAGGGCAGATTTTCAGACGGGATATATTTTCTTATACCTATATTTGCATATATGTTCGGGGCTTTTATTTCAGAAGCTCTTCCCTCTCCTGTAAAAAAACTTGGTTTTCTGAGGTGGGATACATACCTTGTAATTTTTGAGACCTTTATACTGTTTATTATAGGATTCATACCCCAAAGCGCTCCGCATCAGATAACTCAGGTCATAATCAATTTTATTGCCTCCATGCAGTACAACACTTTCAGGCGAGCGGAAGGCGTGCCGATGGCGACGACATTCTGCACAAACCATATACGCCAGGTAGGAGTTGCGGCGGCAAAGGTCCTGCGCAAAAAGGACAGGGAAGCTTTGTTAAGAGGTCTGACGCATCTGGGCATGATATGCTGCTTCTTTGCTGGCGGTACGGCTGTTGCCGTAATCAGCAATTATATCCCCGAAAAATCAATTTGGCTTGCAGTGATTCCGATGCTCATAGTATTGGCAAAACTCGTATATGCAGATACCAAAAGCGAGCATGACCTGCTTGGCTGTACACCCGAAGGACATTAAACAGATATAAGAAATACGGCTTTTCACAGGTGCTTTAAAATCAGAGAGGGACGGTTTTGGGCAAGTCCCATAAGGAAGTATTTTCTATGTAAGGTTCGGTGCAATCTCTAAAGAGGTTGCACCGTTTCTTTATTATGCTGCAAAACGATATTCGTGTGGATTTTTACGGATTTCTTCCATCATTATAATGATTTCATCTTCGGTTGGGATTTTAAACATTCCTACCGCTGTAAAGTAAATATCCACTTTTACATAACAATGACCGCTTGATTTATCGTTGTTGTGAACTTCAATGCGCTCAATTAGAGAATTGATCAGAGTCGGTGTTAGTTCCTTAATATCCGTCATTTCACGAAAGGTACGGAGCAGCAATCTCAAATCAAGACTTTTTTGTTCGGCTTTGTCTAAAACGGCTTGAGCTTCGGATACAGTAATTGCAAGTTCTTTTTGTTCTTTTTCATATTTTGAAACTCGTCTTTCGTAAACATCATCTGATAATCTTCCAAAAGTATTATCCTCGTAAAGCTTATCCATCAAGCGTTCCAATTCTTCAAGTCTTCGCTTGCCGTATTCAACCGTTTCCTGCATTTTTTTAAATTCAGCTTTGCGAATCGCCTTGTTTTTCATTGCCATCATATAAAGAAAGACGGGTTCATGACAGCGAACAAAATCAGCAAAGTCGCTGATAGCTTCCATTACAATTTTTTCAAGTACTACATTTCGAATATAGTGAACTTTACAAGTACCTCTGCCAGATCTATAGTTGGAGCAACAATAAAATTCTTGATTTGTATTCAAACTTTTAGCAGAGCAAAAATAAAGTTTCGCACCACAATCAGGACAAAAAACAAGACCTGAAAATAGACTTTGCCGTCCTGTCGCAGTAGGACGGCGTTTATTTTTGCGAAGTTCTTGTACCCTTAGCCAATCCTCCTCCGGTATAATCGGTTCCTGCATATTAGGAATAACTTGTTGCTCTTCAATAGGGTTATAAATGACCTTGTGAACCTTGTAACTGACAGTAGTGGATTTGAAATTTACCGCACATCCCGTATATTGTCTATTTTCAAGAATGTGCACTATAGTTTTCTGATCCCACGCACACGGATTTAGCGGTATCTTTTGAGAGTGTTTTCTACCTACAGATTCATAATAAGCAGATGGAATTAAAATATTTTCTTTTTCCAACTGTCTTGCGATTTGTGACGGTCCTCTTCCGCCAAGCGCTAAAGCAAATATTTTACGCACAATTTGTGCGGCAGGTTCATCAATTAACCACTGCTCCCGATTTTCAGGATCTTTCACATATCCAAAAGGAACAGATGATGAAACACGCTTTCCGTTATCTGCTTTGGACTGCCATACAGCACGAATTTTCTTACTTGTCTGAGCTGCATACCATTCGTTAAAAATATTGTAAAACGGCAGCATTTCCATCCCTTCACCTGTAGTGCTGTTGACATTCTCCTGAATGGAGATAAAGGTAATGCCAAGTGAAGGATAAACGATTTATGTCAGTCTGCCGGCTTCGACCTGTTCACGACCAAAGCGAGACAAATCTTTCACGATGATTCTGCTGATTTCTCCGTTTTCAGCCATTCTCTGCATACGCTGAAAAGCTTCTCGATCAAATCGAGTTCCCGAAATCCCATCATCCACGAAGAACATTGTATTCTTGTAACTGTGTTTTTTGGCATAATCAAGTAAAATCTGTTTTTGATTCGTAATTGAATTTGATTCATCAATCTCGCCTTTCTTTTTGTCATGATCTTTCATGTCCTCAACAGATAAACGACAATATAGGGCGGTGATCAATTCATCAGGATTTGCAATTTGTCCCTTGTTTTTATTTTTAGTTGTCATAATATTTTTCTCCTTTCTGACAACCGGACACTGCAAAGGCATTTTTATTTTACAGTGTTCGGTTATCTTTTTTCTATTGTGTGGTTAAATTAAATTTTCAGAAAGAATCAATTTTTTGAATTGTTCCATAACGCTTTGTGTTCCTTTTGGATTAAAATGAGTAGATACTTCGTAAATTGTACCTCCAATTTTGGTTTTGAAAGTACCTTCGCCAAATTTGCAAGCGTCTTCATAATTTAAGATTTTTCCATTTTTACAGGGAATAAAGTAATCTGCAATGCAGGCAGTCTCATTATTAGAATGAATATCTATTTTTTTAGTCATAAAAATTCTCCTTATCTTGAATCTCTGTCACGCAGCCGTTTTCGATGGT
This sequence comes from uncultured Clostridia bacterium, assembly GCA_944385895.1. Classification (GTDB taxonomy): domain Bacteria; phylum Bacillota; class Clostridia; order Oscillospirales; family QAKW01; genus RGIG9041. The sequence continues at coordinate 118,617 of CALWYZ010000005.1, forward strand.
ACGCTTCACAGAGTTTTACAATGGTTTCTTCCATTTGAGTAGTGGTATAGTCTTTCGGGAAATATTTGCGAATGCGCTCAACAGGAATTTTCACACGCTCTTTCTGATTGGCTTTTTCTTCGCTCATAATGGCGGATAACTGTTCTTTCGTGAATAACCCCTGTATACTGAGAGCCTTTAAACGCTGTGCCTGAGATAAATTAGGCGTACAGTCGCCGTACTCCATTTCCGACAACAGCATTCTCTGTTCTTCGGGGAGCAGATAGGATAGCTCGACAGCAGGAGTGAAAGCAATTCTTTTCTCATCAACCATATCCAAAATAGGCGGGATAAGGTTAGTGAGACGGATATAGCGACGAATTTGATTTTTACTTTCATCTGCTTGTTGCCCTATGATTTCAGCGGTTTCCAACTTCCGCCCAACTTGGTCGGAAGTTAAATCTGTCCTCTTGCCTTGCCGTGATAGTGCTTCCATTTTCAGCTTGTATGCAAAGGCTTTTTCCGATGGTAAAATATGTTCTCGGTGCAGATTGCTGTCTACCACCGCAATAGCGGCTTCATCACGATCAAGAGGAACAATTAAGGCAGGGACTTCTTTCATCCCTGCCTTAACTGCTGCACGGAACCGTCTGTGCCCCGATACAATTTCATATTCATCTTCGGTGTTTTCTTTTGGTCGGACAATTAACGGAGACAAAATACCTTGCTCCTGAATACTCTCGATCAACGCGTTCATTTCTTCGTTGTCCTGAACCTTAAAAGGATGTCCCTCAAAGGGGAATAGTTTTTCTATTGCAATATTTTTCGGTGTGTTTTTCATCGTTCATAATTCCTTTCTCTATTTTTGGTTTTTACTTGTATTTCCATAGCACGCTCGGTTTCAAGCAATTTCAAGATATGCGGATACCGCTCGGTGATGGATTGTGCGGTTTTGAGATCTTCACGCAAAGGTTTTAACTTTGCAGAGATTTTTTTTGCCGTTGTTTTGTTCTGTTCTTTTTCTTCTTCCGATTTTGGGCGGCGGATACGGTTATAAATTTTCTGCCGCTCTGATTCCAACGCAGAAATATCCGTAGATTTTTTCTCGATAAATGAAACAAGCTCCTGTGCGGAATCAATTTGATTCTCACAAAGAAGCTTGTATTCCTTTAAGGTTTGATCTAATTTTCTGACTTCCTGCCGTAGTGCCGGGGATAGAGGCTTTGGGGATGACGGCTCTATATTGTTGCCTGTTATCAGTTTCCAAAGTTCAATAATCAATGCAAAGGCAAGCTGTATCCCGTCCATACGCTGTGCTTTTTTAAATTCGTATTCAAGCTGTAACAGCGGTGCATATCGTTTTGGAATACGAATTGCGTAAAGAGTAATATTTTTCTGATTATCAATCAGTCTCTGCCGTATTTTCTCCTGCGTATATTGCTCACCCAAAGAATCAAGACGGACAGAGCGTTTCCAACCGGGAGCAATAATGGATGGATGACGGTAATCGCTGTTTCGGGCGTAAGAGTAGCCGAGATTTTTCAGGTATAAATCGAATGCTTTCCAATTGGTTGTATTTGAAATTGCTTCATCAATATCCCGTTTTAAAATATCCCGGTGAGTGAAACCGCCGCTTTTGTGTATCCAATAGTCTTTCTTTCGATTACCTGTGAATTTGCTCGGGGGCAATACGCTTTTCCCTCGTTCCAAGCAAACTGCGTCGGAAATCTCTCTCAGCTTGTAATGGTCTGAAATATGGTTCTCAAATTTCCGACCGGTGCGAAAAGATACAGAATTAACCACAATATGATTGTGAAGATTATCTGTGTTTAGATGGGTGGTGACTACTATCTCATAATCCTTGCCCCACATACGCCTTGCAGTTTCCAGTCCAATTTGATGTGCTTCTTCAGGTGTAACCTCGCCACTAATAAAACTCTGATAACCGTGATAGGCAACATTCCCGCCGAGCTTGCCGTAACGACGCTTAGTAGCCATCATATATTCGTATGCTTTTTGCTTCGGACAGTTGATACCCGAAACATACATCGTTTGATCCGTCTTTTTATCATTCTCAACATAACGGAGTGCTGCATATAAATCTTTATCCAAGAATTTCTTGTCGATGGTTTTGTCAGGATTACGGGCATATTCGATTACTTCTTTCAGCCTGTTTTTGACAGGCCAGAATCCGGTGGTAGCCACGTCACATCACACTCCGTTTATCGCTTTCGCCATAAATGCCGAAAGGCTCATCACTTCGTGGATGTTCCTTTTCCCCACAAAGCAGGCTTTGCGGGGACCCCGAAATCTTCTCCTTTCGTGGTAATAAAAGTTCCAAATGAATTTCATCAATAAGTGAAAGTAGTTTGTTTTCTGTTTCGGGCGTAAAACCCACTGTATTGCATAGCTCGCACAATTTGTTGTAGAAATCAAAAAAGACATCAGGAAGAACCGTTCTCGGTTCATATCCCAATGCCCTTTGCACCAGATATTCACTAATAGATAAATTGCATTTTTCGGCAAGTTTCATTATTTTTTCTTTATCCTTTGGCTTTACCCGAATATCAATTCGGGCAAATTTTTCTTTTGTGTTTCTGTTCATAGATTTATCAGTCCTTTCTGTTATCGGGGTATTAGGGGCGGCAGTCCCTAAAGAGTAAATCGGCTAAACAGCCGATTTTGAGTTGGAACTTGCCGTACAAGTTCCCTGCTTGTTACCGTATGAGACTTGCATTATTGTCACTCGTTTCTCTCAATCTTTCTCAAATAGGAAATGCCGTTTTTTGCTCTCTCAAAAGTCAGCGTTAGCATTGCTCCTTCTTCAATCTCAGGGATACCGAGATACCCGGTGTTCTGCCAAGCGGAAGCCATAACCTTACTGCCGTCTTCAAATGTGAAGTAGGCAAGAACATTTCTCTTCTTGCTCCAACGCTTGCAGTCAAGGCGTGCCTTAAATACGCCGTCTCGCTCATTGGTCAGGTATTCATCAACACAAATACCTTTTTCTTCAAGTTGTCTTAATGATGAATAAGCTCTCATAATAAAAATCCTCCTTAACTTTGATTTGATGCCAAAATGATGTCACAGTGAATTTCAGAGCATAAAAAAGCGGCACTACTCTGATGCCGTCATTCACCGAGAAACATATCGAGGGAATCCATAAGTTCTTTTTCTTCTTCGGACAGTATTTCAGTTGTCGGCTCGGCTTGTGCCTGTACTACCGATATGTTCCGCAAGCATTCTGCTATAGTTTCCCTTACTATCTCAGCTAAATTATTATCCTGCTCGAAATACCCATTGATTGCCGAAATTATGGCTTTGTTTTTTGAACCGGACAGGTTTTGCAAAAGCTCCCAAGCCTTGCGGTCAGCTTCGTTATCCAAGTTAAACCTAAGGCTCATTCGTTTGATACTCATAACACACCGCCATTTTTAATCAATTTCATTTCCAGCATTCGTTCATAACCTTTAGCAGTAGCACAAATATCATCGTTTACAGTAATACGGCTTTCGTCATATTCGGCAAAGTTACGGATCATACAACCGCCTCCTCCGACAATATACAGCTTCATCAGTTTTGAATCGTAGCCGTGTTCACGCAGTCTGCGGAAAATACCTTCCGCATACTCTTTTGCAGTATTGGTTATTGTTTTCAGATAGTCGCTGTCAATATCTGCTGTGCCGAAACGAAGCACACGGGTAATCATTTCTTCGGGCGGCTCCGCGTGATGAATTCTCATTAGATTCTCACGGATATGGAGCATACACTGGTGTGTTCCAAATTTCTCGGTAAAACAGCGGTGGGGGTTCGGTTTTTTATCATTGACGAACATAATATTCATCGTGCCGTTGCCAATATCGCAGAGCATATTTACACCTGAAAAATCGGATAAGTGATTGACAATAGCGGCAAATCCCTGTGGGTAAACATCTGCACCGACAATGCGGATATGATAATCCTTGCCTTTGAAATTAAAGTCAACTGTTTCGTTCTTCAGCAAATATCGTTTGAATTCTTCTCGCTGTTCGCTTACCCAAGTCAGCGGAAGCCCGGCGGCAATCAATACATCAGCAGAATAGATTTTTGCAATATTCAGCTCTCGTGCGATTGCGGCAAGCGTAAGAATATAATAATCCTCATCCAGCATTTTATCTGCTGAAAACTCCTTATGCTCTGCACCGATAAGATAATACTTGTTATTCCAAACAAGCAGGTTATCTTTGAAAATTGGTTCTTTTTCATATACGGTCACACCTGTCTGGAAACAGCAATTAGCCGTTTTCATATTTCCATAGCCGTGGTCAACACCGATGATATATGTTTCTTTATATTTTTTCATTGTGATTGTCCTCCTTAATTTTAATGATTTTGGGGTTGGTTTTTGCGAAAACAGGGCAGACACCACTACTTATCATCAAACAGCTTTGGTGTCCGCATTGCATACATAGGGTGTTCTTAATTTTGATTTGCTGTGATTTTATCAGATTGTACTGCACCAAAAAGACCTCCTTTCTGCTTCTGCACATAAAAAGAACACCTACCGATTTATACATCAATAGGTGTTGTTAGATAATTTTCTTATTACTGAATCCCAAATCTTCACCGCTGAACTTTTCGTAAGCCAAGCCAATCTTTCGGATTCTTTTGTGAATAGCACTGTGAGTTTTGAAACCTAATTCTTCTGCGATTTTTTCGAGTGTCACATCATCCATTCGCATTGTGAGTATTTTCCTGTCTGTTTCAGAAAGCGTGTCTAAAAATTTGCTGACTGCAATCGGCTCTAAAACGGTACTCTCAACATTAATACTGTCGTCGGGAATGTCCCACTCCATTCCGTCTGTATTCTCTGCATACTTTTCTTTTATTTCATCAAGAGATTCAACGGATATTTTTGTACGGGTGTGATACCACTTGCGGTAAAAATCAATTTTTTGTCGACTCTTTCGGTAATCAAAATCTTCAAAGCAGCGATATTCAGCCGCCACAGCAATGATCTCATTCATATTGTGTTTTGCCATTATTTTAGGAATGAGCCAAGTGAATGTTTCTGAGAT
>CALWYZ010000006.1 GCA_944385895.1 uncultured Clostridia bacterium
AGCAGGAAAATATATGCGCCGTTAATCGTTCAATTTTGCGTGTTATGGTATCATTTATAACAAACAGCAGCAGATACTGCCGCACACCAGAGGATACCACCGCACACCAGCGGACACCACCTCGCCGCAGCGGATACCACCTCACCGCAGCGGACATCACCGCACCGCAGCGGATACCACCACGCCGCAGCGGATACCACCTCACCGCAGCGGACATCACCGCACCGCAGCGGACACTACCACGCCGCAGCGGACATCACCGCACCGCAGCAGATACTGCCGCACACCAGCGGATACCACCTCACCGCAGCGGACATCACCGCACCGCAGCGGATACTACCGCACCGCAAATGAGATTTGATAACTTTGTGACTGATATTACTTAAGCGTTTCAGCTATATCATATATTAACTTTTCGGTTTTCTCCCAGCCCAGACAAGGGTCTGTAATGGATTTACCGTATATATGCTCCCCAATTTTCTGTGCGCCGTCTTCAATATAGCTTTCGATCATAAGACCTTTGACCATCTTTCTTAAATCAGGGTTGTGGTTGCAGCTGTGAACAACATCCTTGGCAATACGAACCTGCTCAAGGCACTGTTTTGAAGAGTTAGCGTGATTGGTATCGATTATAACCGCCGGATTTTCAAGACCGGACTTGCCGTACAGTTCATGTAGGTTGACAAGATCCTCATAGTGGTAATTTGAAATATTTTTACCGGAGAAGTCAACATAACCGCGCAAAATAGCATGGGCAAAAGGATTGCCGTTGCTTACGACCTCCCAGCCGCGGTAAATGAACATATGCTTGTTTTGAGCTGCGGAAATAGCGTTCATCATGATTGAAAGATCACCGCCGGTGGGGTTTTTCATGCCGACGGGAATGTCAAGACCGCTTGCCGTAAGCCTGTGCTGCTGGTTTTCAACAGAACGCGCGCCGATAGCAACGTATGACAGAAGGTCGGACAAATATCTGTGATTATCGGGATACAGCATTTCATCAGCACATGAGAATCCGTATTCTGAAAGCGCGCTCATATGCAGATCGCGGATAGCAACTATGCCCTTGAGCATATCGGGATTTTCGTCCGGATCAGGCTGATGCAGCATACCCTTGTAGCCGGTGCCGTTGGTACGCGGCTTGTTGGTATAGATACGCGGAATTATGATAATTTTATCCGAGACTTTGTCCTCCACCCTGCGCAGTCTTGAAATATAATCAAGTACCGCCGTGCGGTTGTCGGCTGAGCAGGGACCGATAACAAGAATAAACTTATCCGATTCGCCTTTAAATACTTTTGCAATCTGCTCATCTCGGCGTTTTTTCTGCTCCGCCATTTTTTCGGAGACAGGATACTGCTGCTTAATAACCTGAGGAATGGGAAGTTTTCTTAGAAAATTCATGTTCATTTGTCGTTTTTCTCCTTTTTGTCAAATCTTTGCCGGCGATTTGTAGATGTGCGCATCATATCGCGCATGCCCTCACGGTCACCGTTTTTAAGTTTTGTATATAACTCGTCAAACGAGCGTCTGAACTTATCCATTTCCAGAAGCAGAGGCTCACGGTTGAGTAAAAACAGCTCGCTCCACATATCGTCGTTTATTTTCGCTATTCTTGTAAGATCGCGGAAAGAGTCGCCGGTATAGTGCTCCAGACCCCGAAAATCGTTGCAGCACATCAGAGACACTGCTATGCAGTGCGTAAGCTGGGACAGGTACGCTATCATTTCATCATGCATCTGGGGGCTCAGTTCCGACACGTCTGCAAACCCGAGAGTCTTTCCAAGATCACGGCAAAGCTCAATAGCTGACGCCGTGTTTTTTGATGTCGGAACAACTATATAATTGGCCTGACTGAACATTTTATCGTTTGCATTTTCCACGCCGTATACTTCCTTACCTGCCATCGGGTGCGCGGCAATAAATTCTATGTCCGGTCGAAGAAATTCCTGTATTTCAAAAACGATACAGCACTTAACGCCGGTGACGTCGGTAATAACACAGCCGGGTTTGAAATATTTTTGGTTGTCAATAAGCCATTGCTTGAATACGTTAGGATAGAGCGCAAAAACGGCAATATCCGCCTGTCCTATAAGCTCGGGATCTATCTGAGTGGTGCCTTTATCTATTATCCCGTGTTCCAGCGCGTAGTCGATTGATTTCTGTGACCGCGTTATGGCGCTCACTTTAAATCCCTGTCTTTTAAGAGACATTGCGTAGCTGCCGCCCAGAAGTCCTAGGCCTACAATCAGAATATTCATGTTTTTGTCAAGCTTCATATTATTAACCTCTCAATTGAGAATTTTAAAATGTAATGTTATGTGCGAGCGGTAAAAAGCCGCAGTTTAAAACAGGTATAAAATTGTCGCCTGTGCCCGCGGTCGGTGCCTGCGGTTGGTGCCTGTGCCCGCGGTCGGTGCCTGCGGTCTGAGCCTGTGCTCGCGGTCGGTGCCTGCGGTCTGAGCCTGTGCCCGCGGTCGGCGCCTGCGGTTGGTGCCTGTGCCTGCCGTCGGCGCCTGTGCCCGCGGTCGGTGCCTGTGCCTGCAGTCGGCGCCTGTGCCCGCGGTCGGTGCCTGCGGTTGGTGCCTGTGCCCGCGGTCGGCGCCTGTGCCTGCCGCCCCCGTCAGTCCTCTAGTCTGCGTATTTGCGCGCCCAGCCCCTCAAGTCTTTCAAAAAAGTCAGGCATGCTCTTGTTAACAGCCTGAGCGCCGACTATTGTTCCGCCTGTCACAGTGCAGAGTACAGACAGTGCCATGACAATCCTGTGGTCGTTGTGTCCCGTAAGCGGCTGTGTGGGTTTTTTGAGACCGCAGCCGACAGTTATGCTGTTTTCGTGCACAGAGACTTTAACGCCCATTTTGGAAAGCTCGTCTGCCATTGCAGCGCCTCGGTCGCTCTCTTTTATTTTAAGCCGCCTTGTCCCTGTCAGAACACCGCCGTTATTTGCTGCCATTGAGGCCATCAGTACCGGAGCCAGATCCGGGCAATCGGACACGTCTATAACAGGAGCGGATTTTGTAATAAGCGAAAAATGCTCCAGACATACCCTGTCTCCCTGAAGACTGTTAGTATCTACGCCTGTCACTTCAATTTCGTGACCGACTGTGTTGAGTGCATAGAAAAAGGCTGCGTTTGACCAGTCGCCTTCAACCGTATAGTTCACAGCGCGATAGTGTTGAGATCCGGGTATATATATGCTGCCGTCAAAAATATCCGTCGTAACCGAGAAAGTCTTCAGTGCCGACTGTGTCAGCTTTATATACGGCAGACTTTCAATTTTGCCCTCCGTCATTATTGTACTGTCTTTGGCCAAAAGCGGCAGTACAAACATAAGTCCGCTTATAAACTGGCTTGATATGTCCGCCTGTACATGAAAAGTGTCGGGTTTAAGTCTTCCGCACACTGTGACGCTTTGGTCTGATTGTTCAAAAACAAATCCGTATTTTTTGCAAAGTGTTTCGTACACCGAAAGAGACCGTGAAAACAGCCGGCTTGTTCCGCACAGTGTAAACCTCTGCCCTGTCACAAGGCAAAGCGGTATAATAAATCTCAGTGTACTGCCGCTCTCGCCGCACTGTATTATGCGTTCGTTCTGTCCGTTAAAAGCATCCGCACAGCTCCCGGCGCTGTCGGCAATAAGTTCGTTGTAGGCGTTGGAGCCGTTTATCGTTATGCTGTTAGGGTTTTTCGTTATAATAGCCCCCAGTGTTTCAAGGGCGCAGGCGGTAGCATTTATATCATCTGAGTAGGATATGTTTTCAATGCTGCATTTTTGTCCCGACAAAAACGCGCATATAAGCGCGCGGTGCGCCATGCTTTTTGAAGGCGGAGCGTTTACCTTTCCGTGTATTTTTCCTGCGCTTATCTCAACTATCAAAGCCGTACTCCTTTAAAATCAGTTCTGTAATGGCAGCTATATCCGCATCAGCGTCAATCTCAATGTCGCAGCTTTGGCGGTAGACGGGCAGGCGTGTTTCATATAGCTTTGCAAGCTTTTTTCTGTCATCTGACAGCGGACGCGTGTCGGTCACGGGCAGTTTGTCTATAGGACGGTTTATAAAGCAAAGCCTTCCGTTTTGTTTTAAAGCCGTGACGTTGTGCCTGTTTAAAACGGCACCGCCGCCTGTTGCGATTACCGCCTGGCACTGACAGCTCACAGAGTCTATTACCTCAGATTCTATCTTTCTGAAGAGCGGTTCTGAGCCTTTAGCAAAAATATCCGGTATCGACATTTTTTCCCGCTCAACGATTTTTTCATCAATGTCAATGAATTCTCTGCCAAGCCGCTGTGCGATTATCTGTCCGAGCGTGGTTTTTCCGCAGCCCGGCATACCTATAAGTACTATGTTCTGTTTTTCACGCAGAATATCGTCGTATACCCTGTCGATATCCCGCCTGCAAAATTTTTCACCGCAGAATTTTTCCGCTGCAAAAACTGCTTGTGCCACAAGCATATACAGTCCTCCGGCGGCAGGTATTCCTCTGTCTAGTGCCTGCATGACAAGGCGGGAGCGCAGCGGATTGTATACGGCATCAAGCACTCCGCAGACATTCGGGAAGCGGTCAAGCTGTACCGCCGTATCATCAAGCTTTGGAAACATGCCGCAGGGAGTGGTGTTTATAATTATTTCAGCATCGCTGTGGCAGGCATACAGCTGATCATAGCTGATGCAGCCGTCTTTTGCGGATCTGGAAACCCGGTATGCCTCCAAGGCGCCGCAGTGCTCAGCGACAGCCAGCGCAGTTTTTGAGGTGCCGCCGCTGCCGAGTATAACTGTCTTTTTATTTTTAAAGTCTATTCCCGCATTCTGTGCCAGCGCTTTCATACCGGAAAAATCGGTGTTGTATCCGTAAAGCATGCCGTCTTTGTTTACAATGGTGTTGACAGCGCCGATATCTTTTGCGGTGTCGCTGATATGGTCAAGGTATGGGATAACATCCTGTTTATAAGGAATTGTTACGTTTATTCCTTTAAACATCCTTGAGCGCATAAACTCATCAAGCTGTTGCGGTTCCAGCTCTAAAAGCTGATAGTCATAATTGCAAAGCCTTGAGTGTATTGTTTTTGAAAAGCTGTGAGCAAGCTTTCTGCCTATGCATCCGTATTCCATCTTGTCACCTCAGCCAGTCCGCACCGAATCTTGAAGCCAGTAAGTCGACAACAGTTAAAGCACAGACGCTGTCCACAACAGTGCGTGCGCGATGTACGATGCAGGGATCGTGTCTGCCCTTTGCGCTGATAACTGTGTTTTGACGTGATTTAAAGTCGACAGTCTGCTGCGGTTTGAAAATAGTCGGTGTCGGTTTAATTGCGGTGCGCATAACTATCGGCATACCGTTTGTAATCCCGCCGTTGATACCGCCGTTTGAGTTTTTGGTTGTGACGACATTGCCGTTCTTAATCACAAACGGATCGTTTGCAGCTGAAGCGCGCATTTTTGCGATTGCGAATCCGTCGCCGAATTCTACGCCCTTTACTGCCGGCACCGAAAACACGGCGTGTGAGAGCATGCCCTCAACGCTGTCAAACCACGGGTCTCCCACACCGGCGGGCATACCCATTATTACAGTTTCCAAAATACCGCCGACGCTGTCGCCGTCGTTTTTTGCGCAGACTATTGCATCCTTCATCTTTTGAGCCGCCGTATCGTCAAGCGCTGCAAAATCGGTATTGTCCAGCTTATCAAAATCCTTTTTAAAATCGTCAAACGAACGGTCGCTGATACCGGCACATTCGCTGATGTGTGTTGCGATACTCACGCCTTTTTTCAAAAGTATTTGTATGGCAACAGCACCCGCCGCCGTAAGAGCAGCCGTGACTCTTCCGCTGAAATGCCCTCCGCCTCGGTAGTCCTCAAACCCGTTATATCTTTTAAAAGCCGTATAATCGGCATGTCCCGGGCGTGCTTTTCCGTAGTCGTAGTCTTTGGAGCGTGTGTCACTGTTGGGAATGATGACCGTTAACGGCGTACCGCATGTCCTGCCATCAAACACGCCGCTTATTATCTGAAACCGGTCTTGTTCGGTGCGCGATGTTGAAATGCTGCCGGCAGGTCTGCGCTTATCAAGCTGACGGCTGATAAAGCTATGATCGATCTCCAGTCCTGCAGGCAGTCCGTCAATGACGCAGCCTATATATGCGCCGTGACTTTCGCCGAATATAGTAACGCTGACGCTGTTTCCGAAAGTGTTTTTCATATTCTTAGTTCTCCCGCAAGCTCTCTGAGCCTTGTTTTATCCAGCTTTTGAGTTTCAAAGCTGCCTATCTGTCCGACATATATGCCGGTTATCGTATCCCCTGATTTTTTCTTGTCATGAAGCATGGCGTTTACAAGTTTATCCGGGTCTGCCTCAAAGCGTGTGGGAAGCCCGAGTCTTTCCAGCACCTTAGCAAGCCGTGCGCGTACAGAGTCAGAGCACATTGGCAGCATACCTATCGCTACGCATTCACCGTGATACAGTTTCCCGCCGCTTTCGCTTTCAACAGCATGCGCCAGCGTGTGTCCGAAATTTAAAACACGGCGCAGTCCGGATTCGTGTTCGTCCTGCTCGACAACACGTTTCTTTATTAGCAGACTGCGGTAGATTATAGTATCTATGTCCGCGCTGTCCGATTCTATCATTTCAAACAGCTCTCTGTCGCATGTGACCGCCATTTTTACCGCTTCTGCAAGACCGTTGGAAATTTGGCGTTTTGGAAGGGTGGACAGTGTGTCCGGGTCGATTATAACTGCACGGGGAGGATAAAACGCTCCCACTATGTTTTTATAGCCTTCAAAATCTATCGCGGTCTTGCCGCCTATTGATGAGTCGACCTGTGAAAGGACGGTTGTCGGTATGTTGTAAAAATCAATACCGCGCATGTAGCATGCCGCTGCAAAGCCGGTAAGGTCGCCCACGACGCCTCCTCCGACCGCTGCGGCACAGTCATAGCGTGAAAGCCCCATGTCGGTGAATTGTTTCAGAAGCATTGCAAAGTTTTCAAGGCTTTTTGAGCTCTCACCCTGCGGCAGGGTTATGATCCTTGCAGATTTGCACTGGTCCGCTATCAGCTTTGAATAGCTTTCCGGTACGCCCGTATCGGTAACGATGGCGACAGTTCGGTCAAGCTTCAGTATTTTTCCGGCATTTTGCAGGGCGCCTCGCTTAAGTGTTATTTCATAACCGCCTGACGCGGTTTTAACAGGTATTATCATATTGTCTCTCCGCTAATGTAAAATCATTAAATATTATCGTATCGTCTCTTAGCTAATGTAAAATCATTAAATATTATCGTATCGTCTCTTAGCTAATGTAAAAATTTTAAACATTATCGTATCGTCTCTTAGCTAATGTAAAATTTATTAAATGGAAATTTCCTTTTCAAAAGAGCCTACGACCTTAACGTCCATGCAGTGAGGAGCGAGCTGGCTGAGCATGCGCCTGCCCTCAAAGGAATTGATACATCCCTCGCCCTCGGCATAAAAGTAATAGCTCCAGCTCAGTTCTTTTGTCGGACGGCTCTTGAGTGCGCGAAGGTTAAATCCGTTCTCGCCGATAGCAGAAACCGCTCGTCCCAGACAGCCGGGTTCATTTTTGACGGTAAACAGCATAATAAAGTTATTGTCGTTAATGCTCTGAGCTTTCTGCGCTCTTGAAAACACTGCAAAGCGAGTGGTGTTTTTACCGCTCTCATTTATGTGGGACTGTAAAATTTTAAGTCCGTATTTGGCCGCCGCGTCTGTGCTTCCGATAGCTGCAAGCTCGTGCTTTCCCTCTTTTGCGACAAGTTCTGCCGCAACTGCCGTATTTACCGCTTCTATGCTTTCAAAGCCATGGCGTCTGATATACCCTGCGCACTGTCCCAGAGCCTGTGGGTGGCTGATGACGCTTTTCACCTGATCCATTGTAGTGCCTTTGACAGCAAGCAGGTTTTGAACAATCTCAGCCTGGTATATCCCGTTTATGTACAAAGGTCCGAAAAACGCAAGATCCATTACCTGTCCCACATCTCCGTTGTAGCTGTTTTCTATCGGAAGGAGCGCACAGTCGCACTCTCCGTTTACAACCGCGTCATATGCGGCTTTAAAGTCGGGACAGCTGACTGTCTGACCCTGCGGGAATATCTTTTTTGCTGCTATATCCGCAAATGCCCCCGGTACGCCGCTGTAAGCGATTTTCATACCGGTTATCAGTCTGCGCTGATAGTTTTTGGATATATCCATTTCACTCTGAAGAAAATTCACATAAAATTCACGCAGAGTATCGTCCGAAATAAACTCACTGTTGCGGGTTATGACCTGAGCCTCTCTTGCCGTATCCTCTATCGGCATACCGCGCTGAGCCTTATAGAGCGCCACCTCCCGCACCGCCGACATGCGCTTTTCAAATAACTTTGCCATTTCTTTGTCACATTCATTTATTTCCCTGCGTGCTTTTTCGATATCCGCCATGTATTTTCTTACTCCCTTAAAATTTTCAGAATAAAAGCCCGCAATCCTATACTTTTTAAAATGAGTATAACTGATTGCGGGCTATCTATCGTATTCAGCGCTTGATTTTCAAGCGGATTTTGCGCACAGACAGTCCGTATATGAATAGTAGTAAAATCGATTGATATACATTGTAAATCCGTGCACCTTTCTTTATTTTTAATAATAATACATCAATCTTCCCTGTTTGTCAATGAAAAATTCAAATTTGTGAATAAAAATTCACACGATAAGCTTGTGCGCACATTCAAAATCAGGATTTTTATCCGTGATCATAAGGTCAACGCCGCTTGACCTTGTTACGAAAAAAGCTGCGCTTTTATTGAATTTCGAGCTGTCGCACAGCAGTATTTTTTTATCCGTGCCCGAAAATACCGCCCGCCGAAGCTCGGTTTCCGTCTGGGAGTAGTCGGTGACGATCCCGGTTTCGCTGACTGCTGACGAGGAGAAAAACATTATGTCGAAGTGAAAATCTCCGGCGTATTTTATCGCGCGGCTCCCGACAAAGCAAAGCGAGCTTTCTATGAGCCTGCCGCCCGTACAGTGTACGTCAAATCCGAAATCGGCAAGCTTTGCGGGAAGCACGGCGCTGTTTGTGACAACAGTCAGATTTTTTCTGTTACGGAGAAAATCGCCTATGTGCATACATGACGTTGAGCCGTCTATAAACACGGTATCGCCGTCTGACACAAGCTTTGCCGCGGCTCGGCTCATGCGTATTTTTATTTCCCGTCCCGACCCCGTGCGAAAATCAAACGGCACCGCAAGTCTTCTGTCGTTTACTATCGCCGCTCCTCCGTGGCTTCGCTGTATAAGTCCGCGCCGCGCAAGCTCAGAGAGGTCTCTGCGTATTGTCGGCAGACTTGCGTACAGACTGTCTGCAAGATAGCCGACCGTTGCATATTCTTTTTCGTTAAGTATTTCAATTATCTTTTCCTGCCGCTCGTTTTTCATATCTTCACCTGACTGATTTTGATTGTTTATCAATTTTACAGCCGAATATTGACCGATTGATACATTTATATTATAATAAATCAGTCAGAATAAATCAATAGGAGACTGCAGATGTGGATATATCGAAAATAAAGCTTATCGCCTTTGACCTTGACGGCACGCTCACTCAGCATAAAAGCCCGCTGACAGAGCAAAACCGCGCCGTTTTGGAGGCGCTGTCAAAAAAATATAAGCTGATTATGGCGGGCGCGGGCATGTGCCGCAGAATTTTTGAGCAGATGGGGCGGTTTCCGATAGATATAATCGGAAATTACGGAATGCAGTACGCGCAGTATGACGAAACTACGCGCGATCTTGTCATTAAGGAGGATAACACCGCGCCGTGCGACAGAGCGTCTGTTGAAAAACGGGTGAGCGCGCTGCGTAAAAAATACGGATATACTTATTTTGCGGGCGACAGCGTTGAATACCATTCCTCCGGTTGCGTCACTTTTCCGCTGCTGGGAACAAAAGCGAAAATCGAGGATAAGCTCGCTTTCGATCCTGACAGGTCAAAGCGGTGCGCGATCTATGACGACGTTAAGTCGGTATTCCCCGATTACACCGTGTTTGTCGGCGGTTCTTCCTCATTTGATATGGCGCCGTTTCCCTATAATAAATACTATGCACTGGACAAATACTGCAAAGAGCACGGGTATTTGCACGATGACGTCGCATATGTCGGCGATGATTACGGTCCCGGCGGCAACGATGAATCGGTGTACCTGTCCGATTTCAATTTTGTGACGACAGACGATTACATGGGTTTTCCAGAAATAATGAAAAAATTTCTGTAAGGAGGAATTTTTTAATGGACATAAACGAGCTTTTGAAAGGCAGAAAAAACTGCGGGTGCAAAAAAGATCATAAGTGCGAAATCGAGCATGTCAGGATAGGCAGCGGTGTTATAAATGAGCTGCCGCAGCTGAGCCGGAAATACAAAAATATTTTGATTGCTGCCGATAACAATACCTACCGCGTATGCGGCAGCCGTGTGGCAAAGCTGCTGGAGGATAAGACGGAGTGCGTCAAGGTGTTTGACGGACCGGGACTTCTGATCCCAAACGAGGATGCGATAGCAGGGCTCAGCGCATGTCTGACGCAGAAAACCGACCTTATAGTCGGCGTGGGCTCAGGGGTAATAAACGATCTTTGCAAATATGTCAGCTATAAAAATAATCTTCCGTATTTTATAGTGGCAACGGCGCCGTCAATGGATGGATTTGCATCATCAGGCGCCGCGATGATCACCAATAACATGAAAACCACCTTCAGCGCACACGTGCCGGCGGCTGTTATAGGCGACGTAGATGTTTTAAAAGAGGCGCCGATAGAAATGATAAGGTCGGGGTTCGGAGATATTATAGGCAAGTATTCGGCGCTGTGCGACTGGAAGCTGTCCGAGCTTGTAAACGGCGAGTATATGTGCAAATATGTATATGACCTTACATATTCTACCGTTGAGCGTACAAAACAGCTTGCCGACGGCATAGAAAAGCGTGACGCCCAGGCAATAAAGACGCTTATGGAAGCGCTTGTTATTGTCGGTATAGCTATGGCGTATGTCGGGAATTCGCGTCCGGCCTCCGGCAGCGAGCATCATTTGTCTCATTACTTTGAAATCACCGGTATCATTAAAAACCGCGGATATTTGCTGCACGGAATAGATGTTGCGTATTCTGCGGTTCAGACTCAAAAGCTGCGCCAAAAAATCATCGCACTTGGCACGATGCCGGATAAAACTTATGTATTTGACCGTGCAAAGTGGGAAGAACATATTCGTAAAAGCTACGGTTTTGCCGCAGACGGAGTGATAGAGCTTCAGGATAAACTGGGACTTTATAATGCCGGGCTTGAAAAAATCTACCGAGAAAAATGGGATAAAATAATTGAAATACTAAAACAAGCCCCGTCTGCTGAAAATCTTTGCGGCGTGCTTGATACAGTGGGAATAAACTATGCGGATTTTGAAAAGTTTTACGGCAGGGACGTTATAGACGATGCTGTGCTGTATGCAAAGGATCTTAAAGACAGATATACGGTTTTATGGCTGTATTTTACACTTTTTGCAGACAGTAAATAATTTGGAATTTTTAAAAAGCGGAGTAATACTCCGCTTTTTTTTATATACTTTAGATGAGAGTGCCACCTCAATTTGACAAATATCTCAGGCTTTGATATAATTCTACATAATATAAATTACGGAGAAGAATATGACGGCTATTGTCACCGACGTACATTATAGAATGTCGACAGCACTTATACGCGATCTTGCAGACGCAGGAGTAAATGTTATCGCCTGCGAATATGACTGCTTTAGCGATCCTGTCGGTTTTTATTCACGTGGTGTATCAAGGCGTCAGGTCATATCTTATGATGATGCAGTACAGCAGCTGCTTATGCTTTGCAAGGACGTTTATCAGAGTACGGGCTGCAAGCCGGCGCTTATGCCGGTCGGGGCAAAAACCCTTGAGGCGGTAAGCCGCAGCAGGGACAGATTCAAAGAGGTGTGCGGGATTGCGGTGCCTGATATAGAGCAGCTGGAGCTGTTCAATGACAAGGCGGCGGTTTCGCGGCTTGCCCAAAAGCTGTCGGTCCCGGTGCCGGCTCAGTACGAGCTTTCAGACAAGATTATTTATCCGGTGGTAGTAAAACCGGTTTGCGGTGAAAAAGCGGGACTGACTGCGGCGCAGCGGTATGTTATAGCCTCAAGCACAGCCCGGCTTGAGCAGGCGTATGAAAAATTTTATAAACTGACAGGACAAAAACCTATTATATGCGAATATCTGAGCGGCGGGGGTGCAGGCTGCTCAGTTGTGGCGGTAAACGGTAGGGTTGCGGCGCATATATGTCATAGACGCATACGGGAGTATCCCGTGTCGGGTGGGCCGTCCAGCTGCTGTGAAAAAATAGAGTCGGATCAGCTTTTAAAATACGCGTCAGCAATGATAGAGCATACGGGCTATACGGGTGTTGCCATGTTTGAATTTAAAGCAGACGCGCGGGGTGAGTACAGGCTTCTTGAAATAAATCCGAGAGTGTGGGGAACATATCCGCTGACACGCGTGAGCGGGAGCAATTTTTCATATATTTGGTTTTTGGCAAGCCTTGGTTTGCCGCTTTGTAAATTTGAGGGCGGAAAATCAGTTAAAATGGTGTACTATCCCTCTGATTTTGCCGCGATGCTGGGATATTTGAAGCGGGCTCAACCCGGCAAATTTTTTGCCGGACTTTGTGATCTTATAAATCCGAGGGTCAAAAACGGACTTAGCGAAAAAGGCGACAGGGCTCCGTACAGGGCTTATCTTCGATCGATTTTGAAACGAGGACGTAAATGAGCAGTGCTGCATGCAGTGATCATTTTTAAAATTTTTGAAACGAGGACGTAAATGATATTAAAAGCCGATTTGCATGTGCATACAACCGCTTCAGACGGTCGTTGCAATATCGATGAGCTTATTTCCCGGGCAAAGAAATGCGGGCTGGACGCCATGGCGATTTGTGATCACAACATGTGCACTCCCCTGCCCGAAACCGATTTTATCCTTATACCGGCCACTGAGATCTCCACAAACGTGGGGCATGTTGTCGGTCTTTACGTTACGGATATCGATTTTGAGAGGCTGCGCGCAAACGGTATTGCTGATGCGGCGGCTGCGGTAGAGCAGATCCACGCCCGAAACGGTCTTGCGGTACTTGCGCACCCGTTTGAGTATAAAAGCGCAGTAAAAGAAAAATTTGACGGTATTGCATTTGATTTTATAGAGACGGCAAACTCACGCGCGCCGATGAAAATTAAAAACGCAAACGAACTTGCTGTCATGTACGCGCAGTCTCGAAAACTCCCTCAGACCGGAGGCAGCGATGCGCACGGAAGCGACGAGCTGGGCGGGTCGTACACCGAGATAGAGTGTGACAGCGCGCTGCAGCTTGAATCGGCTCTCAGACAGGGCAAAACCCGCGCAGTGTTTGTAAGGCGCTGCCGGTGGATACAAAAAGGAAAAACACGTCTCAACCTTTCCCGAAAAAACCCTAATCCTAAAAAGACCGCAAAATCACTTGTGTATTTTGCATACACGCTTTTGCGTGAAATATTTGATTTATAAGGAGGTTTGAAACATGTCGCTTGTGACAAAGGCGATAGGCTGTGCAAAAAAGATAAAACATCGGTTTTCCGACAGAGCCCGGCAAAATCGGCCGGTTTACCTCTGTCCTGTTCGCCGTATAGAACGCGTGGCTCTGAATGAACGTGTGGCGGCTATGACCTTTGACGACGGGCCTTGCGCTCTGCCGGCAAATCCGTCAGACAACGGGAAACCGCTTACGCTCAATCTGATTGAAACGCTTGAAAAATACGGTGCGCGCGGCACTTTTGACGCTGTGGGCGATACGTCTCAAAACTATCCGGATAAACCCGGTAAAGAGGGCTCGGTATTTTGGGGCGGGATCAAGTTTGACCATTATCCCGATTTCGGCAAAGACAGCTTCGGCGGTGTAAAAAACTGTCCCGAGCTTGTAAAGAGGATACTTGACGGCGGGCATGAGATCACAAGCCACACCTGGGCGCATGTTCTGTTCGGACCCAAGCCTCTGGTTTACGGACGGCGCGATCCGCTCAACAAAACAGAACAAGTAATTTCAGATCTTACTGAAATGCATAGTTTCATGAAGGACAACTACGGCTATGACATAAAGCTTTCCAGACCGCCGCATTATGTAGACAATACCAAAGACGGATTTTCCGCGTATGATGCATATGCGGTCATGGGGTATCAGTATCTTGCCGCAAGCTTTGACGGTGCGGGCTGGCTTCCGCTGTCGTCTTATGAGGCAGAGGTTGAGGCGACATGGAAACCTATAGAGCAAAAGCTTATGCAGGACCCGGATTATTTTTGCGGTCAGATAATATTCCAGAAGGACGGATACAATATGGCGCGCCGCTCACCGGTGGTGCACGGGCTTGAAAAACAGCTTGAGCTTTTGACTGAGTACGGCTATCGTATAGTGACTGTGTCAGAGCTTTTAAAGATGTGTCCGTTTGCCGACCTGAGTCCGGGCGACGAAAATTTCGGACATGCCAAAAAGCTGCTGGATATGGGTCTTTGTATCTGCTATCGTGACAATACGGTGCGGCAGCAGAATCTGCTGACGCGCGGGGAACTGGCGATGATGCTCAATGGCAGTAAAACCGCGTATAAGCGTATTGAGCTTGTGCGTGCAAGGAAAAATCCGGCATCAGACGTATCCTTCAGACACCCGTATGCCGCTGCGATAGCCTGTGCAGTTGAAAACAGCGAGATGACACTGACCATGGGCAGGTTTGTGCCGAATATCCCGGTGACTCCGGCAGAGTTTGCCTCGGCGTGCAAAAAGCATTTCGGCTGCGATATAACTGCACCCACAGCTCCCGTTTCACGTGCTGCCGCCATAAGGGCGCTTTCAAACGCTCTGTGATATAGACTTTAAAAAAACCGTGACCTTTAAGGTCACGGTTTTTATATCTGAAATGTATTGCGTGATTTGTCTTGACACGCATGAGTATAGGAGCTTTTTACTGCTCAGATACAGCGGCTTTTACTTTAATCAAACAAGAATTATTTATAAAGCGGGCCGTATGCCTTGCATGCTGCAAAATCGGCGGCCTGGGGGTTGTCGGTACCGAATGCGAAAAAGCTGTGCGGGCGGAAAATGTCGGAGCTGTCGACATTATGCATGCTTACAGGTATTCTCAGCATGGAAGCTAAGGTTATAAGCTCAGCTCCTACATGACCGTAGACAGTCACACCATGATTGGCGCCCCATGCTGCCATTACACTGTAAACGTCCTTGAATGCGCCTTTGCCGGTAAGCCGAGGTGCAAACCAGGTGGTAGGCCAGGTCGGGTCGGTGCGGCTGTCCAGCGCTTTATGTATCTGATCGGGAAGGTCAACAGTGCAGCCTTCCGCTATCTGAAGCACGGGGCCTATGCCGTCCACTATGTTCACTCTGAGCATGGTTACGGGCATCTGCGCTCTGCAGCGGAAGTGGCTTGAAAATCCGCCGCCTCTGAAATATTCATAATTTGCACGGCACCAGTCTGTGGCTTCAAGACATGCTTTTATATCGGCGTCTGTCATTTCCCAGTACGGTTTCATGCAGCAATTTCCGTTTTTATCTTTTGCGGCACCGCTGCCGTCAAGAGCGGTCGCACCTGAGTTGATAAGATGTATAAACCCGTCCTTTGCGGCGCCGTCCGGAGCAATGCCGCTTACACGTTTGCATGACTCAGGGCTCCAATAAGTACGTACGTCATGGAAGCATGGCGCGCAGTCGGACACCAATGTGCCCAGAAGCATGGAAATGCCGTTCAAGGTATCGTTTTCAGTAGCAAATGCTGTGGGTGCCTTGGGTCCGTTCCAGTCAAAGGTGGACGCCATTATAGCTTCAGAAAAGTCAGCATTGGGCAGCCAGTCTGTCCAGTTGCGCTGGCCCTGGAATCCGCCGGCAACGGCGTTTTTGCCGCGCGCCTCCTCCAGCCAGCCCATCTGACGCAGCTTGTCGTTTCCAAACAGGATATCACGTATCACAATAGTCATTTTGACTATAAACTCCCAGTCCTTGTCGGCGGGCACGACCTTGGAGCGGGTAACTATCTGCGCCAGCTTTTTGCCTGCGTTGCAGTCAAAGCCCTCTTTGCAGTTGGCTTTGACCCAGGCAAGCGCTTTTTCGTACTCGTCCTTGTCGTATATTTCAAGAGTTATGCGCCGCAGCACCTCGCTCATGTCCACCCATTCTGCACGAATGCCGAAATATTTGCGGAAAACGTCGGCGTCACAGCGGCTTCCGGCAATACCCATAGCGATTCCGCCGATATTGACATATGCCTTATTTTTCATCCAGCCGACCGCAACTGCGGCTTTTGCAAATCTGAGTATTTTTTTCTGTACATCGTCCGGTATGACGCTGCAGTCTATATCGCACACCTCTTTGCCGTAAATGGAAAAGGCAGGCAGGCCGTTTTGAGCAAATGCAGCCATTACCGCCGCCAGATACACAGCACCCGGACGCTCCGTGCCGTTAAAGCCCCAGACTGCCTTTATTGTATGCGGATCGGTATCCATTGTCTCCGAGCCGTAGCACCAGCACGGAGTTACCGCAAGCGTTGCGACTACGTTCTGTCCTGCAAACTGACGCGCGCATTTTGCCGCCTCCGCGCCGCCGCCTATGGTAGTGTCGCTTATGACGCACTGAACCGGTGTCGAATCAGGATAGCGCAGATTCTCTTCTATAAGCTTTTTGGCAAGTATCGCCATATCCATTGTCTGCTTTTCAAGTCCTTCGCGTATACCGCCCTGTCTGCCGTCGATTGTGGGGCGAATACCGATTTTAGGATAGTCCATGGTATTACCTCCTGTGATTTTTTTATTTAATTATAAATCCGCTTTTTGGGCAGTTACATTGATATTAAGTTAAATTTTATGTGTTTTTCGGCATAACGGCATAAAAAAGCGGACGCATCAACGTCCGCGGATAGTAAAATTATTTGTTTACCGTTGCAGTAAATACTTTTTCGTTGTTGTCCGTAACAGCTTCTATGTAGAAACCCTGACCGTCGGTGCCGCGGTATAGACAGAGAGCATCACCTTCAAAACACTGGCGCTTATAATTCATTTCAAAGGTCTTTATATGTATATCTCGCATTTCGGCACAGCTGAAGCAGTCCTGAGCCATTTTTATGTATGAAATATTGTTTACATGTCCGTTTATATCGAGGTCGGAAAGGCGAATTATTTTTTTATAGACAAAATCGCTGTCATTTAACTTTAGCGAAAAATTCGAGTATTTTTTTACGACGCGTCTGGTAAGATATTCTGGGAAAAGCTCACCAAGCTTGTCAGACCTTAATACCTCAAAGCTGTCCTTGTCGATTATGCACCAGTCGGTATAAGCATTTATACAGCTTTTGCGATCGGCATCCAGCAGCTCAAAACAGCGCCCGAAGCGCATAATACCCGGCTTCAGCGGCCATGTTACGATTGTTGCGGATTCTCCGTTTTCCATAAATCTGTCTATTTCAAACCTGACTTTTGCTATTACCCATTTTGCGCCGTGCTTATTTAAAACGTCATTGTACCCGACGCCCATTGCGTTGGTATGCAGAGTTACGGCGTACTGAAACATGCTCATAGCGCCGGCAATGGATAAGCGTCCGTCAAAGCCGACGTTGCTTACATTTATTGAGCTTTGCATGGAAAATATATTTTCCGTCATAATGAAACTTTGCCTCCGGCAGGAATTTTGTATATGTTTTTGCAGTTCAATCTCACCCATACATCGCAAGCGCTCGGATTTATAACAGTAAGTCCGTCTGCCGAGTAAATAAGTGAATTGAAAGCCTGTACATAGTCATAGACCTGTATGTTTGTAGCATACCAGATATCGTCTCTTGCCGACACTCTTTTGAAGAAGTTTTCTATCACGTCCCAGTTGTTATCCGTTTCAAACTCGTAGGAGTGCCCCCACAGATAGAACAGATACGGAGCGTATCTGACATCATCGTTGATAAACTTGTCTGCAAGCTCAAAAAGCCGGGCATCCTTATGGTGGCAGGTGGGGTTGAGGACCAGCCAGTTTTCGGGGATATCGAAGGAGCGGGTAGATACTATCGTTCTGGCGTAAACAATGCCGCAGCTTTTTAAAACTGAGATAGTTCTGTCGTCATACTTGCCGCAAGGATATGCGTGCCCGCGGCAGATAACAGAGAACTGCTGCTCTATGTTCCGCCTGTCTTCCAATATTTCATATACGGCTTCACCTATCGGTATATCCGGCAAAAAAGCATGGTGCAATGCGTGAGTAGCCACCTCAAAAAGCGGCTGATCTTTATAAGTTTTAAGACATTCTTCAAAAGACATCGGTCGGTGATAGCGGCCGGGCTCAAATACTTTGCCGGGCTTGGAATAATTGCCTGTGCTGATATTGAAGGTGCCTGCAATACCGTATTTTTTCATAAGCTCACACAGTTTCATATCCTGCTGTACACCGTCGTCATAGCTGAGTGTAAGACATTTGTCGCGGCCTTCCGGAAAACGCATATGCAGATTGTTCATCAAAATCACCTCAAAAATGTATATCCGTACTGCGCGGCTGCGGATATACTTTTAATCTCTGAAAATCATTTTAGCATTTTATGTAATAAATGTCAAGCCAACTTATTGTAAATCAGGTAAATATATTATATAATATATTTTATAACATTGATTCTGGAGGTACTATGCTTGATACCAGGCTGAATATGATATATGACCTGATACCGCAGAGCGGTCTGATATGCGATATCGGTGCGGATCACTGCAAGCTTGCTATCCATGCTGTAAAGCAGGGCAAAACAAAGTACGCGCTTGCCACTGACCTTCGACGCGGTCCGCTTGAGGCATCTGCCAGAAACGTAAGTGCAAACAGCCTTTCAGACAGGATACGTCTGCTGCAGTCCGACGGATTTTTGAATATACCTGCCGATATTTTTGACCATACCGACTGTTTTGTCATCGCAGGCATGGGGGGTCAGGTAATACAGGGTATACTTGAGGGCAGGCATACCGATAAATGGCTTGTTTTGCAGCCTATGAACGCAGTATATGAGCTGTGTGAATACTTGGCGGATGCGGGTTACGATATAAAAAAACGCGTGTTTTGTCGTGATGCCGATAAATTCTATACGGCGATTATTTGCAGGCATGACGGAAAAAAACGCAATGTAAGTTATTTTGCGGGTGCTGTCCGAGACGTAAACTTTAGCATGTTTCTTGAAAAAGAGCTGAATAGAATACAAACGGCGCTGCACGGAATCAGTCTTGCCCGCAGTCCGGACATGCTGCAAAAACAGAGACTGGAACATCTCAGAATTATATTATTAGAGGAGAAAAACAATGAAAGTTAAGGATATTGTTGAAGCGCTTGATGTGATAGCGCCGTTTGACGGTGCGTGCGACTGGGATAATTGCGGGCTTATGTGCGGCGATCCGGATGACGGCGTGTCACGTGTGCTTGTAACGCTGGACGCGGATATGTACGCACTCGAACTTGCATTAAAACATCAGTGTACCGCCGTTGTAAGCCATCATCCGCTTATATTTGACGGTTTGAGATCCGTTACAGCCGCGCATCCTGTGTACAGCTATATAAAAAACGGAATAGCGGTAATATCGGTCCATACATGCCTTGATGCAGCGGACGGCGGAATCAACGATCTGCTGGCGCAGGCTGCGCTGATACAGGACCCCCAAAAGCTGTATATGGACGGCTGCGCTCTGGGCAGATACGGCATCGCAGAGTGCAAAGACCCTTATGAGTATATAGACGCAATAAAAAGCAGGCTTCCGTCAAACCGTGCGGATTATTTACTCAGCAGACCGATAAAACGCGCAGCTGTTGTAAGCGGTTCGGGAGGCAGCGCAATAGAGCTTTTAAAGACATATGACTGCGATACGCTCATAACCGGTGAGGCTAAGCACGACCATTTTCTGTATGCTCAAAACAACGGCTTAAATCTTATTACGCTCGGGCATTTTGAAACGGAAAATATAATTATCGAGCCGCTTGTATCCAAACTGTCGCAGATGCTTGTTCAGACAGAGTTTATTGGCTCAGACAGAACAAAATTCATAAAACGGAGATAGACTATGTCGCTTGATGCGTGCTTTCTGACTTTTCTTACAGAACAACTCAACAGTCGTCTTTGCGGTATGCGTGTTGAAAAAATATTCATGCCATCGCGTGACGAGAGCGTTTTTGTGCTTAGAGGCAGGGAAAAACTTCGTCTGCTGATAAGTGCGTCTACCAACTCTCCAAGAATATCCCTGACTACAGCCGAAACGGAAAATCCCGCCTCTCCGCCCACTTTTTGTATGGTGCTGCGCAAGCATTTTCTCGGCGGCAGGATAACCCGTGTGTATATGCCGGAGTTTGAGCGGTACACGGTAATAGAATTTGAGTGTAAAAATGATTTTTTCGAGCCGGTAAAGAAGAATATCGTATGCGAGCTTATGGGCAGGTCTTCAAATATGATCCTTACTGACGGCGACGGCAGAATAATAGACGCGATACGAAGATGCGATCTGTCAGGCGGCAGATCGATACTTCCGTCGGCGCGCTTTGAGCCGGTGCAAAAGCAGGAGGGAAAAATCGCTTTTACCCGGCTTTCGGATATCCGTATACTTGTATCAAATCCGGAGCAGACACTCGACCGTGCCATTATGGAAAAGGTCAGCGGAATATCTCCGGTAAATGCAAGGGAAATAGCGTACCTTTGTACCGGCGCATGCGATACCAGGTGCAAAGAACTGTCGGCTGAAGAGCAAAAAAAGCTTGAGGATACTGTTATCAGAATACAGTCGGATATAAAGTCGGGCAGATGCGTGCCTACGGTGGTGCTTAAAGCTGAAAATAAAGAGCCTGTTGATTTTTCGTTTATGCCTATAACCCAGTACGGCAGTTATTGTATAACAGAAACATTTAACACGCCCTCAGACGCGGTCGAGAGATTTTTTTCAGAATCTTCCAGAAAAATGCGATTTGAGCAGAAGACGCGCGACCTGTCACAGCTTATATCCCGGTTGTCATCCCGTATTGCAAGAACTATGGCGGTACGCCTTAAAGAGCTGGATGATTCGGCAAAAGCACAGCAGTACAGGCTTTACGGCGAGCTGATAAACGCCAATCTTTACCGTTTGGAAAAAGGTATGACAAAATTTGAGGCGCAGAACTATTACGACGACTGCAAGGCGGTAACGGTGCCGCTGAACCCAAAGCTTTCTCCCGGCCGGAATGCCCAGGCATATTTTAAAAAATATACAAAGGCGAAAAACTCCGCGGCGATACTGGAGCAGCTTATCAATAAGGACCGGCAGGAGCTGAGCTATCTGGAGAGCGTCAGCCTTGCGCTGAGCGAGTGCGACAGTATATCCGAGGCGCAGGAGATACGCAGTGAGCTTATACGCGGCGGATATATCCGCCGCTCAAAGTCTGCTTTACGCGCACCGGCAAAAGCCGGTGAGCCTAAAAAGCTTGAATACGGCGGATTTACCATACTTGTCGGTAAAAATAATACTCAAAACGACATTGTGACGGTAAAGCTGTCGCGAAAGGACGATATCTGGCTGCATACAAAATCCGTGCACTCTTCGCATGTGCTGATTTGCAGTAAAGGCAGAACTCCGCCTGACGATGTGATAGAATATGCCGCATCAGTCTGCGCATATTACAGCAAGGCAAGAAACGATAAAAAGGTGGAGGTTGACTACTGTCCTGTACAGAATGTAAAAAAGCCTGCCGGCGCAAAGCCGGGCATGGTGGTTTATGATAATTACCGTTCCGTAACGGTACAGCCATTGGAGGTGGTGCAATGATTTTAACGGTAGATATAGGCAACAGCAATATTGTTCTGGGTGTATTCAGAGATGATAAGCTGTGTCTGACTCTCAGGATAAAAACAGACGTAACACGCACAAGCGATGAATATGCGATAAACTTAAACAGCATGCTGAGAATAAACGATATTGACATATCGTCGATAGACGGCGCGATAATATCGTCTGTCGTACCGAATCTGTCCGTGCCGGTTTCCACTGCTATCGAGACGGTGATAGGCAAGGCCCCGCTTATTGTAGGACCGGGAGTCAAAACCGGATTGGATATACGAATTGACAACCCGTCACAACTTGGATGCGACATGGTGGTCGATGCTGTTTCGGCGATACACAGCTACGGTGCGCCTTCGATAGTTATAGACATGGGAACGGCAACGACTTTTTCCGCAATCGGAAGAGAGGGGCAGTATCTGGGAGCTGCGATAACGCCGGGCGTTCGCGTGTCAATGAACGCTCTGGCGCAGAGCGCGGCTCAGATATCCCAGATAAATATAGACACTCCCAAAAAGGCGATAGGCACAAATACAACCGATTCACTTAAAAGCGGAATAGTACTCGGATATGCGTCGATGCTGGACGGTATAACAGATCGTTTTGAAAAAGAAATAGGTGCGCCCTGCAAAGTTATTGCCACGGGCGGACTGTCAGGACTTATAATCCCCCATTGCAAGAGGGAAATAATACACGATAAGGATTTATTGATAAAAGGACTTTTATTGATATATAATAAGAACGTATGAAAAAAGATGTGATTATAATAGGCGCCGGGCCGTGCGGCGCGACAGCGGCAATATACGCGGCAAGGGCGGGGCTTGAGGTTATGGTGTTTGACAACGGTCAGAGCGCGCTCTTAAAAGCGGATAAGATAGAAAATTATTACGGCTTTGAATCGGTATCCGGTAAAGAGCTTTATGAAAAAGGCATAAAACAGCTTGAAAGCCTGGGAGTTGAGAGAGTTTGCGGTCAGGTGCTGTCTGTTGTGTGGGACGGTGCGTTCACTGTCGGCACCGATGCCGGAAAATATACAAGTGACGCTCTTCTTATCGCCACGGGAGCCAAGCGCGAAAAGCCGCCGGTGCCCGCCTTTGATGACTATCTGGGCAGGGGCGCCAGCTACTGCGCGGTATGCGACGGTTTCTTTTACAAAGGCAGGGACGTGGCGGTCATAGGCTCAGGGCAGTACGCGCTTTCCGAGGCAAGGGAGCTTGCAGGCTTTTGCCGCACCGTATATATTCTGACAAACGGTCAGAGGCAGACTGCGGATTTTTCCGGGTTTGAGGTCTGCAGCTCAAAAATTTTGGGCATAGAGGGCGACCAGAGCATAACCGGCGTTGCGCTTGAAGATAAAATCATACCGGTATCGGGGATTTTTGCGGCTGTCGGGGTCGCGGGCGCCGTGGATTTTGCAAGACATATAGGCGCTGCTGTAAAGGGCTCGTCGATACTGGTCAACGACAGGAATGAGACCAATATCCCCGGTCTGTATGCGGCAGGCGACTGCACCGAGGGCATAAAGCAGATAGGCACCGCGGTCGGAGCGGGTATAACGGCCGCCATGCAGATGATAAAATATGTAAAAAGCAAATAATGCTGATCCGCTTTTGAGCGGAAGTTAAAATAATTTTAAGGTTTCAACAATATGGACGGAAAATTTACGGAAAATACCGCGTTTATGCGTTTTGACAGCGGTGCGTGGACAAAGACTCGGATATTATTGCGAAACGAATTGAAGCAGATACCGCAGCACAACGGTACGGTATTCGGGCTGAGCGTCAGCCAGACGGTTCGTATAAGCCCTGATGACAGCGGCGGCGCGGCTTTGTTTTGTGTAAAACAGGCAATAACCCGCCTGAATATATCGGCGCAGGGAAGTCTTCTGCCTATGGCTGATGAGGGAGCCGTGCTTGAGGCGTTGATGATGCTTGTCGACAGTCAGCGGGATAAACTCTATGACGGAGGCAGGTTTTTTGCGGTCATATCTCTTTTTTCAGCCGATATGTCGCTGTCGCCCTATCCGGTTGACAGCGCTTGTCTTACAATTGATTTGTGGTATGATAAAAGCGAGCCTTCAATCGCGGCTTTGAATGTGTGCATTGACCGTACTTGGGCGGACAGTGAGCATATCAGGGGTCGGCTTGCGCAAAAAAATGGTTATGACAATGCGGTATTGCTTGACAGAGTGTATAAAAAATACATACTGGGACTTGCCGGTTCAAATATTTTTCTGCGCACCGATCAGTATGTGATAACCCCTGCAGAACAGGACGCTCACAACGGAATAACAGCCGGATGCGTTATTGAACTCATGCGTGGATGGGGTATTGAGGTGAAAGAATGCCGCATATCCATGGACGAGCTCGTGCGGCTTTATTCTGAGGGCAGACTTTTAGAGGCGTTTGCTACTGATACCTTAAATATAGTAATGTCAATCGTAAAGATAAGCAATCCCGGCTCGGATATAGAGCTTAAAAAAGGCAAGCTTGCAAAAAAACTATTTGATGCGGTAAGGCATATCGAGCGCGGTACTTATCCAGCGCCCACGGGGTGGATACAGAGGATATAATGAGAAAACTGGAATATATAATCGACAGTGATTTTGCAGGCAGGCAGGTGCTTGCGTTTTTAAAGGCTCACGGCTACTCATCACGCATGATAAAAGATCTTAAAAAGAATCCGCACGGCATCATGATAGGCAACAAGAAAGTAACGGTGCTAAAGCAGCTGCGCCGCGGCGATAAACTGACGATATATATAAAGGATCCGGCGCAGACATCGGTGCTGCCTGTCAAGCTTCCGATTGATATAGTGTATGAGGACAAAGACGTCATAGTATGCAATAAGCCTGCGTTTATGGCTACGCACCCGTCGCAGGGCAATTTTGATAATACGCTTGCCAACGCGCTGGCGTATCATTTTCAGCAGACAGGTCAGCAATGCGCGGTACGGTTTGTAAACCGACTTGACAAAAACACGAGCGGACTGATACTTGCCGCCAAAAATGCGTATGCGTCGGCGGTGCTTTCTGATGATTTGAGGCAAAAACGCATTGCCCGGACATATCTGGCGTTTGTAGAGGGCTGTCCGGAGCCGGAGCAGGGAGTGATAGACGCGCCGATAGCGAGACAGGAGTGTACTGTGATAAAGCGCTGTGTCGATTTTGACAGGGGTGCTGTCGCTGTCACTCACTATAAGGTGCTGTGCCGAGGTGATTTTTCGCTTTT
Organism: uncultured Clostridia bacterium; assembly: GCA_944385895.1. GTDB lineage: Bacteria > Bacillota > Clostridia > Oscillospirales > QAKW01 > RGIG9041. The sequence goes on from CALWYZ010000006.1 coordinate 25,093, forward strand.
GCGTCTGTGGCTTGAAACGGGGCGAACTCATCAGATACGTGTACATATGTCATATATAGGTACGCCCGTGGCGGGCGACTTCCTTTACGGTCATGAATTTTCCGGGGGCATGCAGCGTCATGCCCTGCATTCTGCCAGTCTTGAATTTTATCATCCGCTTACAGGTGAGAAAATGAGTTTTGAATCGGATCTGCCGGAGGATATGGTCACGATTTATAAAAAACAGTGGGGAGAGTATAGATGAAACTGCTTGTTTTTGACGGCAATTCAATAATAAACCGTGCGTTTTACGCGATAAAAAACCTTACCGCGGGAGACGGCACTCCTACAAATGCGATATTCGGGTTTTTAAAGCTGTATTTCAAGTACTTTGAAATGACGTCGCCCGATATGGTAGCCGTTGCCTTTGATGTCAGAGCAAAAACTTTCAGACATGAAATGTACCCTGAGTATAAAGCTCAGCGTCACGGAATGCCGGATGAGCTTGCCTGCCAGCTTCAGCCGCTCAAGGATATACTTTCGGCAATGAATGTGAAAATGTATGAGCTGGAGGGGTATGAGGCAGACGATATAATCGGGACGCTTTCCAGGTATTGTGAGGATAACGGTCATATGTGCGATATCGTCTCGGGCGACCGTGACGACTTTCAGCTGATAAGTGAACATACCCGTGTGATTATGCCCGTTACCCGCGCAGGCATGTCAGAGGTTGAGGTTTACGGTCTGCCTCAGATAGAGGACAAATACGGAATAAGCCCCAAATCCATTGTTGATCTCAAAGCTATAATGGGAGACAGCTCGGACAATATAAAAGGTGTGCCCGGTATCGGAGAAAAGGGAGCTCTTGAGCTTATACGCAGATTTGAAAGCCTCGAGGGTGTTTATTCCAACCTTGACAGTGACAGCATAAAGCCTTCGGTACGAGCAAAGCTTGAAAACGGCAGAGAGAGCGCTCAGCTATCAAAACGTCTTGCGGCTATAAATCGGTATGTACCGATAGAAATCTGTGATGACGATATGATGGCGCGCGGGTATGACGTCCAGACGCTGATTCCGCTTCTTCAAAGGTACGGGCTGACAAGCATTATAAAACAGCTTGAACCGGAGGCTGAAAAACAGCAGACAGTTACAACGGTTTGCAGCAAATCGGTAAGCGCGGCGGAATACCTTGACCGTTTCAGAAAGAGCGGGCTGTATTTTATGATAAGCGACGGCATAATGTACGCGCTGACAGATGACGGCGTGTGCAGCGTGACAGATCCGGACAGCCTTCTTACAGACAGCAGCATCGAAAAGTTCACTTTCAAGCCAAAGGATATATATAAGCGGCTTTTACACACCGTTGGTGATATATCACCGTTTTATGATATTGAGGTTGCACAATATGTAATCGATCCGTCTGAAAGCGCGTATACGCCTCAGAGAATATTGGATAGGTACTGCGATGTTAAGGCGGCACAGGACAGTGTTGTTTTGACTTTTGTGGCAAATATGCCAACGATAGTAAGCTCGCAGCTTGAAACATTAAAAGAGCGCGGTCAGCTCAGGCTTTTATATGAAATTGAATTTCCGCTGACGGTGGTGCTGGCAGATATGGAAAACTGCGGCTTTTATGTTGACAAAAAAGCGCTTGAACGTTATTCTCAAAAGCTGACGCTGGAAATTGAAAAGCTGGAAAAGAATATTTATGAGCTTGCGGGAGAGCAGTTTAATATCAATTCACCCAAGCAGCTGGGTATAGTGCTTTTTGAAAAATTAGGATTGCCGCACGGCAAAAAGACAAAATCCGGATACTCGACAAGCGCACAAATTCTTGAAAAGCTGTCGGGTCGCCATGAAATAGTAGACCTGATCCTGGAATACAGAAAATATGTAAAGCTCAAAAGCACCTACTGTGACGGGCTTTTAAAGCTTATAGGACCTGACGGCAAAATACACACCAGCTTTAATCAGACTGTCACGCAGACAGGGCGTATATCCTCAACAGAGCCAAATCTTCAAAATATTCCCGTGCGCACCGAGCTTGGCCGTCAGCTGCGTACAATGTTTGCAGCGTGTGATGATAATGTTCTTGTTGATGCGGATTACTCTCAGATAGAGCTCAGGGTGCTGGCGCATATAGCGGACGATAAGAAAATGCAGGCGGCGTTTGAGCGCGGTGAAGATATACACACCGTAACGGCGGCAAGTGTATTCGGCGTGCCTGCCGATTTTGTCACCCCTGAGATGCGCAGACTTGCAAAAGCAGTCAACTTTGGAATAGTTTACGGAATATCCGACTTTTCTCTGGCCCAGGATATAAAGACGACGCGTGCACAGGCAAGACAGTACATCGACAGCTATCTGGGTCTTTACAGCAATGTAGCCGCATATATGAAAGAAGTGGTTGAAAAGGCTCACCGTGACGGGTATGTGACGACGCTTTTCGGCCGCCGCAGGTATCTGCCTGAGCTTGAGTCGTCAAATTTCAATATCCGTTCATTCGGAGAACGCGCGGCGATGAACGCGCCTATCCAGGGTACAGCCGCGGATATAATAAAAATTGCTATGATAAATACCAGACGAGCGCTTATAGACAGCGGTCTGAAGGCAAAGCTGATACTTCAGATCCATGACGAACTGATAATCGAGGCGCCTGAGCATGAAAAGGATAAGGTCTGCTCTTTACTTGTACAGCAGATGGAAAGTGCAGTAAAGCTGAGTGTCAGATTAAAGGTGGATGTGGAATGGGGCAAAACATGGTACCAGTGCAAATAACTCCGTATGAGCATACAGATTTTTCGGAGTGTGCGCGGCTGATGTCGTTTTGTGTAGGAAATGATGCGCGGCAGGAGCTTCGGGAGTATCTGAACAATCCGTCGGTACGTGTTTTCTGTGCACGCGGCGACAGACTGTACGGCGTGATACTTTTGCTGCTTTCTCCTGACTGCTGCGATATACTTGATATCGCGGTGGACACTCCGGTACGCCGAAAAGGCGTGGCGGGAGCGCTTGTCAGGCATGCGGAAGATGTTTGCCGAAAGTCAGGTATTGGCAGCATGATGCTCGAGGTGCGTCTTTCAAACACTGCGGCACGTGAATTTTATAAAAGCTATGGCTTTATAGAAATTTCACAGCGCAAAAATTATTACAGTTCACCGACAGAGACAGCGGCGGTAATGAAAAAGGAGATATAAGCCCGCCGCTGCAAAAATTCAGCGGCAAGGAGAAGAAAATGAACATACTTGCAATAGAAAGCTCCTGTGATGAAACGGCAGCGGCCGTGGTAAGGGACGGGCGTCAGATATTATCAAACGTCGTTTTTTCGCAGATAGATATACATAAGGTGTACGGCGGAGTGGTGCCGGAGATCGCCTCGCGCTGTCATGTAGATAAAATTTCTGCGCTGGTGCGAAAGGCGGTTGACGACAGCGGATTGGGAATAGGACAAATCGATGCAGTTGCGGTGACCGCCGCACCCGGCCTTATAGGCGCGCTGCTTGTCGGTTTGAATTTTGCAAAGGGCTTTGCATATTCAAACCGGCTTGATCTTATACCGGTGCATCATATACGTTCGCATATAGCCGCAAACTATCTTGCCTACCCGTCGCTTGAGCCTCCGTTTCTTGCAATGGTGGTGTCGGGCGGGCATTCACATATAGTAAGCGTAAACGGTTACACCGATTATAAAATAGTGGGTATGACGCGGGATGACGCGGCGGGCGAGGCATTTGACAAGGGCGCGCGCGTGCTCGGACTTCCGTATCCGGGCGGAGTAGAGATGGACAGGCTGTCCGTTACCGGTAACCCTAAAGCTATCAAATTCCCCAGGGTCAGCTTTAAGGACAGTCCGTTTGACTTTTCCTTTTCCGGCGTCAAGACAGCTATTATTAATTACGTCCACACCGCACAGCAGCGCGGCCAGTTGCTCAATAAGGCGGATATAGCGGCATCCTATAGCGACGCGGTGACAGATGTTCTGACTGATAAGTTTTACAGCGCCGCCGCGGAGTTTGGAGCAAATAAACTTGTAGTTGCAGGAGGGGTGTCTGCCAACAGCATGCTTCGTCATAAGCTTGAAACGCGACTGCCCTCAGGCTGCCGCCTGTTTATTCCGCCGCTGTATCTTTGCGGTGATAACGCCGCTATGGTGGCATCGCAGGGATTTTATGAGTATAATGCAGGTTTTATTGCAGATCTTGACCAGAACGCGGCAGCGACAGCCGATATAGAAAAACCATTATGTAAACCAAAACAATAAATAAGTTTTCAACGGATTTATTGTTCGCAAACAAACAAAAATGACGCAAAAATCATAATTTTTACTGTAAACATGCCGTTTTAGGGTATGTTCAAAACTCTGTTCAAAATGTTAATAACTAATTTTGGTAATTATTTATCTAAAAATATTATGTAACTTAAAAAAGTGAATTTTATTGATCATTTTCTTGCAATAAAGCCGCTAAAAAGTAAAAAACAGCTATACTTTAATAGCTGTTTTTTTAAATTTCATAAAAATATTTACAGGCTGCAATCCTGTGTATTAAAGGCATTATTTTGCTTTGCAATCTTTTACGGTCTGATCAAATTCGGCAAGCATTTGCTTATCCGGCTTTGCGGTTGCAAGGCTTACCACAACAAGTACAATAAGACCGAACAGGAATGCGGGCAGCAGCTCGTAGATGGCAAAAATGCCTCCCAGCTTAGAAATGCCGTATTTCCAAATAAATACCATTGCGCCTCCGGCAATCATTCCCGCCAGAGCGCCCCATTTTGTTGAGCGCTTCCAGAACAGCGCTGCCAGCATAACAGGCCCGAAAGATGCACCAAAGCCTGCCCATGCAAAGGATACTACCTGAAATACCGAAGAATTTGGATCTCTTGCAAACAAAATTGCCAGCGCGGTTATGCCGACAACCGACAGCCTTGCTATCAGCATTGATTTTTTATTGGACAGCTTAACAGAAAAGAAGTTTTCGCAAATATCGTTTGTAACACCGCTTGCCGCCGTAAGCAGCTGAGAGTCTGCGGTGGACATGGTTGCTGCAAGTATACCGGCAAGTATAACTCCTGCGGCGAGTGCGAATATGTATCCGTATCTGCTTATTGTCTGTGCTATTTCGATTATGACCGTTTCCTTGTTAGGATCGGAAGGATCAGCTATAACCAAAGCTTGTACAAGTGCATAACCCGTAATTCCTATAAGTACTGCTATACCCATTGAAACTATTACCCAGACCGTTGCCACACGTCTTGAGGTTTTAAGCTTTTTAGCGTCTTCGATAGCCATAAAGCGCAAAAGCACATGCGGCATACCGAAGTATCCGAGTCCCCAGGCCAAAAGTGAAGCTATCGGCAGAATGCCAAACGGAACCGAAGTGCCGGTGGATGCATCGTAATATGAATTTAAAGACAGATACCCCGGTAAACTTTTGACGCTTTCTATTATTCCGTCAAAGCCGAATGCCGCGTTGCCTGCGCTGCCTGTCGCCTCACCGAAGCCTATAACCACAATAAGCGCTATTGTCATTACTATCGACTGAACAAAGTCTGTGGTACTGGCGGCGAGAAATCCGCCCATAACACAGTAAAGACAAATGACGACAGCGCATACGATCATCGCACCAAGATAATCTACGCCAAGGAAAGTGGAAAACAGCTTTCCGCAGGCCGCAAACCCCGATGCGGTGTACGGCACAAAGAAAATTATAATAATAAGCGCGGCGATAAGGCTAAGTATGTTTTTATCGTCCTTGTAGCGTTTAGAAAAAAATTCCGGTATTGTGATCGCATTTATTTTATGCGAATAAATGCGTATACGTTTGGCAACAATAAGCCAGTTAAGATATGTACCTATTGCAAGTCCCAGCGCCGTCCAGGTAGGCTGAGCAAGTCCGGTCAGCATTGCAAGTCCGGGCAGTCCCATTAAAAGCCATGAACTCATGTCCGAGGCTTCAGCGCTCATTGCCGTGACAAACGGTCCCAGCTTTCTGCCGCCCAGATAGAAATCGTCGGTATTTTTGTTTCTTTTAGAGCAAAAATAACCTATTATCAGCATGCCGATAAGGTATATGCCGATAGCGATAAGAATCAGTGCTGTTGATTTCATTTCTTTCCCCCTAATATATTACTTTTTTGTAAATCATATCATATACGGATTAATGTTTCAATAATTATTCAGTACGGCATAAATACTTTTTGTCCGTCTGTTACTTTAAAATTTTTGGTTTTCAATATATAAAGAAGTTCGTTGTTGCAGGTAATGGGTCTGTCAGTAAGTATAGCGGCGTTTCTCATGTATTCCCTGCTGTGATAATCCGAACCATATACAGTAAGCATATTGAATTTTTGTGCCCATACCGCGGCTATATCGTTTCTTGAATCGTGAGTTGTGCAGAAATTACCTGCCTCTATGCCGTCTATGTACTCCGGCGCTGTTATAGTCATGTTGTTCCTGAATGGGTGCGCCTGAAAAACAAGTACTCCGCTTTGATGAAAAATCGGATACAGCTCTTTGATGGTTTTGTTCATTACATTTCCGAGATTTAATATAAACTGCTCGTCCACACCGTAAATCAGGTAATCGTTCATATTTTTATTGACTCTCAGTTCCATACCGCATAGTACGTTTATTCTGCCGTTTGCATATTTTTTTGCACGTCTGTAATCATCCAGATAGATACTTGCCGCCTCTCTGTAATCACTGATATGCGGCAGTATCACATCAAACAGAGTGGGACTCATGTGATTTGTTATGACCACAGTGGAATATCCGTTTTCAATATATTGTTCTATCATATCCTCCGGCTCTGTATGTGCACATTTGCTTGCCGGAGCTGTGTGTACGTGCAGCTCTGTTTTATACAAAATCAGTTCACCTCAGGTTGAATTATACATCAGAGAAAAATTAAAGTCAATGTTATTGAAATATCATATTTGTTCATATATAATATTAAAAAGGAGACGACTATGACTGACAGCTTTTATTTTGACAATACAGACGGTGTTGTTACACTCAGATGCCGCGCTCTGGATCGTGCGGGGTTTAAAAAGCACTGTTTTACAACTCGCAAGGGTGGGGTCAGTCTGGGATTTTTGGCTCAAACCAATTTATCTTTTTCCCGTGAGGACAGCAAAAACGTGTTTGAAAACTATCGGCGAATTTTCAATGCGGTAGGATTTTCGTCAGTAGCTGTTCTTTCAAATCAGCAGCATACGGATAAAATCTTGACTGTTGATGACGGTCTTTCGGGATCAGAGCTTTTTTCGGTGCGGCGTGAAGCTGACAGCAGTTTTGCAGGCGGTGTTTTTTACACGGCAAAAAATGCGGCGGACGGTTTTGTGACAGATCAAAAGGATATTTGTCTTGTAACGTTTGTTGCTGACTGTGTGCCTGTAATAATTGCAGATCCCGTTAAAAAAGCGGCAGCGTGCGTGCATTCGGGCTGGCGCGGGACAGCAAAGGGCATAAGCGGTGCGGCAGTCGGTAAAATGTCGGAAAACTACGGGTGTGATCCAGCCGATTTGATAGCGGCAATCGGTCCGTGTATAGGCGCCTGCTGTTATGAAGTCGGACGTGATGTGTATGATGAATTTACATCGGAAAATACCGATTTTTCCCGATTTTTTACTCCGATTAATGATGAAAAATATATGCTTGATATGAACGGTGCAAACCGTTTTGTGTTAGAACGCGTTGGCCTGAAACCCGAAAATATCCATATAAGCTATGAATGTACATGCCATAACAGTCTGCTTTACTATTCACACAGAGCAACAAAAGGAAAGCGCGGCAATATGTCCGCCATGATAGAAATATGAAGAGAATTATTGTTATAGTTTTAATAATATCGCTGATGTTTGCTTTAGTCGGCTGTGAAGCGGTCATTGATCCCCAGACCTCAGTATTGGGTGCATATGTCCAGGATGAGCAACAGCAGCAAGAAACTATTCAAAAAACAGAAATGTCGGCTCTTTATTATAAGGATATGGACACAAATCCGGTGACGACAACTTGTTATGCAAACAGTGAGATCTTGAAACTTGTATACTGCCCTCTTATACGTACCGATGATAATTTTAAGCCGTATTGTGTACTGGCAGAGAATTATGTGCAAAGCGGACTGACATTGACGGTTAAATTACGATCAGATTTATTGTTTTCAGACGGAACTGCTGTGACGGCAGCGGATGTTGTTAAAAGTTTTGATGCGGCAAAGAAAAATACCGATTCACCCTATAACCGTCAGGTAAATCTTATGGAGCGGTATTACGCAGAGGATGACCTGACTTTTGTCTGCATACTACAGCAGCAGGTGTTGGAAAGTGCCGTCCTGCTTGACATACCGATCATGAAAAACGGTGAGAGCGGAATTGGCTGCGGACCGTATATCTTTTCACAGATCAACGGTAAAAATGTTCTTGTTGTAAATGAAAGTTATTTTGAGACCCCAAGTGTTCCTGTTATATATTTGCTCGAGACTAAAAACGACGAAAATATAACCAGCCTTTTTTCGGCGGGAGAGCTTGATATTATTTTGGCTGCTCAGAACAGCAGCCTGTCCCTTACATCGCTTAGGGATTATTCGATTATAAGCTACCCTTCCAATAATTTTATTTATATAGGAATTAACTTTGCAAATGAAAAACTTGCAGATCCAACTGTCAGGCGCGCATTATCTAAAGCTATCGATAGGGACAGTATTGCGTCGCAGTCACTTGTCGGGCTTGCAGATTCTGCTGAATATCCGTTTAATCCAAATTGGTACTGCATGGATAACATTACAGCAAAATATACGGATGATGTCAATTTGTCAGTACTTGGAGATTTGTCTTTCAGTATGGCAATACCATCGGGCAGCGATATTAAAAAAACTGTTGCCCAGGGCATTTCCGACAGCCTGAAGGCTTGCGGAGTTACGTTGAATATTATTGAGCTTGATCCTGCACAATTTGAGGTGCAGGTCAAAAACGGTGCATATGATCTGTATTTAGGCGAAACGGCAATCTCCCGCACAATGGATCCGACCTTTCTTTATGCTTCGGGAGCTGCTTTGAATTACGGCGGATACTCTGATGCAGAGCTGGATGCAGCTTTTTTACAGTTTAAAAATTCCGAAATAACGCTTATGCAATACCTTGATCAGTTTTCGTCGCGTATGCCTGTAATACCGGTTGTGTTTAGAAAAAATGTGATATACTGTGACAAAAACATAACAGGCTTTACCATGCAATCGCCGTGGAACAGCTTTGGCAATTTTTTATCGGTGAGACTTACATGACTGAGATTTTGAGGCTTATCAAGCAGTATAAAAAGCGTCCTCTAATAATAGCAATAGACGGAATGTGTGCGGCGGGAAAGACAACGCTTGCTGAAAAGCTTTCAGCGGCGCTGAATGCTCCGGTGATACATACCGATGACTTTTTTATACCGGCACGACAGCGGACAGGCTGTGAAAATATCAATATCGATGTCGGGCGTTTTTTTAATGATGTTCTAATTCCTCTTAAGAAAAATATAGGTTTTTGCTATGATGTTTTTGACTGTAAAATCCAAAAAATGAGTTTTACACGGCAGATTGAAAAGAGTGAATTTTATATTATAGAGGGCTGTTACTGTATGTATCCGCAATTTGCTGATATATATGATATCAAGGTATTTATGGAAATTGATGCAAAGCTTCAGCGTACACGACTTGCTTTAAGAGAGAGCGCCGATAGTGTAAAGCAGTTTGAAAGCAGATGGATACCGTTTGAAAACAGATATTTTGAACTATATAAAATAAAAGAAGGGTGTGACATAATATTATGATGACAAAAAGAGACATGTGCGGCGATAAGGTGTCGCTGCTGGGGTTCGGGTGCATGCGGTTTCCTGTCAAGAATGAAAAAATAGACCGTGAGAAAGCATCTGAAATGCTGCAATATGCGTATGAGCACGGTGTTAATTATTTTGATACGGCATACCCTTATCATAACGGAGAGAGCGAGGAATTTGTAGGGCAATTTCTGTCCAAGCTTCCCCGCGACAGTTACTATCTTGCCACAAAGCTTCCGATGTGGGCTGTTGACAGTCGTGAAAAGGCGATTGAAATATTTGAAGAACAGCTGAAAAAGCTTAAAACCGACCATGTTGACTTCTATTTGTTCCATGCGCTCAGCCGCGACAGATTTGAGCTTATAAAAAAGCTGGGGCTGTACGAGCTGTTTGACGATATGAAAAAGCAGGGACGGATACGTCATTTGGGTTTCAGCTTCCATGACAGCTATGAGGTGTTTGAGGATATCATCAACTACCGGGACTGGGATTTTTGTCAGGTCCAGTTCAATTATATGGACACCGATTATCAGGCGGGGCTGAAAGGCATCAAGCTCTGTGAAGACCGCGGAATATCGGTGATAGCGATGGAGCCTATCCGCGGCGGTTCGCTCATCAATTTGCGGGATGATATTAAGTCAGTATTTTCAAAGTATGACGATCGCTCAACGGCAGCGTGGGCGCTTGGCTGGGTTGCAAGTCATACTGCAATAAAAACAGTGCTCAGCGGGATGTCCGCAATGGAACATGTAATAGATAATGTCAATACTTTTGATAACTTTTCGGTATTTAATGCAAGTGAACTTGCAACGGTGGCAAGCGTTGCAAAAAAGGTGCGTGACTCGCGTTTCAATACCTGTACAAAATGCAGATACTGCATGCCTTGTCCGGCGGGAGTGGATATTCCGGGCAATTTTGCAGTCATGAATGAGTATGCAATGTTTAACGATCAGGCAAAAGCCCGCCGTCGATTCAGTGAGCTTGATGGAAGTGCGGATAAATGTGTGCAGTGCGGAAAATGCGAAACACTGTGTCCTCAGCATATTTCTATACGTGAGGACTTGAAAAAAGGAATAAAACTGTTTAAAAAGAATTCCTGAATTTATAAAACCGGCAGACCAAACGGTCTGCCGGTTTTATATTTGTTTAAAATTTATGCCGCACAATTTTGCTTTGTTTTGACCGGCATTATTAAAACAGAATTATTTTATTAGCTCGAGAGTTTCGCCGCCGACAACTTCATGATCCTTGTTGGTAAACTCCACTTTCATTTTATCTTTGTCAAGCGTCATGGCACAGCCGATAAAATCCACCATTTTTCTGCCTTCACGTATATCACGTGAACCTACGATCACGGGACAGATCTGACCCTTGCTGTCAAGGGGGCCTCCCTTGTGGCTTATCATAGTACAGTGCAGGTGACCGGAAATCATCGCCTGAGGTCTTACGTTCTGTTCGAGAAGATCCAGCCATTTTTTGAACAGCGGCTGTTCAATGTCAAACGGAGGGGCTATTGTATGGGAAAACGGATTATGTACGATCACGAGTCTGTATTCGACGCCGGGTGCGTTATACTCCTCGTCTGCGTTTTTGATTATATCCTCAAGATATTTTGTCTCTTCCAGCCTGAACTGATGGCATGAAACTGTATGTCCGTATTCTGCATGGTCGTCCGATTTATCCTCACCGCAGTCCATTACTATGCCCCATAACCTGCCGAGTCTGAAGGTAAAATATGAATGACCGTTTTCCGTAGGGGTATATTCTGCTATGTTTTCGGCGTAAAAGCCGCGGGTATCGTGGTTGCCGCGTGAAAATACACAAGGACGTCCGCCGCCTGTGATCGCTTCGCACAGCTTGAAGATAAGATCAAAGTTTTTGATGTCGCCGCTGTGATCGGGGATATCTCCGTTAAGTATAAGCAGGTCTATGTCGTCGCCGAAATATCCCCCGGCCTGTGAAGGCATGGTAAAGTGACCGTGAGTGTCGGACAGATGATATATCTTTATAGGTCCCTTGGGATTTACGGGCTTGAATTTGTAAGTCGCGCTTACAGGGTCTTCCGTTTTCGGAAAATACGGGGTGCGGTCGATTATTCTGCGGTAGTTTATTGTGTATTCTCCTGCCTTGTCAAGCTCGGACATCGGAACGTTGACTCTGTGCATACGTGTCGAAGAACGAACGATACCGTTGGAGTGGTCATAATAATCAACGCCGTTTACCGTCACCCAGAACAGTAAGTCCGTTCTTGCGGCGACCATGATCTGATAGTAGTCCTTGACTGCAAAGACTGCGGGGGTGCATTTCAACTCATGAAGATATTCCTGAATTTCCATACTGTTACCTCTACTTAAAAATATTTAATTTGTCGTCATAAAAAGCGGTTCTGCATACATAAGCACCGTGCACGTCAATACCGTTTTGATCCATTGCGGATATAACGTATGAGGGGCTTAAGCTTTCACCTGCTGAACAGCTTAATATTACAAACATATTAATAATACCATCATTTTCTGAAAGGTCAAGACGTTTTATAAATTTTGTTATATCCAAAACCTGCTCTGAGCGCTTGGTCTTTTTGAGCATCATAACAGGTGATGAAAACAGCTTATTTATATCGCTGCAGCTGTTTTTGCAGGAAAATTCAATATTGTAGCCCGCGTAGGCGATTTCCTTCATTTTGCGTTCGGGCAGATACACATCACGTATTTTGAGCACGGGAGGGAATGCTTTAATAAACGCGTTTTTGTCGAGCTCTGCCCCCTTATTCAGACGAAAATCCATGATTTCGCATATGCTTTCGTATCCAAGCGACAGCGGCGGGGTAAAGACCAGGTGCGGACGCGGAGAAAAGCCCTCGGTCATCCAGATATCCAGTCCTGAGCGGCGCAGGGCGCGGGACACGGTACGTATGAGATCCAGGTGAGAAAAATAGACCGCGGCGCCAGTCTTTTCAAACACGGCGCGTACATCGTCAAACGGCACAAAATCGCTCATCACACTTACCTCCGTCCATCAGTTTTGACGCGCCGCAGCCGGTGCAGCCCTGGGCGCAGTTGCGTGTAGTCTTTTCGGCGTATGCCTTTTGCGCTTCGTTTTGCAGGTATTTTTTTGTAACGCCCGCGTCTATAAAATCCCACGGCAGTATCTCGCTGAAATCGCGTTTGCGGTGGGCGTAAAAATCCTTGTCGATGCCGCATTTTTCAAATGCCGAGCTCCAAGCCTGCCTGTCAAAGAACTCGTCCCACGCCTCCAGCCGCGCGCCGGAGCGGCAAAGCTCGTATAAAACCGCGCCCAGCCGTCTGTCGCCGCGCGCCAGCACCGCCTCTGCCTCAGACATGTACGGCTCGTGCAGGGAGATCTGGGCTTTGATGGTTTTGAACCGTTCTCTCAGCATACGCTGCTTTTCAAAAACAGTATCGCAGTCGTCCTGCGCCTCCCACTGGAACGCGGTAAACGGCTTTGGTACAAATACCGATGCGGATGAGGTTATCGTTACGTGTCTGTTGCGTTTAGACTTGTCCACGCTGAAAAATATATCCACTATATGCGCCGACAGATCGGCTATCGCATCAATATCGCTTTCTGTCTCCGTGGGCAGGCCTATCATAAAATACAGCTTAACAGATGAATTGCCGTTTTCAAACGACATCCTGCAGCTTTTCTCGATATCCTCCATAGTGACATTTTTATTTATAACGTCGCGCAGGCGCTGTGAGCCCGCCTCAGGCGCAAAGGTAAAGGTGGATTTTTTTACGCGCGTTATTTTTTCCGCAAGCTCCTTGGGGAAATTGTCGATACGCAGCGACGGCATAGACAGATTGATTTTTTTATGCTCTGTCAGTATCAGGAGCTTGTCTACAAGCTCCTGGATATACGGATAGTCGCTTGATGACAGCGAGCAGAGGGACAGCTGATCGTGTCCCGTACAGTCAAGCAATACCTTTGCCTGTCTTGTCAGAGTCTCTGTGCTTTTTGCCCTGAGCGGGCGGCAGAGCATGCCCGCCTGGCAGAAACGACAGCCGCGGATACAGCCGCGAAACAGCTCGATAGTGACCCTGTCGTGGACAACGTCAATATAAGGCACTATTTGAGTTTTCGGAAAAAACATCGAGTCGAGGTCCTGCTCTATTCGTTTTGTGACTTTTTCGGGCACGTCGCTGTCGATAGGGCAAAACTCGGCTATCGTACCGTCGGGATTATAGCTTGTCCTGTAAAGCGCCGGCGCGTAAACGCCGGTGATATGCGTCGCCTCTTTTAAGAACCGGTCTTTTGAGTAACCGTTTTTTCTGGCGGTATCATAAAGAGCACACAGCTCAGTCAGCTGAGTCTCCCCTTCCCCTATACAGAAAAGGTCAATAAAATCCGCAAGCGGCTCAGGGTTGTATGCGCACGGTCCGCCCGCAATGACTATGTTCTTGAGCCCGTGCCGCTGAGCGGCAAAAACGGGCACGTTCCCGAGCCTGAGCATATTGAGCACGGTGGTGTAGCACATCTCGTACTGGAGCGTAAATCCGATAATGTCAAATTCGTAAAGCGGCGTTTTGCTTTCAAGAGAAAAAAGAGGAATGTCATTTGACTCAAGCTCTTTTTCAAAATCCGGCCATGGCTGCATGACCCGCTCGCACCAAAAGTTTTCCTTTTCGTTTATAGCGCTGTACAGTATCCTGTATCCCAGACAGGACATGGCAATATCGTAAATATCCGGAAAGCAGAACGCAAAGCGCACGTCAATATTTTCCGGATCCTTGACATATTCAAAAAGTTCGCCGCCTGTATACCTGGCCGGCTTTTGTACCCGCAGCAGAATATCGCGCAGGCTGTTAATGTCGATTTTCATATATCCTTTACTCCGATCAGCAGTATTGCAAGATAGATACAGATTATCATAAGCGAAAGATTGTATCCTGTTCTGATAAGTATTATAGCAGAAAAGACCGTTATGGGCAATAGAAATATAACGGATATTATTCTTGTAAGTCTGATAGCATTGGGAATATTGAGATGCATACACAAAAAGCAGTGCAAAGCTCTTCCGCCGTCCAGCGGATATACGGGCAATATGTTGACTAAAAATAACGCAAAATTGGAGAATGCTATAAATACAGTAATTTCAGTAAAAACAAAATATCTTGCAATAACTGCAAATACTACAGTTAAGGCCAAGCTTGCAGCGGGACCTGCCAGTGCCGCAGCCGCTTCCTGTCTGTAGCTGAGTACATTTGTTTTAAGGCCTATTCCGTATTGACTGAAGGATACTGACTGCGTATTGCCTCCCAGTATATGCAAAATGATCATATGCCAGATCTCGTGCCAAAGCGCACACATCACGGCAAAAAGTGCAAACCATGTCCCGTCAATAACAATAAACGCCGCCATCAGCATAAGCATCAGCGGCGATATTCTATATTTTTTCATAGAGATATGACGCAGGGTCGACACGCTCCCCGTTTATCCTTACTTCAAAATGCAGATGAATTCCCGTACTTTTGCCCGTCGAGCCTATAATACCCAGTTTACCGCCTGCCGATACTTTGTCTGCTTTTTCAACAGTCACGCTGGACATATGTCCGTAAAAGGTGGAAAGACCTGAGCCGTGGTCAACAATTACATAGTTGCCGTAAATATCGCTCTGTCCAGTTTCTGTTACAGTGCCGTCAGCGTATGCATAGATCGTGCTTCCGGGTGAAGCCGCAAGATCAATTCCGTGATGTCCCGCGCTTTTTTCGCCTGTTACCGGGTCTGTTCGGCTGCCGAAATTTGATGTGACGGTTGCATTCATTACCGGAACCGCCGTGTCGCTGTCAGCTCCGCTGCCCAGTGTGTCTATATTCAGCGGCTGGGAAATATAGTTAAAGCTGAGATTATCAGCTGTAAGCAGCATGTCTCCCGATTCACCGTCTGTATTTTCAGTTGGTTGAGTTTGCTCACTTGTTTCTGTTTTATCCTCTTTTGCTTTATTGAAAAGAGCTTGGCTTATAGTTTCAAGACTTTTGCCTCCGACCGATACGCTTTTTATGTATTGAATTGCACTGTTCCATAACTGAGGCTTTGAGGTTTTGATATAAAAACCTGCAGCAAAAATAAAAATAGCAATTATCAGAAGCGTTATCAAGATTGACCCGCGTTTTTGCTGTCGGGCGTGTTCCATTTCGTCGCGTATTGCCCTGAAAGAGTCCCGTGTGTATCCTTCCATAAAAAAATCACTTCCTATACTTTGTGTTCACCAAATTATATGGAAGTGATTTTAATTTTATTCAACTATTATCTTATAGAAATTCTTTTTTCCTTTTTTAAGGACAGGCTGATTTTCCAGCTCTGATTTTTCAAACATTCTGTTCGGGTCGTCTATCTTGATGTCGTTAACAGATACACCGCCCTGCATAACAAGCCGTCTGGCCTCGGATTTTGACGGTGCGATACCGCCCTGAACCATGATATCCAGAATCGACATACTGTCCTGAACGCTGATTTTTGCCGTCGGCATGTCTGAACTGTCCGTACCCTTTGAGAACAGCGCCTGAGCCGTAGCCTGCGCTTTCTGCGCTTCTTCTTTGCCGTGGACAAGGCTTGTAAGCTCATATGCCAGTATCTCCTTTGCGCGGTTGAGCTGTGAGCCTTCCCATTTATCCATCTCGTCTATCTGCTCAAGGGGCAGGAATGTGAGCATTCTGATACAGCGCAAAACATCGCTGTCAGCCACGTTGCGCCAGTACTGATAAAAATCATACGGGCTTGTTTTTTCCGGATCCAGCCAGACGGCGCCGTTTGCCGTCTTGCCCATTTTTTTGCCCTCCGAGTTCATGAGCAGTGTGATTGTCATGGCGTATGCGTCCTTGCCCAGCTTTTTGCGTATAAGCTCTGTGCCGCCCAGCATGTTTGACCACTGGTCGTCGCCGCCGAACTGCATGTTGCAGCCGTAGTTTTTATACAGATGATAAAAATCATAGCTCTGCATTATCATGTAGTTGAATTCAAGGAAGGAAAGCCCCTTTTCCATGCGCTGCTTGTAGCATTCGGCTCTCAGCATGTTGTTTACCGAAAAGCACGCGCCCACGTCCCGCAGCAGCTCGACATAATTGAGATTCAAAAGCCAGTCGGCGTTGTTGAGCATCATAGCCTTGCCTTCACCGAATTCTATAAACCTGCTCATCTGTTTTTTAAAACATTCGATATTGTGGTCGATATCCTCTTTTGTAAGCATTTTGCGCATGTCCGTTCTGCCCGACGGATCTCCGACCATGCCCGTGCCGCCGCCCAAAAGCGCTATCGGACGGTTGCCTGCCATCTGCAGCCGCTTCATAAGACACAGCGCCATAAAGTGCCCTACGTGCAGAGAATCAGCCGTAGGGTCAAAGCCGATGTAAAACGTGGCCTTTCCGTTATCGATAAGCTCGCGTATCTCCTCTTCATCAGTCACCTGCGCGATGAGTCCGCGCGCTACCAGCTCGTCGTAAATTTTCATTCTATTTTCTCCTTGAGTTTTCTCTATAATAATAAATCCCTCTGTCCGATAACGGACAGAGGGCAAAATATATGCGGTACCACCTCTTGATTCCCGCGGACATTGCTGCGCGCGGCTCACGGTGTGACAAAACGGCACACCGGGATATAACGGTCCCAAACCGCGGCGCTGCTTACAAAACCGTAATTCGCACTTTTGCATCCTCCGCCCCTTTCACCGACCGGGACGTCTCTGAAATCACAATGCAAACGCTACTTTTTTCTGCTCAAACGCAGTGCCGAAATATTTTGAATTTTTAATTATTATATATATTTGCCCGCGCACTGTCAAGTCCTTTTATGCTCCGATATCAAAACAGCACCCAAAACTTTCAAAACACCCTCTTGTTTAATTATAAAAATAATTTTATAATAGGTCTGTAAATTATTTCTTTTAGAAGGGAACAAAATACGATGATTTTAAATGCACATTCGATAACATCGTCGCTTATCGGCAATGATGATAAAGCAATGGTATTCCGTAAAAGCTTTACCTGTAAGAAGGTAAAAAGCGCTTGCCTGGAGATAACGGCATACGGTATTTATGAGGCCGTTATTAACGGCAGCCGCGTCGGAAATTTTGTGCTCGCTCCCGGCTGGACGAGTTATTCCAACCGTATTCAGTATCAGACCTATGATATAACGGATATGCTCGGCTCTGACAATACTATCGATATATCCGTGGCTACCGGCTGGACTTACCGTATGGGTTATCGACAGACGACTGAGCGCAAGTCGGTCTGCGCCATTGCCGCTATCGGTATTGACTATGAGGACGGAACGCATGAAGAGATATACACCGACGAGACGTGGGAAGTAGTTTCCTCTCCCGTTGAGTTTGCAACTCTTTATGACGGAGAGCGCTACAACGCGGCGTATACGGAAATAAACTATACACAAACAGCGGAAAAGACCCCTAAGAGACACGGAATAGACAGGGGGCTGCTGGTGCCGCAGGAGGGTGAGCCGATTGTCGAGCATGAGAGCTATCCCGTCAGAGAAATAATACATACGCCGGCGGGTGAGACGGTTCTTGATTTTGGTTATAACCTTGTGGGATATGTTGAAATTACTCTTGAGGACGCAAAGGCGGGAGATGAAATTTCCTACACACATGCCGAAATTCTTGATAAGCACGGTAATTTCTATACCGAAAATCTGCGTTCTGCTCAGCAGCGCATTACATATATTGCTCGTGACGGCAGACAGACATATAAGCCGCACTTTACGTTTATGGGCGGCAGATATGTTCGGCTTGATAAATATCCGTACGAGGTTAAGCCTGAAAATTTCCGTTTTATCGTTATTCATTCGGATATTAAGCGTACCGGTTACTTTGAGTGCTCGGACGAGCGCGTGAATACTTTGTTTGACAATATCATACGCGGTCAGCGCGGAAACTATGTCGATGTGCCGACTGACTGTCCGCAGCGTGACGAGCGTCTGGGCTGGACGGGCGACGCCGAGGTGTTTGTACGCGCGGCGGCATACAATTTCGATGTAGATAAGTTTTTCAGAAAATGGCTGTTTGATTTGATTCTCGACCAGCGCGGCGACGGCTCTGTACCGTCGATAATCCCCGACATTCCAGGCCTTGCCATGGTCAAGTCTGCGGCGTGGCAGGACGCGGCGACTGTCTGTCCATGGGAGATTTACCTTGCCTACGGCGACCGCGGGCTTTTGGAGCGCCAGTTTGAGTCAATGTGCCGCTACGTGAATTTTATCGACCGTTTCGGCGGCGACAAATATATGTGGAACGCGCCGTATTCGCATTTCGGCGACTGGCTTGCCATGGATAAGCCGGACGACAACTGCGGCGGAACCGATAAGAAGTACATTGCACAGGCATATTTTGCGCTGTCAACAAGCATCGTGATAAAGGCCGGTCATGCTCTGAGCAAGGATGTTTCTTATTATGAGGAGCTTTACAAAAACGTAGTTGACGCTTTCAGGACTCACTATATGAAAGACGGAGTCCCCGTTTGCAGGACCCAGACGGCATGCGTGCTCGCGCTTCATTTCAACCTCTGTGATGAGAAGGACAGAAAGCCGACGTCCGACCTTCTGTGCCGGCTTATACACGAGCGCGGCGATACTCTCAGCACCGGCTTTGTCGGTACGCCCTATATACTGCACGCGCTTTCCGAGACGGGCAACAGTGAGCTTGCCTATACCCTGCTCCTGCAGGACAAATTCCCGTCCTGGCTCTATTCGGTAAAACTTGGCGCCACCACGATATGGGAGCACTGGAACGGAATAGATGAAAACGGCAATGTCTGGAGCCCGTCCATGAACTCATACAACCATTACGCATACGGCGCGGTCGCCGACTGGATGTACGGCGTGGCGGCAGGAATCAATACAAGTCAGACAGAGCCCGGATATAAGCATATCATTTTAAAGCCTGTACCCTCAAAACAGCTCTCGTATGTAAAAGCTTCCGTAGACACACGCTGCGGCACCGTAAAATCTCAATGGCAGATACACGGCGACAGCGTTACCTATAAGTTTACCGTGCCCGGCGGCTCGACTGCGGATATAATAATCGGCAGCAAAAAGATGACAGTCGGCGGCGGCGATTACGAGTTTACAGAAAAGCTATGATTTCTGTTTATTTACACATACCGTTTTGTAAGCAAAAATGCAATTACTGCTCTTTTTATTCTCTGACGGATTTTGACAAAGAGGAATATATAAGTGCTATTATACGATGCGTAGAATATTGGGGCAAAAAAACAAAACAAAAAGCTGATACTGTATATATAGGCGGCGGCACACCGAGTGTGCTGCCGCCAAAGCTCATTTGCAGGCTTTTAGAATCCGTATATGATAATTTTACTGTTGAAAGCGGAGCGGAAATAACGATAGAGGCAAATCCCGAGAGCTGTGACAAGGAATTTCTGACCGCGGCGCGAAGCTGCGGCATAAACAGGCTGTCGCTGGGGATACAGTCGTTTTGTGATGCGGAGCTTGCCGCGGCAGGCAGACTGCATACCGCGGCCGATGCGCGGCAGGCGGTGAGCAGAGCAAGAGAGCTGGGTTTTGACAATATAAGCTGCGATCTTATTTTCGGACTGCCGCTTCAGACATGTGACAGTTTTTGTCACAGTATTGATACGCTTGTCGGTCTTGATATCGAGCATATTTCGTGCTATAATTTACAGGTGGAGGACGGTACGCCGTTTGCACGGTCGAAAATTTCACTGCCTTGTGAGAGTGAACAGGAAAAAATGTATTACCTTGCCTGCAATATTCTGGAATCGGCCGGCTATAGTCATTATGAAATATCAAATTATGCAAAGCCGGGCTTTGAAAGCCGTCATAACAGCGCCTACTGGACAGGCAAAGACTATCTCGGTCTGGGACCTGCAGCACACTCTAAAATCGCAGATACCCGATATTCCTATGCCGCCGATGCATGCGGATTTGTTTCAAAAACAGATTTTGAGTTTGATACCGCCGAGAAGATAGAGGACGCTTTTTTTGAAAAAATCATGCTGTCTTTGCGCACGTCAAAGGGATTGGAACTGTCGCGGCTTTGCCGCAGCGGCGAGTTTATAAACAGACTCTGCAAAGAGGGGCTTGCAAAGACTGAAAACGGAGTGCTCAGGCTTACCGACCGAGGGTTTTATCTTTCAAACAGCATAATTGCCGACATCTCGCTGTTAGAGGAAAACAGCAATTAGGAGGAAAAAATGAAAGCATGTCTGATACAGCCGCTGTATTCTACCGATACGACTCAGGCGGACAGACTTTTTGAGTGGGAAATCGATGCGCTGTGCCGCTGTGATGAAAGCATGGATATGATCGTTTTGCCGGAGTACAGCGACGTGCCGTGTTTTGTCAGGGACAGGGAAAGCTTTTTGGATATGTCCCGAAAATATGCCGATAAGATCCTGATGAAATCAATAGAGACGGCAAAACGGTGCAGAGCGATCGTGTTTTTGAGCATACTTGACGACAATAAAAATACGACCGTTGTTATCGACAGACAAGGCAGTATTGCGGGAAAATATCATAAACAGCATCTCACCGATTCGGAGGTCATTGACAGAAAGCTTGACAGTGAGTATTCCTTTGAATTCTCAACGCCGTATATCGTTGAGCTGGAGGGTCTGCGCTTTGGCTTTCTTACATGCTATGATTTTTATTTTTATGAGAATTTTTCCAATATAGCGCGGTTCAGACCGGATATAATTATCGGCTGTTCACACCAGCGCACCGATACGCATGATGCGCTTGAGACAATGACTGAGTTTTGTGCTTACAACACAAATGCGTATATACTTCGTGCCTCGGTGAGTATGGGAGAGGATATGCGAACCGGGGGCGGAAGCATGGCTGTCGCTCCTGACGGAGAAATACTTTTGAATATGAAAAGCCGTGTGGGCATGGAATGCGTGGAATTCGACCCGAAAAAGAAGTATTACAAGCCTGCCGGCTTCAGCAATCCTGACAGTGCGCATTTCGAGTATGTTGAAAAAGGCAGGCGACCGTGGAAATACAGACCTGCCGGCAGCGCAATAGCAAGATATGATAAAATAATGCCTTATCCGCGTATCTGCGCCCACAGAGGCTTCAGTACGATAGCGCCTGAGAACAGTATGCCGGCTTTCGGCGCTGCTGTGGCGCTGGGCGCCGATGAAATAGAATTTGATTTATGGTATACAAAAGACGGACAAATAGTATCAACACATGACAAAAATCTGTCGCGTACATCCGACGGAGACGGATTTGTGTATGACTATACATATGAACAGCTTATGAAACTGGATTTCGGAGTCAAATTCGGCAAGGAGTTCTGCGGCCTCAAAATCACGTCTTTTGAGGATATCCTTAAAAAATTCGCGTGCCATACAATTATGAATATACATATAAAAACAGAGCAAAACGACAGCGGTTATGACCCGAAAAACATTGAAAAAATATTATCTTTGATCGATAAATATGACTGCCGCAGACATGTGTATTTTATGTGCGGCAATGACAGGGTGCTTAAAATGCTCAAAAGCGCGGCGCCTGATATTTGTCTTTGCCAGGGTGCGGGAGACAGGCCGTGGGACATTGTTGAGCGCGCTTTGGAGAACGGCTGTCAAAAGGTGCAGCTTTTTAAGCCTTATGTAAACCGGCAGATGATAGAAAAAGCGCATGAGCACGGACTTAGGTGCAATTTGTTTTATACCGATGACCGAGAGGAAGCACGAGAATACCTTGATATGGGCATTGATACTATACTGACAAACGACTATTATAGAATTTCACGAGTAATAAAGGACTGATTAAGATGAAATACACTTATATCCCTCACGGGGTCTGTTCAAAAAAAATAACTCTGGATGTGGAGGACGGGATTATAAAATCCTGTGAATTTGAGGGCGGATGCAACGGAAATACAAGCGGTATCTGCGCGCTTGTAAAGGGTATGAAAGCGACGGATGCTGTTGACAGGCTGGAGGGGATCACCTGCGGATATAAGGATACCTCATGCCCCGATCAGCTCGCACATGCATTGATTGATATTTTACAGGAGAGCCAAAGCCGTGACGCCTGAACTGCTGTCTCCCGCCGGGAATTTTGAAAAACTTTGTGCCGCTCTGCGCTACGGAGCGGATGCGGTGTACCTTGCCGGGCAGATGTTCGGAATGCGCGCGGGTGCTGACTGCTTTGATAATGACGGTCTGAAAAAAGCCGTGCAGTATTGTCATGCGCACGGCAAAAAGGTATACCTTGCGCTTAATACAATGCCGCATCCAAACGAGTATCCGTGTCTTGAAAATTACCTTAGGGAGCTTGAGCCTGTTCCGTTTGATGCATATATCGTGGCGGATCTGGGAGTCATGTCCAAGGTAAAAGAAATATCCCCTGAGCGTGAGATACATATTTCAACGCAGGCTTCGGTAGTTTCGGCAGATACTGCTCTTATGTATTATAAACTCGGAGCCAGGCGGGTGGTACTGAGCCGTGAGCTGACTTTGGACGAAATCAAAAAAATCCGCAGTCAAATACCCGAAGACCTGGAGCTGGAAGTGTTTATCCACGGTGCGATGTGTGTCTCGTACAGCGGAAGATGCCTTATTTCCAACTATTTTACAAACCGTGACGCAAACCGCGGTGCGTGTGCACAGCCCTGCCGCTGGGTATATGAGATAACCGAGCCGTCGCGCAGGGATATGCCTCTGGGAATAGAGCAGAACAGTCAGGGCACCTTTCTTTTCGGTTCAAAGGATCTGTGTATGATAGAGCATATACCCCAGCTTTTGGACAGCAAAGTAAAAAGCTTTAAAATAGAGGGACGAATGAAAAGCGTATATTATGCGGCGGTCACGGCAAATACATACCGTATGGCTATGGATGCGTATCTGCGCGACGGGGATAATTACAGATTCGATCCGGCTTGGCGCACTGAGCTTGAAAGCGTATCTCATCGGCAATACGATACGGGTTTTTTCTTTGACAGGCCTATGGATGACGCGAAGATCGCCTCAGACAGCGGATATATAAAACCGGTGTCATATATCGGCGACTGCATAAGCTATGACGCCGATAGCCGGCTTGCCTGCTTTGTGCAGAAGAACAAGCTCTGTGTCGGACAGACCGCCCAGATTCTGTCTCCGGGATATACCGGCAGACAGTTTACGGTAGAAAAAATGTTTGATGAAAACATGCAGCCGATATCCGACTGCCCTCATCCGTTTATGAAGTTTTTTATTAAAATGCCGTTTGAAATTTCACCCGGCGATATATTGAGAGCATAAAAAGACCGCACAAAACTGTGCGGTCTTTTGAATATCAAGATTAATGTATGGATTTTAGCAGAATTTAATATTTTATTTTACGCAGCGAAACAAGATATCTTCCTATCTCTGCAAGATATTTGTATCCGGCGGTCAAAACCGGCTCCGGTCCGGGAGGTGTGATTTCAAAGCTCAAAACGCCTCTGTAGTTGACCTCGTCAAGAGCGGCCATAAATTCCTCCCAATTAATTCGCATCGGCTTCAGGCGGCAGGGAGCGCCGTGAGCGGAATACGGGAAAGTATGCAGGTCACACATGCCGTCATTATCATGAGTATGTAAGACCGCAAGCTTGTCGCCGCTTATCCGTATCATTTCCGCAGCGTCGTCCTGTGTCAGCGGACCGTGTCCGACATCGACGCAGATCCTGAATCTGTCGCCCAGTACGTTGCACATATCTACCATTTCCTGAGCGTGAGAAAGTATCGTGGAGCAGATATGCCCGTAAACCGGGTCGCTTACCCACATGTTTTCAATACAGCAGTAAACATCGTATTCTTCAAGAGCGGGAATCAGTCTTTTGTAAAATTCCACTGATTTGTCAAATGCCTCCTGCTTTAAAAGGTCATATCTCCTGCCCGGCATTATTATTGGATGGACTACGCAGTATTTGCTTCCCAGATAATGCGTGGCTTTAATGGAAGCAACCTGACGTTTAACGATCTCGTCATAATCAAAATCGTAGCCTCCGGGATGGCCGGAAAAGGCGGAATGGGTCTGGCATACTTCAAAACCCGCAGCATCCGCATGCTTTTTGAGCATCGTAAAATGTTCTTTTATCTGCTGATCTGTCACATTATCGATATCACCGAACATGCCGGATCTTTCAAAGTACCTTCCCAAAGATAAATCCGTACCGTCAAAACCGCAGTCCTTTAAATATTGAAACTGCTCAGTTTCTCCTACCGGAACGCCGTTTGTAACCGCAATCTTCATAAAACACATCTCCCTCTATGACGGCATTTGCCGTATTTCAAAAAAAGTATAACAGATGATACAGCATATTTCAATAGAATTTATTATTTAACATTGACAAAAATGATTGTTTGGGTTAATATTAAATAAATAAAAAACCGTTGAGGGAGTAGTTTGCACGAAAGTGTGGCAATGTCAACATCATGGCGCAATACTGCCTGGTATTGTCTTAAATAACCAGACTCATGTACGGAATTTGTGGGATCGGTCATAATTGACTGAAAATCGGCAAATACTGTACATGGGTTTTTGTTTTAAAACAAAGAGGAGAATTTTGTATGAACTACCATTTAAAAGAAAGCGGCGAAGTTTTGAAGGAACTTGCGTCGTCAAAAGACGGACTGTCTTCAGCATCCGCTGCCTCCAGAGCCGAAAAATACGGGAAAAATATGTTGGAGGAGAAAAAGGGTCCGGGGATTATCAAAAGATTTTTCATGCAGCTTGCTGATCCTATGATAATAGTATTGCTTATAGCGGCGGCACTGTCCGGAGTGACGGCGGTATACAGCGGCGAGTCGCTGGCTGACGTGTTTATTATTTTGTTTGTCGTAGTATTGAATTCGGTGCTGGGAGTGGTGCAGGAGAGCAAGGCCGAGGAGGCGATAGCTGCGCTGAAAACTATGACGGCGGCACATTCCAAGGTGATGCGTGACGGCAAACTGCAGTCGATAAAAAGCGAAGATCTGGTCCCGGGCGATGTTATCCTGCTTGAGGCGGGGGACGCTGTGCCTGCCGATGCGCGTATTATAGAGTGTGCGTCAATGAAGGCGGAGGAATCGGCGCTTACCGGAGAATCGGTGCCGGTTGTAAAAACAAGCGATGTAATAGGTTCCGGACAGACAAAAATTGCTCTGGGCGATCGTAAGAACATGGTGTATATGGGTTCAACCGTAGTATACGGCCGTGGAACTGCGGTAGTATGCAATACTGGAATGTCCACCGAAATGGGTAAAATCGCGGATGCATTGGCAAAGGCGCAGGATAATGCAACTCCTCTCCAGAAAAAGCTTGCAGGGCTGTCCAGAATACTTACGCTTCTTGTTTTGGGAATATGCGTGGTTATATTTGCTGTCAGCCTGTTAAAGTCCGGCAGTGTGACAACAAACAGTATTTTGGAATCATTTATGCTTGCGATCAGCCTTGCGGTTGCCGCAATACCGGAAGGACTTGCAGCGGTTGTTACTATCGTTTTGTCGATCGGAGTTACTAAGATGTCAAAGCAAAACGCCGTCATCCGCAAGCTTACAGCTGTTGAGACTCTGGGCTGTGCACAGGTTATCTGTTCCGATAAGACAGGTACTCTTACCCAAAACAAAATGACGGTAGTGGAGACTTACGGTGAGGATGAAAAATCACTTGCTGCTGCAATGGCACTTTGCACAGATGCAGAATATGATAATGATGCAAAAGAAGCTGTAGGGGAACCCACAGAATGTGCTCTTGTAAACTATGCTGCAAAAATCGGATTTAATAAAAATGAGCTCAAGTCAAAAATGCCCCGTGTAGGAGAAGCCCCGTTTGACTCAATGCGTAAGATGATGACTACCGTCCATGAATGCGGTCAAGAATATACTCAGTATACCAAGGGCGCTCCGGATGAAATACTGGCACGGTGTACTCATATAGCAACAAAAGACGGTATTGTCGAATTGACTGATGAAAAACGCGCAGAGATAATGACAAAGAATAAGGATATGGCAGACAGAGCATTACGCGTTTTGGCGGCAGCATTTCGCAGGTACTCACGTCTTCCGTCAGAAATGACGCCTGAAGTTTTGGAACGTGAGCTTGTATTTACAGGGCTTTACGGAATGATAGATCCGATCCGTCCCGAGGTGAAAGCGGCGGTCGACAAATGCCGTGATGCAGGAATCAGCGCTGTCATGATAACCGGCGACCATATTGATACTGCTGTTGCTATTGCCAAAGACCTGGGGTTGATTACCGACCCGTCACAGGCGATCATGGGTCAGGCTTTAGACAGTATGAGTGACGATGAGCTTGATGAAAACATAGAAAAATACCGAGTATACGCCCGGGTACAGCCTGAACATAAGGTGCGTATCGTATCAGCGTGGAAGAGAAAAGGCAAGGTAACTGCCATGACGGGTGACGGAGTTAATGACGCACCGTCTATAAAAACAGCCGATATAGGTATCGGCATGGGCATCACAGGTACAGATGTCACCAAAAACGTGGCGGATATGATATTGGCGGACGATAACTTTGCCACTATCGTCTCCGCTG
Source organism: uncultured Clostridia bacterium (assembly GCA_944385895.1). Classification (GTDB taxonomy): domain Bacteria; phylum Bacillota; class Clostridia; order Oscillospirales; family QAKW01; genus RGIG9041. The sequence continues at coordinate 52,406 of CALWYZ010000006.1, forward strand.
TCGGCGAGGGCAGAAGGATTTATGACAATATCAGAAAATCAATTCAGTTTCTTCTCTCCTCCAATCTTAGTGAGGTCATAGGTATATTTACTGCCACAATGCTGGGAGTCGTACTTTTGGAGCCGGTGCATATTCTTTGGATAAATTTAATAACGGATAGTCTGCCGGCGCTTGCCCTGGGCATGGAAGAGGGCGAGAAAGATGCGATGAAACGACCCCCGCGTGACTCCAAAGACGGTATTTTTGCCGGCGGAGTCGGGGCGGATGTCATATATCAGGGATTGCTTGTGGCGATTTTAACGCTTGCGGCATATTTTATAGGGCATTATATTGAATCCGGAGTATGGGAGATAGCACGCAGCTATGACGGTATTACAATGGCATTCCTGACTTTGTCCATGGCGGAAATATTCCAGTCTTTCAATATGCGCTCAAGACGTCAGTCTATTTTTACGATAAAAAAACAAAATAAATGGTTGTGGGGTGCCGCTGCCGCAGCACTTATTTTAACAACCGCTGTAATTTATGTTCCGTTTCTTGTGGAACTGTTTAATTTCACTTCTATTTCCGCCGTTGAGTATTTCACTGCTCTGGGTCTTGCGTTTCTTATAATCCCGCTTGTTGAAATAGTGAAGTTTATTCAGAGACGGCTTGGAAAATAATATCGGTATTCTGCTAAAAAGAATATAAAATAAAACAACTGCCGGACATTATGTCCGGCAGTTGTTTGTCTCAATAATATAGTTTAGCTTGCTGCATATTGAAAAAACTAAAATACCGATTTATTCCCACTCGCTCCTGAAAAATAAATCTTAAACAGATTTGCTTATGGGATTTAGCCCGGATTATCTATATTACTTTCATTATTCAGACAGTATGGGCTATCTGATTTTTTGTTGCCATTCTGTTGCCACGGAACACAAGTTCATCTTGTCTACATGGCATCATAATTGCTTCAGTTTTTTGCCATCTTCTCTACAACCTCTTGGAATAAGAGTTCTTCAATAACTTGCTGAACTTTATATTTTATAGTTCTTGCATTTTCACCAGTAGCGGATACCAATGGGCTTACGACAGCATATACCATTTCTGGAGTTAGCTTGTCTTCATATTCGCTTTTTCTGGCTTCAATTTCACTCTTAACGATCGCATATATCGTATCGCAACCAAAATCATCAAAATGAATCATCTTGTCAATACGATAAAAAATGGGAAGACCGAGCTGTTTTTTCATTTCATCCTCAGTTTGATAATTGGATGTCAGAATAATTACAATGCCAGACACATCAGCATCATACGTCGCGTCTTTGAAAAGGGTGTTATCAAAGAGCGTATAGAATGCTGAGAAAAAGTGTTCAGGGCATTTGTCCAACTCATCAAAAAAGATCAAATTTGATTCACGTTCGAGTAGGTCAAACCCAAGGCTTTTACGATTAGATGCATCTCCGAAAAAATACTCTGAATAATTGTTGTTTTTGAACATCGACAAATGCTTTTCTAAGCACTTACTACCAAAGAACTTTTTGGAAATCTCTCTCACCAATTCGGTTTTGCCCAAACTACTATTACCATACAACATTATTACGTATGGCTTCTCGCGTTTGACGGTTGTTAAATACCACAGGCTCTTGCTTATTTCCGCAATTGCGTTTTCCTGTCCAAACAAACTCGATGATATGCTTGCGATATTCTCAACAAACATTTCGGAATCACGCTTTATTCCATATTCTTCTGATTTAACATCCAACTCGATAAGTGAACGCTTATGTTGATCTTCCAAATATTCTTTAAGAACACGTGGGGGATTGTGAATGAAAATTTCCGCATCATCAGTTGTTAAGTCTTCGATCAAAGGACCCAAACGATCATGTGCTGCCTCTACAATTCCGTGATAATTGTTGTTTTTGACAATTAACGTATTTGCGTATTGATCGAAAGTGTAACGGCTCTGTTTTGCTGCATCTGAAAGCTTTACAAGCTCCAGAAAAGTATCCACCTCGTCTTCTTCGGGAAAATCCGGCAAAGAGGCATCAAAATAAGCTTTTGAACCGATAATTATATGATATTTTCGCTTATCCTCCATTTGATGCCTCCGCAGTAACACAGGCATATAAAACGTCGTAAAGTGTTACATTTTCAATTTCTTTCTGAGCATTTGCAGTGTCGGTTTTACCCTTAATTTCAATTTCTGATGGATACAAATCAGCTAAAGTTTGAGGCTTTTCAGCGGTTGATATTAAGCGCTCCATTTTACTTATCTCCTGGATAAAATCAAAGCGCATTTTATCAAAACTCCCCACAGGTATACAATATAACGTCATGGTTGTTGTAAGCAGATCATTTCGCTTATAGTTACTTACAAATGCCGAATTATTAAAGCGGACATAGCGTTTTTCATCTACCTTATAAGTATCGTAGCCATCATAGCTATCCATCACAGTTTTGAATTCTTTTGTATCTAAGCCATCAATTCCGCCCTTGACGATTTTGAGATATCCTCCAGCAACTCTAAGTGATGTTGAAGAATTTTCAATATCAGAAAGCTGGATGTTAGGGATAGACACAAGAAGTGGTTTTAGTTTTTCAAATTCAGAAATTTCCGTTGATGATATAGTTGTCGTGCTGTCTCTTTTGATAACATAAGACGCATCAATTTTACCGGTAAACAAAAAAGAAATTCGTGAAACCAGAGGAACTTCCAGCTTCAATTTTGCTGATGCCTCCGTGGTAATAGAGGCTTGAGTTTGAGCCGTAGAAGATACATCGGTTACTCTTGACAGTTCACCATGATCTCTTTCCTGCAAAATATTACGAATGGTCTCTTTGTCAAAATAAATAATCTTATTTATAGCCTTTTTAGTCATTTAATCACCACCTTAGGCAGATGTTACTTATTGTCTGTAGATTTATTGTATTCATTATTGTATCATATAATATGGAGGTTTGCAAGTATGGATATTGTAAAAGTTTTTGGAACAAACGTGAAGCACTATCGGCAGGCGTTGGGCATCTCCCAAGAAGCCTTTGCTGAGAAGTGCGGGCTTCACAGAACATATATCAGTGCAATCGAGTGTTATCGCAGAAGTATATCTCTTGAAAATATTCAGCGTATAGCCGATGCACTTGAGGTTGAAACATACGAATTATTCATTGAGGAGAAAGCAAAAAATGGATGAATTAGAAAAAGTTAAGCAGCTTTTGGAAGCGCATCAAGGAAAAGGTAATACAATTTCAGCAGGAGAGATCGAGCAAAGACTCGGATATCCTACAGAAGACACTCATGCAAAAGGACGAAGATTAGTTGAACGCTGTGCCAAGAAATATGGGATTCCGGTTTCTGGAGATACTTCTGGTTACTTTATAATGACGAATCAATCCGAACTCGACGAATACAAAGCCAATCTTCGATCAAGGGCTAAAAAAATACAAGATCGCGAAGAATTGATGGAAAAGAATTTTAAGGGGTGGAACAAATGAAATACACACTGAAAAACGAGAACATAGAAAGCTACAATGAGAGTGATACTTTCAGCTTTCCAAAATACACTTCTCAGCTAATCAACTGGGCAAATCAAAATGCACAAGGCACTCGTCCTGTTGTTGTCGGTCAGATGTCCGAGTTATTTCCGGAGTTTATGGCTTCTGGCAAAGAAATCACCATTGAAAACTGGCACGATTGGTATGTAGAAAGATATCCCGATGCCTTTGACAAAGCAACTGATAAGATTTATGCACAGGTGCAGAATCTCCGTGATGCCATTCCGCTTATTGATCGTGAAATGGTTAAACATTGGGTCGAAGATCTCGTTATTGCTAAGACCTTTAACGGCATGTATGTTCAGAAGGCGATTTTAGCTTCTCTTGCAGAACGCAAAGGTACAACTTATCGTCTTGCTACTCCCGAAGAAGAATCTGTTGGTATTGACGGCTATGTTGGCAATGTTCCTTATTCCGTAAAGCCTGATACATACAAAACTATGGGGCGTTTATCTGAAACAATCGCTGTTAAGATGATCTACTACACTAAAACTAAGACCGGCTTGACCATTGAAATTGAAGACTAACATTTAGGGCGGAGGCGAAAACCTCCGCCCGTTTTCAATTAGGAAGTGAATTTAGGAATTTCTTTTGACAGGTATATTCAAACGATGTGTCGACATCTACATATCCTGTTCTGACCAAATGGTTGTTTATAAAGGTTTTATTATCAAGATACACATAGCACATCAGATTGTTTTCTGCATCGTATTTTATAGTGTCATACTTTAAGAAAACCTTTCGTTTATGGAATTTCTCTTGTAAGAAACTGATAGCTTGTCCTTGATATAGCGGGTTAGGTTTGATGCCCAGCAGACGAACGACAAGTCCATTACTAAGTTCAATTTTATCAGAGGAAATTACTTGCTTTACGCCAAAAAGTTCATCACGTTTTGCTTCAGACTGATCAATCTTTGAACCGAATTGAAGTTTCTTTACATCAACCTTTTTGTCCATTCGATGTGGATCACTGAAAATATAAGGGAGCTGATCAAAAGAAGAAATGTTTCCGATTTCGTCTTCTGTAAAAATCACCTTTGTATCCTCGCCTAATCTGAGTTGATCTGCTCCTAATTTCTCACGAATGATGGGTTCAAAATCTCTGTTGATTTCATAACCAATAGAATTTCGACCAAGATTCTTTGCTGCAAGCGATGTCGTACCACTCCCTGCAAACGGATCAAATACTGTTTCTCCTGCGAAGGAAAACATCTTAATCAGTCGTTTGGGAAGTTCTTCCGGGAACATGGCGAGGTGTCCCATCTGCTTGGCGCCATTGAAATTCCAATGAGAAGAAAAATACTGTCCCCACTCTTCTTTTGTCATTGCAGACTGTTCCTTTTGCTGTTGAGTGGGCTTAGGAGCATTACCTAATTTTTTGAAAAGCAGAATAAACTCATAATCCATTTTAAGGATACCATTACGAGGATAAGGAAAACTTCCCATAATAGCACCGCCACCAGAGGTATTCGTAGTCGTCGTTTTCTGCCAAATGATCGCTCCCATGTAGTCCATACCGAGAGATTCACAGAAACGAATAATCTCTGTTCTGATCGGAATAACTTTGTATCTGCCATAATATACGGAACGAGCAAACTGATCTCCGATATTGATACACAATCTGCACCCATCAGATAGAACACGGTTGCACTCTTTCCATACCAAATTCAAATTATTTATGTATTCTTCGTAGCTGTCGTTAAAACCAATCTGATCCTCCGTGCCATAATCTTTTAACTGCCAGTATGGAGGCGACGTTATAATTAGCTGCACAGATTTATCTTTGATTTGGTTGAGCGAACGACTATCACCAAATATGATTTTATGTTCAGTCATAGCAAAGTCCTTTCTTACTTAACGAGTTCACCATTGCCTAAAACAAAGTATTGTTCGTATGTAACATCCAAAGCCTTTGCAATTTGATTAAGCTCGTCCTGGGTTATTGTATTTCGTTTGAGTTTAGCGTTAAAATTCTGTGGTGTTTGGTTAATCCTACGAGCAAGCTCTGATAAACTCACACCGGTTCTTACGCACAAAACACGAATCTGTTCTGAAGTAGTCATAAACACCTCTCCTTAGATCTTCTGATTGATATTATATACTATTTGATTGATAATGTCAACCCATTCGGTTTAAACAATATGAGAATACACTAAATTACCGCCCACAAGAATGTATCCTATAGGCGGTAAATTTCACTCAACTATCAAACGGCTTATTCACAGTTACAGTTTTCAGATAGGTTTCGGGATTGCCGTTTAGTATCAGCTCGGCATATCCTACCGGGTCATTGTAGATCAGATAGTCCAGCTCTGACCTCTGATACATATTGTCGGCAATCTCATTCTCCACAGCGGTGCAGTCGATGGAGATTATCGCGCCGTCTGCCATTTTCAGTTCCACGCAGGCAGTTTCCATATTGAACTCACAGGACAGAATTTTCATCACTCTTGCCTCCTTAATCTTTCGGTATTTTTCTTCGCCAGTTCGCTTGCAGCCTTGCGGCGGTTTTCGTCATAGGGGGCGGTCAGCTTGAACCCGAAACGCCCCTTGCTGACTTCAAAGGTCATACAGCCATTTCCGTCATCGTCGATCAACCGGCACTCAGAGGGATATTTCCCGGCGTACTCGGTAAGCCTGTTTTTGAGTGCGGTATTGTAGGTACAGACCTCGATCATGCTGTCTGCTTCGTTAAAATAGATGTTGGTTGTTTTCTGTTTCTTGGAAAGACCTGTTTTCATAAAACCTCCTGTTTTTCACGAATTTTTCTCAGCTCATCATCTGCAAAAGTGGGCTGATTTTTGGATGGGGAGCGCTCAAATGATGCGCTGTACGATTTGAACGCTCCCATTTAGAAATTTACGATTTTTCCAGCTCTACACGGGAATCAGCGGTTCTCGTCTCTTGTGGTGGTTTTGCCTCTATTTCGAGAGAAATACGACCACAGATTGTTTCGAGAAATCACATCCTCGTAGGTTCGGAGCCTACTGCGTAGGCGCTCATTTTCCTGTTCTACGTTGGCGGAGTTGAGCTTGTTGCGAACAGATTTATATTCGGAAAGCTCCTTGGTTGCCGCTGCCAATTTTCTTGTGAGATCGGCTACCGTGTTTTTCAATTCTGCGATCATCTTGTGTGCGGCATCCAGGGCTTTCTGTAATTTGTGTTCTTTTTTCTCTTGGGCAACATATTTCTTTGCGGCGGTTGATAGGCTTTCGTACTCCGAGCGTTCCAACGTAACCTTTGAAGAAAGCACCATTGGTTTTGCCTCGATTTTCTCAACGGCTTCGATTGCGACATTTTGTTTTTGAATTTTCTCCACTTTCTTTTCCAAAGCGGAATACTCTTGTGCTTTCTGTTCCGTCTGCTGCGTCAGCTCGGCAAGTTCCTCTTGACGCTTCTCACGTTTATACTCCAAAACGCTGAGATGTTCACGCTGCTCGCCTTTTTGCTCCCACTCGATACCGTGCTCTAACATAATTTCTGCAAGGGCTTCTTTTTCCTTCTGTACCCACAGATCACGCTCTGTCAGAGAACGTCCTTCGCCGGTAATTCCTTGATCGGCAAGTGCCTGTTTTAGCGATACACGGGTGGAAAGTCCTCGCTTGCTTCCGGTGGTAAAGGGAATGAAGTCGATGTGAAGATGTGGCGTTGCTTCATCCATGTGGAGATGTGCGGAGTACACGTGGAGCTGCGGATTGCGTTCAAGGAAACTGCGGTAAAACTTATCCAAGATGGTTTTTGCCAACTCTGCGTTTTCTCCTTCGGCGGACATATCCTCTCGGTTGCCTACCTGGAAAATTACTTCATAGAAAGTTTTTTCCTGTTTGCCATCACGGATTTTTTCGTAATAGTTTTCGATGCAACGGTCTTTGCGTTTTTGCTTTGCGTTGAACTCTGCCAGAGCTTCATCGAACAATTCGTGATACGCTTGTTCTATGGGAGTATAACAATACTCGATATTCAGATGAGTGCGTGTCGGGTCAACATTCTCTGCGGTGTAGGTTCGGCGGTTGTGAGCAACTACGCCATCACCGGACATTGCGCTGATTGTTCGTTTTATAGGCGTCACCTCCAAAATAGCGGTTATTTAATTGATATTCCTTTCGCCGCCGCAGCGGCGGGTTTTGTTACTTTTGCCAAAAGTAACGCAAAAGCACTTTTGACAGCGGAGCCATCAAAAGTGCATTGCGCTCTCCGAGGGGGTATGCGGCTTCTGCGGAAGCCTCTGCCGATTTTGTGATTAGCACCTGGTACCCAAACCGCAAAAATCGGTGTGGGCGGTTGTTCACTCGCAACGGGATTTTGCTCATTTCACCCTCCCACTTGGCAGAGAAGATTTTGAAAATCCTCTCTGCCATCCATCTTCAAATCTGCGGATTTTTCGATGGGGACGGGAGCTGCGAGGGGCTGTGTCAGCCAATGCTTTGCCTTGTCTGCCATCCACAGGAGCGTGACACGCTCCTGTCATAGCTCCCAAGGAGAAGTAGTCCAGCGGTAGCTCTGCGGCACTCCACGGCGGTCAAGATATTCCTGCCTTGCCTGTTCCCGCTGTTCTTCGGTGGGGGCTGTCTTGTATTGAGAATAGAGCTGTCGGTTGAGCATGGCATCCAGTTTTTGCTCCAAGCCTTGCCGGATTTCCTCATCGAAATCGTCCTCACCGTTCAAGTGGTAAAGTACCAGATCGACGAACAGCTCATAGGGTATCTGTACGTTTTTCATTCGCTTCGTTTCCTTTCGCTTCCGCAACGATAGCGACGATTGCGACGGTGATATTGGTGGTATCGTTTTAACCGTTGCGACCGTCGCAACCGTCGCACTCGGTTTAATTTGTTGTGTAGGTCAGCGTCACACGTCTGCCAGAGTGCTTGGCTTTGTTCTCATAACTGATACCGTATTCGTCCATCAGCCTGCCGCACTTGACGTTCAAATACTTTGTTAAGGCATTTGCCGCCATACCGGTATTGAGAGCTTCTGCAAGCTCTGAGGGAGAGCCTGTCCACTCCGGTTGTTCCGAAGAGACCAACCTTGCCACCGCTTCCAGTACAGGATCGGGCGGCTCTCTATGTAGCTCGGTTTCAGTTCTATCCAAGTTCCATATCTGCGTGTTCGGGTCTTTGATCAGATAGAGGATTTGATCTTGCTGATCTCGTCCAACCACATCAATGGTTGCCTCCAACGCTGTACGCTTTTTCTTCTGCATGAGCAGGGAGCCGTCTGCACATCCGAGCAATCCTGTCGTACCGGAGATCATTTCAAAGGTATCTCCTGCAGGCTGCTTTCTTGTGTGGTGGACAATCAGAACGCAGATGCAATGCTTGTCTGCGAATTGTTTGAGCCTGCCGATGATTTCATAATCGCTGGCGTAGCTGTATGCCTCGCCGCCAACCTCACGGATTTTTTGCATGGTGTCTATGATGATGAGCTTGGTGTCATGATGTTCGTTTATAAAAAACTCAAGCTGTTCATCAAGCCCGTTTCCGATTTTGTTTGCCGCTGTTGCAAAATAGAGATTGCTGCTGTCCTCCACGCCGTACATCATAAACATTCGGCTTTGGATTCTCTGATAATCGTCCTCCAATGCAAAGTAAAGAACTGTACCTTGATGCACTTCGTACTCCCACAGCTTTTTGCCTGTGCTGATGTGATATGCGATCTGCGCCACCAAGAACGATTTGCCGATCTTCGGCGCACCGGCGAGGATATACGCCCCTCCGTAGAGCAAACCGTCGATGATGGGCGGTCTGCTCTTGTAAGGAGTCTGATACAGTTCAGTCATGGAGACTGTGTGCAGATAGTGCGGGTCTGCCATACGGCGCATCTGACGATAGATTTCTTCAAGATTTTCCGTAGAATTTTCGTCCGGGTAATTGAATTCCGTATCGGAAGTGGGTATAATATTATTAATGTTTTGAACGGACTGCCTTTCATCTGCGCTAACAGATGTTGCAAGGGCAGTCTTTTCTTTTGTGTCAATTACCATAGGCATCGTCCTCCTTCATTCCATCCATAATGCTTGCAATCAGATTGATGGTGTCGATCAGTTCATCATTCACCCCCTCACCGGCTTCAATGCGTCGAAGCTCATCCAGGACGGCGGCAAGCTGATCTCTGAGTGCCTTGTACACTCTCGGATTGCCCTGTGCCACCACATCCTTGCAGAGAAGTCTGCGAGTGATATAGTCATGTTTGGTAAGTCCTGTGAGTTTTACAGCGAGGTCAATCTGTGCGTTTTCTTCGTCCGATACTCGGAACGCTACCGTTCTGTTTCTCCATCGGTTGTGGTTGTCCATGTTCTTTGCTGACATAATCATGCTCTCCTTTCCATATTCAATTTATCTGCCATCTCCGTCTGTTTGGACGGGAACAGATGAGCGTAATTGTAAGTGATGTCGATACTCTCATGCCCCACACGGTCTGCAATCGCCGTAGCAGAGAAACCCATGTCAATCAAGTGCGAAACATGGCTGTGACGAATATCGTGGATTCTGATACGCTGTACGCCCGCTTCCTGTGCGCCTCTTGCCATCTCTCTGTGCAGGCCGCTTTTGGTTACAAGGAACATCCTATCGTTCATACCGACATCGTAGAGCTGTCTGAGATAGTCCTGTATTTCCTCAATGAGAAACTGCGGCATAGTGATGATGCGGTTGCTCTTTTCTGTTTTGGGAGTAGTGATAACATCACGTCCGTTCAAACGCTGATAGGACTTGTTGATGCTCACCGTACCTTTCTTGAAATCGAAGTCTGCCGGGGTGAGTGCCAACAATTCACCCTCACGGATACCGCACCAGTAAAGCATTTCAAATGCGTAGTAGAACTGGGGCTTGTCCATCATCACTTCTGCGAATTTCAGATATTCCTCTTTCGTCCAGAACAGCATTTCTCGGTTTTTCTTCTTTCCCATGCTGCCGGCTTTCCTGCAAGGATTTTCTTGGAGGTTGTAGAACTTCACCGCATGGTTGAAGATGGCGCTGAGCTGATTGTTGATCGTTTTGAGATATACGGGCGAAAGGGCTTTTCCGTTTTCGTCCTTGTAATTCATAAGCTCGTTTTGCCATGTGATGATCTGCTGGGCGGTGATGTTAGACATCTTCAGCTTGCCGAAGTACGGCAGCAGCTTTGAACGGATGATATGCTCCTTGGTTGCCCATGTGTTTTCCTTGATGCGGGTCTGCATATCTGCCGTGTACTGCTCCACGAAGCTCTTGAAGGTCATATCCAGATCGGCTCTCGCTTTATTGAGCTGTTCACGCTCCCAAGCCTGTGCTTCACGCTTGGTCTGAAAACCACGCTTCTGTGTCTGCTTCTTTTCTCCCGTCCAATCGGTGTAGCGGTAGATCACTCGCCAAGTGCCTGTTTTTTCTTCTTTATAAACTGCCATTTGATCACTTCCTTTCCGTTCCGTTGTAGCAGAACTTTTCCATAAAATATTTGCGGTTGACCCTTCCTGCGATGGTCATATACCCTTTTGCTTTCAGCTCCTTATTGAGCTGCTGCATGACTTTGTAGGAATGGGAGATAGAGATCCCAAGCTCCTTTGCCACGTCCTCGACTCTCATAAAGTTGTTTTCGTTCAATAAGCGTACCTCCTGTGATTTGTTGATCTGCGGTTGACTGATGGTTTCCTGCGGCTGTTATTCAGTTGTTTTGAATTGCTTTGTAAATCACCCCTTTCACTGATTCGGAATTTCAGAGAGGAAAAATCAACGGTCTTTTCCAAAAATCCTTAAAACATTGATTCAGATTCCCATTGACTTTGCTCTCTGAGCTTTTGGCATAATTATCCTTATTTCGTGTCGGATACTTTCTTGTCGCCTCCGATTTGCCCGAGCGAGTATTATCATGCCGTTTTTAGGAAATTAAGCGTATTTGTTTAGCCTCGCCATTATTATACTAAACATTTATGTTTATGTCAAGAGGTTTGCAGAAAAATATTAAACAAATTTATTTAAGGTATCTTGACTATCCTAAACAAATATGTTATAATGTTAAAAACAAGACATATACGATAGGAGAGAATGATTATGGCTATTGGCGAAAGAATCAACTTTTTCCGCAATATGCGTGGTATGACTCAGAAATATCTTGGTATGCAGGTGGGCTTCCCGGAGAAGTCTGCCGATGTTCGTCTTGCCCAGTACGAAACAGGTACAAGAACTCCTAAAACCGATTTGACTGCAGCATTGGCTGATACTCTTGATGTATCTCCGCAGGCTCTTGCCGTACCGGACATTGATTCCTATATCGGTCTGATGCACACGCTGTTCACCTTGGAAGACAGATACGGACTCCATATCGACGAAGCCGATGGAGAAATCTGCTTGAAGGTCGATGTGCGTAAAAACAAGGATGCCGCACAGCTTCACGAAATGCTGTGTGCTTGGCGGCAAGCTGCCGCTATGCTCAAAGCAGGTGAGATCACGCAGGAGGAATATGACCGTTGGCGTTATCGCTATCCCGAATTTGACACCACCCAGCGTTGGGCAAAGGTGCCTTCGCAGGAACTCAGCGATATGTTGGTAGAAGAATTCATTAAAGACAAGGAGTGAAGAAAAATGTACTTTACAGATATTAGCTATGTAGTGCATCCCGTCGGTAGAGTTACTCCAAATGGTGTTACTTTATTGGGAACCGCCTTTTTCATAAATCGAAGGGGCTTGTTAGCTACAGCAGCACATGTTACCGGAAATAACGATAGTGGTTTGGTTATCGTAATGAACAAGGTGAATTCCATTCAAGACTACCAAGATACCTCTGATAATGCTATACAGTGTATCCCTGCAAAAATTAAGGAAATCAATCCTATTGCCGATGTTTGTATTTTAGAAGTTCCTACTACCGTACAATCGAATTTTGTTTTGGATTCTACAGACTCAGTTCAAGTAGGTGAGTCTATAGCTGTATTCGGATACCCTCATTCAGATCATGGTAGAATGGTTTTGACTCAGCAAGATACATCCATTGGCGCCAAAATACTCATTGAATCAAGCGGCATAAAACTCAAAAACATTGTTTTGAACATTCAATCCCGTCCAGGTCAATCTGGAAGTCCTATTGTTATACCAGAGAAACGTGCTATTGCAGGACTCTTAATAGGCTCCTACGCTCCACAAGTTAACGGTTCGATAAGTATTGGAGGAATCGATCCTCAAACCTTACATCAAACAACACACGCTATTTCAGCCGAATATATCAAGGAGATGTTAGAATGAACGATATTAGTGAAATTTTCAATGTTGATCCAAACTCTTGGATTGATTCGTTGAATACATATCAGAAAAATATTATCAGCCAGCTATATGCGCAAACAAATGACTATGAGGTGGTTGCGAACAAATGGCTAACAGCAACTATCCCGACTAATGTTCCTTTTGGAACACAAAAAAACCCTTCTATCTTTTTTGAAAAAGTTTTAGACGAAATCGAAGCGTTCTTTACCGGAGACGAAAAATACAAGGATAGCAGACTTGCCATTTTAAAAGAGTCTGGCGTTGTTCAAAGCTACATTGTTGGTGGTATATCCATTGCACTTGCTCCTGTTCTGGGCACTTCTGCTCCTTTTTTAGCTCCTGTAATAGCTATCGTTTTACTTACCATCGGTAAAATCGGCTTAAATGCATGGCTCGCAACTCGTCGAGAAAAGAGAGAAAAAGAAAACAATCCGGAAGAATAAATAAAAAGAGCTAACTGACTTAATCAAAATCAGTTAGCTCTTTATTGTTGAATAATGAAGTTTTGTTGCCATTTCGTTGCCACGAATGGCTCAAATCCTTAAAAAGTCCGGTGATGACTGGGCTTTTTCGACCTGTGGGATCACTCCCACTCTATTGTGGCGCAAGGCTTAGGTGTCAAATCGTACATAACTCTGTTAATGCCTTCAACTTCATTAGTTATTCGATTTGTGATATGCTGCAGAAGATCAAACGATATATTTTCAACAGTTGCAGTCATAGCATCCACCGTGTTGACAGCACGTATAATAACCGGATATGCAAAAGTGCGTTTACCGTTTTTGACACCCACTGATTTAAAATCAGGTACTACGGTAAAGTACTGCCATACTTTTCCTTCAAGTCCATTTTTAGCAAATTCCTCGCGCAGTATAGCGTCAGATTCTCGTACTGCCTCAAGACGGTCGCGGGTGATCGCGCCAAGACATCTCACGCCCAGCCCGGGACCCGGAAACGGCTGACGATATACCATGGCATCGGGAAGTCCCAAAGTTTTACCGACAATACGCACTTCATCTTTGTATAGTAACTTTAACGGTTCAACAAGACTGAACTTCAGATCATCCGGCAGACCTCCGACGTTATGATGGGCTTTTACCCCGTCGCTTTCAATTATATCCGGATATATCGTACCTTGGGCGAGAAACTCTATTCCCTCCAGCTTTTTTGCCTCTTCCTCAAATACACGGATAAACTCAGCACCTATTATCTTGCGTTTCTGTTCCGGATCGGACACGCCTGCCAGCTTATTTAAAAAGCGGTCCACGGCGTCGACATATACAAGGTTGGCATCCATCTGATCCCTAAAAACACGTATCACCTGCTCCGGTTCGCCTTTTCTCAGCAGTCCGTGATTGACATGCACGCATACCAGTTGCTTGCCTATCGCTTTAATAAGCAGTGCGGCCACGACGGAGGAGTCAACTCCTCCCGACAGGGCCAGCAAAACCTTTTTATCCTTGACCTGACTGAGGATTTGCTCTGTCTGTTCTGAAATAAACTTTTGGGCAAGCTCAATGCTGTCTATTCTTGCCATATTTTCAGGGCGTTTGTTGCTGTCCATTTTTTATCCTCCAAAATTAATATAAATTTGTCTTAAATACTGTAATAACATAAATTATACGACAAACTGAGGCAAAAATCAACATATCGATTTTTGCCTCAGTTGAAGATAATCATAGAGTATTGAAACAAGCCAAAAAAATAAATCACAGTCCTACTCTGTAAGTCAAAATATTTTTTTTGGCGGCATATCCGATTGTGTATGCGGTACCTCCGGTGTCTTTTATGCAGTATGCCACGCAAACCGAGCTTTCATCAGCCATTTTTCGGTTGCGTTCAAGCATGCATGATCGGGTATAATTCTGATAAAGAACATCTATTTTATCAGCCGCTGCGCGTATTTTTCTGTAACTTTCTTTTTGTTTATCCGTGAAAAATTTATCCTGATCCAGGCATGGCAGGATAAGGCGCAGTTCAATACCTTCAAGCTCGTTTTTAAGCCGCAACACCAAATCGGCGCATAGCTGATCAAAACCGACGGCGCCTCCGCATATAAAGCTCCTGTAACCTCGGCTGTACAACATACGAATAGCCCGCTCTACCTGTGCCGTTATTTTTTCACGTTTTTGCGACGGTATGTTTCTGTGCCCGGTAAAAAAGCAGGTAATATTTTTATCCATCAGCTGTATTGTTTCCCCCATCGTTGAATTTAAGTGTAAATTCGGAAAATTCGCCCTGCTTGCTTTTGACGGTCAGAGTTGCGTTGATCATTGCAGCGCTTTGCTTTGCGATTGCAAGGCCAAGCCCTGTGCCTCCGGTATTTCTTCCGCGAGCTTTGTCGACACGGTAAAATCTTTCAAAAATATGCTCCATGTCCTCAGGTGAAATCCCGCAGCCGTTGTCTTTAACGCACACTGCCGCATACGGCTTGTCTTTGACGGTTATATTGATATCTCCGCCCGGATGGCTGTATTTTATGGCGTTTGACAAAAGGTTATATATTATTGTTTTTATAAGCTCTCTGTCCGAATAAACGATGCAGTCTCCGGTTATATAAACAAAAAGTCCTTTTTTGTCGCTTTCTATCCTGAGCGAGCCTGCTATTTGTGAACATAGCTCAAATAGGCTTAAGCTCTCATTCACTACAGGCTGCTGCTCCAGCTTGGAAAGGTATAGAAGCTGACTTACGATCTGTGTCATACGGTCTGTTTCGTTGTCTATTGTCGTCAAAAATCTGTTTCTGGTCTGAGCATCCGTCTCAACCTTACGCAGAGTCTGGCTGTAACTTTTTATAACGGTAAGCGGTGTTTTCAGTTCATGGGATACATTGGCTACAAACTCACGCTGAGCCGCCTCAGCTTTTTCAAATTCATCAAAGTCATTTTGGATTTGTTCTCCCATTTCGTTAAAAACCTTACACAGACTCCCTATTTCGTCGCGGCTTTTTATTTCAATTTTGGAAAAGTTGCCGTGCGACATATCAAGAGCACCTTTTTCAAGCTTTTTTATTGAGGCTGTTAGGCGTTTTGAAATAATAAATCCCAGCGCCGCAGCAAGTGCAAATCCTATCATCAGTGCCTGAGCAAACAAGATGGCAATATCCCGTATCTGAGAAAACAGCTCCCGGCGTGTGTCCGCAACATAAACCGTGTATCCCCGGCCGATATTGAAGGCAAAATCAAGAGCGTCGGATGTTATATCCCTGTCAGAGCTGTATCCGCCTTGCAGCACCTGTTTTAAATTATCGGTCATTTTTAGTATGCCGCCGGTATGCGAGCTTTTAATTATATTTCCGTCTTTTAAGATATAGTAGTTTTTTTCAGAGCTTTGACACAGCACGCTTTCTGATGCATCAAGGTAATTGATCACCGGCTCGATGTCTCCGTCAAAATCGCGGCATATATTGTAAAACCTCTCGCTCTGAAAGACAAGAGTCATTGCATTTTCAAAATCACGGTAGTACCCAAGTACAATGTTGAAAATAAGTACTGCGCCGACAAAAGCCAGAACGGAAAAGGTCACAAGCAGCATCGCAAGATTAAGTTTTGTACTGATTTTTTTCATACCACAAAATAGCCCGCGCCTCTGCGGCTGAGAATTATTTCCGGCTCAGACGGTACCGTTTCCACCTTGGCGCGCAGTCTGCCTATTGCGACGTCGACTGTATGCAGGTCTCCCAGATAGCCGTTGTAGCCCCATACCTTTTCAAGTATTTCTTCCCTTGATACTACCCTGCCGCGGTTGCTGATCAAAAGCATCAGTATCTCATACTCTTTTTTGCTGATAGAGATTTCTGCGCCGTTTTTGCATACTGTCATCTTATCTGCGTTTACCGTAAGATCCCCGACGTTAAATACAGTCT
Organism: uncultured Clostridia bacterium; assembly: GCA_944385895.1. Taxonomy (GTDB): domain Bacteria; phylum Bacillota; class Clostridia; order Oscillospirales; family QAKW01; genus RGIG9041. The sequence continues at coordinate 69,038 of CALWYZ010000006.1, forward strand.
GCTGTCTGGGCTTTTTTTCACAGCGGGACAGATTGACCTTTATTCGCGCTATAAGCTCATTTATTGAAAACGGCTTTGTAACGTAATCATCAGCCATAAGCGACAGTCCGTCAAGCTTATCCTCTTCGCTGTCCCTGGCGCTTAAAATTATAACCGGGATATCGGAGAATTCGCGCAGCTTTTTGAGCACTTCAAACCCTGACAGCGACGGAAGCATTATATCCAGAAGCAGAAGATCCGGCTTTTCAATCATAATTCTTTCCAGACCTTTTGCACCGTCAAACTCCGCCGCGGTTTCAAAGCCCGCGGCTTTTAGGTTGAATTCTATTATGGAAGAGATACTCTCATCATCTTCAAGAATAAATATTTTTTTCATCAGTCATCTCTTTTGACCATCGTTTCCTGGTATTCTGCCATTGTCATCAAAACCTGACGCGGTTTTGCGCCCTCATACGGACCGATGATCCCCTTTTCTTCCATGGTGTCTATTATTCGTGCCGCCCGTGCGTATCCAAGCGAAAATTTTCGCTGCAGAACCGAGGTCGAGGCCTTTTGGCTTTCGATTACAAACTGTACCGCCTGCCAGAACACATCGTCCAGATCCTCTCCGGAATCACGGTCGGAAGCGGCAGTATTTTCCTTGTTTGTGTAGTTTTCCATCGCCTCATTGGCGTTCTGATCATATTCGGCAGTTCCGCAGTTTCGCTTGATATATTCAACAACAGACTCGACTTCCCTGTCGCTTACAAAACAGCACTGGATACGTCGCGCCGAGTTCATTGTGCGTCCTTTAAACAGCATATCGCCTTTGCCCAAAAGTTTTTCCGCACCTGAACCGTCCAGTATAACCCGGGAGTCGATCTGAGATGTCACGGCAAACGCAATGCGCGAGGGAACATTAGCTTTTATAAGACCCGTTACAACATTTACAGACGGACGCTGTGTAGCTATGATCAGATAGATTCCCGCCGCCCGTGCTTTCTGACACAGCCGCACTATATAGTCCTCCACTTCTTTGGCACAGACCATCATAAGATCGGCAAGCTCGTCTATGACTATAACTATCTGAGGCACGGCATCGCATTTGTCCGGGTGTTTTTTGGCGTATGCATTATATCCGTTTACGTTTCTGACATTGACATTGAAAAACAGATTATATCTGCGCTCCATCTCATTGACCGCCCACTGCAGAGCTCCCGCAGCCTTTTTGGGGTTTGAAACTACGGGGACAATTAGATGCGGTATTTTATTGTAGACCTCCAGCTCAACCACCTTGGGATCGATAAGTATAAGCTTTACCTCATCAGGCGTTGCCTTGTACAAAAGCGACATGAGGATCGTGTTAATACATACTGACTTTCCCGAGCCTGTCGCGCCGGCGACAAGAAGATGCGGCATATCTGAAAGATCCCCGAATACAAGGTTGCCGGAAATATCCTTGCCCAGAGCCACGGTGAGCGGATTATCTGCGTTTATGAATTCAGGAGAGTCGAGCAGCTCTTTTATGTATACCATGCTCTTTTTTTTGTTTGGTATTTCAATTCCGACTGCAGCTTTGCCGGGTATCGGAGCCTCGATTCTGATTGCGGTAGCTGCAAGAGACAGTGCGATATCATCTGACAGAGAAGTGATCTTTGATACGCGCACTCCTTTGCTGGGCGCTATTTCATAGCGTGTGACTATCGGTCCGACTGAAGCCCCGACCATTGTTGCGTCTATACCGAAATCCCGCAGTGTTTGAATAAGCTTCTGTTCTGTCTGATCCAGCTCTGATTTGGATATTCCCGACGTTTGACGCGGTGTTTCAAGCAGTGAAGTTGGCGGAAACTGATATCCGGATTCCGGTTCCGGCTCAGGACGCCGGGGCTCGGCTGCGGATTTTTGAGTCTTGGGCAGCTTGGTATCCGTGTCGTCAAAAACGCCGCTTTTTGAAATATTTTGCGCAGCAAAATCGGCTGTAGTTATGTATTCATCGCGGTTGATATCGTCGTGTACAAAAAACGGTATCGGTTTGCCGTCCGACATGTCTATGTCATCTGCGTTGACAAAAATCTGATCAGGCTGCATTTCTTCCTGCTCTGTGTAATCGGTTTGTTCGTCGACAAATATATCTATTTTTTTATTTTTGTGCTTGCGTGTTTCTATTTTCGGCTTGACGGTTTCCGGCTCCTGCGGATCTTTTTGGGGCTTTTTAAATGCCGAGCATATTTTTTTCCATATCTGATAAAGCGTAACATCAAAAAACGTGAGCGCGCATATAAGTGCCAGCGTTATAAAAATGATAGCAAATCCTATTTTAGTCAGCAGGCAAATCAGCGGATACGCGAATATACCTCCGGCAATACCGCCCGCTCGGTTTACCATATCGGGTATTCCCTTTGTAAAAAATTCAAAGAATGAAAAACTCCCGAAATAATCGCTGCTTTCAAAAAGGTAGCATACTCCGCAAAGAGAGATGATAAGCGCAAGGCCTGTCCAAAGCCGTGTGGTCGTCGGCACGCGTCTGCTTTCTCTTGCCAGTTCTATTCCCAGCCAGAGTGTAAATCCCGGCAGCAGATATGACATATTTCCGAACGCCGAGCGCATCACAGTGCGCAGAAACGCTCCGAAACCTGCAAGAAAATTATGGTATACCGACAGCAACAGCAGCAGCGTCAGTGCAAAGAAGATCACAGACAGCACATTGTCAAGCACTTCACGACGTATCGGTTTTTTGATAAGAGTTTCGGATTTCTTTTTTGAATTTACTGTTTTTTTGTCAGCCATTTTTCCATCCTTGTCAAACTGGTCAGAGTGGCAGCGCAGGCGGCGCCGTCAAAGTGACCGTTATTTATATCCCCTTTTCAGCGTTATGCAAATATAAAAAAGCTGCGGTTTGAGCATCAAGCCGGCATAAAAGCACATAAGCCGCAGTGCTTACAGTGCAAAGCTTAGAATTATCGCCAAAGCACCTACTGCCGTACAATAATACACAAACCATCCGAACCGGTCCTTTTTGGTGACATACTGCACGAGTTTAACAGCCAGTACTCCGAATACCGCCGCGGTCACGATTCCTATGATATAGGGAAGAATGAGGGATTTGTCTATCCCCGAGCCTATAATATCTTTTAAGTTGAGAATATTGGCACCTATTACTGCCGGTATTCCCAAAATAAATGAAAACTCAACCGCCGTCTGGCGTGTAAAGCCCATGTTTATACCAGCAGATATCGTAGATCCGCTGCGGGATAGACCCGGCAGAGTGGCTATCATCTGGAACAACCCTATTTTGAGTGCCTGGAAAGGCGTCATATCGCGTATTTCCTTTTTGCCGGGCACGCTGTGGTCTGCAATAAAAAGCAGAGCGGCGGTGACAAGCAGCATAATCCCTACAGGCAGCAGCCCTGTCATTTTTTCCTCTATCACATCATTTACAAACATCACAAGCACAAGCGGAAGAGTCGCGATTATTACGAATATATCCATCAGCTGGTATTTGGTCGCGTTTTTAAATGAAAATTTGCCGGTAAAAATCTGTTTTAGCATTTTAAAGAAATCAACAATCATTCCGGCAATGGTTTTACGGTATACCGCTATAACAGCGATAAGCGTGCCCAAATGCAGCAGAATATCAAAGGTCATGTCTGAGGTAAGACCTTCAAGCCCGGGCAAAAACGTTTTGAAAATAACAAGATGGCCTGAGCTGGAAATAGGCAGAAACTCTGCAAGTCCCTGTATAATTCCAAGTAAAATAGAACTAAATATTGTCATTTTTCCCTCCGCCGTAAAGCATATATAATAATTATATCATACATATTTTGTTTTTACTACTGTTTTTTGATAATGCATCCGAATAAAATCCGTTGATAGTAAATAAATATGCATGCAATGCTTGACACATTTTCGTATAAGATGTATAATATTAGAAGCTATGCTGTATTTAAATTCAGACAAAGGGAGGATAATATGACTGCACTTACAATAGCGATTATTGCAGTCGTCTGTTCCCTTGTTACCGGATTTATTGCTTTTATATGTGGATTTTTTTACAGAAAATCCGTATCTGAAAAACAAATAGGTTCTGCAAATGAAGAAGCAAAACGAATAATCAATGAGGCGATAAAAACAGCTGACACGAAAAAGAAAGAAGCTATTCTCGAGGCAAAGGAACAGCTACATAAAGAGCGTACCGAGCAGGAGCGAGAGATCAAAGAGCGCCGTGTCGAGGTGACAAGACAGGAAAAACGACTGCAGCAGAGAGAGGAAACTCTCGATAAAAAATACGATAACCTGGACAAAAAAGAGGAACAGCTTAATGAAAAGCTGAAAAAGACAGAACAGCTCAGTGCTGAGCTTGAGGATCAGAAACGCGCGCAGATAGCAGTACTTGAGCGTATTTCGGGATATACCTCGGAGGCTGCAAAGGCGGAGCTGTTGAATAAGCTTGATCAGGAGCTGCAGCATGAATATGCGGTAAAAATAAAAGAATATGAGTCACACTATGCCGAAAACGCAGATGAAAAGGCAAGAAACTTGTTATCGCTTGCGATACAAAAATGCGCAGCCGACCATGTCGTGGAATCTACCGTGTCGGTTGTTGCGCTGCCAAGTGATGAGATGAAAGGTCGTATAATAGGGCGTGAGGGACGCAATATCCGCTCGCTTGAAACAATAACCGGCGTTGATCTTATAATAGACGATACGCCAGAGGCGATAACTCTTTCAAGTTTTGACCCGATCCGCCGTGAAATTGCAAGACTTACACTTGAAAAGCTTATTTCGGACGGGCGCATACACCCTGGCCGTATAGAGGAAACGGTTGAGAAAATAAAGCGTGATCTTGAGATAACCATTAAAAAAGAGGGCGAACGCGCAGTATTTGAGACGGGAGTGCACGGTCTGCATCCCGAGATAATCAAGCTGCTGGGCCGCCTTAAATACAGAACCAGCTACGGACAAAACGTACTTAATCACTCAATCGAAGTTGCGCAGCTGAGCGGTATCATTGCGGCAGAAATGGGCGAGGATGTTGCGCTTGCCAAAAAAGCCGGACTTTTGCATGATATAGGAAAGAGCGTTGACTTTGAAATGGAGGGCTCGCATATCCAGATAGGAGTCGAGCTGGCTAAAAAATATAAAGAATCAAAAGATGTGGTACACGCCATTGAGGCTCATCACGGCGACGTGGAAACAAAAACCAATATTGCCGCGATAGTACAGGCGGCAGACGCCATTTCCGCAGCACGTCCCGGTGCGCGTCGTGAAAATCTTGAAAATTATATTAAGCGTCTTGAAAAACTTGAGGAAATCGCAAATTCCTTTGACGGCGTTGAAAAAACATATGCTATTCAGGCGGGACGTGAAATACGCATAATGGTCAATCCCGAGCAGATATCGGACGACAAGCTTGTTTTGTTGTCCCATGATATATGCCAGAAAATTGAAAATGAGCTTGAGTATCCCGGTCAGATCAAAGTGCATCTGATACGTGAGAACCGTGCTATTGATTACGCAAAATAAATACTGTAAAAACCCGGCCGTTGAATACGGTCGGTTTTTAATGTGTTTTTTGAAAAAGCTGATAGAAACTATTGAAAAAAACGTAAAACAGAATTATAATCTGTTTTTCAAGTAAGCCAAAGAAGGTGTTGAAATTGTTTAAGAGCATGACTGACGGCAGTCCGACAAGGTCAATTATTGGGTTTACCCTGCCGATACTCATAGGAAATATATTTCAGCAGTTTTATAATATGGCAGATACCATAATCGTGGGTAATACGCTGGGCTCTCAAGCTCTTGCGGGCGTCGGCTCGACAGGAACGATCTCGTTTTTGTTTTTCGGCTTGATATCCGGTATGTGCGTAGGCTTTACAGTCGTCACCGCGCAGAAGTTCGGCGCTAATGACCTTGAGGGCATGCGCAAAACAGTCGGCAGCGCCGTTATATTGTCGGCGGTCATAACCGTGGTGATGACTGCTGTGACAGTGATTGGCATGAGACCACTTCTTATCATAATGAACACCCAGGACAGTTTCTTTGATCAGGCTTATGACTATATTATCGTAATATCCGCCGGACTTTTTGCGCAGGTTATATACAATTTGCTTGCCGCTGTGCTCAGGGCGCTTGGCAACAGCCGTGCGCCGCTGGTATTTCTTATAATTTCCGCACTGCTCAATATTGTGCTTGATATATGGTTTATAGTAGGTATTGGCATGGGCACGGAGGGTGCGGCGTACGCGACTGTCATATCACAGCTTGTGTCGTCGGTGCTGTGCTTTATCTATATAGTGAAAATGGTTCCGCTTTTACACCTTAAGAAGGAAGACTTCATACCTGATAGGCGTCTGATGCTCAATCAGATCAGACTCGGCTGTCCGATGGCACTCCAGTTTTCCGTAACTGCGCTGGGAAGTATGATACTTCAGTCGGCGCTCAATCCGTTCGGGCATCTGGCGGTTGCAGGCTATACCGCCGCGTCTAAAATAGAGCAGATAGGCACTCAGGCATATGTTGCCTGCGGGACCGCAATGGCTACATACTGCGCTCAGAATACCGGAGCAAAGCAGTATTATCGTATCCGCCGCGGATTTAGGAGCATCATGGTGATGGCGGTGATTTATACAGTGGTTATAGGTCCGGTTTTTTATCTGTTCGGCAAGTATATGACGGTTTTGTTTGTGAAAGAGGATATATCCCTTATTATGCCATATACTGATATGTACATAAAAAATTCATCCTTGTTCCTGCTTCCGCTGTCAGTAGTTATAATATTCCGCAACGGTCTTCAGGGCATCGGCTATGCACTCATGCCGTTTTTGGGCGGAGTGGCAGAGCTGGGTGCGCGCTGGGCTGTTGCAATGATAGGCGCGGCTCAGGAAAGTTATCATATAATATGCCTTGCAAGTCCGTTTGCTTGGGTTGCGGCTGCAGTACTGCTTATTGTTGTATACATAGTCGTTGTCAGAAATCCTAAATACCACAAACCTGCTTGAATAAAAAATGCGAATTATTTTCGCATTTTTTTATTTGTACTATACTTATCGATTCTGTGGGCAAATATGCAAAAAATAAATATTATTGACTTAAATGTTTAGAGAATATATAATATAGTTAATATTTGTAAGGAGTAATATCATGAAAAAATATATCTCTGTGATAACGGCTGTAATAATGTCAATAACTATGCTGTCCGGCATGGCTTTTGCACAGGACAGTATATCACTTGAGGTAGAGCCGGCGGTGTTTTTATGCGGTGACATATATAATATAGTTTGGTCTACCGATAAAAATGCGACCGGTTATGTGGACTACACCTATCAGGGTAAGGACTACAGGGTGTATGATGAGGAAGCAGGAGTTGTGCGTACCGATGACTATATCCATACAGTATCTGTGCCGGTTGACCATCTTGACGGTGCAGGTGCATATACAGTCACCTCTGTCGCTGTAACGTCACGAACACCATACAGCGTGTCGTACGGAGCCTCCTGTTCTGCCACACGCAGTTTTATAGGCTACCACGGTCAGGAGGAAATCAATATTTGGACACTGTCCGACCTTCATCGTACTCCTACAAACGGAATCATGTCCGCGGTGCTTTCTGCGTCTTCATATCTAAAGGGCGGCCGTCCTGATATAGTAATGCTGCTGGGTGATATCTGCAATGATATGCAGAACAAGGATTATGCGGAGATAGGAATATTCGATACTGCGGCTCAGCTTTCGGGCGGCAGCGTGCCGTGCGTGTATACACGCGGCAATCATGAAACACGCGGCGAGTTTTCGGGATATCTTCTTCAATATCTTCCGTCGAGCACCGGAGAATTTTATTTTACCTTTGAGTACGGGCCTATGTCCTCTGTCGTTCTTGACTTCGGTGAGGATAAAATAGATACGCATCCGGAGTATTCGGGGCTTGTTGATTATAATAACTACCGCATAGAGGAAAACGATTGGCTAAATACCATAGACAGTTATACAGGCGATCCTGTTTATCGCGTGGCATTCTGCCACGGCCCGAACATAATAAATCATTTCGGCTTTAACTGGCTGGAAAATCTATCAGACATTGGTACGGATATTATGGTTGCGGGACATTATCACAGTATTCAAATGTGGGAACCGGACGGATATAATTCACAGTACTGCATCGACTTTCCCATAATGCTGGACGGGTCACATGTAAACAATACCGGGTTCAATATCAGCCAGCTGTTGCTCAAAAACGGACAGATCACCTGCTACGGTGTATCGGACGTCGGCGAAGAAAAATTAAACTATCAGGTGACTGCGGGGCAAAATTTGAAGCAGTACACCTCATCAGTCAATATAGCAGGTACAGTTGGCGCCTTTTCTGATTATTCGGCTGACAAGGAAACGCCGGTCCAGGTAGCTGCCGCTTATGACAAGCCTGTAGCGGAAACGGTGAGATCGGCATCGGCAGATTTCGGATTTATTACCAAGCCTACCGTGTTTGATACAGGAGACACCTATACTGTTGCGTGGGCAACTACCGAGGGGCAGAACTCCATGGGAGAAGTACATCTCATATATGAGGGCAAAGAGATGCGCTTTACCGATTCAGAGGGCGGAACTCTTCGCTGTCTTTCTAACCTGCATGCCGTCCGCATACCCAAAAAGTACCTGGAAAACAATAAATATGAGGTTATATCCCAGCAGATATTCCGGCACGGCGCTTATAATTCGGACAAAGGCGCACTTGTTACATCGGGATATATCGAGTTTAGCGGATACAACGGCCAGAGCGATGTCGATATGCTCATGGTGTCGGATTTGAATTCCGACCGTTCCATGATATCAAAAATACGCAGTGCTGCGCAGGATTACGATGTCGTGGTATTTGGAGGTAACATAATCACAAATGCGGCAAATGACAGTGAGGTGATAAACGGTCTGCTCTATAACTGCGGCATGCTTACAGGCGGAAAGATACCGGCGGTGTTTGTACGAGGTGAAAACGAGACTCTTGGTGAGTACGCGCCGTATCTTACCCGTATCGTGCGTAATTCAACCCGACAGTTTTATGAGTATATTCAGTATGGACCGGTTTCTGTCATGGTACTTGACACAGCGGGACTGTATCCTGACAGCTCAAGTGAGTATAACGGGCTTGCAAGCTTTGAGACCGTTCGAGAAAAACAGCAGCTGTGGCTTGAACAGCAGTCTTACGGTGACGCGCAGTATAAGGTTGCACTTGCACATGCTCCTGTCATACACAACTATCTGGGATATAAATACAGTATGACGCTCAACACGCTCGGCACGGATGTTGCCTTATTCGGACACGGAGGCGATTCGGCTTACTATGATGCCGGTTTTCATAACCAAAACTATGTGAGCGTTGTAAACGGAACATATACGGTTGACGGGACTGTAGCAACTCTTGTCAGCTTCAGCGGCGGGGATATAACCGTCAAGACTCTTGGCGACAATGGCTCTCAAATGCTTACAAAGACATTTGCAGCAGAAGATAACGATAACGTGGCGCAGTTTACCGATGTCTCGGATCTCAGCTGGTACTCCGACGCGGTAAGCCATGTTGCGACCCAGCTTGTTATGCGCGGTGTGTCAGAAGACACATTTGCTCCCACTCAGACTCTTACCCGCGGCATGGCTGTGACTGTGCTTGCCCGGCTTGCCGATATAAATACCGATGCGTACGGCGATCCCGATTTTGACGATGTTGAGAGCGGGTGCTATTATACCGGCGCTGTTGCCTGGGCTCAGCAGACAGGCATTACCAACGGTACTGAGCAGACTCTTTTCTCACCCGAGGAGCCTTTGACACGTCAGCAGCTGTGCGCCATGGTATACCGTATGTATAAAGACGATATACCCTCTGCCGATGATTGTAAATTTGACGATTATGACACGGTAAGCGAATATGCAAAGCAAGCCGTAGCTTCGCTTCAACAGGCAGGAATTATAGACGGAATGGGTAATAATAAATTTGAGCCTGATACGGCAGTTACACGGGCTATGCTTGCCCAAATAATATATAAGGCGAATTTCTGATTTGAAACTGATAATAATAGCTTCAGGCAGCAGCGCGAATGCTGCCGTTATAGAAAATGATGACGCCGCGGTTCTGATTGACTGCGGCGTAACTTTAAAAACTTTAAAATCCGGTCTCAGACAGGCCGGGCTCGGGCTGGAAAATCTGTGTGCTGTTTTTGTGACCCACAGTCACAGCGATCATATAAAGGGGCTGCCTGTCATACACCGTGCCGTGGACGTTCCTTTTTATTCGGGAACGGATGTCATGATGTGCAGTAAGTTTGACGGTCAGATACGCACCAAAGACTTTGACGTGCAGACGTTTGAATGCAGCCATGATGTACCCTGTGTCGGGTATAAGATAAGCTGCGGCGAAAAATCTATATGTATAGCGACTGATACCGGTACTGTCACACAGTCTATGCGCAGCGCTTTTTACGGTTGTGAAAATATAATGCTTGAGAGCAATCATGATATCGATATGCTGAAAAGCGGATTTTATTCCGCATCCCTTAAATCCCGGATCATATCCGACAGGGGACATCTGTCAAACGCCGACTGTGCCAGGTTTGTGACAGAGCTTGCAGGGTTCGGGCTGAGGCGCGTCGTGCTTGCTCATCTGAGCGAAAATAATAACACTCCTCTGCTTGCAAGAGCAAGCACTGAACAGTGTCTTGCCAGATTTGCCCCTCAAAATCATGTCTCGGTTTACCCTGCAAGCCCGGGACTCATTCTTGAACTTTAAAGGGAGTATGTACTATGACTGTTGAAGAAAAAATGCACAGCGGCGATATATATTTCTGCAATGACCAGCAGCTTATTGAAAGTCAGCTGCAATGCCTTGAAAAGCTGTATGACTACAATGCAACAAGGCCGACTCAACAACAAGAGCGCGCAAAACTGCTAAAAGAGATGTTCGCGCAGATCGGAGAAAACTGCTATATAGAGCCTCCGCTGCATGCAAACTGGAGCGGAAAGCATGTCCATCTGGGAGACAATGTGTACGCCAATTTCAACCTCACGCTTGTTGACGACACACATATTTATATCGGCTCCAATACCATGATAGGACCAAATGTCATAATAGCGACAGCCGGACATCCTGTTTTACCGGAGCTCAGGCTTAAGGTTGCCCAGTTCAACGCACCGGTGCATATAGGAAAAAACTGCTGGCTGGGAGCGGGAGCAATAGTGCTTCCGGGCGTTACGATAGGCGACAATACGGTTATCGGTGCGGGCAGTGTTGTCACAAAGGACATACCGGCAAATGTCGTTGCGGTCGGAAATCCGTGCCGTGTGCTGAGAAGTATAGGCGACAGAGACAGAGAATATTATTTTAAAGACAGAAAGATAACACTGTAAAATGTATAACAAGAGGCGGAGAGAATCCGCCCTTTGTCATTTTTATGTGAATAAAGTGTAATTTTTGCGTCATTGTATTGTCATCAAGCTTTTGTATAATGTGCAGAAAAAGGAGTGGGTTTATGGAGATACTCAGAATAGAAAATCTTACAAAAATATACGGAAGCGGAGACAATGAGGTCCGTGCGCTTGACGGAGTGTCATTTAGCGTTGATAAGGGTGAGTTTATATCTATAATCGGGCCTTCCGGCAGCGGCAAATCGACGCTTTTGCATATGATAGGCGGAGTAGACCGTCCGACATCGGGAAAAATTTATATGGACGGCCAGGATATTTATGCCCAGAACGAAGACCAGCTGGCTATTTTCAGACGTCGACATGTAGGGCTTATTTATCAGTTTTATAATCTTATACCGATATTGAATGTGGTTGAGAATATGTGCCTGCCGGTGCTGCTTGACGGAAGGCATGTAAACAATGATTACTTAAATGATCTGCTGGACACCCTTAACCTGCGCGGGAGGGAAAAGCATCTGCCCAATCAGCTGTCCGGCGGTCAGCAGCAGCGTGTATCGATAGGCCGCGCGCTTATGAACACACCTGCTGTGGTGCTTGCCGACGAGCCTACGGGTAATCTTGACTCAAAAAACAGTCAGGAGATAGTGGAGCTTTTAAAGCTGTCAAACAAAAAGTACAACCAGACTCTGGTAGTTATAACGCATGATGAAAACATAGCCCTTCAGGCGGACCGCGTAATATCTATCGAAGACGGCAAAATCACACGTGACAGCAGGATACGGGGGTACTGAAAGTGAGTATACTGGGAAAATATACTTTGCGTTCGCTTCTGAAAAACAAGACCCGTACCTTTGCCACCGTTTTGGGAATAGTGCTGTCGGTTGCGATGTTTACCGCCGTGACCGAGGCGATAGCGAGCATGCGCTCGTATCTGATAAAGGGTATAGAGTATGAGCTGGGCGGATTTCATGCACTGTCGCAGGGCGTAGACGTTGAGCAGCTGAAAAGTCTTGAACAGCGCGAAAATATAACACAGGTTGAAACGCTGGGGATTGTAGGGTATGCAGATATAGGCTCGCAAAACGCTTACAAGCCGTATCTGTATATAACCAGCATGTCCCCAAACCTGACCTCCCTCGTATCGGTTCATCTGAGCAGCGGCAGACTGCCGGCAAACAGCGGCGAGATAATACTTCCTCTTCACCTGTCGTCTAACGGCAGCGTGGAATATAAGCTCGGCGACAGCTTCAGCGTTGATATCGGCAGGCGTGTGAACGGCGGCGATGTGCTGGATCAGAACGATGCATATGAGACGGACGAAAAGCTGGAAACGGAAATCACCAAAACATATACCGTAGTCGGGTTCTACTCGCGTTTTGATACAATGATAGAGCCTTATTCCGCTCCGGGCTATACAGGTATTACTGCAGGCGAAAGCACGCAGACGTATGATGCGTTTTATAAACTGAAAAATGCGGCGGATACGTATGATTTTATAAATGAAAACATATCCGAGTATAAAAACACAAAGGCGAATACCGAACTTTTGATGCTTTACGGCATAAGCCGCCATGCTACCGCCATGCGCGTATTTTTCGGAATGGGAGCAATACTTGTAGCGCTTATAATGTTCGGTTCCGTCGCGCTGATATATAATTCCTTTTCCATATCAGTCAGCGAGCGCACACGTCAGTTCGGCATACTCAAGTCGGTGGGCGCCACAGGCAAGCAGTTACGCCGTACGGTGTACTATGAGGCTTTGTATCTATGCATAGTCGCGGTTCCGCTCGGAATAGCCGCCGGCTGTATAGGCATATGGCTTACATTTTATTTTCTGTCCGGTGCGTTTACATCGCTGGGCGATATCTTCGGTGTAGGAAGCGGCATCACTTTGAGTCTTGCAATATCGCCCGCAGCGCTTGCCATAGCCGCTCTCATCGGTGTTGTCACGACTTTTATTTCGGCGTTTATCCCTGCCGTACGCGCTGTCAGGGTGCCCGCACTGCAGGCGGTGACAAGAGCAAATGATATCAGTGTGAAAAAGGTCAGGATCAGAATGTCGCCTGTGATAAGACGTCTTTTCGGGTTCGAGGGTCTTGTAGCCGCAAAAAACTTCAAGCGTAACAGAAGGCGCTACCGCGCCGCAACCTTTTCGCTGTTTGTGAGCGTGGTGCTGTTTATTTCGGCATCGTCATTCTGCAAATATCTGACCGATTCGGCAAACACGTACGACGGTACACTCGATTACGATTTAAGCTACATCGTGTATGACGATCAAAACACACAGAACACCCGTGCTGTATACGACGCGCTGTCTTCGGCCCAAAGCATCACGGACAGCATATTGTATACACGCTGTAACGGCTTAAACTACTTTACGGAATGGAAATATGTATCCGACCGGGCACTCAGTATATTGTATAACGGCAATCCGCAGTCTGCCGATGACATGGGAGACCTTGACAGGATAACACCGGCATTTTATTTTATCGATGATGATCTGTATAAAAGACTTGCCGAAGAAAACGGCATAGAAATAGATATTAACGATCCGGGCGCGATAGTCTATGATAACTATACTATGTATCAGCCCAATGATGACGGAGATCTTGTAATGTATAAGCTTGAATATCTGAACAAACAGCAGATCATGAGCACAAATACACTGAGCGTTTATGAGATGCAGCAGATAGACGGGCACAGTTTTTATACAGTAAAGAACGGCATGGCGTATTATATCCCCGATGTGAGAGGTAATAACGAGCAGCTGCCCGTCACCGAAGATGATATGCTGAAGATCGACATACATCAGGCATTTGAAAAAACAGATTTGAAAATCTCGGGATTTTTAAAGGAAAATCCTTACTATGTCTTTGACGAGCTTGCGTTTATTTACCCTGAGAGCGCAGGCGGTGAGCTTATGGAAAGCGGAGTTTCGTATATGCTGTTTTTGTCGGACGACCACAGCAAGAGTTATGACAGCATGACGCGCATACTCGACGATATGAATGCTGACAAAGCGGGGCTGTACGACTATGCCGCTCAATATGAGCGTGACAGGCATCTGATAACGATAATAAATGTGTTTGCCTACGGATTTATAATACTGATATCCCTTATAGCCATGACCAACGTCTTTAATACGGTGTCAATGAATATATTTATGCGCAGGCGCGAGCTTGCCATGTTCAAGTCGGTGGGAATGACCAAAAAGGGCTTTTATAAAATGATGAATTATGAATGCATCATATGCGGTATACGCGGACTGGCGATAGGAATCCCTGCGGCGGTGGCGGTCACATTTCTTATTTACGGAGTTATAACAAACGGGTATATAACCGAGTTTTATATTCCCTGGTACAGTATAGCCATATCGGTTTTCAGCGTGTTTGCGGTGGTATTCGGAGCGATGATTTATTCCATGTCACGGCTCAGACGTGAAAATACGATGGACGTTTTGAGAAACGAAAACAATTAAAAAATATAAAAATCACGGCGGAAATCCGCCGTGATTTTTATTCGTGATTCTCGGTTATAACAGAATCTGAGGGAACGATTCTCTTGAAAAGTATTGAAATCGTCCACAGACCTGCAAGGCCAACGAGTGTGAAAATTATACGGCTGACGAGCGAGTCGGTACCGCCGAAAATAAATCCCACTATGTCAAACTTAAACAGTCCGACGCTGCCCCAGTTGATAGCTCCGATGGTCACGAGTGTAAGCGCCAGCTTATCTATCATTTTTCATCTCTCCTTTGGGCTCGTAAATATTATTGTCAATAATTTTTTCATTATTCACAAAAATGTTAAATTTAAAAAAACATTTAAAAATCAAATTATTTATGATATAATTATAATGTATTGTTATTTCTCTGAAAGGAAATATGCTCTTGAAAAGATTTATTGATAAATTCAATGACCTGCTTTACAGAAAACGTCTGAAAAAATGGCTTGTCATAAATTTAAAATTTGCGTTTAGAAAACTCAGAAACTTTTTGAAAAGCAAAAAGTTTCGTGATTTTATAAAAAGCGTACCGTTTATTACAGGCTGCCTGTCGCTTTTTGCGGTTATACTGCTGTGCGTGGGCGTTTCGCTTTTTTCCAGGTATGCATATGCCTTTTTTGATACGGATGCCAAAATTATAAAAAGACTTACCATGACTGAATTTGACGATTCTGTCGGGTATCTTAAATCTCTGTACGCACTCGGGTCTTCAAATCGTATTCAGGTCACGCTGAAAACAGATGACGAAAACTATATAAAACCCAAGGGTGTGGGACTTGACAGAGGCAATGTCAACCTGAAGCTTACGTTTTCAGACGGCAATACCGCCGAGTTTGCGCTTAATAACTCAAACTACGATAACTTTGAAAGCGGTATGACTGACACTTTTACGATTATACTTCCGTTTGGGTACACGCCATTTGATATTACAGAATACACAGTAGCGGTGCTTCCTGATATAAACAATAATTATGACAGCTGGCACTGCCGCTGGGTGCGAGTGTATTTTATGCTGGGCAATGAGACAGTCATGCTTGCGCGGGAAACCTGGGAGGAGACGGCGGTTTTCGGCTCAGGAGACAATGAAATAAAGCAGTCGACTCTTGAGATAGTACATTCCGCCAATAATAAATATAACCGTTCAAAGCAGATTTACACATATTATCTTGAACTTACTCAGAAGGGAGCATCAGAGCTTGTAAACGCACAGCTGAAGTCTGATGCGCTTGACTCGCTGGGACTCAACGGTGCCGGTTACCTTTATGTTGATATAGAAACTGTAAATATCGAGATACAAAACGACATTCTGACTTATTATACAAAAGGTGTTCATATCCCGGACCTTGATTCACTTGATTATGACGGAAGAATATATCTTGATGTGACTTTCTTCAGTGCTGATTCTGACGGCAATTATACACAGAGCTATCTTCTGGATACTCTGGGCACCGATGACTTTGAACTTGGTACAACCTCTTCCTTTAAGTTGGAAATGCCCAAGGATATGAATGTTTTTGACATCAGCAGTATGACTCTTCGTGTTGAAAACCCATACGATTCATGGTCGCCGCACTATATCCGCGTATATATAAAACCTGACTACTGTGATATGCTGGAAATAGCACGTTTAAATGATACGATGCTTATAAATCAGTACTCCACCCCTGTTTTTTATAAGAATCTGATAGATACCGGTGTGGAATTGGATCTTTCCTCAAAATTCAGTATTTCCGAGGCAATCAAGGATAGAATCGAAAGCGAAAACGAATTTAAGTTCGGCGAAAAGATATCTGATATGTACTTTAAGTTACAAAGCTTTTATGACAGACAGAATGTTTACTTTGAACAGGTCGTAAATCTTTACTCACCTTCTGTTTATGAGGATGAACAGGATCCGGAATCGGATATAGATGATGACATAGCCGTTCCGGACACTGATACCGAGCCGCCGTCGGATACTCAAACCGACAGCGAGCCGCCGTCGGATACTCAAACCGACAGCGAGCCGCCGTCTGATACCGAAACTGATACCGAGCCACCGTCTGATACTCAAACCGACAGCGAGCCGCCGTCGGACACCGAAACCGACAGCGAGCCGCCGTCGGACACTCAAACTGACAGCGAGCCGCCGTCGGACACTCAAACAGACAGCGAGCCGCCGTCTGATACCGAAACTGATACCGAGCCGCCGTCTGATACCGAAACTGATACCGAGCCGCCGTCTGATACTCAAACAGACAGCGAGCCGCCGACTGATACTCAAACCGACAGCGAGCCGCCGTCGGACGGCGTTTGGAGACCCTCACAGGATACCGGTGATAAAGACCCGACACATCAGGTCTGGGATACCGGCGCAAGCGGTGAACAATGATGAAAAAGAAACTGATTTGCCTTGTTGTAATAATTATGCTGTTTTGTACCGGATGTACAAAATCCGGCGATCAAAAGATAGTCGGCACCGATACGGGCATAACAACAAGGTTTGAAAATGCGCTTGAACTGCAGAAAAATGTATTTATCGGACGTATAGAATCGGTTAGTACAGAAAATGCGCTCATCACAAAATACAATCTGGACATTACAAGCTATACTGTTTATGTAGTCGATATAACCCAAAGCATAGACGGATATACTCCGCTCGGACAGGCAAAGATATATTGTGTCGGGACGACAGAATATTTTTTGTCCAGGATAAACATGAAAAAGGGCGAACAGTATATAATAGAGGCACAGCCCTGGGTCTACGGAGATGAGATAATATATCTGCTGTCTATTTATACGACTGCGTATCCTCGTATTGATACCGCCGGAATGGTGACGCTTGCGCAGAACGAGCAGGAGGCGCTGTCCTGCGGCAGCCTGGAGGAGTACCTTGCAGAGTATGACAAGGCAAGGTCTGCTGTTGAGGCGAAAAATCCTGATTTTTTTGCGCCTGAAAATATTCTTGAAAGATTCGGTGCATATGTAGCTGAAATCTATGAGAAAAATACCGCTGCCGACGCCTATTCCCAAGACAAAGGCTATCAGTGGCTGCCGGACAGCGAGTTTATAGCAAAGACCTCTGAAAACAGCAGACAGCTGTATGACAGGTATACAGAGCTTGAGTCAATAGAGCAGGTTACACAACAGCAGGTAAGTGAATTTATTATATCCGTTCTCGGCGGTAAATTTTGAAACGGAGCTGACATGTCTGATATAGAAATTGAAAAAAGCGATATACGCGGTGAGTTCTGTGCGCCCGGTATCGGCAATTACGGCGGAGACTATTCGTTTGCCGGTATGTTTTTTGCAAGGGCGGCGCTTGATTCTTCTGTTATATGCGCAAACCTGAACGCCGCAAGCGAGCAAAGCGGTAAAATAGTACTGGATATCCTGCGCACGTTCGGCGCTAAAATAACCCGCGGAGGCGACAGTGTCAATGTGCGGGTGAATACTCTTTGCGGCTGTGAAATTGACATTTCGGAGTTTCCGAAAATTGCGCCGGTGGCGGCTCTGCTTGCACCTTTTGCAAAAGGGAAAACTCATGTCTGCGGCTTTGCGGGGTTTGACAGACTGCGCAGTCTGATAACCGAAAACCTCAAAGCACTGGGCGTCAGATGCGAATATAATGAAAATGATCTGTGGATATGGCCGCAGCGCAAATTTGACTATACGGTTTTGAATGCTAAAAACGATCCGTATATGGCAATGGCGCTTATACTTATGTCGACTTATATAAACGGCGTTACAACAATACGCAATGTTGATGGGCTTTTTGAGCGCTATCCGGATTTTATTGATATTTTCCAATCACTTGGAGGAAAGTGCCGGATTTGTGAATTTTCTTTTTGACGGCGTAAATTAAAATCAGACCTTTATTAAGGGTCTGATTTTTTAAATATGTAAAAAAATTACGGCACCGCTGATGGGCGCCGTAAATTATGTTTTTATAACTGTCAGTCAAGATACCCGGCTCTGGGAGTAAGGCTGAAAGCTTTTGCCAGGTCTTTGAGCTGGCTGTCGGTGATGTGCGCCAAGATCGGTTTGTCTGCTATCTTCATGTAAATTTCAGCCGCTTTTTCAACAGTCTCTATAAGTCCGAACGCCTCGTCTATCGATGTGCCTGTGCCGAAAATGCCGTGCATTCCCCAGACACACAGACGTCTGTCCTTCATTTTCTCAGCAGTTGCAAGACCGATCTCATCGGTTCCGCAGACCATCCACGGTAAAACCCCCACACCGTCCGGGAAAACGACCAGACACTCGGTTATCATGTACCATAGAGTCTTTGTAAATTCCTTCTCGTCAA
The DNA here is from genome assembly GCA_944385895.1 of uncultured Clostridia bacterium. Taxonomy (GTDB): domain Bacteria; phylum Bacillota; class Clostridia; order Oscillospirales; family QAKW01; genus RGIG9041. The sequence goes on from CALWYZ010000006.1 coordinate 88,212, forward strand.
GAGAATGAACAAAAGTCATAGCAATTACATTTGTACAGTGGGTATGGATAACTATTTTATGATTCGGGTCAACTTTAAGTCTCTCTATATGAGTCATAAAATGTGCCGGAAGTTCGCTTGTCGGGCGTCCGCCGTCTTCATAGCCCCACAGGATCTCTATTGTCTTGCCGTCTTTTCCTACGCGTATAATACCTATATTGTTTTCAGGGTCTTTTTCTACATTTTTAAAATACTTGCCGGTGCCTGTAACAAGATATAGCCGGCCTGCAAGATAAGATGCGTCAAACGTTATTGTGAATGTGCGTTTTACATCGTTTAAGTCTATGTATTGGGACGCTTCCTTTTCATCTATGTTAAGGCTTATATTTCCGCCGTTGCGTTCGTCCCAGCCAAGTCTGTACATATTAGAGGCAAGTGCGCAGAAATCTTTTAAAAACGGCGCGGTTTTTATATCTTTCATTATTTTCTCTCCGTAAGAATTTTCTTTTCATAATTTTTAACGATATCAAGCCAGCTTTCCCGAACCGGTACATTCATTGTCTCACAGTAATAATCCCATACAGGTCCGAACGGATAGGATTTATACTCCTCGGTCAGTGCAAGGCGTGAGGTGTAGTCACCGTCCAGCTCGATCTTTTTAAGAGCCTCTATCGGCTCAAGCATAGCGCGCATCAGCGCTTTGATCATATTGCGGGTGCCAATTACCCATGCAGCAATACGGTTTATTGATGCATCAAAAAAGTCCAGACCGATATGGGTTCTGTTGATGAGTCCCGTCCGTACAAGCGACTGGGCAATGGCAACAAGCTCGTCATCCAGAATAACAACATGGTCGCTGTCCCAGCGTACCGGGCGCGATACATGCAGTAAAAGCTCGTCGGTAAAAAGCAAAACGGTCGGTATTTTATCGGAGATGACCTCAGTGGGATGATAGTGTCCCGCGTCAAGACAGCATGCCTTTGAGTGCGAGACGGCGTATGCCACGGCAAATTCGTTTGAAATGACAGTATAGCTCTCCGCGCCGATACCGAATACTTTGCTCTCTATTGCGTCAAGACTATATCTGCCGTCATATTCTTCTGCAAATACTTCATCAAGCGCACTTTTCATTCTCTCCCTTGGTGCCTGACGATCAACCGGGATATCCTTGTATCCGTCCGGGAACCAGAAGTTTGTAACGCATTTCTGACCCAGCTCACGTCCGAAATAGTCTGCGATTTTGCGGCAGCGCTTGCAGTGCTCTATCCAGAATCTGCGTGTTTTTTCATCAGCACTTGAAAGAGTAAAGCCGCTGTCAGCCATCGGATGTGAGAAGCATGTGGGATTAAAATCCAGTCCGATACCCTTTTGTTTTGCCCACTCTACCCAGCTTGCAAAATGCCGAGGCTCTAATTCGTCAAGGTCGACTTTTTCGTCCGTATCAGCATAAATTGCATGCAGATTCAGCTTATGCTTTCCAGGTATAAGTGACAGTGCCTGCTCAATGTCGGCACGCAGTTGCGCGGGTGTGGAAGCTTTGCCCGGATAGTTGCCCGTAGTTTGGATACCGCCGGAAAGAGCAATATCCTGGAATAAAAATCCGTTGACATCGTCCCCCTGCCAGCAGTTTATAGAAATTTTGATATTTTTGAGCTTGTCAAGCACGCTGTCGGTATCTACACCGATCTCTGCATAGGCTTTTTTGGCAAGTTCGTATGCTTTAAGTATGCTGCTGTCCATTTATTTTTCCTCCGTTTTTGTTTTTTATATTTTATCATATCGATAAATAAATGTCTATATTTGTTCACTATATTGCAAAATAAACACACTTGAGCTATAATATGAACAGAAATAATCAAAAGGAGAAGGGTAAATGGAGAATAAATATGATTCCGTAAATTCGAGAATAAAAGTAAAAATTAAAGAAAAAGGCTTTTTGATTGCGGCTCACCGCGGTACGCATATGGGCACGTTTACCGAAAATACAATAAATGCGTACCGGGCAAGCTTTGCGTTTCATGCGGACATGGTGGAAATGGATGTGATACGGGACGTAAACGGAGAGTATTATTGTATACATGACGGGACGGAGCAGCAGAATTTGGGTGTAAATCTTAACAGCCGCACCATGACCACGGCTCAGATCCAAATGCTTGAGACAAGAAATTACTACGGTAAAAAAACTGGGCATACACTTGACCGGTTTGAGGATTTTCTCAAGGCTTTTGCAGGTGACGATACTCTTTTCAATCTTGACCGCTGCTGGGACAAAAATTTTGAAGATTTTTCATATTCTGCCGGCGCGCTTGAGCTGATAGAAAAGTACGGCATGACAGACAGATTTTTGTTCAAGACCTCTTTTAATGAAAAATTTATGCAGGAGCTTGAAGCATCCGGCTTTAATATTCCTTATCTTGCAATAGTAAACTCTCCTGAGCAGATATATGCTGCTGAAAAATATGATATAAATCTTGCCGGTTTTGAACTGCTTTTCAAAACAGAGCAGGATGAAATAATCAGTGATAGTATAATAAGTTATCTTCGCGATATGGATTATATAATGCTGACCGGCTCTGAGATGATAGGACCCGACTGGAATGTTTCGGCATGGCACAATGATGATCGTGCAGTTCTGGAGGGTCCCGGTGCAGCATGGGATTTCTTTATTGAAAAAGGATTTAATGTAATACTGACCGATATACCGTGGTATATGCATGAATACCGTCAGTCTACAGCAAAGGAGAAACAATGCTGAAAAAGGAAAGACAACAGAAAATAGCAGATGTGGTGCGCAGTAAAAAAAGCGTAACGGTACAGGAGCTCGCGTTAAATCTGTATGTATCGGAGGCTACTATAAGGCGCGATCTTATTGAGCTTGAGAAATCGGGAGTTTTAAGCCGCAGTCACGGCGGAGCATTTCTGCCTCAGGGCGGCGCCGTTGAAAGCCCGGGAATGATACGTGAAAAGCAAAACGTTCATAAAAAGCGCATAATTGCCGGACTTGTATGTGATTTTCTGCGCCCCGAAACTACAGTGTTTATTGATTCAAGTTCCAGCGCAGGTGCCGTGATACCGTATCTAACCGCTGCCGGTGCGGTATCCGTAATTACTAACGGGATACGCAACTGTCTAAAGTTAACTCAGCAGGGAGCGGCTAAGGTATACATATGCCCCGGTACGGTAAGCGGGTATTCAGACGCGGCGCTTGGAACGGACGCTGTCGATTATATATCGGGATTTTATGCTGATCTGTGCATAATATCCTGCGGCGGAATATCCACGACTTGCGGAGTAACCGAGGCAAGCCGCGATCAGGCTCATATAAAGCAAAAAATGCTGGAAAATTCCGCAACACGCCTGCTGTTGTGTGACAGCAGCAAATTCGGTCGGGATTGTATGAGCATTGTCTGCGGATTTGATAAATTTGACTATATTCTTACAGATTCCATGCCGAATAAAGATATAGTTCAGAATGTCAAAAATGCGGGCTGTGAGATAATATGTCCGGGCATTAACTGAAAGCTGTATACATTCAGAAACCGCAGATATAATATCAGCCTGAGCATTGGCATAATAAAAAACGTATCCCGAATACGGGATACGTTTTTATTATCTTATTGTATCTGTACCTTTTGCTGAGGCAGATACCTTATTAAGGTTTGAATTGTGTTCTTCCGGTGTCTTGGCAAAATAAGTTTTGTCATTGTCGCTTACAAAATATAAGTTATCCGACGTTTCCGGAGACAGAACAGCGGACACTGCCGAAAGGGTCGGGCTGCACACAGGACCTGTTGGTAGTCCGGCATATATATAGGTGTTGTATTCACTGTCTGTTTTTTTATCGTCGGCAGTGAATTCCGTTTTTTTCGCTGGCAGTACATAATTTATCGTGCAGGTGAGCTGTAAAAGTCCGTCTTCATCTGCCAGGCGGTTTAGAAGTACACGCGCTACGCCTTTGTAAGCACCAGGATCGTCACATTCGGCATAAACAAGCGAAGACAATGTTATAATGTCGTCAAGCGACATGCCTGATTGTGTAATAAGCGTTTTATTTTCTTCTGTCAGTACAGTCTCGCTGAATCGGGTCAGCATTTTTGTGACCATTGAAACCGCACTTTCGCCTTTGTAAAATTCATATTCGCCTGCAGGCAAATATCCTTCAAGCCTGCATCGTCTATCGGGCAGCTGTGACACAAACTCAAAATCTTCATATTCATACTCGTTTAGAGCATTGTCCAGCTCTTCTGCCGTAGTGTATTTGTTTGATGAGAGAAGAGAGACGATGTCGTCCTGAGTAGAACCTTCCTCTATTGTAACTGTATAAGTTTCCGCCTGAACCGACGGTTTTTTTAGTGCGCTGATGATCTGATCATAGGCAAGATTAGAGTTGAGAGTGTAGTCGCCGTACTGATATTTTCCGTCAGCCTTTTTCAGCTTGCTGTAAAGTCTGAAAATCAGAGGGTGGTCTATGACGCCCGCTTTTTTAAGCGAGCTTGCTATGGCGGAAGTGCTGACGCCCTGCTCAATAGTAACTATTATGCTCTCATCTGGTTTGATAAAAGCAAAAACATCATTGCTGATATTAACTATTCCGAATGTAAGCAGTAAAGATGCCAGAACAATAAGCCCGTAAAATCTGAGCTGACGCAGAAAAGCTCGGTTGTTTTCCTTTGAAAACCATAGTTTAAAATCAAAGCCTTTTTTTACTTGCTCAGGCTTTGATTTTTGAGCATTGTCCTTTTTTATAGACTGGCTGCGCAAATCTGACGTATTATGCACTGTTGTTTTGCTGTCGCTAACGTTTTCAGTCGGACGGTTTTCTGCGGCCCGGCGCGCCTGAGGCCGGTAAGTTCCGGTTACGCCGGGATAGCTGCCTGTTATATTTTTTTTCGGTATTTGACGGGTGTCTTTTCCGTCGGAATGGTTGTTTTTATCAGCCATTTAAATTTCATCCTTTACGCAAATACCCTCAGCCGAGGATCTGAATGCGGCCTCCATGACCTTCATGGAACGCATAGCCTCGCTGGGTTTGACAATGATTTCAGCCTTGCCGTCGATAGCGTCAAGCACGTTTTCGTAAAACAGATGAACTGATGTCTTTTCGTCAATGTCGACATGCTTTTGTTCTACTGTTTCCTTGGGTCTGGGAGCCATTGTTCTTGTAGGTCCTGCAGCAGTGTATATTATGCTGTTTTCCCATACCATTTCAACATCTTTGGCATAGACTATATCCGCGCCGCTGCCCCAGTCATCTATTTTCATAGTACCCTTATCGCCGCATATATACCAGCGTGGAAGAGTTATCATGTTGTAGGTTCCCACTTCAATGAGAGCACATACTCCGTTTTTGAATTTAAGATTGACTTTAAGGTTATCATCGACATCATTAGCAGGGTTTTGGTATTTAACATTAAGCACCTGAGCATAGACTTCGCATACTGGGCTGTCGATCATCATCAGCATCTGGTCGATAAGATGTACGCCCCAGTCCAGCATCATACCGCCGCCGGCCACCTTTGTGCAGCGCCAGTCACCGGGTATACCGCGCGCGCCTTCAACGCGGCTTTCAATAAAGAACGGTTTTCCGAGAGTGCCGCTTTCCAGCTCACGCTTTACAAGCAGATAATCTCTGTCCCAGCGTCTGTTCTGATGCACTGTAAATACCTTTTTGCATTCTTTTGCTACATTGATGACCTCTTCCAGTTCTTTTGAGTTCATCATAACCGGCTTTTCGCATATTACGTTTTTACCGGCTCTGAGAGCCATGATCGCATAGTATTTATGCCAGTCATTGGGAGTGGAAACAAGAACAAGGTCAATATCGCTGTCAGCCAGAAGACTTTCAGCGCTGTCATAAGCTTTTAAACCGAGAGATTTTGCATATTCTCCGCGCTCCGGCTTTATGTCATATACGCCCTTTATGTCAAGTGCGCCTATTTCTTTAGTTACATGCTTGAAATGGTGCTCGCCCATTCCGCCAAAGCCAATAATCCCCAAAGTATGTTTCATTTGTATTTTTACCTTTCTGATACTGTTTTATCCGTTACGCCCAAAATACGTCGCCGTTTAATTTTTCGGTGGGTACCATTGAGGCAAGGAATTTGACTGCTTTTTCAAGTCCTTCTTCGTTTGTCATCATTGCGTCTTCATGTTCGATCGAGAGAACACCGTCAAAGCCGGTCAGACGCAGAGCGGAAATTATATCCTTCCAGACCTTCTCATCGCTGCCGTATCCGAGAGTTCTGAAGTACCAAGAGCGGTTTTTCAGATCGGCAAGGCTTGTGGTGTCAAGAACACCGTTTACAGCAACCTTGTATTTATCAATATATGTATCCTTTGCGTGGAAATGATAAATCATGCCTTCCAGATCCTTTATTGCAGCAACAGGATCGATACCCTGCCAGAAAAGATGTGACGGATCAAAGTTTGCGCCGATGATATCACCGACTGCAGCACGCAGACGCTTAAGAGTTGCCGGATTGTATACGCAAAAGCCCGGGTGCATTTCAAAAGCGATTTTTTTGATTCCGTGATCTTTTGCAAACGCGGCGGTTTCTTTCCAGTATTTTATCAGTACATCCCACTGATATTCAAGAACTTTTGCATAGTCTGTAGGCCATGCGCAGGTGACCCAGTTGGGATATTTTGCGTTTTCATGATCACCGGGACAGCCTGAAAATCCGACTATTGTGTCAACGCCCAGTTTTTCGGCAAAAAGAATTGCATTTATAAAATCGTCATGATATTTTTTTGCCGTCTCCTTGTCGGGATGCACGGGATTGCCGTGAGCGGAAACGGCGGATATTTCCATACCGTATTTATCAAGCAAATTGCGGATATCATTGATTTTTTCAGGAGTTTTGAGAAGCTCCTGCGGATTGATATGATATTTGCCCGGGTAACCGCCGCTTGCAAGCTCTACAGCCTGAACGCCGATACCGTTCAAATATTTAAGCATGTCTTCAAAGCTTCTGTCATGGCAGAAAGCAGTCAATACACCTATTTTCATTTATTTTTCCTCCTCGAAATAGAAAGGCTTTCCGGTCTTGGCTGAAATATAGATACCTTCAAGTATCTGAGAAACAACAAGCGCCTGTTCAGGCAGAGTTATGGGCTTAGTACCGTTTTCAACAGCGTTGTAGAAGCAGCGTGCTTCCGCTTCGGCGGGCTTTGTGGCTTTGCCGTCATAGAACGCAACGCCCTTTGCATCAAGCTGCGGCATAATGTTGACCTGCCTGCCGTGTTTTACGGTATTGAGTATCAGCCCATCGTACATATCCATGCCGCCCTTGGTTCCGCAAAGCGCAAACTTTGCCTCACAGGACTTGTGGGTGTTAAGAGCCCATGATGACTGGAGAATAATTGTAGCGCCGTTTTCCATTACTATAAATCCGAACGCACTGTCCTCAACTGTAAATTTCTCAGGGTCCCAGTCTCCCCATGCGTTTGCCGTATTGGTATCTTTATTAAGTTTATGATATGTAGTACCTACGCAGTATTTGGGTTTATAGTTATCCATAGTCCACAGAGTCATGTCAAGGGCATGTGTACCTATGTCTATAAGCGGACCGCCGCCTTGTTCGTATTCATTTAAAAATACACCCCAGGTCGGGACAGCGCGGCGGCGTATCGCATACGCACGTGCCATATATATATCACCGAAAAATCCGCTTTCCGCCTCGGCTTTTACATACTGGCTTTCCGGAGTAAATCTGTTCTGGTATCCTATTGACAGAATGACACCTGTTTTTTTATATGTGTTATACATTTTAAGTGCCTCTGCGGCGTTTATGGCCATCGGTTTTTCGCAGAGTACGTGTTTGCCCGCTTCCATTGCGGCGCATGAAATTTCACAGTGCGAGCGGTTAGGTGTACAAACATGTACTACATCAACATCAGAATTAACGACGTCCATGTAGTTTTCAGTAACCTTTGCGTCCGCCGTACCGTATTCCTTGCATGCTTTTTCCGCACGCTCACGAATAATGTCGCAAAAATATACGATTTCAACATTCTCAATCGACTTAAGGGACGGCAGATGCTTGCCGTTTGCAATGCCTCCGCAGCCAACTATACCTACGCGAAATGTTTTTGACATAATTTTGACCTCCAAAAAATCATTATTATTTTGAGGATTAATTTCCCTATACGCATATTATATACTTATGTGTGATAAAGTCAATATTAATAATTAACTATTTATATAAATAATTTGTCATTGTATTGACATATGTTTTGAATTGAGATAACCTATATACAATATTGGATATAGAGGTAAACAGTGTGTGCAGATATATTTTTGACCTGTTAAACCATCTTAATTTTGAAGAGGACGCAATAAGATTTTTTGAAACTGCATATAAAAAAATTTGCGGTAGTATAAAAAGCTCCCAAATTTTTGACAGCTGTATACATCAATATGAAAAAACAGAGACAGCGGTATATGATATTGTATATAAAAATGCGATAAAGATAGAATCTCTTGCGGGTGTTGACCGGTTTACCGTGATGATGCTTTTTATGCTGTGTTTTTCGAGGCATTTAAAAGTAATATATACTCGTCGTGGGTACAGTGAGAAAATGTATTTTGATGTACTGGGCGACCTTGCATGTAAAAATACAGAATGTTATACAATAAAAGGAGTGTACGGCTCTTTTGTTTCACAATGGGAATTCAAAATATTTAATCTGGAGCTATTTGCTTTCGGCCGTCTTCAGTTTGAACCGAGGCGACTTGAAAAAGAATACAAAATAAGTACAGGAATTTTACCGGCGCAGTCAAGTGTGCTCAGTATACATATCCCTTCCTCGGGCAGACTGGAAACAGAGCTTTGCATAGATTCTGTCAAATGCGCGCAAGATTTTTTCGGAAAGAGTAGCGTTTTTTATTGTCATTCATGGCTTCTTTATCCCGACAACAGAAAAATAATAACTCCGCCGTCGAATATTTTGAAATTCATGGATTTATTTGAAATAGTCGCCGCAGAAGAAAGTACTGATGATTTGTGGCGTATTTTCGGAACAGAGGATCTGTCAGATTTTGCAGCCTTGCCTGAAAATAATTCTTTGAGACGTGACTATAAACGGTGGCTGTTGTCCGGCAATAAGGTTGGCATAGCAACAGGATTTATAACAGACAGGAGATTGAAAGATGAGTAAAGTATTTTCTTTTTTTATCGGAGATGCAGCAGGCTTACTGCCGTTTAAAAACGCACTTACAGCGGCTAAGCTGTTTTTTGCCGTTTTTTTTCTTTTGATAGTTTATGCAATAGTACGTGCTGTTGTTTACAGACGTTCGCTGACATTGCACAAAGCACCCACGGCGGTTGTATTTTCTTATATTGCGTCGAGTCTTGCCAATATTCTGGTGTGTATATTTTTCTCATGGTTTTTGGCACTGCCGCTATGTATAATATTGACTTTGATATTTATGTTTACGACAAAATCTGAAGTTAATGATGCAAATGCTGAGGAGCGCTCGGGAGTCTGGGGACTAAACAGCGATATACGCCGCATCAGAGGCGAGCTTTTCAGCGATATGACTGTTCAGGAACAGATAGATTACAGAAACAGCGTAAAGGAATATAATTTTAATATGTGGCTGTTTGGGATTGTGACAATTGCCGTAGCGGTACTGTTTATTGCCGCGTGTTATTTCTTTGGCGCGGGATATCAGTTTATACTGCCGTTTTAAACAGCTGAGTGGATAAAAAACAAAAAAGTCCCGTGGATATTTTCACGGGACTTTTTGTTATTAATTTGTTTGTAAAAAGCGTTGAGCCACATGGGGTTTAGTCGTCTATATCCATGTCGTAATCAAGAATATTACCGCTTGAGGCGTCTATCTCGTATTCATATTCTTTGGTACCGACATGAAACTCTACATCATAAACCTGTATGCCGTCATCGTAATCCAGTTTGGATTTGATAAAAGTTACAGAAGATTCCGATATACCCGCATGATTCAAAGCAATCTCCTTGGCTTTCTGCTCCGTTATAGCCGATGCAGTGTTGCCGGTTGAAACGGAAGGCTTCTGAGTAACATAATCATCGTCTTTTTCCTTGCTGCTCTTGACGATATTGCCGTTTTGAGCGTTTATATCATAATCGTATTCAAAGCCGTTGTATTTGAATTCTATCTCATATACTTGTATGCCGTTATCGTAGTCTTTGTTTACTTTTATGAAAGTAACAGCATCTATTGACTGCCCTGCATGGTTTACAGCAATTTCCTTGGCTTTCTGTTCTGTTATCGAAGAGGTTGTGCTGCCGGCAGTACCGGGCTTTTGCTCCGCCTGCGCGCTGCCTGAATTTTGAGCAGACTGGTTGTTATTGGCAGAGCCTGAAGCCTGCTGCGCGATATAATCGTCATCAGCCTCTTTTTTACTTTTGACAACGTCACCTGTAAGAGCATTTATGTCATAATCATATTCGTAGCCGTTTGCTTTGAATTCTATTTCGTATACCAATACACCGTTTTCGGTATCGATATCGATTTCAAAATAGGCTACGTCCTGAGCTGATATTCCCGCATGCGCAAGAGCCGCTTCTTTTGCTTTGTCTTGACCTATATATGCCTTGTCACTGGCTGTTCCTACTGTGGATACATTTTCGGGAGTAGTTGCGGAAGATTCCATAAGTAGATTGAGTTCGTTTATGCTTAACGGAACAAGCTCCTCAAATGTATGCATCGAATCATTTTTCAAAATCTCCTGAATGAGCTGGGCTTTACCTGTGGTGATACCGTACTGATTTTTGAGTTGCTCAAGATTTTCATTATCTGAAATGGTCTGACTGAGCACGGCACCCGTAAAGCTTTCGGTCTGAAGCAGGGAGTTGACTTCCTGCGTCAGTCTTTCCTGCAAAGCAGAACTTACTGCGGGGTCGCTGTTGTCAACACTTATCAGTATCGAGTTTGCAAGATCATTAAGGTAACCATTGCGAAGCATAGAACCGATAATTGCGTTTACCGCAACATCTAAATCACTGCCTTTAAAGTCCATGTCGCCTATAACTTTTTTGCCGTCTTCATTGAGTCCGACAACATCAAGTATACGCTCTTTTTTGTTTGCGGTTATCTGAATGCTTGGGTTTACGTCCAATGATACCGTTGAGTCAATTGAGTAATTCATATCGTAAATACGAAAACTGAGTATACCTCCCAAAACTAACAGAAGGCATGCTGCCGCGGCAGCAAAGTATTTTATATAAGGTAATGATCTTTTTTCCTTTTTCATAACTATAACTGTTCCTTTCATTTCTCTGCAGTCAGAGAGAACAGAATCCAGAACATCGGGGGTGGCTGCGGTGAAAGCATTTTTAATTTTTGAGTTCAGTTCAACGTCTTTCATCAAAATCACTCTCCTTTACAGAATTTTTTGTAGTTTCTTTATTGCCCTGTTATATTTTGAAAGAACAGTAGCTACAGGTATTTTAAGCATGTGTGCGATCTCCCGGTGTTTAAAACCGGATACTGCATGTAAAATTACTATTTGCCGTTCGCTGTCTGAAAGCAGGTTCAGACATTGTTCTATAATCACTTTATTTTCCGCCGATACAGATGGATCGAAGCTGGCAAGAGACTCAAAGTCCTGCGGATTTGCATCGGTCATTCTTTTTTTGTCATTAAGTTTTTTAAGACACAAATTTTTTGTGACCGTGAGTATCCAGGCCATGGGCTTTTTCTGCGAACTGTAATTTTGGGCAGCTGAGTAGATTTGAACATAGCTGTCATGCAGAATATCCTGTGCATCATCCGTGTTTTTCAAAATAGAAAGAGCAAAGCTGTATATAGATGTACTTGTCTTTCGGTACAATTCTTCCAATGCGCCCGACTCATGGCGGCCTAAATCCAAAAGACACCTATCTATTATTTCATTATCAGAGTCTGTAATCAAATTGTTTGCTGACGTCAGGCAAAACATAGTAACAGTTTTACTCCTTTCATACAGTTAATCCGTTAACGGCAGTTTTTATTGCAAATAAAATAAAAAAATTTTTTAATCAATGATTTTAAACTAAAGCCGGCTGTTTTTTATCTGATTTTTCAATTTCCTGCTCTTTGGCATTTGCAAGCATAAGTTTTATTCGGTTTATCTGGTTGACTTTTGTAGCCCCAGCATCGTAATCGACTGCAACAATGTTAATATCTGACATTCGTTCCTTAAGCGGGCGTATCATTCCTTTGCCGCAGATATGATTGGGCAGGCAGCCGAAGGGTTGGGTACAAATTATGTTTTTGGTTCCTGAATCATATAGCTCCAGCATCTCTGCCGTAAGCAGCCATCCTTCTCCCATTTTTACGCCAAGGTTTATGTATCCATCGCAAAGGGAAATAGTACGATCAATAGGTGTCATAGGTTCAAAATTACTGTTTTGCTTTATTGCGTTGATCATATCCTGCTGTTTTCTCTTTGCAAAATTAAATGCAAATTTATAAATAAAGAGCGGCAGTTTGGTCATATTATATAGCTTTTTATCAACAATGCTGTTGTATATACAGTAAAAGCAGAAGTCCAAAAATCCCGGTACACATACCTGTGCGCCTTCGTCTACCAGAAATTGCTCCAGACCGTTATTGCCCAGACTTGAGAATTTGACATATATTTCACCGACTATTCCGACTTTTATAGGCTTTTCGTTGCGTCTGGGTATACTGTCAAAATCCCGAACTATCTGATTATAATATTGCTTGATTTTTTCATATCTGAGCGGACCTACCGTGCGCATGCCGCGTGCGATTTTTTCTGTCCATTCATCAAGCAGCGCCTTGCTTTGTCCGCGTTCTGTTTCCGTGGTGCGGCATTGATTGTATAGGGACATTAAAAGGTCTCCGCACGTTACAGCATACATAAGTTTGTGTAAAAGTGGTATTGTAAGTTTAAATCCGGGATGCTTTTCAAGCCCTGTCAGGCTGAATGATACCACCGGCACATAGCCGTAGCCTGCCTTTATCAACGCTTTGCGCAGCAGCGAAACATAGTTGGATGCGCGGCAGCCTCCGCCTGTCTGGAACAGCATCAGCGCGACCTTGTGCGTATCATAGCTGCCGCTTTTGAGAGCGTCGATAAACTGACCTATTACAAGTATTGCCGGATAGCAGGTGTCGTTATGTACATATTTAAGACCGGATTCTACTACCGAATGACCTTCATTTTCCAACATTTTGGCTTTATAGCCGTAGCTTTCAAGTACGCGTATTACCATATTAAAATGTATAGGAAGCATGTTGGGGATAAGGATCGTATAATCCTTTTTCATTTTCTTTGTAAATTTAATATATTCTTTGTTTATTATTATCACCTTTCGTTCATTTCGAGAGCGCCCAGCAGGCTGCGCAGCCGGATTTTGACCGCTCCGAGGTTTGTTATTTCATCAATTTTGATCTGTGTATAGTATTTTCCGTTGCTTTCAAGTATGCGACGTACTTCGTCGGTTGTTATGGCGTCGACACCGCAGCCGAAGGATACAAGCTGTACAAGAGAGACATCCGAGTGCTGCGATGCATATTTTGCCGCACGGTACAGACGCGAATGATAAGTCCATTGATTGAGCACATGAACACTTGGCATTTTTGCAAGATGGCATATACTGTCCTCACTGACGACAACAAAGCCCAGCGAAGTTGCAAGCTTATTTATTCCGTGACATATCTCACTGTCAATATGATAGGGTCTGCCGGCCAGTATCATTATCCGTCTGCCGGTCTTTTTTGCAAATTCTATTGCACTTTCTCCTTTTTTACGTATGTCTGCCATATAATTTTTGTACTGTTCAAGTCCGGCTTTTACGGCGCGTTTTACTTCCCCGGCAGGTATTTCCCCGAACTTTTGACAAAGACTTTTACGGAGTCCGCTCGCAAGGACCTTAGGACTTGTTATATTCAGATATGGATACAAGAATCCCGTTTCTTTCAGGCCGTCGATATTTCCCGAAAGCAGTTCAGAATAATATGCCACAACAGGACAGTTATAATGATTGTCGGCTGATTTTTCATTTACATTATAAGTAAGGCATGGATAAAAAATGGCATCGACACCCTCTTCCATGAGTTTTATTATATGTCCGTGCATCAGCTTTGCGGGATAGCAGGCCGTATCAGACGGAATGGTGAATTGACCTTTTTCATATACACGCCGTGTTGAAGCGCCCGACAGTACAACTTCAAATCCCAGATTGGTAAATATGCCGTACCATAGCGGCAGAAGTTCATAAGTTCCCAGTGCCATAGGCAGACCTATTTTTCCGCGCTTTGAAGAGCCTCCCTGATAACTTGCCAGCTTATTGAGCTTATATTCGTAAAGATCAGGCAGAACCTCGGCATTGCTCAGAGATCCGAGTCCTTTTTCGCATCTGTTGCCTGAAATAAATTTTTTCCCGCCTTCAAAAGTGTTTATTGTAAGTGTGCAGTGGTTGGTACAGCCTTTGCAAACTGCTGTTTTAGAGGTGTGAGTAAAGTTTTCAAGAGCCTTTCTTGTAATAATGGAGCTTTCAGTGCATTTCATGGAAATGAGTGCACAGCCGTAAGCTCCCATAAGTCCGGAAATAGCGGGACGTATAACATTTTTGTTAAGTTCTCTTTCGAAAGCACGCAATACGGCATCGTTTAAAAATGTACCGCCCTGAACAATTATATTTTCGCCTAATTCCGATACGTCAGTGGCACGTATTACTTTATATATTGCGTTTTTAACAACGCTGATAGACAGTCCTGCAGAAATATCACCTACGCTGACCCCGTCTTTTTGGGCCTGTTTTACAGATGAATTCATAAAGACCGTGCATCGGCTTCCCAAATCGACCGGAGCCGGTGCAAACAGACCCTGCTGTGCAAAATCAGGTACTTCATAGCCCATTGATTTTGCAAATGTCTCAATAAATGAACCACAGCCCGAAGAGCAAGCCTCATTAAGCATGATGCTGTCTATTGCGCCGTTTTTTATCTTGAAGCATTTGATATCCTGCCCGCCTATATCCAGTATAAAATCCACTTTTGGACAAAAGTATTTGGCGGCTGTATAGTGTGCGATCGTTTCAACTACACCTATATCCACACCAAAGGCATTTTTAACAAGTTCTTCTCCATAACCGGTCACGGCACTTCCCGCAATAGTTATCCTGTCACCGCAAAGCTTGTAAATTTCGTTCAGCTGTTCTTTTATAATTTCAACAGGAGTTCCTCGGTTGGAAGAGTAATACGTATATAAAATTTCTTTATTTTCGGACAGCAATACAATCTTTGTGGTAGTGCTGCCGCAGTCTATACCAAGAAAGCTTTTTCCGCTGTAATCGGAAATATCCCTGTGCGGCACGTCGGATTTTGAGTGTCGCTGAGAAAACTTTTCATAATCCTGCTCAGAGGCAAAAAGAGGCGGCAGAGCAGAAATTATAGGCTTGTCGTTAAGGCTTTTTTCAATATCGGAGCAAAGCCCGTCAAAATCCCGAATATCCGCGCATTCTCTGGCATAGATCGCTGTGCCGAAAGCTACGGCGTATCTTGCATATTCAGGGAATACCGCCTGGCTGTCAGACAGCTTTAATGTCTCTTTAAAACGC
This sequence comes from uncultured Clostridia bacterium, assembly GCA_944385895.1. Lineage (GTDB taxonomy): Bacteria > Bacillota > Clostridia > Oscillospirales > QAKW01 > RGIG9041. The sequence continues at coordinate 103,746 of CALWYZ010000006.1, forward strand.
TGTTGAAGACCTTTGCAGTAGTAGAGCGGACCGCCTAAAAACAATACTTTTCCTGTTATTTTTCTTCCTTGGGCAAGTCCGGCGATGGTCTGGTTTACCACTGCCTGAAAGATTGAGGCTGCAATATCGGACTTGGCAGCGCCCTGATTTAAAAGCGGCTGGACGTCCGTCTTTGCGAAAACACCGCAGCGAGAGGCAATGGGATATATTTTTTTGTGTTCCAGTGCCAGCTTATCCATTTCATCTACGGTAATGTTTAAAAGTGACGCCATCTGATCTATAAATGCGCCGGTCCCGCCCGCGCAGCTACCGTTCATGCGCTCGTCCGTACCGCCGTCAAAGAAAATTATTTTTGCATCCTCTCCGCCCAGTTCAATTACTGTTGTAGTATCAGGCTCAAGAGCATTTATCACTTTGCCTACGACAAACACTTCCTGAACAAACGGTAAGTTGATACTTTGTGCAAGTCCAAAACCCGCTGAGCCTGAAATAGCGACGGTAAAGCTTTCGTTTTCAAGAATTTCACGTGCATCATAAAGCATTTCAAGCAGTTTATTGCGCACCTTTGAAAAGTGACGCTCGTATTTTTCATAGATCACTTCTGCATTGCGGGTAATGACAATCTTTGCTGTGGTTGATCCTATATCTATACCCACCGACAGTATTGATATATCATTTGACATATTATCAGTTGTCTTTTCTGTATTCTGTTTTGTAGCTGTTATCGTATTGATCAAAAAAATGTAAAACCTCCGTTTTATACAGTTGCGGATCGGTAAGACAGCTTCTTGCATGCTTTGCGTGCGGCACTATGACCAGTCGCTTTGGAGATACGCAGCTGTTGTAGTTTTGTTTGCTCATTTGTGCTGGCACAAATGAATCATCGTCACCATGGAAAAACAAAAACGGGATATCCGTGTTTTTGAGGGCTTGAAGTGTAGATCGTGTGTCGCCGCGATACCCTGCTTTGCGCAGACATATCCTGTCAGACATACGATAAAAACTTTTATTTCCGTATTTTGATTTCATTGCAATGGCATATCGCCAAATATCACCTGCAGATGTAAAACCGCAGTCTGCAATTATTCCGTTTACACGTCCATGCCCTATAAGCTCACTTGCAAGCATTACGGTCGTAGCTCCCATAGAGACACCGAACAGATATATCGGAAGCCGTTTTGTGTTTTGCGACTCTATAAACTCAAGCCATTTAAGACAATCAAATCTCTCGTTTACACCAAAGCCTATATATTTGCCTTCGCTCAGTCCGTGTGCCTGTTGATCTATATATAAAACATCACAGTGCAGCTGCTCCAGCATCGGACATTGTTCACGAAAATCATGCTGCCATGATGAGCGCCAGCCGTGAACGGCTATCACTATCCTTTTTGGATGCTGTACTTTGAGCAAATGCCCTGTCAGAGTAATACCTTCCGTGTTTTTTATAGTGACTTTCTGTGCTGACAAGCTCTGAGGCAGCGGCTTTTCGCCGGCGTGCCTGTCTTTGAAAAGACGTGAGCGCGAATTGATCGCATAATCAGATACTGTATGAACCGTGACCGCTGCGGCTGTAACTGCTGCAGCGCCCGCGGCTGTCAGTATTTTTGTAATAATTTTCATCAATATCACCGTTATTTATGTTGTTACAAGCGCAATTTCAATTGCAACAAAATAATATATCATAAAATTATTAATTTGTCATGAATTTTTGAAAAATTATACTTTTAGTCATTATTTCCAGGCAAATATGTAATTATATCCTCTACCCTGCAATCCAGAATTCGGCAGAAATCATCTATTTTCATAGTGCTTATACCTCCGCCTTTTTTCATGCGGTTTATTGTTGCGCTGCTGATATGATGCTTGTTTATCAACGTATAGGTAGTAATATTGCGCCTCTTTAGCGTCTCCCAAAACGGTTTGTAGCTTATCATGTCTTTTCCGCCTTTTTTAGTATACTTTTAGGATAAAATCTAATCATATACTTGACAATAGTCATATTTATGACCATTGTATACGCCTGTGTAAATATAGATATAAATATTTGTGCGACGGCGTTATATAAAATATGTATATAAAAACCGGGGAGAATACACTCCCCGGTTTAAAATTATTTATTAGATGAATCTTTTACAAGCACGTCGTGAGCTCCGCCCTCTACAATAGATACTGAACTTACAAGTGTTATTTTTGCTTTTTCCTGAAGTTCAGGGATAGTGAGAGCGCCGCAGTTGCACATTGTGTGTTTTATTTTGCTCAGAGTCAAGCAGAGGTTGTCATGCAATGAGCCGGCATATGGTACATAACAGTCAACGCCTTCAACAAATGATAATTTGCTGTCGCCGCCCAGGTCGTATCGCTGCCAGTTGCGTGCACGAGCCGAACCTTCCCCCCAATACTCTTTCATATAATTTCCGTTTATTAGGATTTTATTGGTAGGAGATTCATCAAAGCGGGAAAAATATCTTCCCAGCATACAGAAATCACAGCCCATTGCAAGTGCAAGGGTTATGTGGTAATCATGTACTATACCGCCGTCAGAGCAGATCGGAACATAAACTCCTGTTTCTTTAAAATATTCATCGCGCGCCTGAGCCACATCTATTACCGCAGTAGCCTGTCCGCGCCCGATACCTTTGGTTTCGCGTGTTATACAGATAGATCCGCCCCCGATACCTATTTTCACAAAATCTGCGCCGGCATCTGCGAGAAAACGAAAACCGTCTTTGTCGACCACATTTCCGGCTCCGACTTTTACTTTGTCTTTGTAATTTTTGCGTATCCAGTCGATTGTGCGGCTTTGCCATTCGGTATATCCTTCGGAAGAATCTATACACAGAACGTCAGCTCCTGCTTCTATGAGAGCGGGAACACGCTCTTCGTAATCACGTGTATTTATGCCGGCACCTACAATATATCGTTTTTTTGAATCAAGCAGCTCGCAAGGATTTTCTTTGTGCTGATCATAGTCTTTACGGAAAACAAATGCATAAAGAGTTCCATCCTCGTTAATAAGCGGCAAAGCATTGAGCTTATGATCCCATATGATATCGTTAGCCTCTTTGAGCGTAGTGCCTGCCGGAGCGGTTATCAGGCGCTCAAAAGGCGTCATGAAGTCCTTTACCTTTTCCGACGGGTCCATGCGCGATATACGGTAGTCACGGCTTGTGACCATGCCTAAAAGCTTTCCGTGAGCTGTGCCGTCGTCAGTTACAGCAACAGTGGAAAAACCGTTTTGACGCTTGAGCTCAAGGATATCTGCCAGAGTCTGTTCCGGTTTTATATTTGAAGCGGATACTACAAATCCGGCCTTATAATTTTTTACACGGCGCACCATTTCCGCCTGATCTCTTACTGACTGAGAACCATATATAAATGATATGCCTCCCTCTTTTGCAAGGGCTATTGCCATTGTATCGTTTGAAACCGACTGCATTATTGCGGACACGAGAGGTGTATTGAGCCAGAGTGACGGCTCTTCACCTTTTTTAAACTTTACAAGCGGTGTTCTCAGAGATACATTTGCCGGTATACATTCGGCGCTGCTGTAACCGGGTATGAGCAGGTATTCGCTGAAAGTATGTGACGGCTCATTATAATAATATGCCATAAGCACTCTCTCCTTTTTGATTTGTGTATTATCATTTATTATATAATAAAGCAAAACAAAATGGAAGTGTTTTTTCAAGTTTTTGATTTCGCATATTATGCGTATAATTATGCATATTATAATAAAATATTTCTAATAAAATTGAAGAAATGCTATTGACAAACTGAATATTATTCATTATAATACAATCAGAAAAAATAAAGGAGAAAATATGCTATGAAAATAATGAAAAAACTTTTAGCTGTCGCACTCATGCTTGTGCTTGTACTGGGAGTCATGGCAGGCTGCAGCAGCGGGAATGATGAAAAAACAAATGACGATGGCACACAGCAAAAAGAAACGCTTGTTATGGCGACAAACGCACAGTTTCCGCCGTACGAGTATTATGACGGCGATAAAATAGTAGGAATTGACGCCGAGGTAGCCGCACTCATCGCCGAAAAACTCGGCATGGAGCTGGAAATTGCGGATATCGAGTTTGATTCTATCGTACCCGGCGTACAGCAGGGCAAATATGATATGGGCATGGCAGGCATGACCGTAAATGACGAGCGTCTTGAACAGGTAAACTTTACGACATCATACGCAAAGGGTGTTCAGGTTGTAATAGTCAAAGAGGACAGTGATATAAAGACTATCGATGATCTTACAGGCAAGAAGATCGGCGCTCAGCAGGGAACGACCGGCGCGATATATGCAGCTGAAGACTACGGCGAGGAGAATGTAACTACATATGCCAGCGGCAATCTTGCCGTAGAGGGACTCAAGACCGGCAAGGTCGACTGCGTTATCATCGATAATGAGCCTGCAAAGGCATATGTAAGCGAAAATGAGGGACTGAAGATCCTTGAGACAGAATATGCAAACGAGGATTATGCGATCGCGATAGCAAAGGACAATACCGAACTTATGGATAAGGTCAATACCGCGCTTGAGGAGCTTATTGCAAACGGCGAGCTTCAGAAGATAGTAGATAAATATATAACCTCTGAGGAATGAGGAAAATAAAACAGATGACGGGGCGGCGATCTGACCGCCCCTGTTGTTTATTACGGACTAAGAGAAAATATTAAGGAGAAAAGATAAATGTCATCGGTTTCGGCGTGGTTTAACGGGCTTTGGACCGACATAACCCTGTGGTTTGACGGTTTTTCAGACGACTTTTATACAGTATTCATAAAAAAAGACCGTTATGAGCAGATGCTGACGGGTCTTGAAAATACACTTATCATAACCCTGGGCGCGCTGCTCATCGGCGTTGTGATAGGAATAGTTGTTGCGGCGATACGTTCGTCGTATGATAAAAATAAAGAGAGCCTGAAGCAGCACGGAGGTATCGGTTGTTTTATACTCTCGTTTCTGAATTTTATATGTAAGATATACCTGACCGTGATACGGGGGACGCCTGTCGTAGTACAGCTGATGATAGCGTATTTTCTTATATTCGTATCAGTCAAAGACGGCGTGCCTGTCGGCATATTTGCGTTTGGAATAAATTCGGGTGCGTATGTTGCGGAAATTTTCCGCGGCGGTATCATGTCTGTAGACAACGGACAGTTTGAGGCGGGGCGCTCTCTCGGCTTCAACTATGTTCAGACCATGTGGTATATAGTGATCCCGCAGACCTTTAAGGCGGTGCTTCCGACATTGTGCAATGAATTTATCGCGCTGTTGAAGGAAACATCGGTTGCAGGCTATGTCGGAGTTATGGAGCTGACAAAGGCGGGCAACTCAATAGCCGGAGTTACATATAATTATTTTCTGCCGCTGCTTACGGTCGCGGCCGTGTATCTTGTGATCGTAATGATACTGTCCTGGCTTGTAAGCAGGCTTGAGAGGAGGCTGCGGGTAAGTGAGCGATAATAATATATTGATTGAAGTCAAAAACCTCTGTAAATACTATAACGGCGATAAAATAAAAGCTCTTGACGGTGTGGATATTGATATACGAAGCGGAGAGGTGGTCGTCATAATCGGTCCGTCGGGCAGCGGAAAATCTACGTTTCTGCGCTCTCTTAATCTGCTTGAACTGCCCACGTCAGGACATATCATATTTGACGGTGTGGATATCTGCGATAAAAAGGTGAATATAAATCTGCACCGCCAGAAAATGGGCATGGTTTTTCAGCATTTCAATCTGTTTCCGCATAAGACTGTGCTGGACAACATGACAATAGCGCCTATAAAATTGCTGAAAACTCCTAAAGACAAGGCTGTAGAAGAAGCGATGGAGCTGCTTGAGCGGGTGGGGCTTGCCGACAGGGCTGAAAACTATCCGTCTCAGCTCTCAGGAGGCCAGAAACAGCGCGTCGCGATTGTCAGGGCGCTGTGCATGAAGCCGGAGGTAATGCTTTTTGATGAACCTACAAGTGCGCTTGATCCCGAAATGGTGGGCGAGGTGCTTGACGTTATGAAAAATCTCGCATCGGAGGGCATGACAATGGTCGTGGTAACGCACGAGATGGGCTTTGCGCGCGAGGTGGGAAGCCGGGTTGTGTTTATGGACGGCGGCAAAATTATAGAACAGGGTACGCCTTCGGATATATTCGATAATCCTCAAAGCCCCAGACTTAAGGAGTTTTTGAGCAAGGTCTTATAATTTGTTGCTCTGCGGCAAGCCGCAGAGCAAATTTTTTATATTATTACAAAATTTTTATATTGACTTTTGACCTTTCAGTAATATAATAATTTTAATAAAACTTTAAAAGGAGAAAAAGTATGGATAAACTCGGTATACAGCTTTACAGCGTGCGTGACAGAATGAAAACGGAAAAGGACATCATAGAAACTTTTAAAAGGCTTGCCGAAATAGGATATACACAGGCACAGACTGCGGGTGATTTTGTCATTTTACCGGATAGGTTTGCAAAGTACGCACATGACGCGGGCATTGAGATAATAGGCACTCACTATGATTGGGATGCTATTAAAAATGATACGGAAGATACCGTGCGTATACACGAGATGCTTGGTACGACTAACGTCGGAATCGGCGGTATGCCTAAACCGGCAAGGGAGAGTCTTGACGCGCTCAAGTCATTTATTGAGGATATGAACAAAACAGCTGTTAAACTGAAAAAATACGGCTGCAAGCTGACTTATCACAATCACAGCTTTGAATTCAAAAAGTTTGACGGCAAAACCCTTATGGATTATATGATAGAAGGCTTTACTGAGGATAATATAACTTTTGTATTAGATACATATTGGGTCCAGCACGGCGGTGCGGACATACGCCGTATGATAGAGCGTCTTTCGGGCAGAATTGACATTCTGCACCTTAAGGATATGGCCGCCTGCGGCGGCGCGGACGGCAAAAATCCGTATATCACGGATATCGGCTACGGGAATATAGATTTTAGGGATATAGTTGCGCTTGCCGAAAAGACGGGCGTCAAATACTTCTGTGTCGAGCAGGACGGAAACTATGAGATAGACTCGATGACAAGCGCCAAGACCTGCTTTGACTATTTAAAGAAAAACGTGATGGATAAATAAGAGAGGAAAATGCTGTGGATTTCCCCATTGGATTTATATGTTCAGGATTTGAATATAACACGTTGGAAAAGCATGCTCCGGCACCGTATTTTCGCAGGACGTTTTATGCCGACATAAAGACAAAGGCACATGTCCTGATCAGTGCCTGCGGATTTTATCAACTGTATATCAACGGCGTCAATGTCAGCAAAGGTCCGCTTGCACCGTACATAAGCAATCCGGACGACATAGTGTACTATGACAGCTATGATGTTGAGCTGGTATGCGGACAAAATACAATAGGAGTGTGGCTCGGCAACGGATTTCAAAACAATCCGGGAGGGTATATCTGGGATTTTGACAAAGCACCTTTTCGGAGCACGCCGAAGTTTGCGATGTCTGTTACATGGCACAGCGCCGAGGGCAGGACCGAGAGTATAGAGTCTGACAGCATGTTTTTGACCGCGCCGTCTCCTATCACATTTGATGATTACCGATTTGGGGAGCATTATGACGCGCGTCTGGAGCAGGACGGCTGGACGCAGGCAAGCTTTGACGATTCATCCTGGGCGCATGCTGTTGCAGCAGCTGTGCCGAGGGGTCGTCGCAGACTTTGCGGTGCAGAGCCGATAGCGGTGACGCGTCAGCTCAGGGCGGTATCCGTCACTGCGGTGAATGACGGCTACATTTATGATTTCAAAGAAAACTGTGCCGGTGTGTGCCGGCTTAATATAGACGGCACATCGGGTCAGCGTATATGCATGCAGTACGGGGAATGGATACGTGATGACGGGACTCTGGATATAGAGCATATTTGGTTTCACAGAGATGAGAAGCTGTGGAATCGTGACAAAGAACTTGTTCACTGTGATGTGTATACCTGCCGAGACGGGGTACAGTCATATACGCCGAGGTTTACCTATCACGGATTCAGATATGTCTATATCACCGGTATAACCGCTCAGCAGGCAAAGCCGGAGCTTTTGACGTATCTTGTAATGAATTCCGATCTGGAAAGGCGCGGCGGATTTGTCTGTTCTAATGAGACCGTAAACCGTCTGTATGAATGTACTATACGTTCTGACCTGGCAAATTTTTATTATTTTCCGACCGACTGTCCGCACCGTGAAAAAAACGGCTGGACGGCGGATGCGGCTCTGTCCGCAGAGCAGATGATAATGAATCTGGGCGTAGAAAACAGCTATCGGGAATGGCTCAGAAACATTTGCTGTGCCCAGGCTGAAAACGGCAGTCTTCCGGGTATAATCCCGACCGGGGGCTGGGGCTTTTCCTGGGGCAACGGACCTGCCTGGGACTGTGTGCTTGCATACTTGCCGTATTATGTGTATATTTACCGCGGGAAAACGGAAATGATCGAGGAATCGGCAGACGCACTTACTAAATATCTGCGCTATCTGCTGACGCGTACGGATTCTTACGGTCTGCTTAAAATCGGACTGGGTGACTGGTGCCCCGTAGACCGCAAAAGCTCTGCATATGTCGCGCCGCTTGAATTTACCGATACGGTAACGGCATATGATATTGCCAAAAAGGCCGAGTTTATGTTTGATGCAGTAGGTCTGACAAAACAGCGTGATTTTGCCGGCAGTACCGCAGCCAAGTTTAAGGCGGCGGTACGCGCACGGCTTGTGGATACGGTTACGTTTACCGCGGCCGGGAACTGTCAGACGTCACAGGCAATGGCGATTTTTTACGATATTTTCGAGCCTGACGAAAAGAAAGCGGCGTTCAACAAACTTATAGAGCTGATACGCCGGAACAACTATCATTTTGATGTGGGAGTATTGGGCGCAAGAGTTTTGTTTCATGTGCTTGCCGAATTTTCCTGTACTGAACTTGCGCTGAAAATGATCGTGGGACCGGAATTTCCGTCATACGGCTACTGGATAAAAAACGGAGCCACCAGTCTCTGGGAAAATTTCAGCAGCAGCGGTGATGTCCAGTCCAGGAACCATCATTTTTGGGGCGATATAGCCGGCTGGTTTATACGATATCTTGCAGGTATATATGTCAATCCGTCCCGCAGTGACGCAAACAGTGCGGACATCAGTCCGTATTTTGCAAAGAGCCTTGATTTTGCCGGAGGGTTTCATATCCTGCCGGCGGGTAAAGTATCGTCTGAATGGAAGCGTTGTGAACAAGGCATACGCCTTACCGTTCAAGCTCCAGACGGAGTTCGCGGAAATATCCGTCTTCAGGACGGATATACGTTCAGTGACGGCAGTAAAACAAAGCCTTTGCACAGTGCGGTGTATGACGTTATAAAAAGCGAATAAAAAAAAGCAGACTCCGTCTGCTTTTTTGTTTTATGTCTTAAAAGCTGTATAAATCAAGCTCTTGGGGAAAAATCATTTGACATTGCCATGCATATAAAAAATACTTGCAGTGTATGTATCGTCAATGGCTCAGGCACCGTGTTTTTCAGCTGCCGCATATATCTTGGCGGTACTGACATAAGCCTGAGCATATATTTATTATCGTCAAAAATCATGTTATGTCCGCAAACGTGAAATTAATTGCCTTTGCAAGCTCGGCAGACGAAATCTCTATCTGGTATCCGATTTTTCCCGCGCTTATAAAAATTTTATCAAGGTTCTGACAGCTGCTGTCGATTACTGTTTTGAACTGCTTTTTCATGCCGATAGGGCTGCAGCCGCCGTGGATATATCCGGTGAGAGGTAAAAGCTCACGGGATTTTATCATTTCAATCTTTTTTTCACCGACGCATTTTGCCGCTTTCTTCAGATCGAGCTCTCCACTGACCGGCACAAGAAATACATAGTGTTCTCCGGACGCTGAAACAGTGACAAGGGTTTTAAACACGGCGTTTGGGTTTTCATTGAGAGTATCGGCGACATCTTTTCCCGATACAGCGCCTGAATTTATATAGCAGTGCGGGCAATAGTCTGCCTTGAGACTGTCCAGAACCCGCATTACATTTGTCTTTTCTATTGATTTTGACATATTTTTGCACCTAAATATCAAATACTCCCATTATTACTATGCCTATGATAGTTACTCCGATAGCAAGATAGTGCTTCCATGACATTTTTTCTTTAAGGAATATGCGTGACCATATTACAGATACCGCGCAGTAAGCGGAAATGATCGGAGCGGACAGCATAACATGCTCGCTGTCTCCTATGGCGTAGATATACGCAAATTGACCCGCCGTTTCAAATACTGCGCCGATAAATTTGGGTACGGTACGTTTTGCGACCGGCTTTTCACGTTTTATAATAAGCGTGTATATGAGCGTACAAATTCCCGCCGCAAAAAAGGTAAGCTCATAGGCTACGTTGGCAGAATCCTCATTGAGAGTTTCGAGCACAAGACTGTCTGCAAATGTTCCCGCAGCATCAAGTACACAGTAAGCAAGCGGAAGAATAAGAGCAAGAGCTGATTTTGAATATTTGTAGTTTCCCTTTTGCTGACGTGCCGCCCGTTTTTCTTCATCTTCATAGGCTTCTGCAAAGCCCAGTCCCACAACGCCGATACATATAACAGCTGTCGCGATCAGCTGACCGGTTCCTGTCTGACCTATTCCGCCTGTGATAAGGCACATGATTGCGACAAGCGCACCGGAGGAATTGCATATAGGTGACGATACGGATAATTCTATGTATCTCAATGCGATATATCCCAAGGCCATAGATCCGATGTACAGCAGTGATACAGGCAGGTATGTAAGAATTATTTCAAGTGAAATCTCTGTTTTGCCTATAAAAATTTCATATGCGGCGTGCAGGCCCATTACAATACCGACGGCAGTCACCATCTTCAGGTGTGAATGTCGGTCTGAGGGATCCGCACAGCCGATTTTTGAAAAGAGGTCGGAGCCTGACCAGCACAAAAGTGCTATGATTGATAACCAAAACCACATGTTTGATTTTCTCCTTTTAAGTAATATGAAATATTAATTTTTATTCAATCGTGCCTCCGCCGACAACGGTGTCGCCTTGATATACGACAGCTGCCTGTCCGCGGGTTATTGCTCTTTGAGGCGTATCAAATACGATTTTTACCCGTTTGTCATCCAGCGGCGTTACAGTTGCGTTTGCCGGTACAGACTTATAGCGGGTCTTGACCTGAGCAGAGAAAGAGCCTCCCGGATTTTCATAAGCAATCCAATTGAAATCATTTGCTGTCAGCGAATCTGAATACAGTTCACTGTCTGTAGAGAGTACTATGCGGTTGTTTAATGTATCTTTATATTTTACATACATCGGCTGGGGCAGTGCAAGTCCAAGACCTTTTCTTTGTCCTATCGTGTAGTGTATTATACCTCTGTGAGTGCCAAGTACATTGCCGCTTTGATCAGTAAAATCACCCTCAGGATATGTTTTGCCGGTATACCGTTTTATAAAAGAGGCATAGTCTCCGTCAGGAACAAAACAAATATCCTGACTGTCCGGTTTTTGAGAGTTTGTCAGTCCGATCTGTTGTGCGGTGTCACGCACTTGGATTTTTGTGAGTTCGCCGAGCGGGAAAAGGGTATGCGCCAGCTCCTGCTGTGTGAGTGAGTAGAGAACATAGCTCTGGTCTTTATCGGCATCTATGCCTTTTTTAAGCAGGTATCTGCCGCCGCTCTCTTCTATTCGCGCATAGTGTCCCGTGACTATAAAATCACAGCCTAACAGTTTTGCCTTATCAAACAGAGCTCTGAATTTTATAAATCTGTTGCAGTCAATACACGGATTAGGAGTATTTCCGTTTTCATATGCGCAAACAAAGCGGGAAATCACTTCCCGCTCAAAATCCTGTTTAAAATCAAACACAAAATGCTCAAAACCAAGACGTTTTGCGACTTGCTGTGCATCCTGTGCATCGCCTGACAAACATCCGGGGTCCTGACATTCAAGCGTGTTTTCCATATCTGTGAACAGCTTCATAGTCGCTCCGATACAATCGTAGCCGTTTTTGACCATAATAGCCGCAGCAACGGAGCTGTCCACTCCTCCGCTCATTGCAATTAGTGCCTTTTTCATATCCTGCGAATAATCCCCATTGGAGTTTGTTGTCTTGACTGTCCCAGAGGGTTGTCCTTAAGCACACGCGCGTACAGTAAACGGTCTATGCTGTCATCAGAGGTACCAAGGATGGTTCCGTCAAGGTCGTTTATATCTACAATAAGTACGTCAAAACCTATTCGTTGTTTTATAGCTTTGGCAACTTCGTCAGGGTTTTCCGGCCCAAGCACAACATAATTATTATATGGCGGGATGGTACAGTCACACGGTCCGTCAATCGATTTTGCTTTTGGTCCGGCTATATCGTAAAAGATTCCCCTTTTACCGACAAGCTTTCCGAATGCAGAGCAAAAAGCTGCAAACAGTATCTTAACAGTACCGCATTCCCGCAGCGCCATTTCCATTGTCTGCGGAATTGACAGCCCAATTCCGTACGGGGATTTATATACAAATTTGCAAAGTAATTTTGCAAGCGGTCTGGGCTTTATTTCATCCATGGGTATTGCTCGCTTTTGCGTACACGCTACGCATTTTTCCGAAATAAAAAGCAAATCTCCCTGCTGCATGTGTTCTTGAGCATAATTTTGAGCGACATCGCGTATATCGTCTTTATCGGTAACAACGTGAGTCTTTATGGGATATCTTTCATAAACCACGCCGTCCACTTCTATTGTAAGGCTTTTATTTTCGTTTGCCTGCATTTTCAACGTCTCCCTTTAATTTTTCAATATCAATATTGTATGTAAATATTCACCGTTTTGTCAATGATTTTGAAAAAAATATTAAAAAAAGCCGTGTGACACTGTTTTACTGAATATCTTTTCGTACATTATTTCTGTCTGAAGGATATCCTGTCTGCAATAATATATGCAATCGCTATCTTCAGCAGATCCGGCAGAATAAAAGGAATCACACATGCAATCAGTATTGCGGCAATGCTTATGCTCTGACCGGAACCCATATATATCACTGCATACCATACAGTGCCGAAAGCATAGCATATAAACAGCGCGGCAATTGCTGACAGCAGCTTTATTGTTTTGCTGCGCTTTTCAAATACCAGCATTATAGCAGGAATAAGTATAAATCCCACAATATACCCGCCCGTGGGTCCTGCAAGAACGCCGGGTCCTGCTCGAAATCCGGAAAAAACCGGCAGCCCTGCCGCGCCCAGTATAACATATACCAGCATTGTGTATAATCCGTTTTTTCCGCCCAGAGTGATGGCGGTAAGATATATTGCAAATGTCTGGAGGGTAAACGGTACCGGTCCTGGTACTGTTATCCATGAACATACTACCATAAGCGCCGCCGCTATTGCTATCATGCATATTCTTTTCGTCTTCATCAGCTTTCTCCGTTTCAGCAGATTTGTCACCCATTCTATACTATATAGGTTACAATGTCAATAAACTTTTTCTCAAATGTCCTGATTATTGTACACACTCTCTGGTAAAATACGAATATAAAATACAGGGAGGAAAAATGATGAAAAAAAGAATAGGAAACATAGAAAGAATACTGATAAGGGAATGTGTAAGGGATATGCCGTCATTTGCAAAGATACAGAGGCTGTTTGATATGGGCGCCGATCCAAATTCGGTAAACGAATTTGGAGAAAGTGTGCTGGGGATAGTGATGGAGGGATATTGCAGCCTGTACGGTGCAAATCTGCGGTCAGGATTTTTTGCTCCGATGCTGACGGAAATGTTTATAGAGAACGGTCTTGATGTTCGCCGATTCGGGTTGCAGATAATAAGTCAGATGCAGAACAGCTGTTATGACAGACATATGCGGCGTGCAATAAAAATGATATTAAAGTGCAGGCATGAATGTTTTAAAAATGACTGTAAGTCAATAAAGCTGTACGGGCAGATGATAGCGGAAAAGCTAACGGAAAAAATAAGGAAGCACGCATAAAAATTTTAGCTGCTTAATTTGTGCATAGAGTACAAGGAGTATAGTGAGATGGGAGAATATTAATTGCTTTAGTATTGAAAAAGCTGAAAAAAGGGCTTTGCTGTACGAAGTAGTGTTAGAAATAAATAACCGTTTATCTGTATAAGTGAGTTTATTGGTATATAATAAAAAAATCCGGTGTATATAGGACCGGATTTTTATAAAATAAAAAGTTGTAATACTGAGTATAAAAATTAAAATGAGTTTATTTTACCGCAAATTTATAGCTTTTATCTATAAGACCGCATATATCTTGTGTAGGTACCGATCCGTCAAGACAAATTGTATACCAGTGCTTTTTACTCATATGATAGCCCGGAAGAAATTTCCCGGATCCAAGCAGCTCATCGATATTCATGTCTGCAGCTCTTAAGTCGATTATTTCTGTTTTTTCGTCGGTATCAAGTCCAATCCTGTGCCCCAAAACAGCCATAATGACGCCGTACCATTTACCGGTATCCTTTCTTCTCCATACAGCACACTGAGGTGCGCTTTTCCATAAAAACTCAAGCTGGTCTCCGTGTGTGTCGCGGACATAGTTTATCAGCTCAAGCGCCTGAGGCGACTTGAAAGCGCATGAGTCAAAGCAGCACTCTGCAATTTTACACAGCAGTCTGTCGTGATCGTCGCGTACCATACCAATGAAAGCACCCGCAAATTGCTGATTGCGGTGTAATACATATTCGCTGTCTGAGGCGGGATCCAGCACCTTGGTTTTAACGGTTTTGTCCAAAGCTACAGTTACCGTGATCAAAAACTGTTTTTTGGCAATAAGCGATTTGTATTCTAAAACATCGCCTTTTAACTTGAATCCGAAGGCTTCAAGCTTTTTAAAATTCGGAGTTTTATCTTTAAAAATCTCTTCTATTGTCATTTTTATACCAAAACCGCTTCTGCAGATTTTTTTGCTTTATTTGCTTGGCGCGTGTATATGACCAGAAATACGGCAAGCTGGATTATAAAGGTGATTATCCATGAGATAGGATAGGAAATAAACAGCGATTCGAGAGAATGATACTGAGGCATGCGGAATATTGTATATATCCAAAGAATCCTGATACCGCAGATACCTGCAATGGAGATTATCATCGGTGTAAGACTTGAACCCAGCCCTCGTATCGCGCCGGTCGTGACGTCCATGAGTCCGCACAAAAAATATGTAAGGCAAATATATGTCATTCTGATGATACCGTAGCCTATCGCTTCAGCAGAATCGGTTATATAAATACCGAGAAACGGGCGTGCAAACAGATATGCGGCGGATCCGAGAACTATTCCGGTGACGGATACACAAAGTATGCAGATCCAAAGTATTTTTCTGACTCTGTCGTATTTCTTTGCCCCTACGTTCTGACCGACAAAATTTATAGCCGTCTGGCTGTATGCGTTTATAGCTATCCATACAAAGCCTTCTATATTCGCAGCCGCACCGCTGCCGGACATGACGACGTCGCCGAAAGAATTGACAGATGACTGGATAATAACATTAGACAGCGAAAACAGTGAGCTTTGGATACCCGCTGGTATGCCGATCCTCAGCATTTTGGTCAGCTGGCGAAAATGTATGTGCATATCTTTCAATATCAGCCTGCAGGCATCATTTCTCCTCATGAGCGATAGTATTATGAGTATGGCAGAGACTGTCTGAGAAATAGCGGTGGCAAGAGCCACTCCTGCAACGCTCATATTGAAAACAGCGACAAAAAATATGTTTAAGGCTATGTTTATCAGACCTGCTGCCGAAAGAAAGATCAGCGGTCCTTTTGTATCGCCTGCCGCGCGCAGGATTGACGCGCCGAAATTGTATACTATGGTAGCCGTTATTCCGAAAAAGTATATTTTTATATATGTAGCGGAAAGCGCGTGCACATTTTCCGGTGTACCCATTAGTCTGAGGAAATAGTCTGCTCCGAATACCCCTACAAATGTAAGGATTATTCCGCAGATAGCGGCTATCGGTATGGCTGTATGCACAGTTTTATGTACGGCTTTGTCATCATGAGAGCCGAGTGCGTGTGCGACTGTGACGCCGCTGCCTACTGAAAGACCGAGAAACAGGTTGGTTATAAGATTTATAAGAGGTCCTGT
>CALWYZ010000007.1 GCA_944385895.1 uncultured Clostridia bacterium
GCCGCCACAGCAATGATCTCATTCATATTGTGTTTTGCCATTATTTTAGGAATGAGCCAAGTGAATGTTTCTGAGATTTCTTCTTCGGATATATATCCGAGGTCTTCGTCTACATTGCTGCTTTTTAATATCTCCTGTAACTTAGGGATAACTCCTTCATCTTCCATTCCTTTAATCCAAATAGAAGCTGCGTGCGCATATCTCCAAGACGGCTCATATCCTGAATAAATTTCCCTTTTTGCGCTAAGCCCCATAAAAGGCCATACCATAAAGGCGTAAGCGTCGATTATTACCAGCTTAAACAAATCACTTTCTACTATTTCTATGGCACGACGATCTTGAAGCAATTTTCTTGGATTTCTTGGAATACTGTTTATTTCTTCTCCGCACTTATCCAAAATGCTTTTGGGGATGAAATAGAACGCAGAAATATATTCTGCATTGCGAAACGGCGTGATCTCGCCGTTTTTTCTTTTTAGTAATATCGGCATGTTTTGTGTCTCCTTTCCAGAGAGTATGCTCTCTATTTATTAAACGACACTAAGATAGAATATTGTTCCTGATTTCATAAAATTATTTTATCATATTTTGTGTCCAATAAAAATCCCTGAAAATAAAAAAAGCCCCGTTAGGAAAGCAGAATTTACTGCTAACCTAACGGGGCTTTTTTATATCTGAAATCGGCACATTCGACTTATGCGAAGTATTTACCTAAAATCGTGATGACAATTCAAATCATACTTTTCGGGTAAAATACTATTATGAATTATCCGGAGGTAAATACAAATGAAGGGACGAATTTTAACAGAAAAGATTATCACAGACTTTTCCGCTTATCTAAAGAGCGAAGAAAAAAGTCAAAACACCGTAGAAAAATATCTGCGGGATGTGCGGGCGTTCGCCACATATCTAAATGGTGTAGAGGTCACAAAAGAAGCGGTTATTGCCTATAAAACCGAGTTGCTGTCCGAAAGCTATGCTGTACGGAGCGTCAATTCAATGATAGCTTCCCTGAACAGCCTGTTCTCGTTTCTCGGTTGGACGGATTGCAGAGTAAAATCTATTAAGCTCCAGCGACAAATCTACTGCCCCGAAGAAAAGGAACTGACCAAAGCGGAATATATGCGGCTTGTAAATACCGCAAAGCAAAAAGGTAACGAACGGCTGAATCTCATTTTACAGACGATCTGTGGAACAGGTATCCGAGTAAGTGAACTGCAATTTATCACGGTAGAGACGGTAAAATGCGGTGAGGCTGTGGTTTCACTTAAGGGAAAAACAAGAACTGTGTTTATTGTGAAAGACCTGCAAAAGAAATTGCTCCGCTATGCAGCAGAGCAAGGAATACAGTCAGGTTCGGTTTTTGTTACACGCACGGGCAAACCAATCAGCCGCATGAATATCTGGCGGGAGATGAAAGATCTGTGCGAACAAGCGAATGTCAATCCGAACAAGGTCTTTCCGCACAATCTGCGCCACCTGTTCGCCCGTACCTTTTACGGTATCGAAAAGGACATCGCCAAGCTTGCTGACATTCTCGGACACTCAAGTATCAATACCACAAGAATTTACATCATTTCCACCGGCACCGAACACCGCAGGCGTATGGAACACATGCGGCTGATTCTATGAAAAAGCCGCCCCGAAAGGTGGCTAAGTACATAATCCACATTATGTTGCAACTATCAAACAAACAGACATACTAAAACCCATTTTATTAGATTAATTTTATTACATTTCACGGTATATTACAAGACTTTCAGGAAAGAAAAGTATGATTTGTAAGAGAATTGTCGAATTTCATGCAGCGCCAATAAGCCTTTTCAAAAGTTAGACTGAAAAGGCTTGGCTTTTTATAACCATTTTTAATTTTCTGTGTTCACATTTTATCTGTGAGCATTTTTTATTTCCAGTAAAATACAACATAATGTGGATTATGTTACTTTTAGTTATAAAGGAGGAGAAGAAATTATGAGAATGTATTTTTTGAAATTTAAAGATGCAGGCGGTATGTTACCGAAAGATACGGAATACGGCTCAAAATTTGAATTTTGTATACATAACAATATTATCGGTGTAAGTAGCAAAATTACAGACGATACTTTAAGACTTTTAAGAGAAATCAAAAAAGGGGATTTTTTTTGGATCAATGAATGCGGTCAATATTATATTGCTTATGCTACTGGCACAATAGCCACAGCAGGAGCAGATTATAATAAGTATGATATTGAGTATTATATAAAATGCAAATATTATCAGATTGGTTCTGAGTTACCTGACAATTTAAGTTTTTGCAAAGATTTATTGGAAACATCTGAAGTAATTAAGGAAGTAGAGTATAACAATGTACTATTTGCTTTTGCGGAAAAACTTATTTCCGAAGACGGCAGAGAAATGACTGAACCAAATAACAAGAAATTTTTAAGCAGCAAGAAAAGTAAAATAATAGCTGTCTCTGTCTGCGTGCTCCTTGTGATCGTGGGATTTTTTGCCGTGAAAGGTGTGCAGTATATGATGGTAAAATCGCAGGCAACATCACTGCCGGGAGAATTGAGCGGAAAAACCTATGCAAGTTGCTATGTGACAGAATATTCTGATTATTATGAAATTATAATCTTCGACGAAGAAGGAAAAAAGTACAGAACAATGGAAACTGATAATCAGTACTTAAACGAAGTTTGCTACGCTAATGCTGAAATTTCAGATTGGAAAGAAGTAAAGTTCGGGGTGGACTTTTTGAGCGGAGATATTTATTGGAACACAAACAGCAAATTTAACTATAACAAAGAATTGGGTGATATTACCGTAGGATCAGAGAATTATATGTTGATGACGGATGTAAATTGTAAAATCATTTCGGATATGTGCTATTCGTTGCTCTACTATCAATACACCCAAGCCTACAACGAGTCGGACAGCGAAAATAGAGGGGCAGTAGACACAATGATTGAACAGATCAGCAGTTATGATTTTATAGATACGGAATCAATGAAGTCTGATATATATATGAATAGATCACTCGCAAGTCTCGAAAGTCAGAGTATGTATGGATCTTCTGTTTTGGAATTGATCGATACATGCACATCTAATTTAGTTTATGAACGCTGCGAGTATAGCGGAAGCAACGTGTACACTTTCGTTTATTCTTGTGACTATGCACCGAATAAAGCTGATCTGCCAAATTATTATGTGAAAGGTGAATTGCAAATTCATTATAACTTTAAGTCTGGCATAGCAGGTATATCCGGATCAGTGGTAGATGGGATGCAGACATATGCGATATTAAAAGCGTTTTCGTAAAGTGAATATATGTAAAAGAAAATTGAGTATAATTGAGGAGCTGTTATTGATGGAGCAAAAATTAAATTCGAGTAACAAATTGAAAAATACTATTGTTCCTATAGCAATTATTTTAATTTTTGTATTTGTTATTCCCAAATTGATTCATGGAGATTTTTTCGGAAACAAAGCAATTGACTCAGCGGAAAAATATGTGAATCAACAAGTGTACACTTCGTTAGGTATCCCGTGCGAGAAATATAATTCGGAGATTATTTATAAAAGCGGTGATATTAAGCTTATTTCAGTAAAATTTTATACCGATAATTCATCGGTTGCGGTAGGATCTTATTGTGTGTATTGTGACGATGAGTATGTAGTGAACAGCACAACAATGATGGGGGCAGAGTATTCGTATAAAGAGCATATTGAAGAATTGAAAGCTTTGTTTGGAATTTAGTTTCTTATAAAATATAGTGTGAGAGTACTTTTATACTGTGGATAATAGCCGATTGACAGGTGATTTAAGCACTGCCATGCAAGGTGTATGATTGAAAAAATTACATAAAAATACTATAGACAATACCACAAATGAAATTATTAAACTTTTGAAAATCAAAATTAGGAGATTGATGTTATGAAAAGTAAAATAAAAAGTTTTTTAGCATTAATGCTTGTTATATTATTGGCGTTTTCTGGTTGCAGTAAATCTGATACACAAAATATCAACAACACAAGCGACATTGTTTCCTCGTCAAGCAGTGAAGAAGAGATGTCTTCTTTAGATTTAGATATTCAACTAAATAACACAACTATTTCGACATCTGGACAAACAACAATTGCTGTAAAAAAAGATGGCACTGTTGTTGCTGTGGGAAAAAATACTTATGGAGAATGTAACGTTTCGGATTGGACAGATATTATTGCTGTTTCTGGAAATTTAGCACATACTGTTGGCTTGAAAAATAACGGAACTGTTGTTGCTGTAGGCGACAATTCAGTTGGGCAATGTAATGTTTCGAGCTGGACAGATATTGTTGCTATTTCGGCGGGTCTCACCTATACAGTAGGTTTAAAAAAAGACGGAACTGTTATTGCTACAGGTGAGAACTATAACGGGCAATGTAATGTATCAAATTTAAAAGATATTGTTGCTGTTTCAGCTGGATACACCTGTACAGTCTGTCTAAAAAAAGACGGAACTATTGTCGCTGTGGGTGAGTATTGTAGCGATATATCAAGTTGGACCGATATCGTTGCTATTTCGGCGGAAAATAGCAATATATTTGGTATAAAAAAAGACGGAAGTGTGGTAGTGATGGCTAATAAGAATGAGATTGGGCAATGCCATGTTTCTAATTGGTCAGATATTGTTGATGTTTCTGGAAGTTTATTGCATACCGTTGGTCTAAAAAGTGATGGAACTGTTGTTGCTGTAGGCGACAATTCATTTGGACAATGCAATGTATCTAGTTGGACAGATATTATTGCTATTTCGGCAGGTATTAGTCATACAATAGGTTTAAAAGAAGACGGAACTATTGTTGCTACAGGTAATAATACTTATGGGGAATGTAATGTATCTGATTGGAAAGATATTAGTTTAGGTAATGCTGACATTCACAACGATAATCCTGAAATAAACCAAGAAACTGAAAATACTGATATAGATAGTAAGAAAGATAATAATTCTGAGGAAACAAATTCCACAAATAATAACAGTAATCACGGCAGTAATAATAGCAGCAATAACAGTAGTAATGCAGATGAAAACTATACTGCTAATGAAAATACGAATTTGGATCCGTGTGCAAACGGACACAATTGGGAGACTATTACTGAAACAGTACACCACGATGAAGTCGGACATTATGAAACGGTACAAGAAGCTAAAAAGGTAATTAAATATCAATGCGCTGTATGCTATAGTCGTTTTGATTCTCAAAATGAGTATTACTCTCATTTTGATGAAGAACATGGTCATGATGCTAATTTAGTGATTGCCTTTCGTGAAAGATATGAACAAGTGGATGACTGGGAGTATTACGATACACAGAAATGGGTGATTGATCAGGAAGCTTATGACGAAACAGTTATTACAGGCTATAAGTGTAATGTCTGTGGCACGACAAAATAAACAGCGTTCAGAAAATAAAAGTTCAACAAATATCGATATGAAAAAACAGACATATACGCAAAAGGTATATGTCTGGATGTCAAAAGTTGTACTTACGATGATGTATTCAATGATAGTTATTTGACACAGTTAATGCTATAACAAGTTATTACAATTAAAAATCCCAACCAATAAATCATGTGTAGGATATAACTAATTAAGATTGTAGGGAGGTGAACATCGAAATGGCGGTTTGGGGAATCGGCGCTTATTATAAGAGTGCAAACCCACCAGATAAAACAACGGAATTTCTAAACAGCGGATATGCATATATAGGCTGGGATGAAACCGAAGCATCTGTGTTATACCGAATGTTTGATTCTATTAAAATCGGCGATATTATGTATATTAAGTCTTTTGTGCCAAAAACGAAGCAGTTACATATAAAGGCCATTGGTATTGTAATAAATACCGAAAAGAAAACTTCAGACCATTTGGGAACGGGAATTTCTGTTCAGTGGAAACAAAATTTTTTGCCGTTTACTGTTTCTGTAACGCCTCAAATCTATAGAAATAATGTATTCAATAATACGCTTTTTGAGGAATTCAATAAGGAAATCATTTGCAAAATAGTTGATGGGCTTTTGAAGTAACAATAAATCATTATAACTGTCACTAATAAACTGATTAAGCTATCTGAATGCATAAAATTTACCGCAACGAATATATATTTTCCTCGTTGCGGTTTGTTTACTAAATGAATATAATATCAGCATTAACAATCTCTGCGGCTCTATTGCGAATATTGTTCATTTGATTAATCCAAGCCATTTGGTTATTGGCTTTTAATTGCTCTGTCACGCCTTCACGCCCTGCTATTTCTTTTACCAACCGAAGAAACATATCTTCCGCCTGTTTGTCAATATCGGAGAGGTAGTTGTTCAGTTTGCCACTTGTCAGCAAATTCATATACAGAATTTTGTGATGCTGCCTTAAGTACCGTGCGTGCCGCTGTCCCCAAATGCCGATATACTTCTGCTCTTCTTCGAAAATTGTCAAGTTTGGTAGTAGATAATCTCCTACCTGAGTATATGTACCGCCCGTCTGTTCAAATAATGATTTTTCCATAATGATTTCCTCCTGTGTTTTAGTGTACTGTCATTTTACAGAAAGATGGGCAATAACACCAATGTGCCGATTATAAAAAATACCGAGAAAAACCAGTTGCAGTTTTTCTCGGTATTTTTCTTTGAGTTTGCCTTTGCTTAGTCCGATAAATGTTTGAAATAAATGATTTTTAAATTACTTCTTTATCAGGCGTTAGCATTATGCCGTCCCTCATTTTTATTTTACAGTTTTTTTATGCGCTTTTCGGCTCTGCCGATTCAGTCATTTCTTACAAAATGCCACATGACAGAATACGGATCTTTTTCCTTTGTCTTTATTGTTATTCCGTCTGCAAGCATACGTCCTGAATATTCATCGCCGCTGACAGTATCTGTATACCTCGTGCCTACTTCCGCCTCAGGCATGGACAGGGTCAGTTTGACAGGGCTTTCCCCATAGCTCTGTTCAAAGCTCAAAAGAAATTCGGTATGCTCAGCATTTGTAAAGTAATACGCATAATAGTTGCTGTCAAACGGACTTAAAATACGATGAAATTCTCCTCTGAGTATCAGATGTTCATATTCACGGTATTTTTTCACCTGCTCTTTAACTGTATCTTTTATTATTTCACTTGCATTCGGAAGATGCATCTCATACCCCAGCGGACCATTCAGCGCCACATGCCAGCGATATTTAAGCTCATCGGGGTTTTCACATACATTATGCGGATTTGAAACGTGACAGCTCATGACGCACGGGGGATATGCAAGAGTAGATGAATACTGTATTTTCATTCGCTTTTTCGGCCATGTATTATCGCTGGTCCAAATCTGCGTGCAGTACTTCATCATGCCCAGATCATATCTTCCGCCGCCGCCTGAACAGTTTTCTATCATAGCGTTAGGAAAGTGTTCATTGAACCAGCGGTAAAGGTCATAAACTCCAAGCATATACCTATATGCAGTCTCTCCCTGTCTTTCAGGCGCAAGGGCAGGAGATCCGACCTCAGACATATGTCTGTTCATATCCCACTTGAAATAGTCAATTCCCACCCCGTCAAACGATTTTGCAAACGAGTCCTTGAGATATTCCAAAACCTTCGGATTTGACATATCCAGTACAAGCTGGTTTCTTGACAGCGTGCTCTCCCTGCCGGCGCATCGTATACACCAGTCGGGGTGCGCCCTGTAAAGATCGCTGTCCGGATTTACCATTTCCGGCTCTATCCAGATCCCGAACTTTATACCGTATGCTTTAACGCTGTCCACAAATGATTTAAGTCCGTTTTTGAACTTATCCCTGTTGACATACCAGTCGCCCAGACCTGCCTTATCATTATTTCGCGCGCCGAACCAGCCGTCGTCCATTACCAGCATGTCTATGCCGGCGTCTGCGGCAGACTTTGCAAATCTCAGCATTTCCCGCTCATCAATATTGAAATAGCACGCCTCCCAGGTGTTGAGCACGACAGGACGTCTTTCAAAAGGCTCAGGCGGTAAAATATGCTCACGCACAAAACGATGGAAATTTGAGGACATACCTCCCAGTCCGCATGACGAGTATGTCATGACGGCTTCAGGTGACATAAAGCTTTGACCGCTCTCTAAAAGCCATGTGAAATTCTCACTGCCCAGACCTATCTGGATACGTGTATTTCCCGTTTGATCAACATCAACCTCATCAAGAAAATCACCGCTGTATACAAAATTGAAGCCATAAACATCGCCCTGACGTTCAGTCGTTTTTTTATCACATATAGCTATAAACGGATTATACTGGTGACTGGACGCTCCGCGGCGGCTCATAACGCTTTGCACACCGTGAAACAGCGGCACGCGCTGAAAATTACGCTCGGCATTATGCGCGCCGTAAAGGCTTATCATGTCATACTCGCATGATGGCAGATCCAGCATCAGACTCATCAGTTTTTCTATTTTGACCGGAGAATCACTGTTATTTGTCACACGTACGTATCTTGAAATAACATCCTCTTTTTCAAACACAGTATAATACAGCCCGATCTCGCACCCGCTCACCGAATCCTTTAAAATGAGTTCAAGTGTTTGAGTATTTCCGTCCGCTGCCGCAAACGGCAGGCCCTGAAGGTCACACCTGCCGTCAAAAATACGATAAGCTTTATATGTAAAATGTGTGACGCTGTCGCCGTTTTTATTTTTTATGCGAAGCGGTGTCACACGAAAATCACCGCTGCCGAAATATGAATATTCCGCCATCCCTACATCCGGGCTGTAATTGATACCGTACTGTTCAAAATACGGCGAAAAGGATTTATACGGATTGACATAGGCAAGCCCGCTCAAATCGTCTTTACTGCCGTAATACAGATGTACCGGAAATTTATCATATAAAATCTGAAGTACATATAGGCTGTTTTGTGTTTCCAGAACAAATTTGCTTTCATCTTCAATATATTTTACAGACATTTCTTTCACCTCTCTACATAAACTGCAACACAAGTATATCAAACAAAAATACTAATGTAAATATTTTTAACGGTGTAAAAATCAAAAAAGTCCCATGCAACAGCATACGGACTTTTTATTGACGCCTGCAAGCAGACTAATATCAGTAAATTTTAAATCATTTTTTATTTCCGATAAATTTGAGAGCCCCGGTCGGACATGCATCAACGCACGCAAGGCAGTCCGCACAGCCGCTGATAACCGAGCTGTCCCTGAATTCAGGGCGTATAACAGTTTTGAATCCGCGGTCGACAAGTCCGAGTATACCCTTGCCTGCTACTTCCTTACATTCACGAACGCAAAGATTACACAAAATGCATTTGCCCTGATTACGCTCTATTACCTCAAGCTTTTTCTCGACAAAGCAGGAATGCTTTTCTCCGGCAAATCTGTCTGCGTCAAGATCATACATATTTGCATATTTTATAAGCTTACAGTCCTTATAATCATGACATCCGCATTCAAGACACCGTTTTGCTTCCGCTATCGCTGCATCTTCAGAAAATCCGAGGTTTACCTCTTTGAAATCGTGCTTTCTCTCTTCTGCCGGACGTACGGGCATTTTGGTGCGCGCACATTTTTCAAATCTTGAAAAATCTATATCCTCGGTATTGCGTTCAGATACGTACGGCTTTCTGTACGGTGTGTCCATACCGGCAAGATAACCGTCTATCACCATAGCCGCCTTATTTGCTTCGCCTATTGCCTCTATTGCTATAGACGCGCCGCGGTTAGTAGCGTCACCCACTGCAAAAACTCCGGGTACCGAGGTCGCAAAGGTATGCTCGTCAGCACTGATTATGCCGCGGCTGTTAAGTTCCAGTTCTTCAAATCCGCTTACATTTACCTTCTGGCCTATCGCGCATATAACGCTGTCAACCTGAAGTGTTTCAAACTTGCCTTCGACCGGCACAGGCGAACGTCTTCCGCTGGCATCAGGCTCGCCAAGCTCCATCACCTGAAGCTTAACAGCGCTTACTTTGCCGTTTTCACCTATGATTTCAGCAGGATTTGTAAGAAACTTAAAGGTTACGCCCTCCTCTATCGCCTCATCTATCTCTATATCTTCGGCAGGCATTTCATCTCTGGTACGGCGGTAAATGACATACACGTTTTCAGCTCCCGCCCGAACAGCCGTACGGCAGGCGTCCATCGCAGTGTTTCCGCCGCCGACTATCGCTACCGACTTTCCTATACCGGAGGGCTGACCGAGTGCGACTTTACGCAGAAATTCTATTCCGCCCATGACGCCCGTAAGATCCTCGCCCTTACAGCGAAGACCCATGTTGTTCCATGCGCCTATCGCAACAACAACAGCATCATGTTTTTCACGCAGTTGTGAAAGAGTGATATCCGTTCCTATTTTTATATTGTTTTCCATCTTGACTCCGGCAGAAACGATTTCCGCGATTTCCTTATCAAGAACAGACTTTGGCAAACGGTATTCGGGTATTCCGTAACGCAGCATGCCTCCCATTTTCGGCATCGCGTCATAGGCAGTCACAGAGTGACCTGCAAGTGAAAGAAAATACGCAGCAGTAAGCCCTCCGGGGCCTCCGCCGATAACACCTACCGTCTTGCCGCTTACAGACTCAGGCTTTGGAATAACCGGGTCGTCAGACGCCAAAACCTTATCAGCAGCATAGTATTTCAAAAACGCAATAGATATAGGCTCCTCTACATGAGCGCGCCTGCACGCCGTCTCACACGGATGCGGACACACTCTGCCGATAGATGCGGGAAGAGGTATTTTTTCTTTTATTATCTCAACTGCATGTCTGTTATCTCCCTGCGCTATTGCCTTGACATAGCCCTGACAGTCTGTACCGGCAGGACAATTCAGAGAACAGGGGCCTCTGCAGTCACCCTCATGGTCGCTCATAAGCAGTTCAAGCGCAATTTTACGAACCTTAATTACTCGTTGTGACTCTGTGAAATATACCGCTCCGTCAGATGCAACAGTAGAACAGGCCCGCAGCAGCTTTGGTGAGTTTTCCATCTCAACTACGCATATACCGCAGGCGCCGTAGTGTTTTACATTATAATGATGACAAAGCGTCGGAATGATTATGCCATTGGCGGCGGCAATATTTAAAATTGTATCACCGCGCTCACCGCTGCATACCTTGCCGTTTATTGTAACTGTGATTTTTTCCATATCCTATCTCCTTACCTGACCGATATTGCGCCGAAACGGCAGAGCGTGACGCACTGACCGCATTTTATGCATACTTCTTTGTCAATCTCATGCGGTTTCTTGACCTCTCCCGAAATTGCCTTTGCGGGACATTTTTTGGCACACAGAGTGCAGCCGCGGCATTTTTCTTTTTCTATCGTATAAGTGAGCAGATCACGGCATTCTCCTACGGGACAGCGCTTTTCTTTTATATGCGCTTCATACTCGTCGCGGAAATAGCGTATAGTCGACAAAACGGGATTGGGTGCAGTCTGTCCCAGTCCGCACAACGCACCGGATTTGACTCCGTCGCAAAGCTCCTCAAGCAGTTCTATATCCCCGTCTTTGCCCTCACCTTTCGTGATACGGTCAAGTATTTCGAGCAGACGCTTGGTGCCTATACGGCAGTGCACGCACTTCCCGCACGACTCTTTGGCAGTAAAATCCAAAAAGAATTTTGCCATGCCGACCATACATGTCGTGTCGTCCATGACGACCATACCGCCCGAACCCATAATGGCGCCTGTAGCGGCAAGTGCTTTATAGTCTATTACAGTGTCGAATTTGTCATATGGCACACAGCCGCCTGACGGGCCGCCCAGCTGAACCGCCTTGCATTTTCTGTCTCCGCGGATCCCGCCGCCGATATCATAAATAATATCGCGTATAGTCATTCCCATCGGCACCTCAACAAGGCCGCCGCGCTTGATTTTACCTGTCAGCGCAAATACCTTTGTGCCTTTGCTGTCTTTTGTGCCCATAGCGGCAAATTTCTCTCCGCCGTTTTGTATTATCCATGCAACATTGGCAAAAGTCTCGACGTTGTTTATATTGGAAGGCTGATCATTATATCCGCACTGTGCCGGAAACGGCGGTTTCAAACGCGGCATTCCGCGCTTGCCCTCAAGACTCTCTATGAGCGCCGTCTCCTCACCGCAGACGAAAGCGCCCGCTCCCGCTTTTATACGCATATCGCAGCAAAAGCCGGTGCCTAAAATGTTTTTGCCCAAATATCCTTTTTCCCGCGCCTGCTCTATTGCCTTCTCAAGGCGCACGATCGCCAGCGGATATTCCGCGCGCACATAAACTACCATTTCCGCAGCGCCTATAGCATAAGCGCCTATCAGCATGCCCTCTATAAGGTTATGAGGATCACTCTCTATTACGGCACGATCCATAAATGCGCCCGGGTCGCCCTCATCCGCGTTGCAGATCAGGTACTTCGGCTCGCCGTTCGATTCACGCGCGGCGTTCCATTTGAACCAGGTCGGGAACCCCGCGCCGCCGCGGCCTGCAAGACCCGAAACTTTTATCTCATCTATTACCGCCTGCGGTGTCATTGAAAGTACCTTTTCAAGCGCTTTATATCCGCCCGCGTTTATGTACTGGTCTATATCGGTAGGATCTATAATACCGCAGTTGCGAAGAGCAATACGTGTCTGCTTATCTAGAAAGCTCTTGTCATCTTCGGTAATGGCAAGCCCTGACAGCTGTGTCAAATCGCCGCTTTTTACCGCCTGCACTATTGTCTGAGCGTCGCTTTCCTTTACACGCACAAGACGGCAAGCAAGCAGATCTTTATCATAGATATCAACGATCGGCTCCAGAAAACACATGCCGATACATCCGGTTATCCCAAGCTCTATACCGGAACCCAGCTTTTCAATAGCCTCGTATACTTTATGGGCGCCTGCCGCAATGCCGCAGCTGCCCTCTCCGACAACTATTCTCATTTGTCTGCCTCCTTTGCGTAAAGTCCATCTATAATCTCTATTGCCTTTTGGGGTGTGAGCGAACCGTATGTCTCACCGTTTATCATCATCACCGGAGACAGGCTGCAGCAACCCAGACATGCAACATTTTTAAGCGAAAACATGCCGTCCTGGGTTGTGTCGCCGTCGCAGATGCCAAGTCTTTGACATATGGCACTCTCTATCCGCTCCGAGCCGTTTACATGGCATGCTGTGCCCTGACAGAGCATTATAAGATACTTACCTACCGGTTTTAACCTGAACTGCGTATAGAATGTCGCAACACCCATAACCTCGGCCGGTGTAGTCTTCATGACATCAGCGATATGATATATGACATCAGTCGGAAGATATCCGTAAATTTCCTGCGCTTTCTGCAGCACGGTTATCAAACTGCCGGGCTTATCCTTATATTGATCCAACACGTTTTTTATAAGCGATAAATCGCTTATTTTATGTGAACATTTACAGTCTTTCATCTGTATACCCCTTTTTAGCGTTATTCATTTTATTTTATATCATAAAAAAACTGTTGTCAATATCAACTATAACTCACGGGCAATTTGCCTATATGCCCAAAATATTTTTGTTGATTTTTAATAAAAATTATTAATTTTTTAAATAAATAATTGACATGTCAAAATTTACTAATATAATGTAATTAAGATATAGTTTTACAATTATTTCAGAAAAGGGGGAAACCACATGAAGTCCTTAACATAACTTTAGTCCTGATTAAAAAATCAATCAACGGAGGTTAAAAGCAAAATGGTACTATGCAGAAAAAATTTAAACGTTGATTGCATCTGTATCAGTAATTTTATCCCTGTAATTATATTAATATAGCAACGGCTCCTACACGCGATAAAGCGTTACTATCGGAGCCAAACACCTAAGCGTTGATTATGCAATTTCTGCTGTCAAAATAGAAAAAGTTATAAAGGGCAGTCTCTCTGCCGGAGATGTCATCAACATACAAGAAGCCGGTATTCGCGGTGAAGAATACGATATATCTATAGACGGTGTTCCGCTTTTACGCAGAAACATGAAAGTGATGCTTTTCCTGAACGGTTCAAATACTCAAATAATGGACGGAGAACGGTCTTACGGCATAGTCGGCTGCTACTTAGGCAAAGTCTTTTATGACCAAGATAATGTTTTGCATCCGGCAACAGAATTTGCTACTGATGGTGTCATAGCGCTCTCCGATTTCAAACAGCCTATGAAAGAAGAAAATTTAATCAAATCTATTAATGAAACGGCCTCAATATCTGACTCTAAAAACGTTACGGAATAATGATATTACTTAGGCATCCGCAAAAATGCGGATGCCTTTTTTATGTTAAATACAAGCAGTATTTTACATAAATATCTGAAAAATTAAGAATTATATACTTTACCTGAAAAATTTACTCTATTTTAAAAATTAAGCGTATATAATTATTGATTTTTTTTACATCTAATGTTAAAATATTGACAAATATGCAAGTTTATTTTTTAAAACTTGCATATATATTCGTATTTTAATTCGGAGGAAAAATATATGAGTTTCAAAAACGAATATCTCAAAGAGGTAATGGACCGCGTTATTGCCCGTAATGCTGGAGAGCCGGAATTCCATCAGGCGGTACGTGAGGTACTGGAATCAATAGAGCCGGTAATCGACGCACATCCCGAATATGTCAAGATGGGTATTGTTGACAGCATAGTTGAGCCTGAAAGAATTATCAAGTTCAGAGTTCCGTGGGTAGACGACAACGGCAAAGTACAGATCAACCGCGGTTTCCGCATTCAGTTCAACAGCGCTATCGGTCCCTACAAGGGCGGTCTTCGTTTTCATCCATCTGTTTATGAGGGTATTATTAAATTCCTCGGCTTTGAACAGATTTTCAAAAACTCGCTTACCGGTCTGCCTATCGGCGGCGGTAAAGGCGGCAGCGACTTTGATCCCAAAGGCAAAAGCGATATGGAAGTCATGCGTTTTTGTCAGAGCTTTATGACTGAGCTTTCCAAGCATATCGGCGCAGATACCGACGTTCCTGCCGGTGATATCGGTGTCGGCGGCAGAGAGATCGGTTACATGTTCGGACAGTATAAAAGACTCAGAAACGAGTTTACAGGAGTTTTGACCGGCAAGGGACTTACCTACGGCGGTTCACTTGCCCGCACTGAGGCGACAGGCTTTGGACTCTGCTATTTTGTAGACGAAATGCTTAAAGACAACGGCAAGTCATTTGAAGGACAGACTGTAGTAATCTCAGGTTCAGGCAACGTTGCGATATATGCTGCTCAAAAAGCCACAGAGCTTGGCGGCAAGGTGGTTGCGCTTTCCGATTCAAACGGTTACATATACGATAAAAACGGAATAGATCTGGATGCCGTAAAGCAGATAAAAGAAGTAGAACGCAAGAGAATAAAAGAATACCTCAACTATCATAAAGATGCTCAGTACACTGAGGGTTGCTCCGGTATCTGGTCAATCAAATGCGATATAGCACTTCCCTGCGCAACTCAGAACGAAATTGACGAGAAGTCTGCTAAGACTCTTGTAGCAAACGGCTGCTATGCTGTCGGCGAAGGCGCAAATATGCCCTCAACACTTGAGGCAACAAAAGTATTCTTGGACAATGGAGTTTTGTTTGCGCCCGCAAAAGCTGCAAACGCAGGCGGTGTTGCCACAAGCGCACTTGAAATGAGCCAGAACTCAATGCGTTACAGCTGGACCTTTGAAGAGGTAGATGCAAAACTCAAAGGCATTATGCAAAATATATACAAGAATGCTTCTTCTGCCGCTGCAGAATACGGCATGAAAGGCAATCTTGTAGCAGGTGCCAACATTGCGGGATTTTTGAAGGTAGCAAACGCAATGCTCGCTCACGGTATAGTATAAAGTCGAATTTTAAAACGCCGCAAATATTTGCGGCGTTTTTTATCTGCGGTAACTTGTTGCAGTTGTCTAACACCTTTTATTCGTTTTAAAATGTGTATACAGACACAAAACTCAATTTTTTGTAAATAAAAAAGCCCGGATAACCGGGCTTATATTATTTGTTCTCAAATTTTTCCTTAATAATATATACAGGTCTTGATTTTGACTCTGTGTAAATTTTAGCCAGATACTGACCTATTATGCCTATGCAAAGAAGCTGTATACCCGAAAGAAGAAGTATAAGAGATGCCAATGTAGGAAAGCCTGCCACAGGATCACCGAAAATCAACGTCTTAATGATTACAAACAGCATCAGAATAATTGCCGAAATAAACAGTAAAAGTCCGACTACGGAGGAAAGTATGAGAGGTTTGTCCGAGAAAGCCACAATTCCGTTTATAGCATAAGCAGTTAGCTTCCAAAAATTCCATTTTGAATTACCGCTGAGCCGCGACTCAACATCGTACGGCATATAGTAAACATTGAACCCTATCCACGAGAAAATACCTTTAGAAAATCTGCACTTTTCAGGCATTGACAAAACTGCATCCACCATTTTGCGACTCAGAACCCTGAAATCACTTGCAGACCTGTAAAATTCAACCTCTGTCATCTTGTTTATAAGCTTATAAAAACAATTCTTAAAAAATGAAAGGACTCTACTTTCATTGCGCTGGCGCTGATATGCAGCCACACCGTCATACTCGGGATTTTTCTTTAATATATCAAGCATTTGAATAATATATTTTGGATTTTGCTGAAGATCCGCATCTATTATTGCCGTATACTGTCCCGTAGCATTTTCAAGTCCTGCAAGCAGAGCCGCCTCCTTACCGAAATTACGAGAAAAACTGACAGCTTTAATTTTACAAAGTGTCTGTTCAGTCAATTTTTTAAGTTCTTCAACTGTTTTATCACGGCTTCCGTCATTTACAAAAATAAGTTCGATATCCTGTATTATATCACAAAGTTCCGATACAACTTTATCATAAAACGGACGTATATTATTCTCTTCATTATAGCATGGTACAACAACTGATAATAACATTTTTTTAGGCCTCCCTTGTATTTTTGTTAAACACAAGAAATTTACTTATGATATAATTTAATATAAGAACTATGACCTGCGTTTCTATTTTAGCTATAAGCTCATTCTGACCTATTATATTATAAAGCAGAAAAACCCCGCCGACTTCTATAATCATAGTAAATCCCCTCGCGCCGACAAACTTTATAAACTCGGTCCACAGAGACTTGGCAGACGGGCATTTTGAATTAAAAACATATATTTTATTGACTATATACGCAAATATGATTGCACAGAAAACGGATATTATATTGCTTAAGTTTACCTCGACATTTATAACCCTGCAAAGGAATGTGAAAACCACAAGATTTACAAGCGTTGTGGCACCGCCGGCTATCAAATAACGCATTGCCGGAGTGTTAATTATTTTAAAAAGCCTGTCCCTTATTCTTTTGTTATAGGTAATAACGGCAGCAGCGATTAAAATCAAAACACCGACAACCGATATCAAAATCCCGAGAGTCAAAAACGGTATTGCATATTTTGCTTGTATATCGTTTTGACCTGCGGAAAGCGGAAGAACGGTAAGTCCATCACCCAATGAAAGCTGTTCTGTCGGCACGCCGTTTATCTCAAAACTCCAATTTTCGGAATACGGAACGGCAAGAACGGCATATCCGCCGTTTTCAGAATAAACAGAGCCGTATATACGATCATTATCAAAAGTCATATCAGTTACTGCATTCCCGGAAAGACTGTGTGAGACAGCCTTCAGCACGTCAAGATCCAAGGCATAAAACTGCGCCTCGGAAAAATTCCAGGTATCATCCGCACTGACACCTACTGTTACGCTTTGTCCGCCTTGCGCAGGTATACTGAACACACTGCGGGACAGCCAGCTTCCGTAATTTATTGTCTTTTTTCCGTTTAGATTCAGAACAGCTTTTTGAGAATACCCCTTGATATCAAAATTACCGTAAAGAGCATAATTGCCCTGAGGCATCCGGAAGGTGTATTCAAATCCGCTGTCAGTATCGGTACGGGTACTGTCAAGGCACTTGTACAATTCAGTCTTCTCGCCTGTAAGCCGGCTGAAAAGCTGATTGTGATATTCAAACGGATTTATATAGTCATAATCCTTCTGGTCAAAGTCGTTAATAACGTATGCCATCGGCAGACAATACGGATTTTGATATACCGTGCCGGTATGGCTTTCTATCTCTTCTACCGGTTCAAGTCCCGCGATCGGAGTATCTGATATAACATACTTTACTCCCAAAAGCGAGTCTGCGGCTATCACCGGATCCTCCACGACTGTGATGCACTCGCCCTCAATACGATATCCCAGCCGTTCCAGAAAATCAAGCTGGTCATTGTCCGCGCAGGATGTAAATCCGGCATTTGACGCAAAGCCGTATGCCATAGAATCGTTATACGATGCGCCTGTTCTTTTGACCGTCTGAGATATACGGTAAAAGCCCGTGTCGTAATCCTTTATTTCAGATATCTGTTGCTGCTGCTGTATTTGATATTGCTGAGTATGCTTGCCGTAACTTACGCCTTGTCCTGATATTGCTATCAGTATTGTATTGACACCCAGTTCCGCAAGAAGCACAAACACAGACAGTACACATGCAGCACGGCTGCGAAGCACAACTGTCGCAAGCAATGCCGCCGCGACCGCAGCTATAATAGTATAATAAACGCTTTGCAACCCGATGGAGGGGGATATATATTCAAGTAGCAGCAAAAGCAAAGAAAAAGAAAATACCGATGTCAGAATATACTTTGACATGTTTTGGGAACTTGAGGAAAAGAAGTACGCCGACATAAATATCAGAGCAAATATACTTAAAAACGCATGTCTTATCAAGTGGCTGCCTATCGGGCGCAGAAGCGAAAACAACATATACAGCGGCTGCCAAAACAAAGTCATGAGCACAAACACGAACATTGCTCCCAACAGCTGCTTATGCTTTCGTGAAATTTCCTTCGATACAAACAGTGAAACCGCACCTATCATCGCCACACTTCCGCAATAGAGCGAAGGATTACCGTTAGTACTGATTGCCCCCAATCTATACCCGGTTACTGCATTTAATATATTCCCGATAAATTTATATGAAAAATAGCAATCTACGCCTTTGCCGCCCAGCATGGAATATACCGTCGGCAAAAACAGTCCGGCGCTGAGCAAAAGACCTATGACCATGCCGGAGCCATAAACGAGCACAGACAATAGCATGTCCTTTAACATAAAACTTCCGTTTTTTTGATCCAGACATTTAAGCGCGCACTCAAAGAAAAACCAGATGATAGTAAACAGACAGCACATGCCTGCTATATACCAGTTGAATATTATACACAGTCCGGTAGATACAGACAGAAGTATCAGATTTTTATTATTAACCGCCCTGTAAACTCCCAAAAGCATAAGAGGCAGCATATATACTCCGTCAAGCCACATCACATTATCTACCTGAGTCAGATTATACTGCATAAACGCAAAGCTGAGTGAAAGCAGCAACACGAAAATAGGCGGGAGTCTTTTCTCAAATCGACCGCCAAGAAATATACTCATTGTCAGAGCACACATGCTTATCTTTAAAGCGCATATCAGATTGAAAAACGTCAGGATATTTGACTTGTCAAACAAAAGCAGCAGAAGATTGAACGGGGAGGCAAGGTAGTAGCTGAAAATGGAAAGCGTATCGCCGCCCAGCATATTCGAATATGTATAGCTGATAGTGTTATTGCCGGATAATACATCCTTTAAATAGGAGAATAAGTCTATATACTGTATATCAGCGTCAACAGTAGCAAGTGTTCCGGTTCCAAAAGGATAAAAATGACAAACATAAAAAAACAGATAAATACACGCAAACGATATAGCAAATGATATCAATCCGAGTGTATACTTATTTAATCTTAAATATTTCCCTATGTTAATGAAAATCCACCTCCTGCTTTTGCAATATTTTCATTTTATCACAAAATATTGTATATATCAATAGTCATATGGTTTGAAATAAAAAAGGCTTAAAAAATGATTTTATTAAACTTTCCAAATTTTATAATTTTGTTCGTACTATATTATGAAAGCGCTTTCAACTATGAGAGGAACAATATATGGTTAACGAAAATGAATTGATAAAAAAGCTATATGCTCACGACCCTGTCCCTTATTCTTTTGTTATAGGTAATAACGGCAACAGCGATTAAAATCAAAACACCGACAACCGATATCAAAATCCCGAGAGTCAAAAACGGTATTGTATATTTTGCATCTATTATATTTTCACCTGCAGAAATCGGCAGAACTGTCAGTCCTTCTCCGAGTGCAAGCTGTTCTGTCGGCACGCCGTTTATCTCAAAACTCCAATTTTCGGAATACGGAACGGCAAGAACGGCATATCCGCCGTTTTCAGAATAAACAGAGCCGTATATACGATCATTATCAAAAGTCATATCAGTTACTGCATTCCCGGAAAGACTGTGTGAGACAGCCTTCAGCACGTCAAGATCCAAGGCATAAAACTGCGCCTCGGAAAAATTCCAGGTATCATCCGCACTGACACCTACTGTTACGCTTTGTCCGCCTTGCGCAGGTATACTGAACACACTGCGGGACAGCCAGCTTCCGTAATTTATTGTCTTTTTTCCGTTTAGATTCAGAACAGCTTTTTGAGAATACCCCTTGATATCAAAATTACCGTAAAGAGCATAATTGCCCTGAGGCATCCGGAAGGTGTATTCAAATCCGCTGTCAGTATCGGTACGGGTACTGTCAAGGCACTTGTACAATTCAGTCTTCTCGCCTGTAAGCCGGCTGAAAAGCTGATTGTGATATTCAAACGGATTTATATAGTCATAATCCTTCTGGTCAAAGTCGTTAATAACGTATGCCATCGGCAGACAATACGGATTTTGATATACCGTGCCGGTATGGCTTTCTATCTCTTCTACCGGTTCAAGTCCCGCGATCGGAGTATCTGATATAACATACTTTACTCCCAAAAGCGAGTCTGCGGCTATCACCGGATCCTCCACGACTGTGATGCACTCGCCCTCAATACGATATCCCAGCCGTTCCAGAAAATCAAGCTGGTCATTGTCCGCGCAGGATGTAAATCCGGCATTTGACGCAAAGCCGTATGCCATAGAATCGTTATACGATGCGCCTGTTCTTTTGACCGTCTGAGATATACGGTAAAAGCCCGTGTCGTAATCCTTTATTTCAGATATCTGTTGCTGCTGCTGTATTTGATATTGCTGAGTATGCTTGCCGTAACTTACGCCTTGTCCTGATATTGCTATCAGTATTGTATTGACACCCAGTTCCGCAAGAAGCACAAACACAGACAGTACACATGCAGCACGGCTGCGAAGCACAACTGTCGCAAGCAATGCCGCCGCGACCGCAGCTATAATAGTATAATAAACGCTTTGCAACCCGATGGAGGGGGATATATATTCAAGTAGCAGCAAAAGCAAAGAAAAAGAAAATACCGATGTCAGAATATACTTTGACATGTTTTGGGAACTTGAGGAAAAGAAGTACGCCGACATAAATATCAGAGCAAATATACTTAAAAACGCATGTCTTATCAAGTGGCTGCCTATCGGGCGCAGAAGCGAAAACAACATATACAGCGGCTGCCAAAACAAAGTCATGAGCACAAACACGAACATTGCTCCCAACAGCTGCTTATGCTTTCGTGAAATTTCCTTCGATACAAACAGTGAAACCGCACCTATCATCGCCACACTTCCGCAATAGAGCGAAGGATTACCGTTAGTACTGATTGCCCCCAATCTATACCCGGTTACTGCATTTAATATATTCCCGATAAATTTATATGAAAAATAGCAATCTACGCCTTTGCCGCCCAGCATGGAATATACCGTCGGCAAAAACAGTCCGGCGCTGAGCAAAAGACCTATGACCATGCCGGAGCCATAAACGAGCACAGACAATAGCATGTCCTT
This sequence comes from uncultured Clostridia bacterium, assembly GCA_944385895.1. GTDB lineage: Bacteria > Bacillota > Clostridia > Oscillospirales > QAKW01 > RGIG9041. Next base: position 21,858 of record CALWYZ010000007.1, read on the forward strand.
TAACATAAAACTTCCGTTTTTTTGATCCAGACATTTAAGCGCGCACTCAAAGAAAAACCAGATGATAGTAAACAGACAGCACATGCCTGCTATATACCAGTTGAATATTATACACAGTCCGGTAGATACAGACAGAAGTATCAGATTTTTATTATTAACCGCCCTGTAAACTCCCAAAAGCATAAGAGGCAGCATATATACTCCGTCAAGCCACATCACATTATCTACCTGAGTCAGATTATACTGCATAAACGCAAAGCTGAGTGAAAGCAGCAACACGAAAATAGGCGGGAGTCTTTTCTCAAATCGACCGCCAAGAAATATACTCATTGTCAGAGCACACATGCTTATCTTTAAAGCGCATATCAGATTGAAAAACGTCAGGATATTTGACTTGTCAAACAAAAGCAGCAGAAGATTGAACGGGGAGGCAAGGTAGTAGCTGAAAATGGAAAGCGTATCGCCGCCCAGCATATTCGAATATGTATAGCTGATAGTGTTATTGCCGGATAATACATCCTTTAAATAGGAGAATAAGTCTATATACTGTATATCAGCGTCAACAGTAGCAAGTGTTACGTTCCCGAACGGATAGAATTTAAAAATATAAAAAAAGAGATATATGCACGCAAATGATATTGAAAAAGAAGCAAGAGCAAGTGTATACTTATTTAAACTAAAATACTTTTTTACGTTTATGACAATCCACCCCTATTTTCTTATAAATTTATTTTATCATATCCTATTATAATTATCAATAATTAATTAAATTTTGCGCCAGACACCCAAATTCAACGATTTTGTTCGTATTATTTTATGAAAGCGCTTTTAAAAAACAGAGGGGAAACAAAAAATGATACAAGAAAACGAATTGATAAAAAAGCTGCAAAACCGCGAGCGTGACGCATACAAAATCCTGATCGAGAATTATTCCCGTCTGCTTTTTTCGGTATGTGCGGGAATACTGATCGACCCGGGTACACGTGAAGATGTGGAGGATACGGTAGCGGACTGTTTTTTGGAGTTCTGGGCAAACGTTTATAAATTCGACCCGTCAAAAGGCAGTCTCAAAGCTTATCTTTGCAGCATGGCTCACAGCAGAGCGTTAGACAGGCTTCGCAGCATATGTCGTCGAAACGAACAGCCTCTTGATGAGCTGTCAGATAAAGCAGACGACAGCGATAATATACTATCATCTATTATTTCCGAACAAAGTATTCTTGATATCTGGGAGTATATACAAAAATTTCCCATGCCCGACCGCCGGATACTTGCGCTTCGATTTTTTTACGAATTGAAACCTGCTGATATATCACTCAAACTAGGCTTGCCGGTGAAAACAGTCTATGAACGCATACGCACAGGCAAGCAAAAGATCAAAGCATTTATTTATGAAAAGGAGGAAAACCTATGAACTCTTTTTGGGAAAATTTAAGTGACAACTCGCTTGACCGTATAAGTCCAATAAAATACAAAAACAACAAAAACATAATTAAAAAAGCAAAAATTAAAAGTCAACAACATATTCCGCTGCGCATTTTGATTATTGCCGCTTCAATGATAATAATAGTGTCTGTATGCTATGCCACATATGATTATTGGAAACTTCCGCCCCCTGAAACCATTGATGATCTGCCGCCTGTAGTAGAGCTGCCGGATTCGGAAAGCAACATATCAGAGCTGCCGGATTCTCAAAACAACGAACAAAACGGCGCTGATAATGATTCCGATTTTAATTACCCGGCTGCGGCAAGCGAAATCCTTAAAAAACTGAATATCGATACATCTGATATCACGCCTCAGATGTCAACCGAATATGCTACCCGCTATAACAGAGAGCAGATGAGGGTATCTTTCGGCGATATTTCAATAACTTTTGACTCCAAGGACATTATTCCGATATCGGGACAGCTTCCAAAGAAGTCTTCCGGCAGCAATCCAATATCAGAGCAAGAGGCGCTGTCTTTGGCACAGGAGTTATATGATAAGCTGCCGTTTCCAAAAGGATATGTATACTCAAGCGTTAACAGAATAGATGATGAATACGGGATTTTTTCATTTACGCGTGGATATAACATCATCACAGATAGCGGTACTGTTTATATAGAAAATCCGTATGAAGAAATAAGAATTACAGTAAACTTTATGTCAGGGACTGTCGAATCATGGAATTCGTTTTATTTTCCTCTGCTCGATGATCACAAACCAGAAGATACGCCCATATCGGAGCAACAGGCGATTCAAATTGCCTCTGATAAGATTGAAAATATCGACGGCTGCACGGTATCGGCTAACATCGGCATAACATTACCAAATTACATGTTTACGGAATATTTTGAAAACATCGCTCAAGGTGAAAATTATGTTTATCCATCTGTCACAAGAATCGTATGGCAAATCGAATTTAACAGATCTCAGCAAAGCTTTACGGATAAAACAAAAATCTACGTTGATTACTATACAGGAGAAATACTAGGCGGTGATCAGGCAAAATAAACGTACAAAATATACATGCAGCAAAACGCAGCACAAATTATAAGAACACAAAAAATTACCGTGACAATTAAAAAGCAGCAGGAGTTTATCCTGCTGCTTTTATTATTCTGTACGTTTTGTATTTTATTTAAGGTTAGCCTTGAGTGTTTCAAGCTGATTTCTGAGCTCCGCCGGAAGCTTATCACCGAACTTTTTATAGTGTTCTTCGATTTCTTGAGCTTCCTTAGTCCAGATATCCTTATCCACCTCAAGAATACTCTTAAGTGTCTCAATATCAAAATCAAGATCAGTAAGATCGATGTCCTCGGGACGCGGTACATAACCGATAGGAGTCTCAACAGCGTCAGCCTTGCCTTCGCAGCGCGCGATTATCCAGTTGATAACTCTCATGTTGTCGCCGAATCCCGGCCAGATAAAGTTGCCCTTATCATCTGTTCTAAACCAGTTTACATTGAATATCTTAGGAGCCTTATCTCCGAGCTTTTTACCCATTTCAAGCCAATGTGCAAAATAATCGCCCATATGATATCCACAGAACGGAAGCATAGCCATAGGGTCACGGCGTACAACACCTACAGCACCTGCAGCTGCAGCTGTTGTCTCAGAAGCCATTGCCGAACCTATAAACACACCGTTTTCCCAGCTCTTTGACTGATATACAAGCGGAGCGCATTTTGCGCGGCGTCCGCCGAATATAATAGCTGATATCGGTACTCCCTCTCCCTTGTTGAATTCCTCCGAAATACAAGGACAGTTGACAGCGGGAGCTGTAAATCTGGAATTAGGATGAGCAGCATACGTGGATTTGTCAGCTTTATTAAACTTGGAGGCATCCCACTTATTACCTTTCCAGTCTATCGCGTTTGTCGGCAGATCCTTAGTCAAACCTTCCCACCATACAGTATTATCACTAAGATCATGTGCAACGTTTGTAAATATAGTATTTTTCTTTGTAGACGCAAGTGCGTTATAATTAGATTTCTCATTAGTACCCGGCGCGACACCGAAAAATCCGTTTTCAGGATTGATAGCATAAAGACGTCCGTCTTTGCCTATTCTCATCCATGCTATATCATCACCGACAGTCCAAACTTTATAGCCTTTATCACGAAGATACTTAGGCGGAATCATCATGGCAAGATTGGTTTTGCCGCATGCAGACGGGAACGCAGCTGCAACATATTTGATCTCACCCTGAGGATTCTCAATACCGAGAATAAGCATATGCTCTGCCATCCAGCCCTCTTTCCAGCCCTGGTATGAAGCAATACGAAGAGCAAAGCATTTTTTGCCGAGAAGAACATTTCCGCCGTAACCCGAATTTACCGAAATGATGGTGTTATCCTCAGGAAACTGGCAGATATATCTTTTTTCGGGATCAATGTCACATCTTGAATGGAAGCAGCGTACCCAGTCATTGCTGTCGCCCAGCACATCCATTACCTTTAAGTCAACTCTTGTCATTATAAGCATATTGAGAACAACATAAATTGAATCTGTTATCTCAATTCCGATTTTTGCAAGCGGTGAGCCGATAGGACCCATTGAAAACGGGATAATATACATTGTCTTGCCCTTATAGCTGTCTCTTGCTATATCATAGAGCATTTTATACATTTCCTTGGGGTCATACCAGTTATTTGTAGGACCTGCGTTTTCCTTTTCTCTTGAGCAGATAAATGTTCTGTCTTCAACACGGGCGACATCATTCTGTTTTGTTCTGTGAAGATAGCAGCCCGGAAGTTTTTCTTCGTTAAGCTTTTCCAGCTCACCTGTGCTGACAGCAATAGCTCTCAGCTCATCGCGCTGCTTGTCACTGCCGTCAATCCATACAACGCTGTCAGGTTTTACAAGATCTTTGATCTCATCGATCCATGAAAGAACTGTCTTGTTAGTTGTCATTGTGATGTTCTCCTTATATATTATATATTTTTTATTCCGGTATAATTATAATTAACACTATTGTAAAATGCAAGATTAATTTGAAAAAATTTCATTTTTGTTCACAAAACACAAATTGGTAAAGCGATGCAAGACTTTTACAATCGAGCTGTTCTCCCCTTGTGGTTTCCGGTAATTTGGAGTTTAAAAGGAAAAGTTTTGCTTTGCTTTTTTGTTCTTCATTTTGAAAAACAGAAGTTAAAAACTTGCGTCGGCGTGAAAACACAGTATTCACAAAACGACAAAAGCCGTCATATTGACTGCTGCATAGGGACAGCTGTTGTTTAAAGCTGAGCATAACAACAGAGCTTGTAACGCGCGGCGCCGGAATAAAGCAATCCGGTGTCACATCAAAAAGGTGCTCAATGTCACAAAAATACTGCGTCAGCACACTTACAGCCCGATAGTTACGCATTGAAGGAGATGCCATCAACTTATCGGCGGCCTCCTTTTGTATCATTATTACAGCCTTGTCAAAAAGAGTATGGTTTTTTATTAGTTTTGATATGATTTGACCTGTTATGTTATACGGCAGATTTCCCACGACGGTTACAAGAGAATTTCCGAAATGACTTGCAACCAATTCACTGATATCCGTTTTGAGAAAGTTGCCGTAGATCATGGTATGGTTTGTACAGCCAAACAGCACATCATCCAGAACCGGCTCAAGAAACCGGTCTATTTCCACTGTTACCACACGTTCAAAACGCTCGCAGAGCATCCGTGTCAGAATACCCGGTCCTGCCCCTATCTCCAGCGCATATTTCCCGCCGGTGCAACTGTTTGCTATATTTTCTATTATATCCCTTTTTTTTAAAAAATTCTGACCCAGAGATTTGTTTAAATGTATATTATGCTTTTCAAGCAGTTCCTTTATATCCGTCATTTAAGCAGCGCCTTAAAAGTAGTAAGCATTACCTCTGAATTGGCATTAAAATAGTCATAGCTTTTGGGTTCTGCTATAAAAGAATACACATAGACATAGTTTCCGTTGTTTATAAATGTCTGCTGCAGACGCAGCTGACCTTCTTCAGTGCTGCCCTCATAAACGATGCGATAGCTGTCACTGTATTCCGAAACCGGATAATTACCCTCAGATACAAGGGTGTATCCTGAAATTGTAGAAGGCAGCTGATCAATATATTCTATAACAAAATTATCAAAAGCCATTTCCTCATCATCAAGCTTATAGGAACATATTGATACATTGTCGCGGTAGGTATCGGAATATCCCTCGCTCGGTGTGACAAATGCAACAGTTTTATCAGTCTTATTTTCTGCCATATCCCAAAAATCGGGATATTCTATCTCGACACCCACAGGTGATGAACGATATAAAACATAGCCCTCATTCTTTGCCTTTCTTATCGTACACGAACCGATCATTGTAATACACAGAACAATTGATGCCAATAAAACAAAGCGAACTTTCATACATTACTCCAAAAATCAAATTTATTCCCAGTATAACTTGGATTATATCACACGACCGTGTCAAAGTCAATGACACGCGCAAATAAAAACACATCAAAAACCGAAAACGGTATTTTGATGTGTCGGTAACCGGTGCACTGTAATGATGCGCCGTTCAGTCGATAATGGTATACATTGTATCAGCCTGTTCAGCTTTTATAAAATCACATATCTTGCAGACTTTCGCCTTTGTCTTTTTAGAACCGAAGGAGATTTCTATAACGTCCCCTTCCTTTACATCATAGGATGGTTTTACAGGTCTGCCGTTAACACTGACGCGACCGCCGTCACATGCCTCCTGCGCTACGGTCCTGCGTTTGATAAGTCGTGAAACCTTTAAATATTTATCAAGTCTCATTTTTTGTATTCTCCAAAAAAATACCGCAGGACCCAAAGCCCTGCGGCAAATTAAAGCTTATGCAATATAGTCTTTGAAAGCCTGTCCAGCCTTGAATACCGGTGCTTTGGAAGCCTTTATTGTAATAGCCTCGCCTGTTCTGGGGTTCTTGCCTTTTCTTTCAGGCTTGTTTTTTACTTCAAATGATCCGAAACCTACAAGTTGAACCTTGTCGCCCTTTTTGAGAGCATCTTTAATTTCGTCCATTACTGCTGCAACTGCCTTTGCAGCTACTTTCTGTGATACCTCTGCATTTGCTGCAACAGCAGCGATAAGTTCTGCTTTGTTCATTTGTGTTATACCTCCTAAAATATTTCCTTACGGAACTTGACAGCAATATTATCTCAAATTAATTTAACTTTTGCAATATGTATTTCAAAAAAAAATACGTATTTTCATATGTTTTTTAATATTTACGGCAAAATTCCTCATTTTCATCATATAAAACATTTTCAAGATCGTAGTTTTCAATATTTCCGAGTCTTGCAATATTGAATAAAAGCCTGCCTGCGGTTTTACTGTCCGGATCTGTTTTTAAGCTGTTTATCTGTGATATCATTTCATCGCAAACACTGTCAAGATCAACATGTTCCATTGATTTTTTTGATAGTTTTTGCGCACGCATAAGAGACGGCAGTGCGCGGGACACGGACTGAAGCACATCCGCGCTGGATTTCTGACCTTTTTCCTTCTTCTTCAGCTCATCCCAGTTTTTCAAAACCTCTCCCGAGTCTGCTACGCTGACATCAGAAAACACATGCGGATGACGATAGATAAGTTTTCTGCACACTCCTGTACAAATATCGTTGATATCAAAAGCCCGTTCATCCCTTCCTATGGCAGCATGAAACACCACCTGCATGAGAAGATCTCCCAATTCCTCGCACATTATGTTATTATCCTGCTTATCTATGCCCTCAACAACCTCATACGTCTCCTCTATAAGGCCCTTGCGTATTGACTTGTGGTCCTGTTCTCTGTCCCAGGGGCAGCCGTCAGGCGCGCGCAGAATATCAATTATTTCACACAGGTCATTAAAATCAAATTTCTCTTTTTTCAGTAGTTGTTCCCTGCTCATTTTATCAGTCCCTTTCGCGTTAAAAATTCACACAGCTTCTGACCCTTAGGCAAAAGCAATACATCATATCTGTCAAGAGATTTTGTAGTAAATATAAATATCACATAAAGCAGCGCTGCAACAAATATTCCAAATAAAGTGGCAAGCTTGTCCGGGATAGCATTAACTACAATGCTGTATATACCGTAAGCCCCGCCGACAGAGACGGCAGAGCACAGCACAGGCTTCAAAAACACGGATATAAATTTAGGTTTGTACTTCTGCAGCCGGTACAGTACTATAAGGTTGCATACAAGTATCGCTCCATAGCATGCCAGAGTTCCGAACGGCGCTCCGTTTATACGCACCGACGGCATTGACACCAATGTGCAGTTGATGATTATTTTCAGCACCGCTCCTATCAACATCGTTATCAGAGGGATATTGACCTTGCCCGCAGCCTGTAAAAAGACGCTTGTAGGATAAACCATAGCGACAAGATAGATACCCAGCGCCAATATCGCAAACGCAGGAGCGGCGATTTCAACCTCCTGCGGTCTGCTGCCGTAAAGCAGCATCAAAATCGGTCTGGAAAAAACAGACATTCCCAACGCGCACGGAGCCGCGATCAGCGATACTATACGCATTGACGAGTCCATATTTTTATATGCCTCTTTTTTCCGTCCCATAGAAAACAGCTCGGAAATAAAAGGTAGCACCGATATTCCTATAGTCTGAGTTATTGTCGGCGGAAAATTAAAAAGAGAATAGCAGCAACCCGTGTAGCTGCCATATACCATGTTGGCCTGCGCGGCTTCGAGCCCTGATGCAATAAGAGAATTCTTGACAAACACCATATCCAAAAGCGACGCTATGCTCATTACAGATGAGCTGAGCGTTACCGGTACCGCTATTTTTATCATAGCCCGAAAAATAACACTGTTGCTGCGACTTGCAACAGGGTTATCAACTTCTGTTTCTATCTGTTCTTTACCAAAATAAAATCTGATGAACATATAGGTGGAAGAAGCCAGCGAGCCGAGCGTAACACCGATCACGGCGCCACATGCCAACAGTTCAAAATTATTGCCATACCCCATTACTATAAGTATCAAAACAATGACAAGACCCAAAAGCTTTGTCAATGACTCTATGACCTGATACACAGCTGTAGGCGTCATATTCTTATAGCCTTGAAAATAGCCCTTAAACGCCGCTCCCAGAGATACAAAGAATACTGCCGGAGCAATAGCCATTATGGAAATGGCAGATTCGGGGGTCTTTACTATATACTGAGCAAACAAGCGTGCAAAAAATATAAGCACCAGCATGCCCACTGCTCCTACAACAGAAAATGTTTTAAGCGCAAGCGACAATATTTTTTTCGGTTCATGAATCCTGCCTACCGCATTTGATTCACTTATCAGCTTGGCAATGGCTACCGGTGCCCCTGCTGTCGAAATTACAAACATCAGAGAGTATACCTGGTATGCATCGTTATAATAGCCCCAGCCTGATCCGCTCAACATAATAAGAAGCGGTATTTTATATACAAAGCCTAGTCCCTTAACGATAAAAAGCGCGCATGTAAGTATCATTGCGCCGTTTAAATAATTTTTCTTTGACCTGTCAGACAAATAACTCTACCGCCTTTTATTTGAGCTTTGTCCCGCACTTTGAGCAATACTCCGATTTAGCGGGATTTTTAGTTTTACATTCAGGGCAAATATTCTTATATTTTGCCATATCCTCCTGCACAGCATTCAGCTCACATAAAAGAGACTGCAGCGTATCAATCTTTTCCTGAAGCTCCCCGCAATCCTCAGACTGTGTCTGACTGATCCTGTAATAGAGCATGCCCAGCTCTTTATACTGGCGGTCTATTTTCCCACGTATAGACGACGCCTTGTATTCAAGAGTCACATAATCCACCACATGATCCGCCTTGTCAGCGATATATTTACCTGTCTGCTGCGCCTTCTGCACAACGTCATCAATAAAATCCATATCTATTTCTCCTTTAATAAAATTATATTACGTCTTTTCAGGAAGTATATTTACAACAATATAAAAAATAAAATATAATAAAAAAGCATAAAGCGGTAAAGCAGCGACGGATACCCGCCGCTGCTTTACCGCTTTGCATTAAAAATAGGAGGGGGATTAAGATAAGTTTCCTTATCTGCTCACAGTATAGCACAACAGGAATGTCAAGATGTTATCAAACTTTAAATTTTTTGTTAATTACGCTTTTTAAGTCTAAGGTCTTTAAAAAAGTTCTTGAGTATATCTGAGCACTCGTACTCCAATACGCCGAACTCCACCTGCGGCTTATGATTTACCGGCAGTTTGTTTATATCAATAATCGAGCCGTATGCTCCGGCTTTTTTGTCCCGAGCGCCTATTACGACGCGGTCTATCCTTGAATTCATCACAGCTCCGGCACACATTATGCACGGTTCAAGCGTCACATACAGCGTACAGCCCGTAAGCCGCCACCCGCCAAGCTTTTTACATGCCTTCTGTATTGCGTGCAGCTCGGCGTGCAAAAGCGCGTTTTTTGACTTTTCGCGTGAGTTTGCAGCGCGAGATATCACCTTTCCGTCTTTTACTATGACAGCACCGACCGGTACTTCACCGGCATTATATGCCAGATATGCCTGTCTGAGCGCCTTTTTCATAAAAAAATCATCATGCATGAAATTATTATATGCTATTTTGCGCGAAACGTCAATATAGATAATAAAGGTGATATGTATATGGTTTTCATTCTTTTATTCTGTCATCTGTACTTCTCCTTCAGGCTGGGGTTTATTCAAAAGCATACTTTCAAAGGCATAAAATACTCATTTTGCCGCAAGCCGGACAGCAGCGGTATAGGTACTTACCGCGCATTTGCGGCAGCTCTTGGTACGACTATCGGTCCGGGAAACATCACAGGCGTGGCGGTGGCGATCTCAAGCGGCGGACCGGGCGCGGTATTTTGGATGTGGGTATGCGGGATACTGGCGATGCCGACAAAGTATGCGGAAAGCTATCTTGCAATGAAATACGCTAAAAAATACAAAGACGGACAAATGGGTGGAACAATGATAATTCTTGATAAACTCGGATTTTTTCGCACTGCCGCGGCTTGGTCTGTTTTCTGCGCATTGGGAGGACTGTTCATGGGCGCCGCTGTACCGGCGCGTTCTCTTGCGTCTGCTTTGCCTGTGCCGCAATGGTTGACCGGAGCCGGACTGTCCTTACTTCTGATACTTACAATTTCATGCGGGCTGTCGGGGATATCAAAGGTAAGCGGACTGCTTGTTCCGGTGATGTCAGCGGGGTTTCTGACAGCAAGTATTATAGTTATTGTACTTGATATCGGTCAGTTCCCTGCAGCTGTTAAAGCCATCCTCTCAAACGCTCTGTCTTTAAAAAGTGCGGGAGCGGGTGCGCTGGGGGCCGCAATAAAAAGCGGAATTACACGCGGCCTTTACTCAAACGAAAGCGGGCTGGGCAGCGGGGGAATATTGGCCGCCGAATCCGGAGACAGAAATATAGGACTTGGCGCACTGAGCGCTATGACAACAACCTTTTGGGACACTGTGGTAATGTGTGCCGTGACAGGAATTATGTATGTCATGGCCGGCGCTCGGATCGGTTCTGATGCCGATGCCACAGTAAGCGCCACTTTTTCAACTCTTCCGTCGGGGCAAATACTGCTGTGGACATCAATGCTGCTTTTTGTTTTTGCAACGGCAATAGGGTGGTACTATCTTGCAAAACGAGCGGTACAATATATTTCTCCTCACAGCTCATGGTATGATATCGCTTTTATCGCAGCAGCGTTTTTCGGTACGGTACTGCCGTCGGAATTTTTGTGGAAAGCGGCAGACGCGGTGAATTTTGCAATGCTTTTGCCGTCCGTGTTTACTTTATTTAAGCTGTCCGACAAAATTGAAAATATTAATCTTTACATACAACGCAAATAGTGGTATCATATTTATTATCTTTATTGCATTTTAAATTTTTTATAAATATTTTTAAGAAGGTATTTTTATGGCTGAAAAATTAAATGTAGCGGTAATATTCGGCGGAGTTTCAAACGAGTATGAAGTATCATGTCTATCCGCTGCAAATGTTATAACCATTCTCGACAAAAGTAAATATAATGTATACGTCTTAGGCATTACACGCGACGGAAAATGGTTTTTAACCGACGCCTCGCCCGCTCAGATAAGCAGCGGCAAATGGCTTGACGCAGACAGCCGCGCAGCCTTTATTTCTCCCGATAGATCGGTACGCGGCATTTACGTTGTCGGTGCAAAAAATATAAAAATAGATGTTGCATTTCCGGTAATGCACGGTAAAAACGGAGAGGACGGGGCAATCGCAGCGCTTTTGAAGCTTGCCGGTATTCCTCAGGTCACAACAACAATGACAAGCGCAGCTTGCAGTATGGATAAAGTCATTACCAAAATCCTATGTGAGCACGCCGGTATACCCCAGGCAAAATGGAAATTCTTTTACTCGCGTAATCTGCATAAAAATGTCAGCAGTATTGCAGATGAAATAGAAGCAAATTTTGAATATCCGGTATTTGTAAAGCCATCGTCGGCGGGCTCAAGTGTCGGTGTTGCCAAATGCACTGACAGAGCCAATCTTGAAGCCGGGCTGCTCGAAGCCGCGCGGCATGATTTTAAGGTGCTGGTTGAGCAATATATAGACGGAAGTGAGATCGAGGTCGCCGTTATCGGCAACAGCGAGCCTATGGCGTCAGTCTGCGGTCAGATCGCGCCGTCGGGAGAATTTTACAGTTATGATTCAAAGTACAACGATGAAAATTCCAAGCTGTATATTCCCGCAAAAATAGCCGACGACACCGCCGAAAAAGTACGCAGGACGGCACTGTCCGTTTTTCGTGCTCTTGAATGTCAGGGCATGGCAAGAATCGATTTTTTTGTCAGGAACAACGGTGAGGTAATATTCAACGAACTAAACACCATTCCTGGATTTACTGATATAAGCATGTATCCAAAACTCATGGCACATTCCTGCTTCAGGGGCTCACAACTTGCTGACAGGCTTATTAATCTTGCAATGGCGGAGGACAGAATATGAATAAAAACGCCATCGGCGTTTTTGACAGCGGTCTGGGCGGTCTTACCGCTATGAAAGAGCTGTGCAAAATAATGCCGCACGAAGATATTGTCTATTTCGGCGACACATCACGTGTGCCTTACGGCACAAGAAGCGCAGATACGATTATAAGATACGCGCGCCAGGATTTGAATTTTTTGTCAACTTTTGAAATAAAAGCCGCGCTTGTGGCGTGCGGAACCATATCCGCAGTCGCGCTGGATACAATCAAAAGCGACTATTCTTTTCCTATTGTAGGCGTTATTGAAAGCGCCGCTAAGGCAGCTTTAAAAATTTCAAAGAACAGAAGAATAGGAATACTCGGCACCCAGGCAACCGTCAATTCCGGAGCATATGAACGCAAGCTTACAGAGGCAGACCCTAACTGTAAGACAATGAGTATTCCCTGCCCCCTGTTTGTGCCGCTTGTCGAAAACGGACATACCGACCCTAACGATCCGCTCACAAATGGCGCCATTGAGCTGTATCTGTCAAAGCTACTGCCGTTTAAAGCGGATACAATAATTCTGGGATGCACGCATTATCCCATAATCGCTCAGGCAATAAGAAGGTTTGTAGGCAGTGAAACAAACCTGATAAATCCGGGGAAAGAGGCGGCACTGACAATAAGTTCATTACTGCATGAAAACGGCATGTCAAACAATGCGGGAGTGGGAAAACACAGTTATTATGTCAGCGACAGCACAGATAACTTTGAGACTTACGGGAGCGTATTTATGGGTCGCTCAATAAATGGGGAAGTACATAAAATCGATATTGAAAAATACTGAAATACCGAAAGGAATATTAAAAATGACAGTCAGCAATCCACTCGAATACATAAAAAATCTTATAAAGCAGAAGGTGCTCGATGCATATGAAGCATGCGTAAGCCAGGGAGCTCTTGAGCGTGCGGATATTGTTGATTTTGAGGTAGAAATACCCAAGGATACATCAAACGGAGACTTTTCGGCAAACTTTGCAATGAAAAATGTAAAGTCCTTAAAAAAGCCGCCCGCCGTTATCGGAAATGAAATAGCAGACAGGCTTGAAAAGGGACAAGTTATTGAAAGCGTTTCGGTGGCAGGCCCTGGGTTTATAAATTTTGTACTTTCGGGCAGATATTACGCCGATCAGGTTAATAATATACTTGTACTGTCTCAGGATTTCGGGAAAACCGATATCTTCCACGGTCAAAAGGTGCTTGTTGAATTTGTATCCGCCAATCCGACAGGACCCATGCACATAGGCAACGCACGCGGCGGTATAATAGGTGACTGTCTGTCTTCGGTGCTCAGCTCTACAGGAGCACAGGTCAGCCGTGAATTTTACGTCAATGATGCGGGCAACCAGGTTGCTTTGTTCGGACAGTCTCTTTATGCCCGGCTGTATCAGCTGATAAACGGCGAAAACAGTATAGAATTCCCCGACGACGGCTATCACGGCGATGACATAAAAGAGCTTGCAGCCGAATATGCAAAACAGCACAGTCAGATTTCTCTTGAAGACAAGGACGAACTTATACGCTCTCTGACAGAATTCGGACTGGAAAAGAATATTGCACGGATGCAGAAAGATCTTGAAAAATATAAAATCGTATACGACACATGGTTTCGTGAATCACAGCTGCATAAAAGCGGATATGTGGCAGAGACAATAGAGCTTCTTGAAAAAGCCGGAGCGCTATATGAAAAAGATGGTGCAAAGTGGTTTCGCGCAACCGATTACGGCTGCGAAAAAGACGAGGTCATGGTCAAGGCCAACGGCTTTTATACCTATTATGCCGTTGATCTTGCCTATCACCGCAACAAATTCATAGAGCGCGGATTTGATCGCTGCATAAATGTACTGGGTGCGGATCATCACGGACACACCATCCGCTACAAAGCGGGTCTGAAAGCACTGGGTATAGACCCCGGACGACTTGATGTCGTGCTCATGCAGCTTGTACGACTCATGCGCGACGGAAAGCCATTCAAAATGTCAAAACGTACCGGCAAAAGCATCACTCTTTCAGATCTTCTGGATGAGATCCCGGCTGACGCAGCAAGATTTTTCTTTAACCTCAACCGCTCCGAATCAGTTATGGACTTTGATCTGTCTCTGGCTGTCAAACAGGACAGCGAAAACCCGCTCTATTATGTTCAATACGCGCATGCCCGAATTTGCTCTATACTTCGCAATGTCGGCACCGGATGCGTAAAAGACTGCGGTGATTACCTGTACAACGACAGGCATGAACGCCAGCTCATCAGCATACTCTCATGCTTTCCGGACATACTCGTGTCTGCGGCACAGTCGCTGGAGCCTTCCAAAATAACAAAATACCTGACCGACCTTGCCGGCGCATTTCACAGCTTTTATAACGCCTGCCGCATAAAGGGTGAGAATGATTGCGTGTTTGCAGGACGTATAGCTCTTGTTCTCTGTACCAAAACAGTTATAAAAAACGCGTTGGACCTTATGAATATAGACGCTCCCGAAAAAATGTAAGGCAGCCGCTTATTCTCATGATACAATTTAAAGGCAGCCGCTTATTCTCATGATACAATTTAAAGGCAGCCGCTTATTCACAGTATTTAGAAAAGTTAAAATCTGTTTTGACGCAAAAAAGCGCGTAAAAATTTTACGCGCTTTAACGATTGCATAATCCTATTTTTTGAAGCTTAGAGAACTCTTGGGTCTTGGTGTTATAAAATATGCCGCCGTAAACAGTATCAGACACGGGATAAGCTCGGCAAATGCCAGCGCAAGACTTGCAAATACAGCGCCCAGAAAGCCGCCGTACGACTGCATGACGGCTGACATGGCGTCAAAATATTCAGAATATCTGAATGGCAGCTGATAATCGATCACAAATATTATAAAATAACCTAGAGCGCCCGAGAGCATTGCAGCAAACATTGAGGCTACATATCCAAGAGGCGTTTTGAAAAGCCCCAGCCTCTTTGCCGCATAAATAACGGCAGATACAAAAGCCGCCGGTATCACAAGCCATAGAGCACAAATACCGTCAATAAGAGATACCAGCAGCGTTACATGCAGAGCAAGCGACAGAGCGCCCCAATAAGGCCCACATACCGCAATGATAAAAAAGCTTCCCGTAAAATCAAGCCATAGCGGAAAGCCAAGATACTTGGACAAACAAAACAGCGCAACATTTAATATTGAACCGACAGTAAACAGCGCAAACTGTTTTACAGGTGAGTTGCGCATATCTTTCACCCCCAAATTATTAATAAATAAATTATATATTATTTAACAAATTTTGTCAATGTTTGACGAAAAATTTATAATCGACGGAGAATCACACAATGTCGGAACTGATATTTACGGTCTTGATATTTATAATTTTTATTGCAATACTGCTTTTGATTTACAACAATACCGTAATTATAAAAAAGTACAAAATAAAAACGGATAAAGCCTGCGGGGGTCTCAAAATAGTGCTGATAAGCGATTTTCACAACAACAAAAGGCTTTGTCCTGCAATATTGTCAAAGACAAGACAGTGCAAGCCGGACATTATTGTTATAGCAGGCGATCTTATTGACAGAAAACATACCGATTTTAATACCGCAAAAAATCTGCTTGACGGGCTTTCTGATATAGCGGAGGTATATTATGTCACAGGCAATCACGAGGCGATAGCAGGACGGCAGAAAACGGCAGACACTCTCGGATGCGATAATGTTCTGGCTGATGAGCGGTATAAAATTTTTGACAACTATTCAATTTTAGGAATTTCAGATAAAATAAACGGAAATGATGAAAAAAAGTCAGATCTGCTTACTGTTTTTCAGCGTCTGGACAATTTTAAGATCGTAATAGTGCATCGCCCTACGGAATTTACAACCGGTCTTGACATCAGCAAGTACGACATCGATCTTGTATTGTCCGGGCACAACCACGGCGGACTTGTAAGAATACCGTTTTACGGTGCGCTGTATTCTCCGGACGAAGGATTCTTTCCGCGCTTTTCAAAAGGTTTATATAAAAACAACGGCAGTCAGATGATAATTTCAGCAGGCGCAGGAAATACTTTTTTGCCGCTGCGGCTGAATAATTTTCCGGAAATTGTAAGCATCAGCATAGAAAATTAAAATAATTATTGCAATTTGGGTATGATTGTGTTATCATATTTCAGATTACTAAAGTTTTGTAACAGGCAGTCCTCTGCATTTGCTCGCACGAATGCCTGTAAAGCTCTTTAAAATTTCAAGGAGGAATAGTTACAATGGATTATTTAAAAGCTGTAACTGACGAGCAAATCAAAGCCGACAGATTTGAACTTAATATCGGCGACACCGTTCGTGTAAGCGTGAAAGTAAAAGAGGGAAACCGTGAGAGAATACAGGTTTTTGAGGGTACTATTATCGCTAAGCACGGCGGCGGAATATCTGAAACTTTCAAGGTAAGACGTGTCGCTTACGGCGTAGGTGTAGAGAGAACATTTCCTGTAAACTCTCCCAAGGTCGAAAAGGTTGAAATAGTTCGTCGTGGTAAAGTTAGACGTGCAAAGCTCTATTACGTACGCGACAGAGTCGGAAAAGCTGCAAAAGTAAAACAGAAGATCTGAATTTGTTTAACTTTAAAAAACAGATATGCATTACAATGCATATCTGTTTTTTTATTTTAAAACCGCTTTTTAAATTTTATATGGAAATACCTCATTGCTCTATACAGTCAGCTATGCTTTGAGATGTGTTATTTTTTGGGATTTAATTTTTAAAGCACCTTGAAAATATAATTAAAATATGATAAAATTCTATAAAATGGTATTGGTATAATTCCAAATAGTTTTATTATTCTTTCCCGGATAATTAAAAGGGGGGTAGATAATTTGAGCAATTCAGAAATGCCCAAGTCTGCACCGGACAAAAAGAAAAAGCTGTCTCCTCAGATTATTGTTATAATCGTCCTGGCAATCCTGGTGGCAATCAGCGCCGGCGCTCTTGCTACAAGGTATATTTATCTTAATTTTTTTGATAATTCTAAAGCCACAGTCACAATTGAGGATAACCTTATAGGTGATAACAATAATCAGGATGCAGAATCAAATCAGAACGCTGATACAGACCAGAGCGCAGACACAAATCCCGAAAATGACAGTCAACAGGCAGTCGGCGAAAACAACAACACGTCTGACTTATCCGACAGCGGTCAAGGCAATACAGACGAGACGAAAACTGAAACAGAAAAGCCCAAAGCAACAGTTATTGAACTATTTAAGGGACAGCCTGAAGACAATGAAACATTCAATGTCACAAATATGCTCCCAGGCGATATTGTGACAAAATATTTCTGTGTTAAAGCCACACATGATTCAGATTTCAACCTGTTATTTGCCGCTCAGATTACCAATCAGACAAAACAGCTTGCCAACGCTTTAAATATCAGGATTTCAATCCCTGAAACAGACACTGTTTTATATGACGGGACATTCGCACAGGCAGACAAGCAGGAATTGTGCAAAACCGTATTGAAAAACGATCAGGGACAGACCATTATCTATTATAAGATTGATGTTTACATGGATACTTCGGTAGGGAATGAGTATCAGGCAGCAAGCCTTACGGCAGATTTTGATTGGTATGTAAATGAACAAGACAGCCTGACCAGTCCGGATACCGGCGATAATTTAAATATTATACTGTGGTCAATATTACTGTTGTCATCTGCGGCAATAATGCTTCTCTTGCTTTTGAAAAGCCGAAAGGAGGAGAATAAAAGATGAATAATTCAGGCGTAACCAAAAAAAGAGCTTACGGACATATAGCCGTTATAATTATTCTTGTTTTAATGCTTGCCGCAACAACTTATGCTTTGATTTTATCATTGGTGTCTGCAGACGGTAATATCTTTGAGACCGGGCAGGTGGAAATAGAACTAAACGGCGGACAAACGGTATTTGACGGTTCAGATGTGAATATTGCACCGGGACTTTCTACGGAAAAAAGCTTTACGTTAGAAAATAAAGGTACCGCTGATATTTATTACCGTATTTATATGGAAAATATATCCGGAGCCCTGCAAGAAGTTCTTACGTTTGAGATTTATGACCAAGACAAACTTTTATTCAGCGGCAAATCAAAAGATTTGACAAAAGACTCTCCGTGCACAAGCGACACACCTCTTGCTCCCGGGGAAATCAAAACTCTGAAAGCAGTAGTTAAAATGTCAGAAGATGCTGACAATACATATCAAAACGGAGATATTACTTTTGATATAACAGCAGATGCGGTACAGGCAAAAAATAATTCAAATAAAGTTTTTGATTAATTTAATTTGATATTTATAAAGGAGGAAAAAATTATGTCAAACACAAAAAAGTCACTTATTACAAGTGCAATTTCCCTTGCTGTCAGCGCAGTACTGCTGATAAGCACGACATTTGCATGGTTTACCGACAGTGTTATAAACCAGGGTAATAAAATCCAATCGGGAAATCTGAACGTTGAACTGTGGCAGAAAACAAATACTCTGTCTCAGGATCAAATTGACGAGGGTTTACCGTCTGATGCTGAATACACAAATATTTCGGATTCAGTCAATCCCGTATTCAATAGCGGACTGTGGGAACCCGGTTATTCAAACGGTGCAACATTGCAGGTTCGCAACAACGGTACGCTCGCGCTAAAATACGAGCTGGCTATCAGAGGTATTGTAACAGCGACCGGTGCCCAAAACGGCGGTTCTGCTTCTGCTACCGGCAATATCGCCGATGTTTTGGACGTATACTTCTTAGACTCATATCGCGCTCCGACATCTGCTGATACACCTATAGGAACTTTGGCATATCTTATGACTAATCCGGTAATCGACAGTGCTATGCTCGCTTCCGGCAACTGCAGCAACGATATCAACATAGTCTTAAAAATGAAAGACAACGCAGGCAATGAATATCAAGGAGCTTCAGCCACATTTGACGTTGAGCTGCGCGCAATTCAGGCAACCTCAGAAGCAGACGGATTCGGCAATATCAACTATGACGCAAACGCTGACGGAAATCCTGATAATCCGAGCTGGGATGCAATAAATACAGGCAAAGTAGTCGTACCCGTTGCTCCCTCAGGAGACACAACCATCACAAGCGTTGACGGAGCTGCAACCTTTACAGTACCCTCTTCTGCTGTTGAAGACGGAGTCGATCAGCTCACTCTCAACATTGTAGAAACAAGCAAACCCAGTGAAGTTCCGGTTGACCCCGGTCAGGATTCTGTTACCTACGATATCACCATTGACGGTATAAAAGAAAATCTTACCGGAGATGACAGAGTAACTGTAACCTTCTTTATCGGCAAAGACCTTGTAAATGTAAAAATGTATCATTATGACAGAGAGCTGACTGCCCAGGATGATGATTTTGCATATGATCCGGTAACAGGCTATGTAAGCTTTAAGGCTTCTGAATTCAGTCCGTATACTATTACTTTTACGAGAAGCACAAACACTTCTACAGCTGATGATTTTGTTAATGCTCTCCAAAAGGGCGGTCTTGTAACGCTTGAAAACGACATCACCCTTTCAAGCGTTGCGGTAGTGCCCGAGGGCGTAACGGTAACCATCAATCTTGGCGGACACACGATAAGCGGCAGAGGCATAAGAAATCTCGGCACGATCGTTAGCCTTACAAACGGCAGCATTATAGCGGACAGCGGCTACGGTCTTGATAACCGTGCAAATATAGGTACTCTTAACTGCAATATCACTTCAAAAACTTCCGATGCAATAAGCAACGGTACCGGTACATGGCAGGGTGATGAATATATCTCAACTGCCGGTGTGATAAATGAAATTGCAGGCGGAAACTACTTTGGCCGCCCTGAGACTTACGGTTCATCAAGCGTTGGCTCATGCGGTCTTTACAACGATACTTATGCTGTTGTAAAGCTGATATCAGGCGGTCGCTTCCAGGGCTCTTCTGTCGCTTTCCGCGATTATAACAAAGACGGTGGTATAAAGAGCGTTACAGGCGGTTTCTTTGACTGCCCGTATATGGATGCAAACGGCAAAACTTTCTGCGACAACACAACTATAGACGAAGTGTTTTATAATACTGCTCCTGTCAGCGTCACAGGCGGCACTTGGTATAATGTCGGCACTAAGATAAATAATAGTCTTGCTGACGGATACACTGTAAACCAGGGTGATGTATGTGCAATGACAAGCCACAAACGCTATGATTCTACAAGACATTGGGTCGATGATGAGAGCGGAACAGTATATTATTATTACACTGTTGGCACAGCTAAATAATTTTAACAACTGACAATATCGTCCCATTATGGGACGATATTGTCAAACCGGTTTTATTAATACTGTCATCAAATGATTTTTCGATATAATAATCTTTATTCCCGCATTTTGCTTTTTGAAAAAAGCCGGATATAAAAGAGCAAAAATTTCTTTTTGCTTTTCTGTACCCGAAACAGCGAAGGGAGAGAATTAATCCGTGAAAAAAGCTTTGGATATAGCAGGAAAAGTAGCTGCCACTTTAGTATTGGTTTTTTCAATATGCATAATGATATTTACAATAGTATCCGTAAATACCATAGGCAAAGACAAAGGGCTGTTTGGATTTAAGCCTTATATTGTTTTGTCCGACTCAATGAAAGATACGTTTTCTGTAGGCGACCTGACTGTCAGCAAAACAGTTGATCCCCAAACACTACAACCAGACGATATAATTACATTTAAATCCATAGATCCATCAAACTATGGAGCGGTAGTTACTCATAAAATAAGACAAATTACAGAATACAACGGCGAGCCTGCCTTTATAACTTACGGAACCACGACAAATTCTGATGATTCATATCCCGTACCTTATGATAATGTTATTGGCAAATATGTATTCCGAATGCCTAAAATGGGTTACTTTTTTGAGTTTTTAAGATCTCCTGCCGGATATGTAACTCTAATATTGCTTCCGTTTTTGATTCTTATAATTATTCAAGCAATAAAATTTTTAAAGCTGGTCAGACAATACAAACTGGAACAGCAAGCTGAATTAGATATTCAAAAAGCAAATATCGAGGCAGAAAGACAAGAAGCTCAAAAAATGAAAGAGGAACTGGAGCAGCTCAGAGCCCAGCTTAAAAATCTTGAAGGTGAAAACAGCGATAGCAATATTGCTGTGTCAGGATTTAATAACTCAGGAGGTGAGGCTTGATGTTACGACAGACAAACAACATTTTTGTACGGCAATCCGGTAAAACGATGCATAAAATAATTATGATTTTTGTGGCGTTGGCTATTGCTGTTGTATGTTATTCCATCACTGTATATGCTTGGTACCAGGACAGTATATCAAATGACTCCAACTCGATCACAGTCGGTACATTTTCAGCTGATATACAGATTCTGGATGAAAGCGATGCAGTGCTTTGGGACAGTGCAGCCGATTTCCCGGATGGTATATTAGGATATGAAGGTAATATTTCCCTGCCTGTCGGCACAAAGCCGGTTTCGCTGAAAATAACAAACGCAGATGCTGATGCTCTTAGTTTTCAATATCAGATATCGCTTAAAGCAGACAATAATATTATCTGCTCAGCAGGAATAACAGAAAAAAAAGTACTGGCTGGAAACGGCTGGGAAAGCTATACTATAACCTTTCCGGATTCAGCGTCAAACTTTACAGAACTATATCTGAGTTTGCGCACCTCATTTGAAAACGGCATAATAGACAATCCCATAATACTAAATCTGCCGGTGGTACAGCCTTCAGATGATAATGACCAAACTGACCCGCAGGTCCCCTCAGGTACAGACCAAACTGACCCGCAGGTCCCCTCAGGCACAGACCAAACCGACCCGCAGGTCCCCTCAGGTACAGACCAAACTGACCCGCAAGACCCCTCAGGTACTGACCAAACTGACCCGCAGATTCCCTCAGGTACTGACCAAACCGACCCGCAGATTCCCTCAGGTACTGACCAAACCGATCCGCAAGACCCCTCAGGTACTGACCAAACTGACCCGCAAGACCCCTCAGGTACTGACCAAACTGACCCGCAGGTTCCCTCAGGTACAGACCAAACTGACCCGCAGGTTCCCTCAGGCACAGACCAAACCGACCCGCAGGTCCCCTCAGGCACAGACCAAACCGACCCGCAGATTCCCTCAGGCACAGATCAGATTGATCAGTAGTATAATTTCGCCGTGCTGTATTCAGGCAAACACCAAACTGCGCAAAAACACGGCAGGCAGGATCGGGCTTGCTACCTCTAAACTACAGCCTGTCTATAATTTATATAGAAATCAAATCACTTGTTAATGGTTTCAGTATGATTTCAGAATTGTTTAATAAAAGATCATTTTGTAACAAAGTTAACTTTGACATAAAATTATATAAATTACCTGTGCGTTTTGATATTCTTAATTGAATGTCATAACATGAAACATATTTAATTATTTTGCTTATAACATCGTTATTTGATAGAATTTCATTTGAAATAAATAATTTGAATTTAAATCCATTCAATATTAAAGTTTCAATCAATTCTATTTTTGCATTAGCATCAATAATAATAGAATAATTAATATTTTTTTGTATTGTGGATAGTTTAATATTATCAAAAGAATTCAAGTGAGTTCGAATGAATGCATTATTAAACAAATATTTATTGTAATACATTATCTTCAATCTTTAACAAAACCTACAGATATAATCTTTGCAAATTTCTTTGCTTTTGATGGGAAAAATGATTTTAAAAATGCATTGTTTAGAAGTAATTATAATTGAGCAACAACTTGAGGAATGAACATGAGAATAGTAAGCATACAAAAATTTAATTCAATCATGTCAGAAGTCACCTCCGGTTATAGAAATTGTAATGTTTATATTTACTGGCATCGAATTAATAAAACTCTCATTACACCTTTGTCTATTTTTACTTTCATAATGTTATCACTGAGTTTAGAAAAAGAACTTGAAATGTATGGTCTTTTAAGTAATTTAATTGAAAGTAGTTGGCTTTTTGTTTTATCTATAATTTCCATATTATTATTTATTACAATCATCATTGCATTTCTTCATGAACTGATTCACATTTTGAGTTTTCCAAAAAAATTTAAAAAGGCAATAGTTATAGTCGATTTACCTTTTACTATTAGTGTTGTATATAATGATGAATTGAAGAAAAGTAATTACCTAAAAACACTAATTTGCCCAGTTCTTGTTTTATCAATTTTAATATCTATTTTATGCATACTTATAAAAAGCATATACATATTCGCATGGTTGATGACAATCAACATTACATTAGCTAGTTCTGACATTTTTTCATTCTTTTATATATTAAAAAAAGTCCCATCAAATGCATACTTATTTGGAAATTATTATAGGTGTCAACGATGAATAGCATCGATTTGAGTATTAAATTTAAAAGGAGCTATCACAAACAGATTGTTGTATTTTCAACAAAAAATATCAACCCGTTATTTTTTAACGGGTTGGCTATTTTTAGACAGACTCACAAACACCGAAAAATCACATCACACTCAAGGCGTAATAAATAGCAAAAACTGAGTGTCAAGACAGCAATTTAGACTATTGATTTAAAGAAAATAAATATGTATAATATTGTAAGTAACTACTATTACCATTAAAGAAAGGAATTAGGAAAATGGCAAAATTAAAAGTAGCTGTTATAGGCTGCGGAACTATTGCAAATGCTGCGCATATACCAGCATATATTAAAAACCAGGATGTTGAAATCAAGTGGTTCTGCGACATAATTCCCGAAAGAGCAGATGAGGCTGTAAAAAAATACGGATGCGGCAAAGCTGTGTACGATTACCATGAAATACTCAATGACAGAGAAATAGATGCCGTTTCTGTATGCACACCAAATAATGTTCATGCACAGATATCAATAGATTTTCTGAAAGCCGGCAAGGATGTGCTCTGCGAAAAACCCGCCGCGCGTACATATGATGAGGCTCTCACAATGCTCAATGCTCAGAAAGAGACGGGGAAAATACTTAACATAGGCGTTGTCAACCGTTTTAACGACGGCGTCAATAAAATCAAGGAATTGATTGACAGCGGCCGGCTGGGAAAAATATATCAGGTATATGTAAGCTTCCGTGCCCATCGCTCTATCCCCGGACTCGGCGGTGCGTTTACAACGAAAGATATCGCAGGCGGCGGAGTGCTTATCGACTGGGGCGTTCACTATCTTGACATAGTTATGTACTGCTGCGGCGACCCGACAGCAAAAACAGCAACAGCAGAAACTTTTTCGAAGCTTGGAAAAGATATGAATAATTATACATACGTAGATATGTGGGCAGGTCCTCCCAATTACAGTGGGACTTATGACGTCGAAGAGGGTATTACCGGTATGATCCGTACCGATGGTCCTATTATTACTTTGAACGGAGCATGGGCTCAAAATATCGGAGAAAAAGAAACGTATATCGATTTTATGGGTGATAAAGGCGGTATTCGCCTGTATTACGGCAAAAATTTTATACTGTACGGAACTGAAAACGGTATGCTTACAACAACTGAATTCAGCTACCCACAAACAAATCATTTTGAAAATGAGATAAATGCATTTGTAAAAGATATCTCAGACCGTACAAAGCTCCCGTCAGCCATCGATGTCAATATCAAAACCTCAAAGCTTATGCAGGCGCTATATGATTCTGCCAGCTTACATAAAGAGATAGAATTAGATTAAGGAGACGGACTTTGAAATCTGTAGGATTTATAGACTATTACTTGGACGAATGGCATGCCAACCATTATCCCGAATGGATTAAACAACACAGCGGCGGCGAATATGAGGTCAAATATGCCTATGCTGTCATTGACTCTGAACGTGATGGAGCTATGACAAATAAAGAATGGGCCGAAAATTATAAAGTTGAGTTATTAAACTCCATTGACCAGCTTGTAAAGAAAAGCGATGCAATTATCGTTCTTTCTCCCGATAATTGTGAAATGCATTATGAGTTGTCAAAACAAGCGCTGGAAACGGGAAAATGTGTATACATAGATAAAACTTTTGCCAAAGACCGTGAAACAGCGGAGAAAATATTCGCTGTTGCCCAACATAATAACTCTCCGTGCTTTTCATCCTCTGCTTTGAGATTTTCAAGCGAATATGCTAAAATTGAAAAAAAAGACATTCAATCTATAATAAGCATTGGAACCGGCAAAATAGATAATTATATAATTCATCAGATAGAGCCTGTTATTATGATGATGGGGTTGGAAGTCTCAAAAGTTATGTACATAGGCAGTCAAAAAAACGACTCGTTTGTCATAAAGTTTAAGGATGAACGAACAGCTACTGTAAATATGCTTAAAGGGCATGCGGATTTTTCCATATATTTTAATTATTCCGATTCTAATGCACTGGCTGTTGCAAATGATTCATACTTTGAAAGTTTTATTGATGCGCTTATTGCTTTTTTCAGAACCGGCAAAGCACCGGTCAGCCATCAGGAAACCATTACTATTATGGCTGTTCGTGAGGCTTGCATTAAAAGCAAGAAAAATCCCGGAATCTGGCTTGAAATATAAAAAGGAAGTGCTTTTGCACTTCCTTTTTATTTATTTACAATACTTTTTAAATATTCAGACGGATTCATTCCGGTTTTTTTATAATATATGTAGGTTCAATATATATTTCACCGTTTTGGATAAGGCATATTTGTCCTAGACGTTTTGGATTATGATAGTTTTAATGGAAAATCACCGAATCCCATGCAACAAGAGATGCCGTTCAATGAGATTTTTTGCATTTCCATGGTAGCAAGTAGAACGCACAGGCAAGTGTGATACATACTGTTGATTTCATAGGTTTTTCCGAGTGATTTGTGCTTGGATTCTTTTTCGATGACAAGAGAGTTTTGAATCAGTTTGTCCAGTGCAGCACGCAAAGTAATATCGTCAAAATTCAGTTTTTCTTGAAGCTCATCGTAGCTAATATCACTCATGGAGATGATAGCCATAGCGGTAAGCAGCACACTTTTATCTGACAATGCACCGAATATTACAGATGAAAATACTGCAGTTTCCGGTGTAATGTCCTCAAAAAAGCGTCTTGTTATGATAGCTCCGTAGCCTTTTCCGCTGAGAAGCGAGACGCCGTTTTCGTCCGTTATGTGAGTCGGCTCATCGTACATCAGCTCTTTTCCACGCAGGTTTCCATGTGAAATTCCATGATGAGCAGAGGCAAATATTTTGAGCGCTTCTTCATAGGAATCTTTGCTCATCTGCGGAAAAGACGAAACCTTCGTCCGTATTTTATCATAGATGTCATCGTAGGTGTAATCTTTTCCGTAAAATAGGTAGTCCACGCTTACATGAAAATAATCGGCAATCAGCGGCAGTGTCATGGTATCGGGCTGACAGGTATTCGTTTCCCACTTCGATACCGCTTGCGACGATACATTGAGGGCTGTGGCAAGCTGTTCCTGAGTGACTCCTGCTGTCTTTCTCAAATCGGTAATGTTTTTGGATATGTTTATGCTGTTCATATGAATCCTCCGAGTTTATTTCCGTGTGCACATCGGATTGTACTTAAATTATATCACATCTTCAAAACAAATCAACAACGCAAAACGGCAGGTTTGAAACCGTTGGTTGAGTGGAAAACATATTTCCGCTTGTGGGTTTCAAAAGATGCAACAAAACTTGTGTTTTTAAACACTGAAAATTTGCCGATGTGGCGGCGAAATCAAATTGTAAGCAAAAAAACAGCCGAAAGTGGGGCGGAAAACCTCATTTTCGGCTGATTTTTGGTCGGAGTGACAGGATTCGAACCTGCGGCATCTTGGTCCCAAACCAAGCGCGCTACCAACTGCGCTACACCCCGATAAATATCTCTCTTGCGTTATGTTAATCAATAAACTTTTTCAATGACAAAACTGCTTTTTGAATTTCAGCAGCATCATACAATCATTTACAAAGCCATATTATATAGTATTATAACATATATCCAACTAATTTTCAATTGTTTTAATAATTTAAAGGCGTTATTTTTCACATATTATATGCTGCCTCATCATATTAGCATTTACTTATGATTCTGTCAACCTTATTTCAAAAAATCAACAAAATATATTCATATAAGGCAGTACCCGGCATGTTAAGTCATGCCGGGTATTTATACAGTTTTAATATTTTTTATTTAAAATCTTTTTTAAATACTGACCCGTATATGAATCTTTGTTTTCAGCTACCTGCTCAGGCGTACCAAGTGCAATAACCTTTCCGCCGCCGTCTCCGCCTTCAGGGCCTAAGTCCACTATATAATCTGCGGTTTTTATAACATCAAGATTATGCTCTATTACAATTACTGTATTACCGGCATCTGTAAGTTTCTGCAGAACTTCTATCAGCTTATGCACATCAGCGGTATGCAGGCCGGTTGTAGGCTCATCAAGGATGTAAACCGTCTTTCCGGTTGGTCTGCGGGCAAGTTCAGTTGCAAGCTTAACGCGCTGAGCCTCACCTCCGGACAAAGTGGTAGATGATTGTCCTATCTTTATATATGAAAGTCCGACATCATATAAGGTCTTTAATTTACGATAGATTTTCGGGTGGTTTTCAAAAAATGTCATACCCTCTTCAACCGTCATATCCAAAACATCGGCAATGGATTTATCCTTATATTTAACCTCCAGAGTCTCACGGTTATATCTTTTACCCTTGCATACGTCACATGCAATATATATATCAGGCAAAAAGTGCATCTCTATCTTGACTATGCCGTCACCCTGACATGCCTCACATCTTCCGCCGCGGACGTTGAATGAAAATCTTCCCGAAGTATAACCGCGCGCCTTTGCTCCGTTAGTTGAGGCAAATAAATCCCTAATATCAGTAAATACAGACGTATATGTTGCAGGATTTGAGCGAGGAGTTCTGCCGATAGGCGACTGGTCTATGTTTATCACCTTGTCCAGATACTCCATTCCGTCTATTCCGTCACTTTTCCCGGGCACCGTTCTTGCACGATTCAAATCACGTGCTAAGGTCTTGTATAGAATTGAATTTATCAGCGAAGACTTGCCGCTTCCCGACACACCGGTAACGCAGGTCATGACTCCCAACGGGATTTTTACGTCTATATTCTTGAGATTATTCTCCTTTGCTCCTTTGATTGTTATAAAGTTCCCGTTTCCGCAGCGGCGTTTGTCAGGCACCTCAATTTTCTTTTTCCCTGAAAGATACTGTCCGGTCACCGATTCCTTGCAGGCTATAATATCCTCTGCGCTGCCCTGAGCTACTACATATCCACCGTGTATTCCGGCACCCGGTCCTATATCGACAATATAATCCGCGGCAAGCATTGTATCCTCATCGTGTTCAACAACTATAAGAGTATTTCCCAAATCCCTCAGCATTTTTAAAGTATTTATGAGTTTATCATTATCACGCTGGTGCAGTCCTATTGACGGCTCGTCCAAAATATATAAAACTCCCGTAAGACAAGATCCTATTTGAGTTGCCAGTCTTATTCTCTGGCTTTCTCCGCCTGATAGAGTTCCTGCGCTGCGTGACAGAGTCAAATAATCAAGCCCTACGTTTTTGAGAAATTCAAGTCTGTTTTTTATCTCTTTTATAACTCTGCGCGCTATTGTTTCGTCCTTTTGGCTGAGTTTAAGGCTGTCAAAGTAATCAAGCAGCTTTACAACAGACATGTCTGTTATTTCACTTATATTCTTATCTCCTACTGTAACCGCAAGAACATCTGGACGCAGTCTTCTGCCCTTGCACGCGGGACAATCGCTCTCACGCATCAGCGCTTCAATTTCACGGCGCATAAAGTCACTGGTCGTCTCTTTGAAACGGCGCTCCAAATTAGGTATCACTCCCTCGTATGCGCTCTCATAGTTTACGCTTCCAAAGGATGAATTACGCTGCATTTTTATCTTCTGTCCGCCGTTGCCGTAAAGAATTATATCAAGTATCTGCTTGGGCAGTTTGCACACGGGAGTGTCAAGTGAAAATTTATAATGCTTTGCAAGCGCGCTGAAATACATTTTGGCAACACTGTCGCCGAAAGGCGAGTTCCAGCCCGACGCTTTTATAGCTCCCTCATTTATTGATTTTGTTTTGTCGGGTATAACAAGATCCAGATCAAGCTTTAAAAGATATCCCAGTCCGTCACACTCAGGACACGCACCGAAAGGAGCATTAAAGGAAAACATACGAGGGTTTAACTCCTCTATTGAAAAATCATGATCGGGACAGCTGTAATTTTGAGAAAAAAGCATCTCTTCTCCGTCGATAACCTGTGCTATAACAAGCCCTTTTGCATTATGAAGCGCAGTCTCTACCGAATCTGTAAGCCGTCTGCGCACACCGTCTTTTATGACAAGCCTGTCTACTACTATCTCAATATTATGTTTTTTATTTTTCTCAAGCGGTATCTTTTCCATTAAATCGTACATGATACCGTCTACACGGACCCTTACAAACCCCGATTTTGACGCATCCTCAAACAGCTTTGTATATTCGCCCTTGCGGTTGCGCACAACAGGTGCAAGAATACTCAGCTTTGTACCCTCGGGCAACGTTAATATTTTATCAACGATCTGATCCACAGTCTGCTGTGAGATCTCCCTGCCGCAAACAGGGCAGTGAGGTTTGCCAACCCTTGCAAACAACAGTCTGAGATAGTCATATATCTCAGTAACGGTACCTACAGTAGAACGGGGATTTTTAGAAGTGGTCTTCTGATCTATGGATATAGCCGGTGACAATCCGTCAATCTCATCTACATCCGGTTTTTCCATTTGTCCCAAAAACATGCGGGCATAGGACGAAAGACTTTCCACATATCTGCGCTGACCTTCAGCATATATCGTATCAAACGCTAAAGACGACTTGCCGCTGCCGGAAAGTCCGGTAAAAACTATAAGCTTGTCCCTTGGAATCGTAAGATCGATATTTTTAAGGTTATGTGTTTTCGCGCCTTTTATTTTTATATAATTATTTGCCATTGGTCTTTTCTCCCCGAAGTTTTGCTATTTTATCACGCATCATAGCCGCATACTCAAATTCAAGCAAACGAGCCGCCTCACGCATTTGCTTTGTATACTCTGCTATCATTCTTTCCCGGTCCTTGGCTGAAAGCTTTTTACCATTATCAGGCAGCTGTTCTGTTTTGGATATTTCGAGTACGGAACGTACATCTTTTTTTATCGATTTGGGGGTGATACCGTGCTGCTTATTGTACTCATCCTGAATTTTACGGCGGCGGTTTGTCTCCTCAATAGCGCGTTCCATTGATTCTGTAACATGGTCTGCGTACATTATTACCTCTCCGTGCTCATTTCTTGCGGCACGGCCGATAGTCTGTATAAGAGATGTCTCAGATCTAAGAAATCCTTCTTTGTCCGCGTCAAGTATTGCAACAAGAGACACCTCAGGTATATCCAAACCCTCTCTTAGAAGATTTATACCGACCAAAACGTCAAACTCACCCGTTCTCAGATCCCGCACAAGCTCCATACGCTCGATAGTGTCAACATCATGATGCATATATCTGACTTTAACACCCATGCCCTCAATATATGATGTAAGATCCTCTGCCATACGCTTTGTAAGAGTAGTAATAAGCACCCGCTCGTTCAAATCCGCACGTTTGCGTATTTCCGACAGCAGATCGTCCATCTGGCCTTCAACCGGCTTTACCGTTATAAGCGGATCAAGCAGGCCGGTCGGTCTTATTACCTGCTGTGCAATATTCCCGCTGCGCTCCGTTTCAAATTTGGCGGGAGTCGCGCTTACATACAGAACCTTATCCAGCTTTGTCAAGAACTCATCAAAATTCAGAGGACGATTGTCAAAGGCGCTGGGAAGCCGGAAGCCGTAACGCACAAGACTTTCCTTGCGTGACCGGTCTCCCCCGTACAT
Organism: uncultured Clostridia bacterium; assembly: GCA_944385895.1. Lineage (GTDB taxonomy): Bacteria > Bacillota > Clostridia > Oscillospirales > QAKW01 > RGIG9041. Next base: position 53,238 of record CALWYZ010000007.1, read on the forward strand.
ACCCCTTACCTGAGGTATTGTAACATGTGACTCGTCGATTATCATCAAAAAATCTTTCGGAAACAGATCGAACAGCGTATACGGCGTACTTCCGGGAGCACGATTACTGAAAATGCGCGAATAATTTTCTATTCCGGAACAAAATCCCAGCTCTTTTAGCATTTCTATATCATATAAAGTCCGCTGTTCTATACGCTGAGCCTCTATAAGCATATTGTTGTCGTTAAAGTATTTTATGCGCTCTGTAAGCTCGGCTTTTATCTCCTTGACTGCTCTGTCAATTCTGTCAGCGGATGTAACATAATGCGACGCAGGATAAATTGCGACATGTGAAAGTACCGCTATAAGCTCACCCGTGATATGATTTATTTCGCTGATACGTTCTATTTCATCATCAAAAAATTCAACGCGTATGACCTTGTCAGAAGACGCGGCCGGAAATATTTCAAGCACATCTCCGCGCACACGGAACTTGTTGCGGGAAAAATCTATATCATTTCGCTCATAACGTATCGAAACAAGCTGCGCTATAACCTCATCACGGTCTTTTTTCATACCGGGGCGAAGGGAAATAACAAGACTCTTATATTCCTCCGGATCACCCAGGCTGTAAATACATGAAACGGACGATACTATAATAGTATCCGGGCGCTCAAGTACCGAGAAAGTTGCGCTGTGGCGCAGCTTATCGATCTCATCATTGATTGAGCTGTCCTTTTCTATATAGGTATCGGACGCGGCTATATATGCCTCCGGCTGATAATAATCATAATAGGACACAAAATATTCAACCGCATTTTCAGGAAAAAATTCCTTAAGTTCCGAACAAAGCTGCGCGGCAAGTGTTTTATTATGAGCCAGCACAAGCGTAGGGCGCTGGACTCTTTCAATCACGTTAGCCATTGTGAAGGTTTTGCCCGAACCGGTAACGCCTAAAAGCGTCTGCTCCTTTATACCGTTTTCAATACCACGCACTATCGATTCTATCGCCTGCGGCTGATCGCCCGTTGGCTTATATGGCGACACTAATTTAAAACGAGCCAATGCTAAACCTCCTTTCTTACATTACAAAAGTCAAACATTTAAACTGACAATATTCAAAAATCTCATGTCTGATTGTATAATTAAATCACTATATTATTACGATTACGTCATATTCAGTTTTGTGTGCTGAAAGTAAAAAAGTATAATATAATTCTCTAAAACTATATTATACCATAAAGCTTATTAAATTAAAAGAGAAAGACCAAACTTATATTAAAAAATTTGGCCGTCTCTTTTATCATGAATATTTAATCACGTCAAAATTCAATATATGCGCATACCGCCGGTATTCATCAAAACCGACGGTATGCATTATTAATTGCAGCAATTTAAAACTATGCTGCCGAGGTTTGTTTTACTGTTTTCTTAAAAGCCATACCTGCATTTCCGTTTGTCCTCGATTTGCAAAGGCATGATAAGGAATAAGCGTCAGCGGTATCTTTTCATAGTCATCACCGGCCTCATAGTATAATTCATTTGTTTGTCTTGGACGGTATGCATATGTCTCAATAAGAGGAAGTGGAAATTCTCCGTCCTTCAATTCATACGGCATATTCAAATCCACAAGAACGCTTTTAATATCAGCGCCGTTATCTATCCCTTCGGCACAGTAAACCACGGGGCCTCGCATTACAGCAACCCTTCCGGCATCGGAATGAACGCGGCGGTTAGCGGCAATAAACCTTACCGGCATTTCAAAATCGACACTTATTTCAGCATGCCCGTCTGCAACGATAAAAGCGTATCCGTTTTTTATGACATATTCACGGTTTATGCTGAATTTCTTACACCAGCCGGGGATCCGCAATGCTATATACTTTTTTTCAGTATCGCATATTATAGTTACTTTTCCGTCCTTTGGATATTCGGTTTTTTGTTCTATCCTTAGAGTATTTGTTTGGGCTTTCGAGTCTACATACTGATGAATGTATACCGTATCCCTGTCAACACCATAGAAATAACCCGCAACAGATGCGACAAAACGCAGAATATTAGGAGGGCAGCAAGAGCATCCAAATACTTCCAGCCTCTGCGTTATCGGAAAGCGCAATTTATGTTTAGTAGATGTATCTACATCATTGAAATCAGGATCAATTTCCAACGGGTTTTCATAAAAAAATGATTTGCCGTCTAATGAGACGCCCGACATTATACCGTTATACATTGTTTTTTCAACTATATCGGCATATTTTGATTCAGGACCGAATACAAGCATTCGGTTTGCAAACATTGCAAGAGAAATCGCAGCGCAGGTTTCGGCATATGCAGTTCTGTTAGGCAAGTCATAGTCAATTGTAAAAGATTCGCCTATATATGACGATCCTACCCCGCCGGTAATATACATACGCTTGTTTACAATATTATCAAAGAATCGCTCACACGCTTTTTTCAGTGCCTGATCATTGTATTGCGCCGCTACGTCTGCCGCGCCGCACATAAGATACAGAGCACGTACACAATGTCCTTGTGCAGTACTGCGCTGACTTATCGGCATATCATCCTGATTATAGTTTTCATTGACAGATTTAATATAGATGCTCTCTTCAGGATGCTTTCCGTGTTCGTCTATGAAATACTTTGCAAGATCCGCGTATCGTTTGATACCTGTTGCCATATACAGACGCATTAAGGCAAGTTCGATTTCAGGATGTCCCGGTGTTGTAAAGGCGGCACTTTTTTGCTCTTTAAATACCTTTTCAATATAATCTGCATATTTGCACATTGCTTTTAAAAACCTGTCTTTTCCGGTGATTTCATAATAAGCTATGGCCGCTTCGATCAAATGTCCTGCGCAGTAAAGCTCATGACAATCCCTGTAGCAAAATTTTTTATCCTTGTCGGTCACAAGAAAATGACTGTTAAAATACCCGTTTTCATCACTGTTTTCAATTATATTGTCAATTGCATCCTCAATTATCTGTTCAATATATTTATCGCACTTGGTATTTTGTATGTATACAGCGCCCTCAATCCACTTTGCAACATCCGAGTCCCAATAAATATGGGGCATATTAGGCTCAGACTCTTTCCACTCACACTTAAGTGCATCAAATCTGTGAGTTTCTTTGAAACGATCATATACAGACCTGAGTGTAGTATTGCTGTTTATTTCCTGTCTTGTTTTCCAATAACCACCGGTAATTTTAACATTAGAAAACTTAATATCCTGCATATCCGTCACCACCTTTTTACGTTGATTATTTAGCGCAATTATAATCTAATATATTTTTTCAATATGACAAAGCATAAATATACTAAAATCAAATCTCACAAACTTTAGAGAGGTAATGATGCCGCCGCATTCAATACAATTTTATAAAAATACCAATCGTAAACAGTGTCAAGCCTTAATATAAAAAATATTTTTTAATACAAAAACGGCGCAAACTAAAGTCTGTGCCGTTTTGCATATTCTAAGAATATTAGATTTTAAATGATATAAAAACTAACTGAATAATACAGTCGTACCGTCGACAATTAACGTACAATCCAATACCTTGACGTCATCGCCTGTCGGGTCAAGAAGCTTATCTTCAATATTTTCTGCTGTAACAGCAACACCGTCATAATTACAGCCGTTAAAAATGTAGGTCAGATCTGCCGCGCCCGCACCGATTTTAAAATCACTCTTGAAGGTGCATTTGTCCCATGTAGTATCTGCATAAGGACGCAGGAAATTATATGAGCTGTTACCTTTACTGAATTCCGTATTTACAAAGCTTGCCGACTTGATAAAACCGTAAGAGGTCCAGCCATGAAGCTTAGAATCGCAAACCTCGATCTCCAGGTTCTGACTGTTTGAACTGTTTACATTAAAGGTATAAATGCCCGTAATTTCACAGTTGTCGATAACAACTTTACCGTTTGTACCGTCAACTATATAAAGTGAACGAGCATTGGATGTCAGCGTTGAATTAGAGATGGTCAAAGTGTCGTCTTGGCCAAAGCTGCTGCCGGTAACAAGGACAGGGCTGGCACCGCTATAGGAAGTAATTGACACATTGTCAAGAACCGTGCCCCCCTCTTTGACAACAACTACACCCGCGAAGTTATCGTTTTCTATATTGAAGTTAGGCAGAATCGATGCGTTAGAGATAGTTACACCGGGCTGATCGATAACAAGTCCCATGGTTTTACCGCCGGAATTCGTTTCCGGAACGGTAATCTTTGTCTCTCCAATGCCATTTCCTGTCAAGGTTACGCCTTCAGGGATTTTAGTCTCATCGGGCAGCGTAAAACTGCCGGGACTCAGAAGTATAGTATCCCCAGAAACGGCTTGATTAATAACCTCTGCCAGTTCATCGCTGTCAGCTACAGGATATGTCGCACCGGCGTCATACTTTTCACTTCCAAAGCCATCTTTTTCAACAGTGTCCTGTGTAGCAAGGATAGTCACATCTGACCTGAAGCTCTTGTTCATATAGTCGTTATTTGCTTCCTCATACATGCCGTAAACGAGGATAAAGCGAACGGTTTGGCCGTTATTGGCCAGTGATATCTCCATATCTTTTGCAAATGTTTCAAGTGTATTCATAGGTCGTTTTATAAACGTACCAGTTATATTGCCGTTTGAATCCACCTGAATAAAGTCAAACCACAGTGCGTTCATAAGTCCGCTGCTTTTCACGTCAAATCGAAGCTTGATCTTTGCCGCAAGACTGCCGCCGTTTTTTACCTCAAGAAGTTTTGCACTGGATTTGCCCGGCTCCCAAAGCTGCTCATCAATGATAGGCGGGCAATTTTCATCTTTAAGGCTTTGTCCGACGGTCGCAAAATAGAATGCCTTACCGCCGTTGACACCATCGATCTGATATTGCGTTGTACCGGTGTTATCCATATCCAACTCATACACAAAGGCGTCAACAGACAGGTTCCCCGCCTTGATGATATTGCCTGTGTTTACAACACTGTCGGTAAACCAAGCAAACGTAGCACCTATAAGCATGGTGGCACAGATAAGCAATGAAAGTCCGCTCAACAATAGGGATTTTTGTGTCCTTTTCATCATTTACCTCCCGTTTTCTTTAATTATATATCATTATTAATTAAAAATTAGTCGTAACATTATCATAAATGCAGTCTTCAAACTCGAATCGATAAAAATAATTGAATATTTCAAGCTGGCTGCCGCTTTCACGAGTACTATGGAATGTACAACCGATAAGTGTAACAGTTCCCTGATCGTTATAACTCGGATCAATTCCGTTATAAATCAAAGCGTTTCCGCCATTGCCGGCCTGAGTATCTAATTTGGGGATTTTTACAAATGTTGAGTCTTTAATTATGGAATTGCCGTTACCGTACACATAAAGAGGATAATAATACGCTGCCGTTATAGTACAATCCTCTACATATGCAAAAGCATCATCCTCAATTGCCAAACCACCCCTGTCGCCATTGATAGTACAACGGGTAATGTCTGCCGTAGCCTGCTGGGCTATTGTAACACAATAGTGTCCGCTATTGATACCGGATCTGTTAGATACAACACAATCTTCCATTACAAGAGTTCCTTTCAAGCATCTAACAGCTGCATTTCCGCCAGGGAACTCATCTGTAATACTATTTGAAATTTCATTTATAATGGTTCCGTTTTTTAAAGTAAGGTTACCTTCGCTTAGTATAAGATCATAATTAATATTACCATCCGGCAGACGGAGTGTTTTTTTATTTAAGTCCAAAATCACGGAAATTCCTTCGGGAACGATAAGTGCTTGGCTCAGTTCTATGTCTTCAGTCAGCCTTATTCTGCCGCCTTCATTCAGTGCTGCCTGCAGTGCACTCTCAGTAGACACACATGTGCTGCCGTCCTCATAAACCACTGTAAAAGGACTGAACGACGCTGTCTTGAAAGCAACATATCCGGTGTTTGCATCATAATCCGACGCTATTAATGCCGTTTTATGGTATATTTCAACATTGTTAAGGCCCTTGCCGATATACAGATAAACCGGAATTTCAACGCTGTTATTTTCTGCAAGGCCATCGACCGTTATGTCATAGCTTACCGCCAGCTCATTGCTGTCAACGGTAATGCCTGTCGGTTTAGCGGCCGGCACAACAGTAAGAGTAATCTCCAAAGAACTATCATCGATCGCATCCTTAGGAACCTCTACCTGCATTCCGTTCATGGCAAGAGTGGTCGTTTCCGCCCAGCCGTCCGCCGGTTTGGATGCTATTGCATTACCGGAAATTACTGCATTCCAGTTGTTATCCGGTGTGCCGTCAGCTGTGGAATCGTACTGTTTGTTGCCAAATCCATCCTCTTCATATACAGCCTGCATAGCACGTAGTTCTACATCAAAAGCAACACTGCATTTCTGATATGTATTGCCCGCAGTCTCCTGCATTTTCAACACAATTGAAAATGTTTTTTCTTCGCCCTCGGTGCTCAGTACATCTCCGACTACAAAACCGTCTTTCAGTGAGGAAAGAGTACCCAATTTATTTGCATCAGTTAGAGCCGTCGCTCCATCTTCAGCGCCGATCATGTACACGTCCAGGACATCGGCGATGTTTGAAACATTCCCGTCATTTGTGGCATCGGTATTTACAATATTTGAAAAATATAACTGCCACTTAAGCGCAAGGGACCCGTTGTTGACTACTTTCAAATCCAGTCCGTTAGCATAGCCCGGCTCCCAGAGCTGGTTTGAAAAAAGCTTGCCCATTTCACCTGCTGTTTCAGGAACATCCTGATATTCGTCCTGTGAATGAAGCGTTCTGTACTGAAAACCGACCTTCAGCTCTCCGGATTTAATTGTATTACCTGTGTTTGTAACACTGTCGGTAAACCACGCAAACGTAGCACCTATAAGCATGGTGGCACAGATAAGCAATGAAAGTCCGCTCAACAATAGGGATTTTTGTGTACTTTTCATCATTTACCTCCTTAAATTTTTATATTTACAATTTAATTTTAAGAGCTGTAATATATTTAAGTTTAAACCAGCAATATTGCTCTGCATTATTGCTAAAAGACAATAATTATACCAAGCAAAAAGTCATGATATGTATATAGGTTATTTGCCTGCTTTCCTTAAAAAAATAAATATATATATACTATATCATATAATTTTCTATAATTCAACTGATTATCCATATTTTGTATAGTTAAAAAATACCTTGGATTTAAATCCAAGGTATTTCTATTATGCATGTTAAGGCAGCTGACTGCAATAAGTATTTTTATAAGCAAACGCCTGCTTTAATTGAGTTCTCACAGTAATAACGTCTGTTTATTCATCAGCGGTGATGACATTCTTTTAATCCTGCATATCATCAGACTGAGAAACATCACTTTCATCTGTTCTATTTTTCTTTTTATTCACTATGTTCCGTACAGCCTCGCCCGCAATCAAAAACAGAAGTCCGCTCACCGCCGCCTGTATGGCATTGAACGGTACAGAATCGACAGCAGCCGTAGTCAGCGCCGCCTCCAGCTGTGACCCTGAAATAATAAGCAGCACGACCTCGCTTACATAGTATCCCGCAATGGTGACGATACCCGAAAGGCAGATAAGTATATCCTGTACAAGTATATGTTTTGATGCCCGCATAAGCAGTTTTGCAGTCAACACAACAAGAGCCTTGACAATTATTGTCGGGATCACATAGATCAAACTGCCAAGCGTCAAATCGGCAAAAGCCGCTCCGACCGCAGCTGAGGCAACTGCATATGGCGTAGGCAGCAAAACAACCGCAAGATATATCATCGCATCTCCGATATGTATATACGCTCCTCCACCTATCGGCGCAATGGCGCCTGTAAGAGTTGCGGCATAAATGAGCGCGGCAAAAAGCGCGGACTTTGTAAGCATATTCATTTTTTTGTTGCTCATAAACAATACTCCTTTAACAGTCCCAGTTTATCCTCAAACTGCATTCCGAATAATTTATCACCGTTATTATTATATGTCTTCTGCGCGCAGATTTCAACAAAATCAGCAGCAATCTTTACTGACTCCGCTATACTTTTAGCGCTTAAAGCGACACCGCATATTACACTTGCAAAAACATCTCCGGTTCCGCAGTATGTGACCGGAAACTTTTTATTGTCAGTAAGACAAACCTTCCCGTTTTGATATACCAAATTTGAAATACGCCCTTTTTCTATTTCCGACACGGACGCGTTTTCAAGACCGGTCACAACGATGCATTCCGCCCCCAGATTTTTGCACATTTCTTCCACCCGGTCAAGAGTGATTTTCTTTTCAGGATAGTCTGTACCGCAAAGAGCGCAAAGCTCTGTAAGGTTTGGCGTTATTATGTTTGCCTTGCTTACCAGGTCGCGCATATGCACAAGAATTTCCCTGCCGCAAGTATCATAAAGTACTCCGTTATCGCCCAGAACAGGGTCTACAAGCTTTAACGAGTTTTTCCCGAATTTGAGCATAAAATCATTAGTGATTTTTACCTGAGCAGCCGAACCGAAAAAACCGCTGTAAATAACATCGAACGTAAGACCTAGTTTTTCCCAGCTTTTTATATAATCCGGCATATGGTCGGTAAAATCATAAAAAGTATAGCTGTCAAATCCCGTATGGTTGGATAACACCGCAGTCGGAAGTACGGCGCACTCATAACCGCAGGCAGACACTATCGGCAGCGCCACGGTGAGTGAGCATCTGCCCACTCCCGATAAATCATTTATAAGTGCCGCCCGTTTCATGAGCACGCCTCCCTCCGTTTTTTATTACTATATCACTGATATGGTCATATTAAAACTATCAATTTATAATAATTTTATATAACCAGATTAATCCTGAGCCATTTTTGCCATATCGGCAAATTCCTCAAGTACCTCCTTGGAATAACCGAGTATAGACGGAAAACTGTCATGATAAACACCGTGAGAAAGCATGTCCCATGCATATTCCTTGATGTTTTCGTCGCTGTTGTCGTCATATTGGAGTTTGTCACCGTCTATGCCGAGGATATCGGCAAATTCAGGGCTGTAATATCCGCTTTTCATCAATGAAATAATATTTTCTATCTGCTGCTGACGCTGACTGTTACTGACCTTTTGTGCAGCGGTCTGACTGTTGATTATTTTATATTGCTGTTCAAGAGCCGCTATTTTTTCCTCATATTCACGGTCAAGTGCGTCCTTTTGCTGCTGATATTCAAACTGACGGTTTTCAAGATCCAGATCAGAAGCGTCCTTTTGCTGCTGATATTCGAATTGACGGTTTGCAAAATCACGGTCAAGCGCATCCTGCTCACGGTCATACTGAGTTTGCTGAGCGGCTGTAAGCCTGTCGGCACGATCTGTTGCCGAATCGTATAAAAGCTGCGCTATTTTTTCATTATTATCATAGGCAGACTGTGCGGCGTTTGCAGCTATTTCCCGCTTTGCATCAAGAGTATCACTGTTTATCTGGTTTCGCTGATTAATATAACTGTTGTCATAAGCCGCGCGCGTGCTTTCGGACAATCCGCCTGAAATACCGTCAGCCTTAAGCTGCTGGTCAAGACCGAGTGAGCTTTGAAGATTTTTAATGTATGCCTCACGCAGTCTTGATCTTCCCTGTTCATCAGCCGCTGTCTGCTGATCGCTGAAATTCTGCTGACGGTTCTGTTCTGCCTGTTCAAGAGCGTTTGTGTACGCGTTGACAGCCGATGCCGCAGTTGCCATGCCTGCGTCAATTACATTATACTCGCTTCCGTCCTCGCCGCCGCTGTACCCATAGCTATTGCGAATACTCTCCGCCTGATTATGAAGCTGCTTTTTCAAATCCTTATCATCAGTACTGCGCCACGCATTTTCAAGCTGCTCTATACGCTTCAGGTCTTCTTTGCTCATTAAATTGTTGTCAAAAATACTTGCCATTTTTTTCTCCTTTACATAATTGTATATTCTATAAGAAAGCTGCGAAGAGTAAACGGCTGATCAAAATTATCATTTTCAAACCTCAGCTTTATACTCCTTCCGCGTTTGTGCAGCAGTCTTTTATATACGGCGTAGCTTTCGGGACGATCACTGTACGTAAATCTTGCGTAGCTGATATTTTCATATCTGAACACCGACAATTCGCCGCCGTAATCCTTGATCACACGCCATTTGTCGTTATCAAACCTGGCGGAGATCCTGACATCGGTATTAAGCGGGGCGCCGTCAACAGCCATTTGAGATGATAAAAGCGCGCCCATACGCTCAAAGAACTTATTTACATGAAAACTTTGACAATATATGGGCGGGGTTTCCCAATATGCATTTATTGTACTGTATACTATCTGTCCGCTTGATATCTCCGTCTCATCACGATAATCGCTGTTTGAAATAAAGTTCTTATTGAAACGGAAAATATACTCGCCATTTGAAAAATACAGATACCCCTGATTCACCCACATATATTTTGCATTAATGCCCTTCCATATGTACCCGTCATACTGACGGTATGAAAACGGCTCATCTCCGCTTTTGAAATACTGTTTGGAATCAAGCAGATACAAAGTGTCGCTGCGGTTTGAAATGACAAGAAAATCGTCATATGCAAGCATTTTACAGTCATCAAGCTGTTCCTTAAGCAAATGATAATTTATCATAGCGGATCTGTTCTGACAGCACCGTTCATCCAGAACACCGCTTGCCGTTATAGCGGACACTCCTTTTTCGGTCAGGTATACGACTTCATTGTCAAATACCTGGGTAAGCACGCCCTCAATCGGCTTTACAGTTCTGAATATTCCGCTGATCAAAAACAGTGCGTTTGGCAGAAAATCCACTGCTGTCTGCGGATCCTGAATATTTCCAGATACCATATACACATTATCATTACAGATAACAGCAAGGCGCGTATCATCGCCGGCAAGCGCAACTATCTGTGTGTCCGATTCGCCTATTTTAAGATAGTTTAGATCCGGAAAATATAAATGGTTATCCATATCCGAATAATAAATAATATTCGGAACATCACTGTTGGCGGCAAGAAATACCCTGTCTTTATAGCCTGCCACGCCGTACATTGTCATACACCTGCATTTAGCGATTTTATAAGCGTTTTGGGCAAACGAGTCATATAAATAAATTATCTTCAGATTGTCCTCGCCCTCAACAGATGTTTTAGGCGGAGGCATAACGAATTTGACTGTTCTTCCGGCATAAGATAAAACCGCAGCAGGTTCCCATTCACCCAATGTGTTTTTTGTAAACGCATGAACAGTGGTGTCGGGCTTTATATCCATATGTACTGTATATTCATTGGCATCACCGTCACATATGAACTGCTCGCTTATATAGGGATTGAGTAGGTTCACAGCCTCATAAGAGCTGCCGGCGCCAGTAGGTGTGCAGCCAATAAAAAGCACAGGCAGATACAGACCTTCAAAAGGATTTGTATATTCTGTAACAGTAGTACTGCCGTCGCTGCCGATATAAAACACCTCTCCGTCTGCAACTCGATATATAAACACAAAATCTCCGTTTAAAAAGAACATACAGTCCTCTGACTGCATTGCCAAGCAATCATCAAAATCATCCGGAAGATCAACTGTGATGGTATCTTCACTTTCAAAATCATAGCTGCTTGTACTTACAGCCATTACGTTGCCGGAGATAAAAAAATACAGTTCTTGTTCCGGTGATGAAAACTTAAATACTCCGCCCAGCGCACCAAACTGTTCCGATTTTTTGCAGATAGTATATCCGGGACGTTTGCTTATCTGTCCAAGTCCTGTGCGTATCATGTTTACGGTGCCCGGCTGTTCGCTTCCGTCATAATAGCTTATCCCATCGGCATGTGAAATTGAACGCTCATCTTCCGCAGATGTGCTATCGATGCCGTGAATGCTTGAGGTTTGAACGGTCCCCGACGAGGATACCGAGCCGCTCATGATATTATTTGAGACAAATCGCATTTACATATCCTCCATCCTCACCACCGTCATGACCGCCTGTCCTTCATCAAACTGTACGATATTTGAAAGTATAGTATTGTACATATCCAAAAACGCATAGTATCTGCGCATATCGCTGTCTGACAGCACAGCGTATGCCGCTGCAAAATACGGTATTGCGTTTTGAGCATGCTCACAAACCTCAAATTCGGTTTCAGGATCAGTCATCTCCGTAATTTCCGATGGGTATGCGTAATATCTTACGGTTACCTCTTTGTCGCCTTCCGCTATAATATGTTTTTCATCGATCCTTTTAAAACTGACATTTGCGCCCAAGATCCGGTATGTATCGTCTGGTATTTGTGTAACAACTCCGCCCAGAACTTTAAAGCTTTTCACTATCGGAGATACTGTTGTAGCGATTTGCTTTTGCGCGATATCATAATATCCGGCAAGCACTCCTTTCATGTGATGGTAATCGTCCTCTCCGATAAGACCGCGTACCAGATCGTTAACCTGATTAATTGTCATTTTGTACCTCCTTTTTTAAATCAGGGACGCGGATATATCCGCGTCCCTCTCTGTTTACGGAAGCTCGATTGCAGCTACCTTGATGTTGGCATTGTTTCCGGTAATAAGAATACATCCGCGGTTTTGTCCTGAAACATTCATATATTTTCCGCTCTCTACCGTTATGACTTTTGTTTCACTCGATGCAAGTGTAACGGTAAGGTCACTTATTCCCTGGATACTGTCGCCGGCTTTAATAGTCACGGTATTTTCAGCCGCGGTTGCGTTTTCCAGAATCAGAAGGATTCTTGCGTCCTCCTTATTTGAATAATCCACAAGTGCTCCGTCTGTTGCGTTTATCGCAACAGCAGCGGGCATTGTTTCAGCCTTATTAAATTTAAGGCTTGTGTTTACAACAGATGTAGCAGCCATTATTATATCCTCCTTTTATTATTTGTGTGCTTTGATTACATACAACTCTTTTGGACGGACTATCTTGCCGCCGTATACGTTAAGACCCTTTACCGCATCGGCAAAGTATGACTCGGGACGGTATGCCTCTGTCTCATCTATGCCGCCGGCAAAGGCTATAGCACGGTTGGTACGTACCAGCATGTAATCGTCAGTGCCGTCATTGTACAGGTTATTAGACATTTTAACCTTGCAATTATCGTACATTCCGGCTATACCCTTACTTATCAGCTCATCATTGTTTGTCTTAAGCTCTGTCAAAGCGTCACGGAAAAGATGATAGAAAAACGGCGACACAGTAATGGACACATTGTCCTCCACGTCAACATCGTTTTCTCTCAGCTTTAAAAGTGCCGCATCCACAAGCTCTTTAGCCTTCTGAGCAGAGTCTACTTTAGTAGATTCCGAGAAAAACTCGGCTTCCTTTGCAAGAGTTGCAACAAAGTGGTCACGGGTTCTTGCCATTTTAGCGGTAGCCTCTCTTATAAGCACTTCCATAAGCCCGTTTGTCGACTGTGCCTTATCGATATCATCGATCATAAAGTTAAACGCTTTTGCCTGGTCAATATCCAGGTGTATGCTTGTCCCCTCCACAGCTACAGGCGCAGGTATACCGTTTCCGGGTATGTAATCAAATATATCCGGTGCTCCTACACCGATTATTTTGACGCGTGCGCCTTGTTTTGCTTCGCCTTCAAACTGTGTCCAGCAATCCTCGACCAGTCTGCACTTCTTTTCAAGTTCGGTCTGAATAAATTTAGACCATATTACTGATTTAAAATTAGAAAAAGCCATTTTTTATTCTCCTTTACAGTCTTTTAAGTGATTTCATTGCCTTCCTGAAAATAACCGGATTGTCAAGATCTCGCTTTGTAAGCCTGTCCAGTTCTTTCGAGCTGAAAAACTCACCGCTTGCATCCTCTGTGACGCCTACAGCCCCGGTTTCTGGCGGTCGTTTACATAAACTGCCCTCGTTTGCTGCTTTTATTGCGGAAAAGGCTACCTTAGCGTCTACTCCGTTTTCTATCAGCTTTAAAAAATCTCCGCCAATGCTTTCAAGGTCTGAAACGCCCGGGTCGATCTGACGTATTGCCTCGAGATCCGCCTGCATCCTGTTCTCAACAAGCCTGGAAAGATAAATATCGCTTTGTTTTTTGTACTTATCGATATCCGCCGCGCGACTCAACTGAGCACGCAGCCTGTCGATTTCCTTTTTATATGCCTCGTTTTCAAGCCGGATCTTTCTGAATCCCGAGTTTTCGGCGGCTGTTTGCTTACGGCCGGTGAGCTCCGTCTGTGTGACGGATACGGGCGTCCCCGTTCCGTCACCACCTTTACTGGCATTGCCGCCTTGTACAGGCTCCACGACTGCCTGCCGTGCGTCGTTTACCGCATTTAAATTTTCCATATCTTTATCCCCATCTTTCAAGAAGTCTTTCAAATATGACCGCGGCTTCCTGACGTGTCAGATTTGCACGCGGATTGAAATTATTATTTTCATCGCCAAGCATTATACCGGCCTCAGTCACCTTTTTGACAGCTTCTTTTGCCCAATTTGAAATGCTGGCTTCGTCATTATATTTTTCCATAGTCTGTTCCTCCGAAATAATAAAGCTTTCGCTGTAATACACCCCGACTTTATTCGGTATGCCCAGATACGAGCTGGGGTCTATCGGACTGTTATTGCTGTCGTTAAGCTGAAAATGCAGATGCAGGCCGGTAACGTTTCCCGTATCGCCCATTTTAGCTATAACAGTAGTGCGGTTAACACTCTGTCCTACAGTAACCCTTACGCTGCCCTCTTCCAGATGACAGAATATATGCCGGTTTCCGTTGCTGTCCCCGATAGATACATATCTGCCCCAGCCGCTTTCATCATACGCAATTACTCGAACAGTCCCGTCGCAGGTCGCATAAACATCTCTGTTGTCCGCAACAAAGTCTATACCTTTGTGTTTGTCTTTCCAGTAAGACCCGTCCTGTCCGTAAGTCGCCGTAACGGAGAATTTGCCTGTAACAGGTAAATTTGTCATTTTTTATCACCTCCGCCGTTATTGATTTCGTCTTTTGCATTCTTTAAAAATTTAGCTATCCAGCCCGGAAGCGCCTGATTATTACATCTATAAATATTTTCAACTATCGATATACTTTCTGTTACTGCAATATAAACGCATATCACGCTTGAAAACAGTAAGTTTTTAGGTACGCTGAGCCCGACTGACGATGCGGCATAAGGTATGAACACATCAAGAAACGTCCCAAACGCCAGTGCCAGAAACAGCACTACCTTTTTTATAACGCCCTTATATGCCTTCTGACTTGACAGTCCGCTGCCATCCATGATGGATGCCAGAATACCCGTCGCTATGTCAAACAGCACAACTGCGCCGACGATCGTATACGCAAGTCCGTATAGTTTAAAATATGCTAAAACAGCGCCGCCCGCTATTGACAGCAGGTATTTTATATTACTCATTATCTTTTTCCCTCTCCAAATTATTTTTAACGCCGCTAAATGAGCTGCCCTTCTGCCGTATCAGAAAGTTTTGCAGACAGTTGATTTGTCATATTCTGCAAACTAACAGCAAGATTTTGCAGATCATTGAGCGTGGCGACGGGAGAGTAGATCCATTCTCCCGTTCTTAAAACGGCTCTGCCGAAGTCGGATATATTTGTCACATACATAGGGCCCGACACTCCTTGGCTTTCAAAGTATGAACATAAATCCACACTTCCGTTTATCCATTCAGCAAGAGTCCATGTTTTTGTTGAATAATTATTATCGGCGTTGCAGATAAAATATCCGCTTGAGCCGCCTACAATATATATCGGATCAACAATACTGCTTCCGCTCTCAGCAAGAGCAAGATCAAACAGTCGTATTCCCGATCCGTAAGTTAGGGTACTGTCGGTAAGCCCGTGCGACTGTATCGCAGATACCGCCGACTCAACATTGCCGAAAGCACACGGCAGTGCAGGAGATATGCACGAATCTGCGGCAGTACCGCTTGATATCTCTTCCGACAGACTGCGACTGCGAAGCTTTATGACACCGTCCTTACGGTAAAATATACTGTCATTTACAAGACCCGTGGGGTCAGTATCTGTATTAATTATTATCTGTTCGCTGTCAGCATCAAGCTTTTGGGCAAGCATGCTGTCGGTTTGTGCAGTAGTATACGTGTCTATTTCATCAAACTTCTGCTGTACATACTTTTCTGTGGCTATCTTTTCGTAAACAGTTTCCTTAGCTCTGAAAACCTGTTTTGCAAAATCAGATACATTTTGAATAATAATATCCGAATATCCCTGCTGTTCAAAATGTCCCAACACATCTGCCGTACCTGCCGCCCATACTGAACTGCTCCATGCTTTATGATCGGTTTTCTGATCATAGTTATCTAAATAATATAAGGTCCTTACATTAACAATATATAATTTATCAACAAGCGTTCCATCCTTATTGTATAAATCCATAAGATGTATACAAGAGGTGTTGTTTTCCGTCTTATCAGTAAGCCCGTGCGACTCAATTGCGCTGTCAAGATCATCTGAGCTGTCATAAACGCACAGTGCGGGAGACAGATAAACCTCAGCTTTATCGCCGTCTGAGGGGGCGGATATATATCCGTTTTTATAAAGCTTGAGCTGAGTATCCTCTCTGCAAATAAACGCTGTGTCCTGATCAGAGGGCTGAGAGCTCACATCCTGTATCACATTTTTACTGTCATTGTCGGTCTTGAGATCCAGCAAGGAGTCGGTCTGTGTTTTGGTATATATCTGTGTTTTATCATATACATTCTGTATATCAGCCTTTTGTGACAGCATACTGTCCGTCTGAGTTTTGGTATATACCTGTGAGGCGTCTGCTTTAAGATCGAGGTATCCGTCCGCCTCACTTTTATTATACGTCTCAGATTTTTTATAGACACTGTCCGCGTCCGCTTTTGTATCGAGCAAACCGTCGGTTTCCGTCTTTGTGTATACACTTTGGGCGGGCGCTGCGGCGTTTGCGGTATCTACAAGCTCATTTATTTTCGGAATGATTATCTGTCTGGGCAGATAATCGAAAAACTCTTTCATTTCCTGTGCGGTTTTTCCCGGTACGTCAGATTGATTTACATGATACCGTTTTTGATTAAAAAGTTCAGTATCATTGATTTTCGATATCGACATTGTTTTGTCCTCCTCTGCTCTTTATTATCTGCTCCAGTTTTGACTTTGGCACAGAGCTGTCATCATCCAGCGCCCAAACATACTCCTCAAATGTAAGATGACCCATACTGAAAAGCTGGCTTAGTGACTGCTCTCTTGCGTATTTTGAAAACGGATTTGTACTGGATACATCAACACGGACCTGCGGCTGGAGGATATCAAGCTGTCCGGCGCTGATTTTCTCTCCGCCCGGAAGCGTAATTCCCTCAGGGTTATAAACAATCCACTGTCTGTACCAGATCATCGCAATGTCTTCCACCAAACGTCTAAACGCAGCTGTCTGCTCATTAAGCGGTATCGCAGCCTGGTCACGTACGGCAATAATAGCGGTGCCGGAGGCCTTAGTCGGATCTATATTTCCCAGTGAAGCGTCGCCCGCACCGGCAAGCTGACGAGTCGTTATAAGCAGCTCCTCGCTCAGAGCCTTGGCATCGGGAGCCATCGGTGACGGAGTAAGATAATTTACCGCATCCTTTACCGAATTTATACTTCCGCCCTCTACTTCTATTGCAGTTCCGACTTCAGTCAGCGCCTTCGGATTGGCAATACGGTCACCTGCGTATATCAGACGCGAATATGCGGTAAGCTTGGCATTTACAAGGCGTCTTGCAAGATTGCGGTTTATCTCTATCTGATTTGGTATAACAGGCAATACCTCACCGTAGCCCCGTGCTGTTGAACGCTTTCTTGAACAAATCAGAGACGCCACAGGATAACAATTCAATCCCTTAACTACTTGTCTTGGCTGATATACCACTGTTCTTGTTGAACGGGTAAAATACAGATCGCCGTTTACCAGCTCCAGCTTTAAAAGGCTTACGCATTTGTCCCGTCCCAGATCATCCAAGTCCTCATCAGGTAAAATCGTCATATAGATCTCTTTGGATATTCCGTTTTTCTGCGCCTGCGCCCGGATATCTTTAACTGACTTGCGTTCTCTGATTAATATGTATGGCTGTGCCGATATGTCCGGATTGGACTCATCCGCAAGAAAAACATCTGTGCGTTCAAGTACCTGACACGACCCGGCTCCGTCATAAAAATAGATATAACTGTCACCCGATATCATAGCGGCCTTAACTACATCCCAGCATTTTGTATCCATTTTGAGACGTTCCCACTGCTGTGCGGCGATGCGCGACAGCCCGGCGCATACACGCTGCATGCGGTCGTCAGTGATAGGAGCAGAATAGTTTATGCTCATATCGTTCATTGCAACCATAGCAGTTTTATACTTGACAAGCGGGGCAATAAAATTATATACAGGCAGCTGTTCATCTCCGCTCTCAAGTCCGTACCACTGATCTCCCTCATAAAAGCGGTATGCACGAACGGTATCGTCATCAATACCCATTTTCATATGAGTATCAAGACAAGTCTCATATTCACCCCAGATCTGCCCTGCCGTCACTATTGTGTCATACAGCTTGCTCATCTGCGGTCACCGCCTTTGTATTTATCCGTTTTGCCGTATGCTTCAATATTCTGCAATAAAATATTAAGCTGTTCTATCTCGTTGTGGGCAGCACCGTGTATGCTCTTTTTATATCTATGCTTTTTAATAATAAAACATACTGCACCGGCAGCAAGTATTATGCCGGTAAAAACCAATACTTCCATTTTTCCTCCTCTATATTATTTTGAACTGTTTTTCACTGTCAAAAGGGGACAGTTTTTTCTCAAAACTAAAGCCGTATTTATATTCGGGCGGCGGTATGTCTGCCGGTCTTGGCTGACCTGAAACAAAGTAACGTATAGCGTCAGGAGCATGAGTAAGTTCATGCGGGACGCTTGCACAATCAGATGGATTTTGACTGTCACACTGCAGCATAGAAATGCAGCGGATAAGATTGATGCAACAGTCAAAAATCCTAAGCCGAGCCGTCGGCTTTTGCTGTTCATCCTGAGTTATATGCAGCCATTCCTTGACAGCAAGCCAACCTGAAATCCTTGAGGACGATACACGCGTCAGATTTATTCCGTTTTCAGCAAACAGTGAGGCTATACTTTTACCGCTGTCTTTTTGTCTGTTCCAGAGATCGGGCGGTGCGAAAACCGCACGGATCTTGTCGCCGCCGCAAAGTTCTTTTAATCTTTGGGCCGCCTGCGACACTATAAGCCCGCTTCCTCCGTTGTCTTTGCCCTCATACACCTCAGCTGTCACATATGCATTGCAAAAACCGTCAACAGCAATTTTATAAGCGGCAAGCATATCAAGTCCGTAATCGAGACAGATGTATTTTCTCCACTCGTCAGGAATCTCAAATGCCGGCATAACATGAATCTGCCGGTCAAATTCTTCAAAAAATTTGCCGTCAGTGATGTCCCAGCATCCGTCAAGCAGCGCTTTTCTGTCCTTTTTACTCAGAGCTTCAAGGCGCTTGATATACATCGGATCTGATTTCATCAAAAAGCCGTTATCAGTGATTTTTGCGGGGATGAATATTCTTGTCATTCCTGCGATCTTAACCGCTCTGTCGGCAGGGCAACAGTCAATAAACCGTTTTTTTACCCAGCTGTGACCTATACCCCCGGGATTTGTACTGCTTTTGACGGACTTGGGATAACCATTGACACCTCTGCAGCGTGAAAGCAAATACAGATACATACTTTCTGTAAAATGAGTCAGCTCGTCAAAACGTATGACATCATATTCAGCCGACTGATACCTATACACATCCTGCTCATTATCACAATAGGCAAAGTCTATCAGCGATCCGTTTACAAACGTCCCCGTGTGATCGGCTTTCCGATAGCTGTAAACCTGAGAGGGATATAGCGAAAGAGATGTACGTATCAGCGACTTTTCAAGTTCGGGAAGTGTACGCCTAAAAATTATCTGCTTTGATGCCGGATATTTCATTGCGTACAGGAATGCATCTATTATCTGTCCGTAACTTTTTCCGCCGCCCGCCGCACCTCCGTAAAGCACTTCGAATTCATAAGTGTCACAGAATTTTTTTTGACGCTCGGTAACGGAAATGTCCATCAGTCAACAACCCTGATATTAACCTTAAATTCGCCGGCTGACGGACTGTCCTGATAATCCAGAATCTCTCTGACAAGCTTTACTGCATCCGGTGCGCCGCCAAGCGCACGTTTTATTATTGCTGCCGCTATTGCCTGCTGCACTGTAAAACTTGGACCGAGAATTGCTTCTTCCGGATCACTTATCTTTTTCCTGCATAGCTTTTTGACTGTCGCGTCAAATGTTTTAGTCCTTGCCATTTGCTCTTTGCCCCCTTTCGTATTCTGATTTTAAACTAAAAAACCGAACAAAACGAACAGTATGATACTTTTTTAAGTTATTGTATTGACTATAAAAACGGCATTTATCTGTTCAAGGTCGAAATACGTCATATAAAAAAATACGTTTTATATTGACAATTTTGCAATGATATGCTATACTAACATATACATCGCGGAGTAGAGCAGTTGGTAGCTCGTCGGGCTCATAACCCGAAGGTCGTTGGTTCAAGTCCTTCCTCCGCAACCAACATTGCGAACCGAAAAAGATATTGGTTCGAAAAACCCAGAAACCACAACGGTTTCTGGGTTTTTTATGTCATTTTTCAAGGTGGAGTTCAAAAGATATCATTTCCCCAAAACGACCTTTGGGGAGGACTTGAACTAAATACCTAGGCTTTTAGGGGCAGATTTTGCGATTATTTTCGCAGCGTCTGCCTCTTTTTATTTGTAATTATAAACGTAATCCGAAGGAGAAATGCCTACCTGTTTTTTGAACTCGGTAGAAAAATATTTGTAATCTGTGTAGCCCGACATTAAAGCGATTTCTTTAAGAGAATAATATCCTGTAGAAATCAATTCTTTCGCACATTGAATACGAAGGTGTATGATATATTTCTGTGGAGAAATACCATAGTCTTCTTTAAACAGCTTTCTGAAATACACCTCACTCATGAAAGACTGCTCGGCAATTGCCTTTATAGATAAATCACAATCGTTGTAATGTTTTAATAGATAATCTACGGAATTTTTAATCTTTGAGTTTATGGGTTTTGGCTTATAGTTTTCGGAATAGCACATGGCTAAGATCTCATTGAAAATTGCCGAACATTTATATTTGTATCCGACCTCTTTATGATTCCAACACTCTAAAATACTTGTAAAAAGGCTTTGGAAAGTTTCGGGATATTTAGGTTTGAAAAATTCAATATCCCTTGCATTACAATTGATAAATTCGAAGTGTATCACGATCAACTCGTCAATTTTAGAAACACGACTGTAATCAAGATTTGATGGTACAAACGATACATAACTATCGCCCATTTGAAATACGCCGGTTCTGCTTTTTAAAACCGTATCGGCTTTCAATCTAAAAGACAGAGCATCGAAATTACGTTTGCTGTTATGTATATTAACATTTTTTTGTTTAAGTTCTAAAACATCCAATAGATTAAAAGAAATCGTATCATTATCAAAAAACAAAACAAACCACCTAACTTTCTGCTTTATTATAGATATTTAGTTTTGAAAAATCAACCTATTATATCGAATTTCGGGTTTCATTTGTAGATTTTTTCGATTAAGATATAGAATATAGGAGGTTTCGTTATGAATGACAGAAAAAAGATTTTAGATTTGTTTGAGCAACAAAAAGAATATACCGACAAAAGAGTTTCAGAGGACATAGAAAAATACAGAAAAGGTAACGCTGAAATTATTGTCACCGATAAAAGAGGAAAACCTATACACAATGTGGAAATCAAAGCAAAACAAAAATCTCACGAATTCCGTTTCGGTGCAAATTTGTTTATGCTCGATGAATTTGAAACAGAAGAAAAAAACGAAAAATACAAAAAGCATTTTGCTGATGTATTTAATATGGCAACGTTGCCTTTTTATTGGGATGCGACCGAGCCTGAAAAAGAGAAAACAAGATATGATAAAGACAGTAAAAAGCTTTATCGCAGACCCCCGATTGATTTGTGTATAGAGTTTTGCGAAAAATACGGCATAGAACCTCGTGAACACGCTTTGGCTTATGACCGTTTCTTCCCCAAATGGCTTTATGAAGCAAACGTTGCGCAGGTAAAAGAAGCGCTCGAAAAACGTTATAAAGAAATTTCCGAAAGATATGCAGATAAAATACACACCATCGAAGTTACCAACGAAATGGAATGGGTAAAGGGAAAAACATCGTTTTATGATGAACCTGATTTTGTGAAATGGTGTTTTAAATCAGCTGAAGAATATTTCCCTAATAATCAGCTTGTTATAAATGAGCATACCGGTCTTTGTTGGGCTGACAGATGCCGCGCTACCGATAAGTACTATTCCTACATAGAGGCTAATATGCTTAAAGGCGCCAGAATTGATGCCATTGGTATGCAATACCATTTATTCAACAGGCGAGAAAATGAATATGATGCAACAAGGCTTACACTAAATCCCGAAAGTCTTTACAAGCATATGGATTTGTATTCTAATTTTGGTAAGCCTCTGCAAATCACCGAGGTAACGGTGCCCGCATATTCGTGGGCGTCAGAGGATGAGGAAATACAGGCGGAAATTATTGAAAAACTGTATTCTATCTGGTTCTCACATCCCAATGTTGAGCAGATCATTTATTGGAATCTGGTTGATGGCTACGCCCATGTATGGGATCCCGATCCCGAAAAGATCAGGGCATCTCAAGGCAATATGTCGCTGGGAGAGAACTACTATTACGGCGGACTGCTTCGCTTTGATTTATCTCCTAAGCCTGCGTATTACGCTATTAAAAATCTTATTCAAAACGTGTGGCACACTGAAGAGACTCTTGTTACCAGTGAAAAGGGCACATGCTCTTTCAGAGGGTTTTACGGTGAATATGAACTGGAATTTGATGAGGACGGCAAGACAATGAAAAAGACTGTTTTTCTTTCTTCTAAGGATGACAACGAAATAAAAGTGGTATTGTAATGGGTGGAAAAATACTTATCATACTTGCCTGTGTTCCGCTATATGTAATCAATTCCTTTTGTGATAAGGTTTTATCCACAAAAAACGGAAATTCATTTAATTACATATACAACTGTTTAAAATTTTGTATTTGCAGCCTGTGTATGATTCCCCTGCTTTTTGTGAAGGTTTCATCACTTTTTGCTGCGGGTAGTATAGTCTGCGGAGTTTCTTGCGGGTTAATGTATGCAGTCAGTAAAACTGTTATGCTTAAAGGATACGAAGCCACTTCGGTAGCGTTTATGACCTTGTGTCATTCCGCGGGAATGATTGTGCCTTGCATTATTGGGCATTTTCTTTGGTCAGAAAAGCTGAGCGTTTTATCAATAATGGGCATTCTAGTTACAATTTTTGCAATTACACTGCTCAAAGACAACCGGGCTGCCACCACAAAGTTTAAAGCAAAAGGAATTATTTTCGGACTAATAATTTTCCTTACCAGTGGCGGAGTAATGATTTCGCAAAAAGCAATGGGCGTATATTTTGAAACAGAGGGAGTTTCTGCATATACATTATACTCTTTTATTGTTCCGGCACTTATATTATCCTTGCTTTCAAAACCAAAGACCATAAAAAATATAAATCTAAAAGATAAAAAAACAATTGGATTTTGCGCGCTTGGAAGTGCAATCTCGCTATCTGTTATCGGTTTTGTTATGACGGGGCTGGCGTCCAGTGTTCCGTCGGTGATCCTGTTCCCGCTGTTCAACGGGCTTGGCATTATAGCCGTATGTATCGGCTCGGTTTTTGCTTTTAAGGAAAAACTCAGCATCAAAAATGTTGTTGGCTTGCTATTAGGCGTTTGCGGGCTGTGTTTAGTGAATTTATAATGTCATCTGTATGGACGCATAAGTCAACAAGCAGCACAGATATCTTTTTCGGTGCGACTTGCCAAGAAAAACCGCCGTTTTCGGCGGTTTTTCTTTTTTTGTTTTTAAATTTATTTGACCACTTTTTTGACCATTTTGTTATTCTATTGTTTTTATAATAGAAAAAGGTATGAGTAAAAAATAAGATTTCTACTCATACCTTTTTTTCGTATTTACGAATATTATTATTTTTTATTTACTAATTATTTGAAACGATAATTAACTATCATTTCATAATCACATTTGTTTAATTCTTTTATTTTATTTGTTAATGTGTTAATGTCATTATTTGAATGTTTTCCAGTTAAAATATAGTCTGTACTAATTTTTATTACTTTGTTTCCTCGTTCAATATTTAAAATAATTGAATTACATTCATATATTCTGCAATTTTTTCTTGTGTTAAATTTAATTCTTTTCTTCTTTTTGCTATACGAATACCGATATTTTTTAAGTTTTCATTTTTCATATTTACCACCCGGCCTGTGGTTTTAGTATATTAACTTTTTGTTTAAACTATAAGCATCTCTGGATTGACTTTATTAACCTTTGGGGCGATTTTTTTGAGTGGTTATTTGCTGATAAAGAAAAACGGAAAATGTTGAAATATGTTCCTCGCTGTTGCCGATATCGCAACTTTTAAGCATTTGTCGTGATAGTAATAATAATTGGAAATGTCATCATGGTTGTATGTTTTTAAATTCTGAAAAAAAGCAAAAAAGATATGAGGAAATTTTCTCTTTTGGCTTATATCTTTTTTGATGCCTCTTTACAGCATATCGCAGTACGGGAATTGTTTCGGGTTCAATATTATTTACTTTCCACCTTATTTTTCTGTAATATGTAATAAAAACCGCTGTATTTTAAGACTACGGTACTTTTTTATTAATTGCATTTTATAAACAATGCTTTATAAACAAATTCATTGTGATATACGGCTGTTGATTTAATGCCGTATTTATGCTATTATGTATAAAAATAAATCCAGGGTGAACTTATGCTTATTAAAATTATTAAGGAATTACGGACGCTGAAAATAAAGAATTTTCTGCTGTTGACTTTAGCCGGAATAATAAATGCAGTAGGTGTAACTATATTTCTGTCACCGGTAAGTCTGTATGACAGCGGCATATCCGGCACTTCGATGCTTTTAAGCCAGCTTACTCCAGACTATATGAGTCTGTCTCTTTTTCTGCTTATACTGAATATCCCGCTTTTTTTGTGCGGATTGAAAAAACAAGGTATATGCTTTACCATATATGCCGTTTATACGGTTGGTGTATACTCACTTGCTGCATGGCTTATAATTGATGTGCTGCCAGTAGATGTAAGTGTCGCCTCTCCTCTTGCAGGCTCGGATCTGCTGCTGTGTGCACTTTTCGGCGGATTTATATCGGGTATCGGAAGCGGACTTGCAATAAGATACGGCGGGGCTATGGACGGTATAGAGGTAATGGCTGTCATATTTGCAAAACGTCTCGGTATTACGGTGGGTACATTTGTTATGACATATAATGTAATTCTTTATGTGTGCTGCGGCATAATGCTTAATAGCTGGATACTTCCGCTGTACTCTATCGTAACATACGGAGCAGGTATAAAAACCATAGACTTTATCGTAGAAGGAATAGACCGTTCAAAAGCAGCGATGATCGTTACAACCAAGCCTAATGAAATATGTTCTGCACTATCTGATCAATTTGAATGCGGAATGACAATAATTGATGCAAAAGGCTTTTATTCAAATACAAATAAAAATGTAGTATATATAGTAATAAACAGATTTCAAGTCGGAAAAATGCGCGAGCTTGTTCATAAAGAAGACAAAAACGCATATATATCCATTTTTGATGTAGCTGATGTATTTCATGCAACACAAATGTAAAAAGCTGACGGCAGTTCATTAACTGCCGTCAGCTTTTTACATGCCTAATTTTGATTTTATTGTAAGACTGTACTCAGTAGGAGACATATGCTCAGATTTCCTAAAACTCCTGCAAAAATAATGTACCGAGTTAAATCCCAAAGAGGCAGCAATCTGCGTAACATTTTTTTCGCCTAAACGTAAAAGCATTTTAGCTTCACGAATACGCAGCTGATTGACATATTCTATTACTGTTGAACCATATGCCTCTTTAAATTTGCTGCATAAAGTGGTTTTATTGGTGTTAAAAATGAAGCATAGCTCATCCAGGGTTATATTTTTACAAAAATTATTTTGAATATAGTCGTGTATCTCACGCATTTTCCCACTTTCATCAAAACCCTCTGCTGCAGTCGGAATATCAATTACACTTCTAACAAGACCTATTAAAAATATCTCCAATCTCAGCTTTATCATCTGATCGGCTCCGAATGGATAATCACTGCGCTTTTTCATATCCCTAACATTCGGAATGTCATATGGAGGCAGAAAGACAGTTCTTCCTTCTTTAATAACCTCTGTTAATGCGCGTATAAGCTGGGACGTCAACATTGTCGGCGTGCATGAAAAGTAATCTAATTCAGCAGATGAACACTCAAAACCTATTATTATAACATTTGGCGGTACCTGTGCATCACAATAAAGAGAATGCTGCTCAAAGCTTTTATGTATAATAAGCTGATTTTTAAAAAGTTTACCCGAATATCCATCGGAATTGACATAAATCGATCCGTTATCTACATACACAAGCTCTCTGAATTCATGTTTGTCATTAGCAGTATGATATTGCTCTGTAAATTCAAAATAATGAATATTGGCAAGCCGCGTAACATTAATAACACTTTCAAATTCTTTTAATTTAAATTCCATATCCGTACCACAATATAGCTATTATTAATATTAAATTTCTATAAGTTATTCATAAATTAATAATTATTTTCCTACACAAAATTTTGAAAATATCTCATCAATTATTTTATCAGACACACTTGCACCTGTTATCATTCCTATTTGACTGGCAGCTTCAGTTATGTCTACGCTTGCAACATCAGGTGTAAAACCGCTTTCCAATGTATTGATTGCAGCTTGAACATATTCACTTGCCTTTACTGCTCTTTCATAATGACGTACGTTTGTAATTACTGTCCCGCTCTCTATTGCCACCTTATCTGACAAAAACAGTTTGTTTATAATTTCTGATAGTTTTTCCAAGCCCTGTTTTTGTTCAGCAGATATTTCTACTATATGTATAAAATTATCGCAAATATACTTTTTGTCTATAGTTTGAGTCAAATCACATTTATTTAAGACTGCAACAGCAGTCTTACCCTTACAAAGTTGGATTATTTTTTTATCATCATCTGACAAAGAACGTGAGGCATCAAACACGGCAAATACAAGGTCGGCATTTTTTAAAGTTCTGCACGTTATTTCAATACCCCGCTTTTCTATTTCACCTGCCATTTTACGAATACCTGCCGTATCACAAAGATTAAGAGTAACTCCGCCCATTGTCACTCTTTCTGATATCATGTCTCGAGTCGTACCCTCTGTTTTTGATACAATTGAACGTTCATAGCCGAGAATTGCATTGAGCAATGTACTTTTTCCCACATTCGGAGCACCGACTATTGCGGTATCTGCTCCATCATGAATAACAGAGCCTATCTCAAAACTTTCGGCAAGACTACGCAAACTTTTCAAGATTTTATTCAGGCTATCAATCATCAAGCAGGGATCAACATCAACCAACCCTTCGTCAGGAAAATCAATATATGCAAGAATATTTGTATTAATATCTATAAGTCTATTGAATATTTCGTTGAATTCATCAGAAAGTCCACCTGACATATGGCTGAGAGCCAAAGCCGCATCAGTCTGATTATAAGCATCTATCAAATCACCTACAGCTTCTGCCTGTATAAGATCGAGTTTACCGTTTAAAAATGCACGTTTGGTAAACTCTCCTGCCTGAGCAGATCTTGCACCGTTTTTAATCAGAAGCTTCATTATACGGTTAAGAATCATTACAGAACCGTGACAGTTTATCTCTACCATATCTTCACCCGTATATGATGCAGGCGAACGGAAAGAAACACACATGACCTGGTCAATGTCAGCATTACCGTCATGCACATATCCCAAGCGCATTTGTGCACTCTTTGCAGATATAATATTCCCGTTTTTAAGTCTTATTATCTTATTGCAAATTTCAAACGCTCTCTCTCCGCTTACGCGGATAATTCCTATTGCCGCACAAGCTCTTGCTGTTGCAATTGCACAGATAGTATCCATCAGTGTCTCCTGTTCTAAAAAATTAGCGCCGCACAGTCAGGTGCGGCGCTTTTTAATCACTTTACATATGCAACGATCACCTTACGGCGCGGTTCGGTACCTATTGAATAAGTAGTAATATGCTCACGCCCCGACAAAGCTGCATGTATTATTCTTCGCTCATATGAACCCATGGGTTCAAGAGACTGATTCTTTTTGTGCTTAATCGCTTTATCAGCTGTCTTGTTAGCAAGAGCCTCAAGCGTAGCTATTCTTTTAGCACGATAGTTTTCGCTGTCAAGTATAACTCGAATTTTTTTATCCTTGCCATGATTGACAGCAAGATTTGTTATATACTGAGCTGCATCAAGAGCTTCGCCGCGTCTGCCGATAAGCACGCCCATTTTAGAACCGTCTATCTGAGTAAAATAGCTACCGTTCTCATCAAAAGATATCTTTACACTTCCGTTTTCTATCTCCAGCTTTTCCAGAAGACCCAGTATAAATTCAGTGATTACCGGCACATTTTCGTCATCGTCCGGTACGGGAGTAAGCTTACGCTCTATCATAACAGGCTCAGACTTGACCGATTCTTTGTTTTTTTCAGCTTGAGGCTTTTGCTTTTTTGATATTTTTTCAGGTTCAAAGCCATTAGGAAGTTGTACCGAATCAGACTTTTGAGCGGGCTTGTCTTGCTGCTCAGACTCCGGTTTTACATTATCTGAATCTTCATCAAAAGTCTCAACAATGATTTTAATTTTTGCAAGAGTGGCACCTATTCCGAAAATGCCTTTTGACGCAGTCTGAACCACTTCATAGGACAGCATATCCTTGTCCTGTTCAAGCTGTGCAGCGGCAGCATCAAGCGCCGCATCTATATTTTTGCCTTCAAAAAAATATTCCTTGACTGCCATTTTAATCAATTCTCCTGTTTTTCTTCAATATCAATAACGTCGGCTTTTTGCTGCACGGTATTCTGAGCGTTTAAAGCGCGTTTTTTCTTACTATTCTTATTATTTGACATAGCCCTGCGCTCTGCTGCAAGCCGGCGCCGTTCTTTTTCCGACTCTTTTTCGCGTTTCATTTTTTCTTCAACTTCTTTTAATACCTTTTTAGGATCATACAGTCTGTTCAAAAGGAATGTCTGGCCAATAGCTACAATGTTAGACGCTATCCAGTAAAGACCGAGCGCGGAAGTATAGGTATAAGAAATCCATACCGATATAAGCGGCATGAAAATATTCATGGTTTTCATTGAACTTGCAGACTTAGGATCAGCCGTCATTGTGGGGCTGAGTTTCTGAGAAACAAACCCCGAAAGCCATGCCGTGGCACCTGAAAGTATTGGTATCAAAATCAACCAGAAATTACCGTCTGTTAAAAACTCACTTGGTTTCAGCGCAAGATCAAATACACCTAAAAACTTTGAATTTATATCGATTGCACCGTCTGAAGAAAGATGAGTAAAAAGCTGAAGCTCGTAGCGATTGAAGTTGTCAGCGTTAACGCCTTTAAATGCATCCGGAAATTTTTCAATATACGGCTGCATTTTTGTCCATATTTCTGTCAGGCTGAAACCTGCAAGATAGGTCAGAGGACGGCGCACGATAGTATAAATAAGCATAATAATAGGTAGCTGTATAAACGCAGGCAGGCAGCTGGACATAGGGCTATAACCCTCACGCTGATATAAATTCATCAGCTCCTCCTGATAGCGCTGCTTATTACCCCCGTATTTTTTCATTAGTTCATCCTGATACGGCTTGAGACGCACCATATTAAGCTGTGTTTTCTGCTGCTTTATAGAGAGAGGTATCAACAATATTCTTGTTATTATAGCATAAAGAAAGAGCGCAACGCCATAGCTGTTAAACAAGCTGTAACAAAAGCGCATAATGTACCCGAACGGGATAACAAGATAATTCCAAAGTGACATTTATTTTCTCCTTGATTTATTTTTTACAAACAGATGCTCAGGGACATAGTCAAACCCGCCCTTTGACCACGGATTACATCTAAGCAGCCGCCAAAGTGCAAGAGCACCTCCCACAACTATACCATACCGTTCAATAGCAGTCACTGCATATTGTGAACAACTAGGAACATATTTACATCTTGCAGGAGTATGAGGTGAAATATACTTTTGATATAAACGAATAGGGAAGACAAATATACTGCGCAAAAATCTAATTACTTTCAAATTTTTTTCTTAGCATCCGTTCAATATCGGTGCTTTTCAATCCTTTCATGGCACTTCTTACTACTATTATTATATCGCAATCTTGCGGTAATATATCGCTGCAGGCATATGCAGCTGCACGAACGATCCTGCGCAACCGATTACGGCAAGGTGCATTCCCAATTTTTTTTGAGACCGTAATTCCCAAACGTTGTTTTCCGATAATGTTTTTTTTCCAATAAATGCTCATGACCGGAGTCACCATATTTTTTCCCTTATGGTATGCCCGACGGAAGCTTACATTTTCCTTAACGCTTTCAATTTTCATAATTCTATTTGATTTAAAATCCCCATATGAGCGGTTTTAAATAAAAAGAGGCTCTGACGGAGCCCCCTGTTATTAATGAGACAATCTTACTCTGCCCTTTGCACGTCTTCTTGCCAGAACCTTTCTGCCGTTAGAAGTTCTCATTCTTTTTCTGAAGCCGTGAACTTTGCTTCTCTGTCTTTTTTTAGGCTGATATGTGCGAACCACTGCAATCCCTCCTGACTTTATAGTTGAGGGTCATTTTCCTTTATTTTAAGGTAATTCCCCATTATTAACATTAGCAGTAAGCATTATACAAAATATAGACGCATTTGTCAACACAATTTTTTAAAAGTTAATTTTTGATTGGATATACCCGCAAAGGTCATCTATTTTAATACGTTCCTGCTGCATGGTATCGCGGTCCCTGACCGTTACGCAGCCGTCCTGCTCGCTTTCAAAATCATAGGTCACGCAAAACGGTGTGCCGATTTCATCCTGACGGCGATAACGCTTACCGATTGATCCGGCATCATCATAATCTACATTAAAGCTCTCGGCAAGTTTAGAATAGACTTGAGTTGCCTTGTCTGCCAATTTCTTAGACAACGGTAAGACTGCAGCTTTGACAGG
Source organism: uncultured Clostridia bacterium (assembly GCA_944385895.1). Taxonomy (GTDB): domain Bacteria; phylum Bacillota; class Clostridia; order Oscillospirales; family QAKW01; genus RGIG9041. The sequence goes on from CALWYZ010000007.1 coordinate 84,467, forward strand.
AGCCAGAGCCGGATGCAGTCTTAAAACTACACGGATGTCCTCTTTGGCTGGATCGTTTGAGATATTTTCCTCGTCATAAGCATCGCACAGAAAAGCCAGAACAACACGATCAGCTCCCAGTGAAGGCTCAATGACATACGGTACATATTTTTCATTTGTCTCAGCATCAAAATACTCCATAGGCTCCTTTGAATGCTTTGCATGCTGAGTGAGATCATAGTCGGTACGGTCTGCAATTCCCCAAAGCTCACCCCAACCGAACGGAAAAAGAAATTCAAAGTCGGTAGTTGCTTTTGAGTAGAAACACAGTTCCTCTTTGTCATGGTCACGCAGTCTCAGATTTTCTTTTTTAATACCCAGTCCGTACAGCCAATCACGGCAAAAACCGCGCCAGTAATCAAACCACTCCAGATCCGTCCCGGGCTTGCAGAAAAATTCAAGCTCCATCTGTTCAAATTCACGGGTACGGAATGTAAAATTACCAGGAGTAATCTCATTTCTGAAGGATTTTCCTATCTGTCCCACACCAAACGGTATTTTTTTGCGGGTTGTACGCTGGATATTTTTAAAATTAACGAATATTCCCTGTGCGGTTTCAGGGCGAAGATAAAGCGTTGAAGAGGAGTCCTCTGTCACACCCTGAAACGTCTTAAACATAAGATTAAATTTACGTATATCGGTAAAATCTGATGAACCGCAGGCAGGACATACAATATGTTTTTCTTTTATAAACGAAAACATCTGATCATCGCTCCAACCTGCAGGATTATCGTCAGTTTTGTTTTGTGCGGCATAATCTTCTATAAGCTTGTCCGCACGGTGCCGGGTTTTGCACACCTTGCAATCCATTAGCGGATCGGAAAATCCTCCCAGATGTCCGGATGCCACCCATGTTTCGGGGTTCATTAAAATTGCGCTGTCCAATCCGACATTATAAGGACATTGCTGAACAAACTTTTTCCACCATATACGTTTAACGTTGTTTTTAAGCTCCGCGCCCAAAGGCCCGTAGTCCCAGCTATTTGCAAGTCCCCCGTATATTTCGCTGCCGGCGTATACAAAGCCCCGGTTTTTACACAACGCTACGATTTTATCCATTGTTTTATCTTTATTGTTCATTTAAAAACTCCGCTTAAAATATTTTATCTTGTATTATACAACAAAACAAGCCGCCCTGTCAACTCAAAGACAGACCTGAACTGATATGTTATTGAGCATTGACATATGCATCGATCTAAAGGGCGCTGAGGGTTTCCATCACATATTCTGCAAATTCATCACATGTTGCACCGGTATTTCTGCCCGTAATAACAAGTTTCTTCTCCGTTTCCGTACAGATTTTCATGGCTTTTGCAAGCTTGTCAGCCCTGTCACCCATTGCAATATGACGTAACAGCATTTCAGATGCCTTAAGCATGCTCGAAGGATTTGCGTATTTACCGTCGCCGCGTTCTATCATTCTGGGAGCAGAGCCGTGGATTGCTTCAAACATCGCATATCTGTCGCCGATATTAGCGCTGCCCGCGGTTCCGACACCTCCCTGTATCTGAGCCGCCTCATCTGTTATGATATCACCATATAAATTAGGAAGAACAAATACCTGAAATCTGCTGCGATTGTTTTCATTTATAAGATTTGCCGTCATGATGTCGATATACCAATCTTCCGCCTCTATCCCCGGATAATCTTTTGCCACCTCGTGACACAGCTCGGAGAACTTACCGTCTGTCTTTTTCATGATATTTGCCTTCGTGACGATGGCAACGCTTGTCTTGCCGTTATTTTTTGCATACTCAAATGCCGCGCGCGCAATGCGGCGGGTTCCGGCGTTTGTCGTCACCTTGAAGTCCATCGCAAGCTTTTGAGGTATCTCGACTCCGCGGCTTCCTAAAACATACTCACCCTCAGTATTTTCACGGTAGAAGATCCAGTCAATACCATACTGAGGAACACTGACAGGCCGCACATTTGCATAGAGGTCAAGCTCGCGGCGCATTGCGACGTTTGCGCTCTCCATTGACCCTCCCTTGGGAGTTGTAGTCGGTCCCTTAAGAATTACATCACACGCTTTAATCTGCTCTAATACATCATCAGGTATGGCTTTGCCGCAGGCTAAGCGGTTTTCTATCGTGAGGCCTTCAATAACGCGCATTTCCACTCTGCCTGACTTGATCTCATCATCAAGCAAATACTCCAATACCCGCTGTGCACCATTAGTGATTATAGGGCCTATACCGTCTCCACCGCAGGTTCCTATAATTATTTTATCGGCATTTTTAAAATCCTTTACAAAATTATCCTTCTCCATTTTATTCTGCCGCGCAAGCTGCTCTGTTATCAACGTTCTGAATTGCTCGACTGCATTATCAATATATTTATCCATTTTATTTTCCCTCTTTCTTTGTATAGCTTAAAAGTCCGCCTGCCTTTAATATTTCTTTCTGTCTGTCAGTAAAATTACAAACAAGCGGTATTTTATCACCTGTAGTTTCATTGATAAGCGTCATCTCACCGCTGTCCATGCCGTCGAAAACACCATCAATAGACAACATATCACCCTGGCTGAGTTTTTCATAATCGTCAGGGTTTTTAAATGTAAGCGGCATGATTCCTGCGTTGATTAGGTTTGCTATATGAATACGGGCAAAGCTTTTAGTGATTACAACACGCACGCCCAGATACAAAGGTACAAGCGCCGCATGTTCTCTTGACGAGCCCTGACCGTAGTTTGTACCGCCTACTATAATACTTTTCCCGGCTGCTTTTGCGCGTTCAGGAAAACTCTTGTCACATACTCCAAAACAAAACTGAGAAAGGTATGGGATATTAGAGCGGTATGGCAATATCTTAGCACCTGCAGGCATGATATGGTCGGTAGTTATATTATCGCCTACCTTAAGGATAAGCGGGGCTTTTACCGAATCGGTCTGAGGAATACTGTCCGGAAATTTCTTGATATTTGGACCGCGAAGTATCTCAAGGGATTTTGCCTCTTCAGCAGATGCAGGAGGTATGATCGCACTGTCGTCTATACGGAATTTGTCCGGAAAATCTATCTTTATGTCCATTCCGAGCGTTGTCGGATCAGTTATCTGTCCGGTAAGTGCCGCTGCAACAGCAGTCTCGGGAGACACAAGATAAACCTTACCGTCGGCTGTACCGCTTCTGCCCTCAAAATTACGATTGAAGGTACGCAAAGATACTCCACCGGAGTTTGGTGAAAACCCCATGCCTATACAAGGTCCGCATGCACATTCCAAAATACGCGCACCGGAAGCAATAATATCGGTAAGCGCGCCGCAGTCTGCAAGCATCGCAAGTACCTGCTTGGAGCCCGGAGAAATAGATAAACTGACATACGGTGAAATTGTCCTGCCCTTAAGCATCGCAGCAACTTTCAGCATATCAAGCAAAGATGAATTCGTACATGAACCTATACACACCTGATCAACCTTTGTGCCCTTGAGACTTTCGACCGTAACAACATTATCCGGCATATGCGGCTTGGCTATAAGCGGCTTAAGTTCAGATAAATCTATGTCTATAACACGGTCATAGACCGCATCTGAGTCACTTGAAAGAGGTATGTAGTCCTGTTCTCTTCCTTCTGCCTTTAAAAATTCACGGGTCGTCTCGTCAGACGGGAATATAGAAGTGGTAGCACCCAGCTCCGTACCCATATTGGTAATTGTAGCACGCTCCGGCACAGAAAGAGTTTTTACTCCTTCTCCTCCCCACTCAATTATGTATCCGACACCGCCTTTTACCGACAGTATGCGCAGTATTTCAAGACTTACATCCTTAGCCGTGACAAAAGGCCGAAGTTTGCCCGTGAGATTTACTTTAATCATTTTGGGCATTGTAATGTAGTATGCACCGCCGCCCATGGCGACCGCAACATCAAGACCGCCGGCACCGAATGCAAGCATGCCTATACCGCCGCCCGTAGGGGTATGACTATCTGAACCGATAAGAGTTTTACCGGGAATGCCGAATCTTTCAAGATGTACCTGATGACAGATACCGTTGCCGGGGCGTGAAAAATATATGCCGTATTTTTTCGCCACAGATTGAATATAGCGGTGATCGTCCGCATTTTCAAAACCGGACTGGAGAGTGTTATGATCTATATATGCAACAGAACGCTCAGTACGTACACGGTCTATACCCATAGTCTCAAATTCAAGATATGCCATGGTACCGGTTGCATCCTGCGTCAGTGTCTGATCAATTTTCAAAGCTATTTCTTTACCCGGTATCATCTCACCGCTTATAAGATGATTCTTAATAATTTTTTGTGCAATTGTAAGGCCCATCGTTTTATATCTCCTTTTCAAGTATACTGTCGCGCGCTCTTGTGGCGTGCTCTATAGTCAACTTCTGAGCAAGCTCGGGATCATGGTGTTCAAGTGCATGGTAAATGCCTTCATGCTCATTAAGCGACTGTCTTGCTCGGCTGTGGCTTTTCATCGACGCTTTTCGGTATTTTATCATTTTTTTGTGTATGGGCAAAAGCGTGTCATAATATGCCTTGCTGCCGCTGAATATATACAACAGACGATGAAACTCAGAATCAAGATTTTTTATATTATCCGAATTATCCGAGTTATCAGCATCTGTCTTATCAACATAATAACGCTGAAGATCCAATACCTCTTTCATCTTTGACAGACCGTCATCGGTTATGCTGCGCGCCGTACGTGCCGCGGCAAGCCCCTCCAGATGCATGCGTATTTCATACATATCGAAAAGGTCCTCCTTGGAAATACCGATAACGACTGCTCCGCGGCTGGTCTCCTCTATTATATGTTCCTGTTCAAGCCTGCGAATAGCCTCGCGTATCGGTGTGCGTGAAACTCCCAGTGTTTCTGAAAGTTTAAGCTCAGTCAAAATTTCTCCTCGCTGATATTTACCTATTAGAATATCATGCTCAAGCTGTTCAAAAATCTGGTCTGCTATTGAAATACTTTTATGTTCTTTCATGATAAATCCCTCTCTATACGCGCTTGTACTTTCCGCCGGAAAGCTGCTCTATTTTAAGCTCCAGCTCTTCATTTGAAAGCGATGTGGTACGTCCGCTCTCATATTCTTTGTCTACCCACTCTTTAAGTGCCGCAACAAGAGGATCGCGCTTATCTATCATATTTTCACCCGTCAGGTCAAAATTCTGATTTATCCAATAGGCGATACCCGCCAGTCCTGATGTTTTGCTGATCATAACAGAGGCAGGTCTGTTAAGGAGCTTTTTAGTATCAAATATATTGTATATCTCCTCATCCTTCAAAAGACCGTCAGCATGTATTCCCGCACGTGTCACATTAAAATTCTTTCCTACAAACGGGGTCATGGGCGGTATCTTATAGCCTATATTATGCTTAAAGTACTCGGCAATTTCCGTTATCACGGTCGGATTCATACCGTCAAGCGAGCCGCGCAAAGAAGCATACTCAAAAACCATCGCCTCCAACGGCACATTTCCTGTACGTTCACCAATTCCCAAAAGCGAGCAGTTAACGCCTGACGCACCGTACAACCACGCGGTAGACGCATTTGCAACCGCCTTGTAAAAATCATTATGTCCGTGCCATTCCAAAAGCTCACTCTTAACATCTGCATAATGCTGAAGTCCGTAAACAATTCCCGGAACACTTCTTGGTAGGTCTACCTCAGGATACGGAACCCCATAACCCATTGTGTCGCAAGCACGTATACGCACAGGTATCTTGGCCTCGTTGGACAGCCTCATAAGCTCGTTTACAAAAGGAACAACAAAACCGTAAAAATCCGCACGAGTAATATCTTCCAGATGACAGCGCGGCATAACACCTGCTTCAAACGCTTCCTTGACTGTTGCAAGATAATGATCCATTGCCTGAGCACGTGTCATTTTCATTTTTTTAAAAATATGATAGTCGCTGCAGCTGACAAGTATCCCGGTCTCCCGTATTCCAAGATCACGAACCAGTTTAAAATCCTCCCGGCTTGCACGTATCCATGTAGTGATCTCAGGAAATTTAAGCCCCAGATCCATACACCGCTCCAAAGCCTCTCTGTCTTTTTTGCTGTAAATAAAAAACTCTGTTTGCCGGATTATACCGTACGGCCCGCCAAGCTTTGACATAAGCTTATAAAGGTCTACTATTTGATCTGCAGTATACGGATTTACCGATTGCTGTCCGTCTCTGAACGACGTATCGGTTATCCATATATCCTCAGGCATTGAAAGCGGCACACGCCGATGGTTAAATGCGACTTTCGGCACCTCTTCATAATTATATATATCACGGTATAAATTTGGTTTGTCAACATCCTGAAGATTATATTTGTAACTGTTTTGCTCCAAAAGATTGGATTTTGGTGAAATCTCAAGCATCTTTATTCTCCTCTTTAGGAATATATGTATTATTGTATACAATTATACCATGGCTATTTTCTTTTGTCTATATAATTTTAAATTTTTTTAAAATGCTATTGACTTTTACACGCTAAAGCGATATCATGTTAAAGTAAATCTGATAAACGGAGTAAGTAAAATGGATGTTTTTCATACAGAGGGTGCTAAACTTTTAATAGACGGACTTATGTCTCTTGAAACCAAAGAGGAATACGCTGCCTTTTTAGAAGATTTGCTTACCACAAAAGAGATGCTGGATATGTCGCAAAGAATTATGGTGGCAAAGCTTTTGACAGAAAAAAAAGTATACAATAAAATCGCAGAAGAGACAGGGGCAAGTTCCGCTACGATCAGTCGCGTAAACCGTGCTTTCACTTATGGTAAAGACGGTTATAAAACTGTATTCAAAAGACTGAAAGGAAACAATAAAAATGACACTGAATGACAATGAGCTTTTACCGTCCGAGCGTGCGGTGTACACGTTACGCCAGCTTTATCTCAGCTATGGATATAAACGTTATAAAGTCAGCAAATTTGAAGAATATGATTTATATGCACAAAACAAAAGTTTTTTAACCGATAAAAGCATACTTACATTCACTGATACGGATGGACGCCTGATGGCGCTCAAACCGGATATAACTTTATCAATAATAAAAAATATCAAGGATACACAAGGAACACAAAAAGTTTTTTATAATGAATGCGTATACCGTGCCAGTGACAGCGGTTTCAGAGAACTTATGCAAACCGGACTTGAGTGTATAGGGGATATTGAACTTAGCTTAACGGCTGAGGTAATATCTCTTGCATACAAAAGTCTTGAACGCATCGGTGAAAACTTTCTTATTGACATATCACATATGGGATTCACCATGGGTCTTATAGACGCTATAACTGAAGACAGTAATATAAAAGCACAGCTGATGCTTGCAGTACAAGCTAAAAGCTATGATGAGGTTAAAGAGATATGCGCCCAAACAAAAGCCGGCGATAGATTTTCAAACGCGCTTGCCCGGGCATGCGTTCTTTACGGCCGGCCGAGCGACATTCTAAAAGAAGCACGTGACATTTCGGTAAATGCTCAAACAAACGCTGCTCTGGACGATCTTGAAGGCATAGTAAACATTATGAGCGAAAACGGGCTTACAAAAAATTTAAGGCTGGATTTTTCTATTTTGAATGATACAAATTATTATAACGGGATAATTTTCAAAGGCTTTATTGACGGTATCCCTCAAAGCGTACTTTCCGGCGGACGCTATGACAGCTTACTTGAAAAACTCGGCAAAAACCAGGGAGCAATCGGCTTTGCCGTTTATCTTGACAGTCTTGACAGACTGTTAATGAGTAAAGATACATCCGCAACCGACGGAGGTGATAGCATTGTCGGATAATTATGTAAATATAGCTCTGCCCAAAGGCAGACTGGGAGAATCAGCATATGCTATTTTTGAAAATGCCGGCTATGATTGTCCTGATATCCATAAGCAAAACCGCAAACTTATTTTTGAAAATGCGCAGAATCTTGTGCGTTATTTTTGGGTAAAGCCGTCTGATGTGGCAATTTATGTTGAAAAAGGTGCCGCAGATATCGGAATAGTCGGTAAAGATATTTTGCTTGAATATCGTCCGGACGTATATGAATTATGTGATCTTCATATAGGTATATGCCGTATGGCAGTTGCTGCAAAGCAGAATTTTACGGATAATCCAGATATGGTCTTGAGAGTTGCCACAAAATTTCCCGGCATTGCAAAACACTACTACGCCGAAAAAAGCCGCGAAATTGAAATCATAAAGCTCAACGGATCTATAGAGCTTGCACCACTCCTAGGACTTTCAGATGTTATCGTAGATATTGTAGAAACCGGTAAGACGCTTGCAGAAAACGGACTTGTTGCATATGAGACAGTAGCACCCATAAGTGCAAGACTTATATCAAATAAAGTAAGCTATAAATTTAAAAATACCGCAATAACACAGATCAGCAAAAAAATAAGTAATATATGTAAGGAAAATATCGATGATTAAAATACTTAAATATAATGAAACAGACAAAAAAGATTTATTTTTGCGAGACAGTGGGAAGACACTCATAAGCGACACCGTAAATGATATTATCCGTGACGTGCGCAAACGCAAAGACAGTGCACTGTTTGAATATACTTTAAAATTTGATAAGGCACAATTAAAAGAGCTTGAGGTGTCAAACTCTGAAATTGAAAATGCTGTAAAAAGCGTTTCTCCAAAACTTTTAAAGGTTATGGAGCGTGCATCAGACAACATCAGAGCTTTTCATAAAAATCAAGTTCGTCCGGGCTTTATAACAAACGGAAAAGACGGTGTTATAAGTGGTCAGCGCGTTCTTCCCATAGAGAGAGTAGGGCTTTATGTTCCGGGCGGTACAGCGGCATATCCTTCGTCTGTGCTGATGAATTGTATACCCGCCGTTATTGCAGGCTGTGAGCTTATAGTTATGACAACGCCTCCGTCGTCGGACGGCACGGTTAATCCTGCCATACTTGCAGCGGCAAAAATTGCCGGAGTTCAACGTATTTTCAAAGTTGGCGGGGCGCAGGCAGTGGCAGCTCTTGCGTACGGAACTCAGACGATCCCATGCGTAGATAAGATCGTGGGACCAGGCAATGCGTATGTTGCAGAAGCAAAACGACAGGTTTTTGGCAAAGTAGCTATTGACATGATAGCCGGACCAAGCGAAATACTCATAGTAGCAGATGACAGCTGCAATCCGGAATACGTAGCTGCCGACCTTTTGTCCCAGGCAGAACACGACAAAATGGCAAGCGCCGTACTTGTAACTGACAGTCAAAGGCTTGCCGATTCCGTGTCAAATGCGATTGAAAGACAAATACCCCGGCTTTTACGTGCCGATATTGCCCGTGCTTCTATAGACAACAATGGTAAAATAATTATTGCAGACAGCCTTTGGGCTGCCGTGGATATTGCAAACGAACTTGCTCCTGAACATCTGGAAATCTGCACAGACAATCCTTTTGACTATTTAAGCAGTATTAAAAATGCAGGTTCTGTATTTTTGGGGAAATATTGTCCTGAAGCTGTAGGCGACTATTTTGCAGGCCCCAATCACACACTTCCTACAAGCGGTACAGCACGGTTTTCAAGTCCACTGTCAGTGGATGATTTTGTCAAAAAAACACAATATACATACTACACTGAAGACGGTCTTAACAAAATAGCATACGATATTGATACTTTCGCAAAAGCAGAGGGTCTTACTGCTCATGCAAAAAGTGTAACTATCCGTTTTGAAGGAAGTGAAAACAAATGAGCAGATTTCTGTCAGATCGACTGTCTGCACTTAAAGAGTACATACCAGGCGAGCAGCCTCAGGATATGAAATATATAAAACTCAATACAAATGAGTCACCGTATGATCCGTCACCTGAAGTAAAAAAAGCAATAACTCAAAAAAGAGCGGCAAAACTACAGCTGTATCCCGAGCCCGATTGTACGGAGCTTAGCGACGCACTTGCGCGTTACTATAACGTAGATCGAAACAATATATTAATAGGCAACGGTTCGGATGAAATATTAAATTTTTGTTTTTCAGCTTATTTTGACAATAAATCTCCTGTTTTGTTCCCGGATATAACCTATGGTTTTTATAAAGTATTTGCAGACCTATATGGCTCTGACTATACACAGATTCCGCTTAATGATTGTTTTTGCATTGACCCTAATGACTACATAGGCAAAAATAAAAATATCATACTTGCCAATCCAAACGCACCAACGGGAATAGCATTACCGGTATCGGATATCGAAACAATGGCCGCCTCAAATCCTGATAATATCGTTATAATAGACGAAGCGTACGTTGATTTCGGCGGACAGAGCTGTGCTCAGCTAATAAAAAAATATAAAAACCTTATTGTAGTAATGACGTTTTCAAAATCCCGCTCACTTGCAGGCGCGCGTATGGGGTTTGCCATTGCCGACAGCGAGCTTATATCTGATCTTAATAAAATCAAATATTCCACAAATCCGTATAACATCAACAGCATGAGTCAACAGGCTGCTCTTGCAGCAGTAAATAGCTGTGACTATTATGAGCAAAACTGCAAAAAGATCATGGTAACAAGAGACAATTTCTGCATTGGGCTTGAAAAACTGAATTTTGAATATCTGCCGTCATGTGCAAACTTTATCTTTGCCAAAAAAACCGGTATAGACGGAAAAACACTTTATTTGGAATTAAAGAAGAAAGGAATACTCACCCGTCATTTTGACAGCCCGCGCATTCAGGATTTTCTGCGTATTACCATCGGTACACAGCAACAGATGGACATACTGCTTTCTGCACTTTCTGAAATAACGGAGGAAATTTTATGAGAACTGCATCAATAAAACGCAAAACCACCGAAACTGATATAACGGTATTATTAAATATAGACGGCAGCGGCAAAAGCCAAATTCAATCCGGCAACGGATTTTTTGACCATATGCTCACCTTGCTTTCACGTCATGCACGTTTTGATCTGAATATAACCTGCATAGGTGACACAAACGTAGATTTTCATCACAGTGCAGAAGATATAGGTATTGCAGTTGGCTGTGCTTTAAAAGAAGCGCTGTCCGACAAACGCGGGATAACGCGGTACGCTCATACAGTGCTTCCAATGGATGAAGCACTTATTTTGACGGCTGTTGATATTTCCGGCAGAAGTCATCTGTCCTGCAATCTCTGTCTGCCATCGGCGCGCATAGGAGACTTTGATACTGAGCTATGCAGTGAATTTTTAAATGCTTTTGCGTCAAATGCGGGTATTACACTGCATGTCAGACAGCTTTCCGGAAATAATACCCATCACATAATAGAGGGAACATTCAAATCCCTTGCAAAAAGTCTTCGCTGCGCATGTATGATAGATCCTCAAGCAGCGGATGATATTCCTTCGACAAAGGGGTTGCTTTAAATGGTTGCAATAATAGATTACGGCGTGGGAAATCTTTTTTCACTTAAAAGCTCTTTTGAATTTTTAGGTGAGTCCGTCATTGTTACAAATGACAGTAAAAAAATTTCCGACAGCGACAGAATAATACTTCCGGGAGTCGGCGCCTTCGGAGACGCCGCGAAAAAACTCAATGACAGCAAAATGGCAGAGCTTGTGTTGGAGCAGGCAAAAAAAGGCAAGCCGATATTAGGCATATGCCTGGGCATGCAGCTGCTTTTTGAAAAATCATTTGAGTACGGTCAGCATTCGGGTCTCTCTCTCATTCCGGGATCTGTACGTCCGCTGCGCGATATAGTGGATCCCTCGCTTGATATTCCGCATATAGGCTGGAACAGTTTATCATTTCCAAAACACTGCGAGCTTTTTAAATATATAAATGAGGGTGATTATGTATATTTTGTCCACTCCTTTTATGGAGCAGATTGTGAAAACTACGTCACAGCGTATACAGACTACTCTGTTAAGGTAACAGCTGCCGTAGCTTATGATAACGTATTTGGCACACAGTTTCATCCTGAAAAAAGCGGAAATGTCGGACTTAAAATACTCAAAGCATTCTGTGAGGTGAGATCATGATAATCCTGCCTGCAATAGACATTATCAACGGGCAAGCTGTACGCCTTGAAAAAGGAGATTACAGCAAAAAAACCGTATACAGTGAAAATCCAGCACAGGTTGCAAAAAAATTTGCAGACACCGGAGCTCAATTTTTGCATCTTGTAGATCTTGACGGTGCAAAAAGCGGCAGAAGCGATAACTTTGATACCATAAAAGAAATAATAAGCCAAAGCCGGCTATTCACAGAACTGGGCGGAGGTATACGCACGCTTGAAACTGTCAGAAAATATTTTGACGCAGGTGTGAGCAGAGTGATACTCGGTACCGCGGCAGTTACAGACCCGGATTTTCTTGATCGCTGTCTTGATCTTTACGGCGATAAAATTGCTGTCGGAATTGATATCAAAGATGGATTTGTAGCTATCCGAGGTTGGACAGAACTTTCAAACTTCACCTGTGAACAGTTTTTTGAAAAAATGCAGAAAAAAGGTGTAAAAAATATAATATGTACCGATATATCCCGTGACGGTATGCTGGGAGGCACAAATACAGAGCTGTACCATAGACTTTCCGAAAAATTCAGTATAGATATAACAGCTTCCGGCGGTGTCAGCACACTGTCGGACATACAACTGCTTTCAAAATTGAAGATATACGGTGCAATTCTCGGCAAGGCTCTTTACACGGGCACATTAAGTCTTACCGATGCCCTTTCCTGCTGCAAGGAGGATAAACAGTGATAACAAAAAGAATAATACCATGCCTTGACGTAAAAGATTCGCGTGTAGTCAAAGGTGTGAACTTTGAAGGACTGAATGATGTATCTTCTCCTGTAGAGCTTGCAGAATACTACAGCTCAAACGGCGCTGACGAACTGGTATTTTATGATATTACCGCTTCATTTGAACAACGTGCACTTTTTACCGATATTCTTAAACAGGTTGCCAAGACCATTTTTATCCCTCTGACGGTAGGCGGCGGAATAAATGAACTTTCTGATTTTGAACGGGTGCTCAGCTGCGGTGCAGATAAAGTAAGCGTAAACAGCGGCGCTATACGCAATCCGTCACTTGTGTATGAAGCAGCAAAACGATACGGTGATCAATGTGTTGTCCTATCGGCAGATATTAAACGTGTCAACGGTACTTTTCATGTTTTTGCCAAAGGCGGACGCGAAGATACTGGAATGGAGGCAATAGATTGGATACACAGGTGTGTGGAATCCGGCGCAGGAGAAGTAGTTGTTAACAGCATTGATACAGACGGAGTAAAAGGCGGATTTGACATTGAGATGCTGCAAGCTGTACTGGCTGCGGTCAAAGTACCTGTTATCGCATCAGGCGGTGCAGGAAAAGCAGAAGATTTTGTAACACTTTTTAAATCTCTTCCGCAGATAAGTGCAGGACTTGCTGCCTCTGTGTTTCATTTCGGAGAAGTTAAAATACCCGAGCTGAAAAAGCTGCTGATTAAAAACCAAATCCCTGCAAGAATTATATAATAAGGAGATAATCATGATAAATATAGACGACCTCAAATTTGATGAACGTGGTCTTATTCCCGCCGTTATTACTGACGCATATTCAAAACAAGTCTTGACATTGGCATATATGAACAGAGAAAGTCTTGAAATAAGTATTAAAGAACAAAAAACCTGCTTTTTCTCAAGATCAAGACAAAAACTGTGGCGCAAAGGTGAAACTTCAGGTCATTTTCAGCATATTGTAAGTATTACGGCTGATTGTGATATGGACGCTCTTACCATAGAAGTAATAAAAGACGGTCCTGCCTGCCATACGGGGAAAGAATCCTGCTTTTTCAATCCCGTGTATTCAAACGACAAACTTTCGTCATTTTCCGTTGAAGGTCTGTATGACCTGCTTGTAAACAGACGTGCAAATCCGCAGGAAGGTTCTTACACTTCGTATCTTTTTGATAAAGGTCTTGACAAAATACTTAAAAAAGTAGGCGAGGAATGCACCGAGGTTATAATTGCAGGTAAAGCACAGGATAAAGCAGAGACTGTCTATGAGATCGCAGATCTTGCATACCACGTTCTGGTACTCATGGTCCAGGCAGGTATCTCAGTAGAGGAAATAAGAAGTGAATTGGCAAGCAGACACGTAATAAATAAGAAAGTAAAACAGGAGAAAATGGCAAGTGATAAAATGTGATTTTCACACGCATACCATCTTATGCGACGGTGAAAATACTGCCTGTGAGATGGCAGAGGCAGCGTATAAAAAAGGGTTGTCTGCTTTTGGTTTTTCCGGTCACGGCTATACTCCGTTCGATGACAGCTATTGTATGTCACAGGAAGATACCAACCAATACCTAACACAGATACAAAAGCTCAAATCCGAATACGCCGGTAAATTGGAAATCTTTGCAGGACTTGAGGCAGATCTTTTCAGTGAGTATGACCGTTGCCGCTTTGATTATATAATAGGTTCCGTTCACTATATAAAAATCGGCAATAATTATATTGACGTTGATAATACATCCCAAATATTAAAATATGCTGCTGATAAATATTTCGGCGGTGATATGCTTTCGCTTTGCGAAGAATATTACAAGCAGATAGCAACACTGCAAAATATTGATATCGTAGGACATTTTGATCTTGTAACAAAATTTTGTCAGCAGGAAGATCTGTTTGATATGACCTGCAGCCGTTATCGCATGTCAGCACTTTCGGCGCTTGATATTCTGATTGACAAAAACTTGATATTTGAAGTAAATACCGGAGCGATATCACGCAGAGCCAGAACTACACCATATCCCGAACCTTTTATACTCAAGCGTATTTTGGAACGCGGAGGTCAAGTAATCCTATCCGGCGATGCACATAATACAGCAGGTATATGCGCACATTTTGACATCGCTGAACAACTTTTAAAGTCACTTGGCTTTAAAAACGTGGTAACGATTACAAAAAACGGATTTTCAGAAGTAAAACTATAAAAAAGCAGCTTGGAAATAAATCCAAGCTGTTTTTTTATTTATCTGCACCACAGCATTTTTTATATTTCTTGCCGCTGCCGCAAGGACACGGATCATTCCTGCCAACTTTATTTTTATTAACAACTGTTTTCTTGACAGTATTTTCGCCGCCGTGTGATTCATGTGCATCCTTTGCAACTTGCTCACGTTCTAATGTTTCTTCCTTTTTAATAACCAGTGAAAGCAAACCGTAAACGGTGTCAGTCTTGATGTTATTTACCATTTCCTCAAATATGTCATAGCTCTGAAATTTAAACTCAACGACCGGATCGCGCTGACCGTAAGCTGCAAGACCAATACCGCGTTTCAGCTCATCCATATCATCGATATGATCCATCCAGCGCCTGTCAACAGAACGCAGCATAATAACACGCTGTGCTTCTTCAAAGCTGTCACCTAAAGTTTCTTTCTGATAAGCGTATCTGTCGCGAAATATTTTTTCAGTTGCATCTGCCGCATCTTGCGGACTTTCAATACTATCGGTATCAAGCCGTCCGAAAATAGCCAGCCTATCAGCAAGTCCTGTTATATTCCATAAATTCTTGTCCTCACCTGAAACAAATTCCGCCGCAGTGGAATCTGCAACATCTGCCAACATTTTTTCAAATATATCAGTAAGATCCTCTCCGTCCAGTACCATTCTGCGCTGTTTATATATTATTTCACGCTGTTTGTTCATTACATCGTCATATTCAAGAACACTCTTTCTGCGCTGGAAATTGATACCCTCTACTTTTTCCTGGGCTTTTTCAATAGTTGAGGACAGCATTTTGTTTTCTATCGGCATATCCTCCGGCACCTTGAGAGTATTCATAACATTCATGACACGATCACCGCCGAACAGCCGCATCAGATCGTCTTCAAGCGAAAGATAAAATCTCGTACAACCCGGGTCACCCTGGCGTGCTGCACGACCGCGAAGCTGATTGTCAATACGTCTGCTCTCATGCCGTTCGGTGCCGATTATAAAAAGTCCACCCGCATCTTTTACACGCTGTGCTTCATCCTTTATTTCATTTTTGTACTTTTCATAAAGCTCACTGTATTTTTTGCGTGCTTCAATGATTTCCTCATTGTCAGTCTCTGCAAAACCTGTTGCTTCATTAATAAGCTCATCGGTATATCCCAGTTTTGCCATTTGATCTTTAGCCATGTACTCCGCATTACCTCCAAGCATTATGTCGGTTCCGCGACCTGCCATGTTAGTAGCAATCGTCACTGCTCCCTCTTTACCTGCCTGAGCAATGATAGATGCTTCTTTTTCATGATGCTTGGCATTGAGCACCTGATGTTTTATACCGCGCTTTGTTAACAGCTTTGAGAGCAACTCGCTCTTTTCTATTGATATAGTGCCAACAAGAACAGGCTGACCTTTTTTATGACACTCCACAATCTGATCTATGACCGCATTAAATTTTGCAGATTCCGTTTTATATACACTGTCATGATAATCAATGCGGATATTAGGCTTATTTGTGGGGATTTCAACAACATCCAGAGAATAAATATGTCTGAACTCTTCCTCCTCTGTCATGGCTGTACCTGTCATACCGGACAATTTTGCATACATACGGAAGTAATTTTGAAGAGTAATGGAAGCGTAAGTTTTGGATTCCTTTTCAACTTTTACATGCTCCTTAGCTTCTATCGCCTGATGCAGTCCATTGTTATAACGTCTGCCGTACATAAGTCTTCCTGTAAACTCGTCAACAATAATTATCTGTCCGTCTTTTATGATATAATCAATATCCTTTTTCATGATACCGTGTGCACGGATAGCCTGTTGAATATGATGATTGAGTTCCATATTTTCTGCGGACGATAAATTTTCTACATCAAAATACTTTTCAGCTTTTGCGATACCGTTTGCAGTCAGTGTAACGTTTTTATTCTTTTCATCGATAATATAATCAGCGTTTTTCAGCTGTTCATGCTGCTGAGGTGTTATAAACCTGCCCATTTCCAGCTCGTCATAGTCCATTGACATGAATTTGTCATAATCCGCCTTATCGTCGGTACGCACAAGCTTCATGGGAGTAAGTGTATTTACAAACTTGTCGGCTATCTCATACATCTGAGTGGACTTGACACCCGCGCCCGATATTATAAGAGGAGTTCTCGCCTCATCGATAAGTATCGAGTCAACCTCGTCCACAATGGCAAAATTATGCCCGCGCTGGGTCATATTTTCTTTATAAATTGCCATATTATCACGAAGATAATCAAAGCCGAACTCGTTGTTTGTACCGTATGTTATATCTGCGGCATATGCAGCGCGCTTTTGTTCAGGAGTCATGCCATGTATTACCAGTCCGACGCTGAGACCCAGAAACCTATATATTTTTCCCATCCATTCGCTGTCGCGCTTTGCAAGATAGTCGTTAACAGTAACAATATGCACACCTTTGCCGGAAAGCGCATTAAGGTAAGCGGGCAAAGTTGCGACCATGGTCTTTCCTTCTCCTGTTTTCATTTCGGCTATTCTTCCCTGATGCAAAACTATTCCGCCGACAATCTGAACGGGATAGTGCTTCATACCCAATACTCTCCATGCGGCTTCCCTAACAGTTGCAAATGCCTCAGGTAATATTGAATCCATATCACTTGACAATTCCAACTTATCCTTAAGAGTATCAGTCATAGACCGAAGCTCTGCATCGCTCATTTTAGAAAATTTATCATCTAAGGCAAGAGTCTGATCTACCAGCGGCTGTAATCTTTTAATTTCGCGAGATGAACTGCTTCCTAATATTTTATCAAAAAAACCCATCTGAGTACTCCTTATAAAAATTGATTTTATAAGAGACGGCAATCACCGCCTCATAACGATGTATGCAGTTATTTTATTATTATATCATGTATCACATTGAATTTCTACCTTTTAATAAAATAATAAACAAAATTTCACAATTGCTAAGTGCAAACTGCTGTCACAGAACAAAGCGGAGTATTTTTATATAAACAGCAGTGCAAATGAAACCAAAGTTAAAATAGCCGCAAAAGCGGCGGTATTCTGTTTTCAAAGCAAAAGCTTGTAAAAGAGGGAGATGCTCAGCCCGACAAGCATCAGCTGATCGAATACCTGCGTTAAGCGGTAAAGGCAGACAGCACGATCGAAATGGTACCGGCAACCCAAGACGGCAAGGGTGCACTCCGGCGCACAGAAAACGAATTATCCGACTGATGCGCGCACATTCAGCACACGGCTCAAGCCACGGCACAGCCGCACAACACCTGCAGCAAAATTATTGCTGCCGGTTATTTTTGCCTTATCGGGAAATACTTATATAGTAATTACAGACGGCTGCCATGTTATATTTAAGTTTGATGTACCTGACACCCTTCATGGATAAGTACACAGCCGTCAGCTTTTGACAATGAAATACTGAAAAATGATAAATATATTGAATTTTTTGTAAATATATGATATAGTAACTATTTGGTAAATAATAATATAAAAATAAGGAGTACGACAATGAATTACAACAAAAAAACTATCGAAGACATTGAAGTATCAGGAAAGAGAGTTCTTACCCGCTGTGATTTCAACGTACCAATGAAAGACGGTGTTATCACCAGTGAAAAAAGAATTGTAGCCGCGCTTCCCACTATTAAATATCTTATGAGCAAGGGAGCTAAAGTAATCCTTTGCTCTCACATGGGCAAGCCCAAAGGAGAACCGGAGGACGCTGTCAAATTCACCTTGGCCCCCGTTGCAAAAAGACTGTCTGAGCTTTTGGGTGTCGAAGTCAAATTTGCCAAGGACATAATCGGACCTGATGCCAAAGAAAAAGTCGCTCAACTGAAGGATGGCGAAGTTTTGCTGCTGGAAAATACACGCTTTGACAAGCGTGAAAAGCAAAACGATCCTGAGTTTGCCAAAGAGCTGGCATCAATGGCAGATATATTCGTAAATGACGCTTTCGGCGCTGCACACCGTGCCCATGCCTCAACCGCAGGAGTCGCTGACTATCTTCCTGCCGTTTGCGGTTATCTTATTCAAAAAGAGATCGGAGTTATGGGCAAAGCTCTTGCCGATCCCGCACGTCCTTTTGTTGCCATACTCGGCGGTGCCAAGGTGTCTGATAAGATCGGTGTCATTACAAACCTTATAGATAAGGTTGATACGCTTATCATCGGAGGCGGCATGGCTTACACCTTCTTTAAAGCGGACGGTAATAATATAGGTACTTCGATCTGTGAAAATGACAAGATAGACCTTGCAAAAGAAATGATGGAAAAAGCCCGCGCTAAAGGTGTAAACTTTATTATCCCTGTAGACAATGAAATAGGCAGAACTTACAGTGAAGATACAACCCACATGACTATTTATTCTGATTCTATTCCTGACGGCTGGATGGGTCTTGATATAGGTCCCGTTACCCGTGAACTGTTTGCAAAGTCCATTGAAGGAGCAGGTACTGTTGTATGGAACGGACCTATGGGTGTATCAGAATGGAAAAACTTTGCTGCCGGCACAGAGGCTGTTGCAGATGCTGTTGCAAAGAGCGGTGCAGTATCGATCATAGGCGGCGGAGATTCCGCAGCAGCTGTTGAAAAGCTCGGATTTGCTGATAAGATGACCCATATTTCAACAGGCGGCGGCGCCTCTCTTGAATTTCTTGAAGGTAAAGAACTGCCAGGTATAGCATGCCTTCTTGACAAATAACAAAAAACAATTTTTGTCACTTCCTGCCCGGCTACAGCAGGCAAGGTGACTATGTATAAATATTTGTAGCCGGAAAGGCTATGGAAATTAAAATGAGAAAATACGTTATTGCGGGAAACTGGAAAATGAATAATACACCCGCACAGACAAAAGAGCTTATAAATCAAATGAAGCCGCTGGTAGCAGACGCCTTATGCGAAGTTGTTCTCTGCGTACCGTTTATTGATATTGCAGCAGCAGTGGAAGCTGCAAGCGGTTCCAATATAAAAATCGGCGCCGAAAATGTACATTGGGCAGAAAGCGGAGCTTTTACAGGCGAGATCAGCGCAAGCATGCTTAAAGCAGCCGGTGCACAGTACGTTATTATCGGACACAGTGAAAGACGTCAATATTTCGGCGAAACGGACGATACAGTTAATGCGAGACTGAAAGCTGCAATTGCCGCAGGGCTTACACCCATTGTTTGCGTTGGAGAAACACTTGAACAGCGTGAAAAAAACATAACGGTTGAAACAGTTGCAATGCAGACTAAAATCGCGTTCAGGGATATCAGTGCGGATGATGCCGTTAACACGATAATCGCATACGAGCCGGTCTGGGCTATCGGTACAGGCAAAACAGCTACTGACGAGCAGGCGGACGAGGTTAACGGCGCTATCAGAAATGTTATAAAGGAAATCTACGGAAGCGATGTAGCAGAAAAAATAGTCATTCAATACGGCGGCTCTATGAACGCAAAAAATGCAGCTGGACTGCTTGCCAAAGAACACATTGACGGCGGGCTGATAGGAGGCGCCTCTCTCAAAGCGGAAGATTTTTCAATTATAGTAAAAGCCGCCAAATAATACCTGCCACATTGTACGTCTTTATTTGTAATACTAAATCTGTACAAAACAGAGTAAAATAACAAAAAGGAAACTATTTATGAAAAAACCACTGGTTTTATGTATTCTTGACGGTTTCGGTAAAAACGAAAGCGATTACGGCAATGCCATAAAAGCGGCAGCCACACCAAATCTAACTAAACTCTTTGCAGACAATCCACATACTTATATAGGTGCATCAGGCATGGATGTCGGTCTTCCCGATGGTCAAATGGGAAACAGCGAAGTCGGACACACAAATATAGGTGCAGGACGAGTAGTATACCAAGAACTTACACGTATAACAAAAAGCATCAATGATGGTGACTTTTTTAAAAACGAAGCACTTACAGGCGCTGTAAACAATGCAAAAGAGAATAACAGCGCACTGCATATCATGGGTCTTGTATCCGACGGCGGGGTCCACAGTCACAATACCCACCTCTATGCTATCTTGGAGCTTGCCAAACGCGCAGGACTTAAAAAGGTATATATTCATGCATTTTTAGACGGACGTGATGTTGCACCTACGTCTGGTGCAGACTTTGTTTCGGAACTGGTAAATAAGTGCAAAGAGATCGGAGTCGGTCAAGTCGCCACTGTAATGGGCAGATACTACGCTATGGACCGGGATAATCGATGGGAACGAGTCCAGAAAGCTTATGCTGCAATGGTCTATGGAGAAGGAAATAAAAATTCCGATCCCGTTGCTGCAATCCGTACATCATATGAACAAATTGACAGCGAGGGCAAAAATATAACAGATGAATTTGTCGTTCCTACCGTATGTCTTGAAAATTCTACAATAAACGAGAAGGATAGTGTGATTTTCTTTAATTTCCGTCCCGACCGTGCAAGAGAAATAACAAGAACGCTTGTCGATCCCGACTTTACAGGTTTTGAGCGTAAAAGAGGCTTTATCAATCTCTACTTTGTCTGCATGACTCAGTATGATGCATCAATGCCAAATGTTCATATTGCCTTCAAACCTCAGTCCTTGAAAAACACGCTGGGCGAATATTTATCCAAAAACGGTCTTACTCAGCTTCGCATCGCCGAAACCGAAAAATATGCACATGTAACATTTTTCTTCAACGGCGGTGTCGAAACCGTGTATCCGGGAGAAGAACGCGTGCTTATAAACTCTCCCAAAGTACCCACTTACGATTTAAAACCTGAAATGAGTGCTTTTGAAGTTGCTGCAAAAGCTTGTGAAAACATTGAAAGCGGAAAATTTGATGTCGTCATTCTGAATTTTGCAAATTGCGACATGGTAGGGCATACAGGAATTTTCGATGCTGCCAAAGCTGCTGTTCAGGCAGTTGACACCTGCGTCGGGAAAGTTATAGCCTCAGTTTTAAAGATGGATGGCAGCGCTATTATTACCGCTGACCATGGTAACGCCGACAAAATGTACGAAGCAGACGGATCTCCCTTTACTGCACATACAACAAACCCCGTTCCTTTTGCAGTTATAAACTACCCTTGTACCCTTCGCGAAGGAGGCAGACTCTGTGATATTGCACCGACAATGTTAAAAATGCTGGGTCTTAAGCAGCCTGCCGAAATGAGTGGCGAGTCTATAATCAAATAGAGTTTAATTATTATCAATACTTTACCGGTTTCATTAATTTATAAATGAAACCGGTAATTTTTTTAATGTAAATACAGCCAAAAAATATATATTAAAATACTAATCGGTATTATCAAAAAACATGCAAAACAGTACAAAATAAAAGTTAACGGCAGATACCATAAGCTATCTGCCGTTATTATTTAGTTAAATTTGATCACAAATCAATTATTCATAATCGACAACATCAATCCAGTGAAGTAAGAATTCACGCTCATGAGTATTGCCCTTAACAGATTGGGAAGCCGCAACTATCGGGATCCACTTTTGCACATACTGTTTTGCAGTATCCGTCTTGAGACAGTACATATTCAGATACTTTTCGGCAAGTTCATTTTTACCGGCAAGTGAAAAGAGCAAGTATGTCCTGGCAACATCTGCTGATGCATTACCTTGAGTGGCATGCGACCAATCTATTATAAACGGAGTTCCGTCCTTTGTGATTATAATATTGCTGGGATTGAAATCACCGTGGCATACCTTTTTGTGCTTGGGCATTCCTTCAAGACGTGTATGCAGTTCATAACGAGTAGTCGCATCAAGATTCGACTCGGAAATTTTCCTCTGCATCTTATCCTTGAGTTTATTAAGCAGCGGGCATTTCTGAGAATGAACCTTAATCTGGAGATCTACGAAAAGTTTGAGGTACTCATCTGTCTTTGAGGGATTTTCCTCCATGAGTGATTCCAGCGTCTTACCCTCTATAAAATCTGATACTATCGCCCATTTACCGTCAATGGTAAGAACCTCACGGACTTTAGGAATATCAAGCTCAGTCTCCTCAACTCTTGACTGATTCAATGCCTCATTAAGTACATTTGCCTTAGAATAATCCTCATTGAACAGCTTAATTGCTGTATCAGCATCGCGGTAAATAGTCTTGTCATTTCTGACTGCAATTACTTTTTCGAGTTTCATTACTTTTTACCTCCGTAATAAGCGTTAAGATACATTTCCTTAATCTCACTCATAAGCGGGTATCTGGGGTTGGCACCGGTACACTGATCATCAAATGCCTGCTCTGTCATTTCGTCAAGACGATCCAAGAAATCTTTTTCATCAATACCGTAATCTTTAATAGTCTTTTTAATTCCTACATAATCTTTCAGTTTATCAATAGCCTTGATTAGATTATCAAGTTTTTCTTCATTGGTCTTGCCCGTAATGCCCAAATAATCTGCCACCTCTGCATAACGTTCAAGTGTATGCGGATGATCATACTGTGAGAAAGTACCCATTTTAGCAGGTGTTTCACTTGCATTAAAACGTATAACATAATCGATCATCAACGCATTGGCAACACCGTGCGGCAAATGATGGAACGCACCCAGCTTATGTGCCATAGAATGACATACTCCCAAAAATGCGTTTGCAAACGCCATACCTGCCATTGTTGCTGCATTTGCCATTTTTTCACGCGCTACCGGATCATGCATACCATTATCGTAAGCACGCGGGAGATATTCAAAAATAACCTTTAACGCCTGCAGTGCAAGACCGTCTGTATAATCCGTTGCCATTACTGAAGCATACGCCTCAAGTGCATGAGTAACAGCATCAATACCTGATGCAGCTGTAAGTCCCTTAGGCGCTGTCATATGCATATCGGCGTCAATTATTGCCATGTTAGGCAAAAGCGCATAGTCAGCAAGAGGATATTTTACACCTGAATTTTCATCTGTGATAACAGCAAACGGAGTAACCTCAGAACCGGTACCGGCTGAAGTTGGGATAGCTACAAAGTAAGCCTTTTCACCCATTTTCGGGAAAGTATACACTCTTTTTCTGATATCCACAAAGCGCATTGCCATATCCATGAAGTCAGCCTCAGGATGCTCATACAGTACCCACATTATTTTGGCAGCATCCATTGCAGAGCCGCCGCCAAGTGCAATGATAGTATCCGGCTTGAAAGCAGAGAGCTGTTCAGCACCCTTCTTGGCGCATCCAAGAGTCGGATCAGGAGCAACCTCAAAAAACGTCTCATGCACAATTCCCATTTCGTCCAACTTGTCGGTAATCGGCTTAGTATATCCGTTTTCATAAAGGAATGTATCAGTTACGATAAACGCTCTTTTCTTATTCATGACGGTTTTCAATTCGTCAAGCGCTACAGGCAAACAACCTTTTTTATGATAAACCTTTTCTGGTGCTCTGAACCAAAGCATATTCTCTCTCCTCTCGGCAACTGTTTTAATATTTAAAAGATGCTTGACACCTACGTTTTCACTTACAGAGTTTCCTCCCCATGAACCGCAGCCGAGAGTAAGTGAAGGAGCCAGCTTAAAGTTATACAGATCACCGATACCACCCTGTGAAGATGGAGTATTTACGAGAATACGGCAAGTCTTCATACGTGATGCAAATTCGTCAAGTTTATCTTTTTGTGTCAGCACATCAAGATAAATGGAAGATGTATGACCGTATCCTCCGTCTGCGATAAGCTGCTCTGCCTTTGAAAACGCATCCTGTATATCTTTTGCTTTATACATTGCAAGAACAGGAGACAGTTTTTCATGAGCAAACTCTTCAGAGAGATCTACGCTTGTAACCTCACCTATCAGTACCTTTGTGTTCTCAGGCACATCAACACCCGCAAGTTTTGCAATGGTTACAGGTCTTTGTCCAACGATTTTAGCATTGAGTGCGCCATTTATAATAATTGTTTTTCTGACTTTCTCTGTCTCTGCTTTATCAAGAAAATAACAACCACGGGCCTTAAACTCTGCCTTGACTTTGTCATATATTTTTTTATCTACTATAACTGATTGCTCCGAGGCACAAATCATACCGTTATCAAATGTTTTTGAATGTATAATAGAATTGACGGCAAGCACGATATCCGCAGACTCATCAATTATAGCAGGAGTATTACCGGCACCGACACCGAGAGCAGGTGTACCACTCGAATACGCCGCTTTAACCATTCCGGGTCCGCCAGTTGCAAGTATTATATCAGCTTCCTTCATTACAAGATTTGTAAGTTCAAGACTGGGGATATCTATCCATCTGATAATCCCCTCCGGAGCTCCTGCCTCAACTGCAGCTTCCAACACAATTTTGGCAGCTTCGATTGTAGACTTTTTTGCTCTCGGATGAGGGCTTATAATAATACCATTTCTGGTTTTAAGAGAAATGAGTGTTTTAAATATAGCGGTAGATGTAGGGTTAGTAGTAGGAATTACAGCTGCAATAACGCCGATAGGCTCAGCGATTTTCTTTATACCATAAGCTGTATCCTCCTCAACGACACCGCAGGTCTTTGTATTTTTATATGCATTATAAATATATTCAGCCGCATAATGGTTTTTAATAACCTTATCCTCTACAACACCCATGCCTGTTTCCTCAACAGCCATTTTGGCAAGCGGTATTCTTGCTTTGTTTGCAGCAATAGCAGCAGCATGAAAAATCTTATCCACCTGTTCCTGTGTATAAGTTGCAAACTCTTTCTGTGCTGCTTTCAGTTCCGACAGCGCTTTTTCAAGTGTTTCAACATTGTCTACGATTGCGTACTCTTTAGCCATTTGAATATTTCCTCCAATTTATTCTTTATAAATATATTTATATAACAAATTAATCTATGTCCAATAAATAAACAGTCTTGATATCATCCGCTGTTTTCTATCTTTGATTTCAGATGATTTGACAGTACCGCCAACGATGATGCCATATTTTCGTTTTGTACCAGTACCCCCATAGGCACTCTTAAATGTGCCGGTGCAAAATTCCATATTGCCAAAATACCGTTTTGAGTAAGTATATCACACACACTTTGCGCAGACTCTCCGGGCACCGTTATGACCGCAATTTTTATATTCAGCCGTTTTATTATATCCGGCAGCTTAGTCATCGAAAATATTTTTTTTCCGTTGGCGGTACCCTCCTTTAAATCAAAAGCAGCGACAATATTCAGTCCGTATTGCTCAAATCCTTTATAGGATAACAGTGCACGTCCGAGGTTTCCCGCTCCTACAAGTATTGCATCATTTACATTGTTTTGACCCAGACAGTCACGCAGTCCTTCAATAAGGTCGCTGACCGGAAATCCTTTTTTCGGTATCCCGCCAGCCTGACATACAGTGGCAAGATCCTTTCGCACCTGTACCTCATTGAGGTTCAATGCCGACGCAACTGCTGAGGCAGATATATATCCGTCACTTTCAAGCTCACTGCTTACAAGAAAGTTCAAATAATAAGGCAGCCGTCTTAATGTCTGAGTCGAAATACCCTGTATTTTCATGTATCAGTCACCTTTTATCGATATCGTTTTATCAATTATATATTATCGTTTTAAATAAATCAATAGAAAAATCCAAATAAATTATAAAACGTCGCATTTGATAAATTGTACAATTATACAACTTGAATTTTATTGAAATTGCACAAAAATAAAAGCCCAATATTGGGCTTTTATTTTAAAAACTGTATGTCATGCTCATGTATACACCTAAGACATATACAGAAACGCATAGTACAATGAGCTGTATAAACTTATGAATTTGCTTTTTCAAACTCTTCAATAAATTTAATAAGTCTATCTATGCCCTCCTCCGGCATGGCATTATAAATAGATGCACGCATTCCGCCTACTGAGCGGTGGCCCTTCAGATTCTGGAAACCTGCAGCGGCGCTCTCTTTTACAAATTTAGCATTTATATCGTCATCCTGAGCACGGAATGTTACGTTCATCATAGAACGGCACTGATGTACAACAGGATTTTTGAACATTTTGCTCTTATCAAGACAAGCGTATAATTTATCAGCTTTTCTCTTATTAATTTTTTGCATTGCCTCGAGCCCGCCCAAATCCTTTATCCATTCAAGTACGAGCTTGCAGATATAAATAGGATAGCAGGGCGGGGTATTGTACATAGACCCGTTTTCCGCCATCACCTTGTAGCTGCATACTGTGGGGACATAGTCAGGCAGATCATCGCGCAGCATATCTTCCCTTACGATTACTATAGTAAGTCCAGCCGGTGCGACATTTTTCTGAGCACCCGCATAAATAAGAGCGAATTTTGAAACATCTACAGGTTCTGAAAGTATACAGGAACTCATATCCGCAACAAGCGGGACACCGTGGGTATCCGGAATATAATCCCACTTTGTGCCGAAAATAGTATTATTAAAGCAGATATGTACAAAATCCGCATCGCTGCGAAGATCAAGTTCTTCCTGACGAGGAATACGCGTAAAGTTTTCATCCTTTGTTGTAGCCGCCAAATGTGCATCGCCGTATTTTTGGCCTTCTTTATACGCCTTGCCGGAAAACTGACCTGTTACTACATAATCCGCTTTACCTGTTTTCATAAGATTCATTGCAACGCTTGCAAATTGAAGGGATGCGCCGCCCTGCAAAAACAGCACCTTATAATTATCCGGGATATTCATGACTTCGCGCATCAGCTTTTCGGCTTCAACGATAATATCGTCAAAAAACTTTGAACGATGACTCATTTCCATAACAGACATGCCTGAACCTTTGTAATTCAAAAGTTCATCACGCGCTTTCTCAAGTACCGGTACAGGCAGCATGGAAGGACCTGCCGAAAAATTATAAATTCTGTCGTACATGACCTAAGTCTCCTTTTCATTCCTTTTTATGTGATTATAAGTATATACCAATTTTTCGTATAACGCAATATTTTTGCGTACAAAATTTTCTCAGATACTTTGCTTTCAGTCATTGCATACCGTATAATATACATGAGGTGATAAAAATGAAGCTGTATGCCAACCTGCATTTACATTCCACGCACTCGGACGGACCGTATACGCCAAAGCAGCTTGCCTGCGTCGCCAGGGACGAGGGCTACGGTGCGCTGGCGCTGACCGACCACGATACTGTAAGCGGCTGCGGTCAAATGGAAGCTGCATGTAATGAGCTGGGCATGAAATTTATTTTCGGCGCGGAATTTACCGTAAAGGAACCGCAACGCTTTCACATCGTCGGATTTGACTTTGACCCTGATTATAAACCTATGCGCGAGTACCTTGACCGACTGAGCGAAAAGGAGACGCACCAGACGCGCGTGCTGTTTGAACGCGCCATACAGGACGGCGGCATAAGCGGCATCACCTGGCAGGAGGTTTTGGATTACAACCGCGGGATAACGTGGCTTTGCAACAATCACGTTTTTGCTGCCATGAAAGCCAAGGGTCTTGTCAGACAGTCCGAATACATGGAGTTTTTCCATAAAAACTACGGCGCAAAGCGCAGCACCGTAAAATCCGATATACGCCAGAAAACGTCGGGCGAGCTGATAGAGCTTATCCATAAGGCGGGGGGAATTGCCGTGCTTGCGCACCCAAACAATCAGCTGCAGTACGTGCCGATGCTCATAGAACAGGGACTGGACGGGATTGAGGTTTGGCACCCCGATGTAAAAAAGGAGCAGCAGCTTGAGGCATTTGAACTGGCTCTGCGTAAAGACCTCTTCATTTCAGGAGGCAGCGACCACAGCGGACTGTGCGGAGGCTACTATGACTCATACCCGAGCCGGGAGGCGCTGCTGGCGAGCAGTCACTACATACAGCCGATGTCGGCAGGCACGACGCGCGAATTTTTCAACGAGCTGAAAACACGAAAAAAGGATTTAGAGCTGAGAAACCAATGCCTGAAAGACACCGCTTTTTATCATGCCTGTAAATAATGAACGGTAAATTATGCTATTGTGTTGACAAATATAATTTGTTATGTTAAAATATTCGGGCACGGAGGGATATCGAAGCGGTCATAACGAGGCGGTCTTGAAAACCGTTTGCCCAAAAGGCACAAGGGTTCGAATCCCTTTCCCTCCGCCACGTCGGAGCAAAGTTTACTTTGCTCCGACTTATTTTTTATCTACGACAGAAAATAAGCCATTGCCCGCTCCCTTGCTCCTCCTTTTTCGCAAAAAGTCACGCTTGGCTGCCTGTTTGGCAGCAAGCACTCTCACAACGACTTGCTGTCGCCGCCGACTTTTTGCGTGTTACAAGACTCCTGATTCCACTGCCCAAAAACCGAAAATATCTTTTTTATATTGCTTAGACAGAGTCCGGAGTCAATTTTTGCTCCGGGCTTCTTTTATATAGTCTGAGATACCCATGTGTCAACGGCATCTTTTTGTTTGCCCCTAAACTTCATATATTAATAAAAGAACGCATAATAAGAAAGTCTGATAAATCGGACTTTTTTATTATTTTCCGTGATATTTTTTGATAAAAAGCAGATATCTATCCAATATATTAGAAAATCTTTTAAATTATCAAAAAATTATTGTAACACTATTTATATTTTGTCTCTGTCCGAGATAAGTATTGGTGAACAAAAAATATACATTTTCACAGATAATTATGCATAAACAGAATTGTTGCTGACATAAAAAACTATATTCCCTTACAAAAACAATTTTGTGGGGGTACTTTATGTCTGATTTTAATTCAACTTATTTTGGAATGAGACAAATAGACCGAAGTATGCTATAATATAGCCATAGTTCGGAACTTTTTGCTGTTCTTTTCGTCTATATAGACAAGGAACAGTTAGACAA
>CALWYZ010000008.1 GCA_944385895.1 uncultured Clostridia bacterium
CGTATGGAGAATATGCGGCTGATACTATGAAAAAACCGCCTGAACCGGCGGCTGAGTACATAAACGGTATTATGTTGCAAATGGGTATACCAAACTCATTTTTTTGATGTTATTATATCATAACTGCGAAGAAATTACAAGCAATTCAGCGAAGAAAAGTATGATTTTTACGGGATATTGTCAAAAACAAGCAGAACGAATAAGCCTTTTCAACAGAAAATTTGAAAAGGCTTGGCTTTCTGCACCAATTTTGAAATTTAGTCTTGCGGCTTATGTAAATTCGGCAATCCCAAACAGCAAATTTTAGCCTGTATTTACAACATAATACCGTTTATGTTGCTAAAATAGAACGAAGAAGGTATTTTATGTTAAATGTCAATACACGATTTGCTATTATAAAAGGCGTTTCAAGTTGCGGGAAAAGTACGAGTATAATACTATTTATCAGAGAATTAATGGAAACAGATGAATTTCGTTTCATTTGTAATAGGGATTATCAGAGTTACCATACAATTTTGACCTCACTTGATCTCAAAAATGATACGAAAGATTTACAATGCTCTGTAATGTATAAGAATAAACTGCTTTACATTACCACTTTTGGAGACGATGCAACAGAATTGAATAAAAGATTTTGCGAGCATAACGGATATGCAGATATTATTATTTGCGCTGGGCGACCTAATGACAATAGATATAAAAAATTTAAAGAGTTATACAAAACTTGGAATATTCAAGACATGGATTGCATTGTGAAAGAAAAATGTACTGGGCCAGCAGAGATTAATAGGGAAAATTTAGTCACTGCGCAACTGTTAAAAAAGAAAATTGATGATTTGATAAAGGAGATGTAAAATATGTCATCGCTCACTTCCCCATTAAAATTGATTGAAATTATTAAAGATAAAGCGGGAGTTCAAGACTATCTTGTCCCTCGCACGAGAGAATGGTTTTTTTCAGAAACCGGTCATCAGACTTATAACAGAACAAATACCGTCCCTGATAAAACTGTATATTTTTATAATTATCTGTGTTGCATATCTCCTCATAAGAAAAATCTTGATTTTTTAGAGAGAATAGCTTTTATTATGGCAAATTCAATGGATCAATCTAATTTGCCGTTTGCAGGATATCCAAATATTTTGGATAAAGATAAAAACCCATTTATAGGGCTGGTCGAAGACGGTTTCGTGTCTCCTAAAAATAACAAGAATTTTGAGACGGCAGTTTTGCTTGCTGCTCTTGACGGTGAAAATGATATAGAGGGTTATTTTTCCCCACTGCAAAAAGCATATCTAAAATTAACCTATTCAACGGACGGTACATATTCAGATATGCAAAAAATTGAGCGAACTATTATATGGTCAGGAAAATGTGACGAAAAAGACAAATTACAAAACATTCCGTTCAGGTATGATATCACACATGAAATAATATTGGCAACAATGGATGGAGAGGAGGAAGTAGACGATGAATAAGAAAATGGATTCAAATGTAAAAGAGCTGCGCAGGATCGGAGAACTATATGCGTGCAAGGAAGCATTGAGAAACGAATTAGATGATCTGGCGTTTGAAGAAAGAGAAGATCTTGAATCACAAAAAGATAATTTTGTTGCAAATTTATTCAAATATCAAGCCGAACAGTCAAAAAAACTTAAAATTCCGAAAAACAACGCTATAATAAAAAAATCGATACCAGTACCTCCACAAAATCCAAAAGATCCTACGCTGGGGGCAATAGTCGGTATTATTTTCTTTGTTTCTTTACCATTATTCATCATTAGTTCCATACTGAAAATTTTTACAATAATGACTCCATTTCTCTCACAGATTTTTGGTCTACTTGGTCAGATTTCGTTTTACGCAGCACTAATAAGCGGTATCGCATGGTTTGTTCACTTTTCAAAAATTGTAAATGCTTATTTGTCGTACAAGAAAAAACTTAATGATTGGGTCAACACAGCGAAAATTTCCTTTGACGACGGGCAAAATGAACGTTTTTATACAGAATGCATAAAATTTGAAAATGAATTTTTAGCGCTGGTAAAAGCTTGTGATACATATTACGAAGCCGAGAAAGAAAAAAACAACATAGCCATAGAAAACATTCAGAAAGCTTTTTCTGAAAAACACGATGACCTTAATAGGCAGTTGGAAAACACAGAAACGCAGTTAAATGCTGTAACGCTCATTCATCCGGATCTGTTTGGCAACGCTTCACATATTGCAAAACTCTTAGAAACAGGAAGAGCAGATACATTAAAGGAAGCAATCAATCTTGCTTTTGACGAAGACCGCAAAGACGCTGAAGAGGAAGCAAGACAGATTGAAGCGGCTCGGCAGGCAGCAATTCTTGAGCAACAGGCAGAAGCTTTAGAACGGGCCGCAAGGGAACACAACGCAGAAATTGAACGGCAAAATCGTGAACACAATTTGGCCATGCAAGCAGCAGCAAGAGAACAAAACGATATTGCTCGGGAGCAGAACCGAATTGCTCAGGAGCAGAACCGACTGGCAAAACAACAGAATAATATTGCCAGAAAACAAAATGAAGTCACACACGCAGATCTCACCCGCTGTTATGCATGTAAAAACTATGGGCATGGTTGTCACGGAGGCATTCATAACTGCGGTTCATTTGTTTCAAAACATTGATATGGTATACGATTAAAAACATCGAGTATTAGGAGGAAATTATTATGGGCTTTATGGACAAATTAAAGAATGCAGCTTCAGCAGCGGGTTCTGTAGCTAAATCAGCAGTTCTTGCTGTCGCTCAAGGATACGGAGTGGTTACTGAAGGTAAGTACAAAGGCTGCAAAGTGGGATTTACAGGTGGTGAGTTAGGATCTGCCGAATTGGTATTTCATTCGGTAGTCGGTTTAAAATCAACAGAAGAAGGACGGCTTAATATCAAAGAAGATATTACGGATTTTGGTTTTGAAGTCGTTGGGTTAGATACTCCGCTATTAACTATCACATTTGGTGACGGCGAGTCTTCTGTCATTAAATTAGAAAAAGATAATTCTTCTAACGGAGCAAATAAACCTGTCAAAACGCTGGAAGAAGAATATGCAAAAATGGCTAAATTGCTTAACTGCATGGTGGCATCAGTATCGTATTTTTCTGTTGAAACAGCAGAGCATATTAAAACATTAGATCATATTAATATAATTATGAGATATGCTGGTCAACCGGAAATTTAATTTAGTTTCTGATAAAAAACACAATTCGTATAACCATATCGTGTATAAAAAACAGATGAAATTTGGATGCGTTTGTTTATTCGGAGTTCATCTGTTGATGCGTAAATAAGAATTAATGTGAAACGCCCACAGGTTTGTAGCGAACCTGTGGGCGAGCTTTTTAGGAATATATAAGCTTTGCATTAATGACCTCTAAAGCGGAATTAAGGATATTATTCATTTTTCCAACCCATTCCATTTGATTTTCCGCCTTAAGCTGCTCCGTTACACCCTCACGCTCAGCCATTTGTTTTACCAATCTAAAAAACATGTCCTCTGCCTGCCGGTCGATTTCGGCAAGATGAGCGTTCAGTTTCCCGCTTGACAACAGGTTATAATACAGAATTTTGTAATACCGCTTCAAATACCGTGCGTGCCGCTGTCCCCATATGCCGATAGATTTTTGTTCTTCTTCGGGTAGTGTCAAGTTTGGTAGCATATAATCTCCTACCTGAGTGTATGTACCGCCCATCTGTTCAAATAATGATTTTTCCATCGTGTTTTCCTCCTGCGTTTTATGGTAGTTTCATTTTACAGAAGAAAAAGAGCAAATACCAATGTGCCGATTATAAAATACAGCGTATCTGTTTTGTTTCAGATACGCTGTAAACTTTTACATCTTTATTTCGGGATATGCGGCTATTAATTGCTCATACATCTTTCGTGACGGCTGACGAACAGCGGTTTCCCATTTAGCATAGATACTATAACAAATATTAGCTTTTTCCGCAAAATTTGTTTGATTCAATCCATATACTTTTCTGGCTTCTCGTAACCTGTTGCTGTAAGGATAATCAATAAATCGTGCAAAGTCATCAAAGAGCAGATTTCTATCAATTTCAAGAATATCCGCAAATGCTACCGCCGTTTGATATGGTATTGGAAATTTTTCACGCTCGTACATTAAAAGCGTAGCAGGGACAATGCCTACACTCTCAGCTAATTGCCGTGTAGTTAATCCTTTGTGTTGTCGGTAGTACCTAAGCATTGCCGCAGGAGTTAGTTCGTTGGGAATACTCTCAAAACAGAACTGGAAATGCATTAACATTTTGCCGTGTTTATATTCATAAAGGTCTGTGTGATTGAGAACAGTATCGTATTACCGATATTATTTACAGATATTTCTTTTACGCACCTGTATATTCTATCCTGCAGCTGACAGGTATTTTCTCCGTGCGGAAGTGCGACAAAACCTATATTATTTTTCCAAACGGCATATACCTGAGGATATTGCCGTGATATCTGTAAATATGTCTTTCCTTCCCAGCTGCCGCCGTGTATCTCCCGCAGCCGGGAATCCTTTAAAATTCCACAGTGATGATATGCATCTATCTCCCGTGCTGTATCATATGCTCTTGAAAGATCGCTTGAATAAATTATATCTATTTTTTCGTCTTTTAAATAGCAGGCCGTTGCCCTTGCCTGCATGATCCCCTCATGGGACAGCGGTATATCGCTATGACCGGCAAAAGCTCCTGTCACATTTGCCAGACTTTGCCCGTGACGAATAAATATAAGTTTTGTTACTGAATTATTATCCATCCTTATACTCCTTACGCTTATATTATATTATTAATTTATTTGATGTCAATATTGACATTTATATTTGGTAATAGTAAAATAGTTGCATGTGCAACTATTTTTAAGGAGAATACAATGAGATCTTTATTACGGCATATAAACATAATAGCAAGATGCGCGGGCATGTATCGAGCAGACAAGCTGGGAAGCAGTGATCTTGGCGCCGTTTATCACAGTTACATCCTTACGATATTCAACAATCCTGGCATCTCACAGGATGAACTGGCACAAAATATTTATATAAATAAAAGCAATGTAACGCGCAAGGTAAACTTTCTTGAAGAGAACGGATATGTAACAAGGCGGCAGAGCAAAACTGACAGGCGTGTTATACATGTCTACCCAACCGATAAAATGGCACAGCTTTACCCAAAAGTCAGAGCAATTACAGATGAATGCAACGAATACCTGACAGATGGGCTGTCAGAGCAGCAAATCGAGCAGTTGCGCATGCTTCTGGAATATGTATCAGGCCGTGCAAAAAAATATGTCAATTCAAGGGGGACCGACGCATGAAGTTTATCATGAAGTATTTAAAGCCGTTTTATGCTGTAATGGCGGTCGGTCTGTCTATCAAGATACTTGGAACGGTTGTTGAGCTGGCTTTGCCCTATATTCTGAGCTATATACTTAAAAACGTAGTGGAAAAACAAGAAATAAACCTTATCATTATATGGGGCGTTATCATGATAGTTTGCGCGTTTGCTGCATGCTTTTGCAACATCACCGCTAACAGAATGGCCGCAAAGGTCGCGCGGAATTTTTCCGAGCGTATACGTCACGATCTTTTCAAAAGAACGATGGAGCTCAGCGAAGCTCAGACTGACAGTTTTACCATACCGTCTCTTGAATCAAGAATAACCACCGATACATATAACATACACAATTTTGTAAGCATGATGCAAAGAATGGGTGTGCGAGCTCCGATACTTTTGGTAGGAGGTATTGCAATAACTCTTTTTATGGACAGTTATCTTGCACTAACAATGATAGCAGTACTTCCGCTTCTATTTGTAACAGTTATGTTTATTTCAAAAAAAGGTGTGCCTTTATATACAAAAGTTCAAAGATCAGTCGACAGCATGATACGTGTCGTACGCGAAGATGCACAGGGTATACGCGTCATCAAAGCTCTTTCCAAGTCCGAATATGAGCATCGAAGATACGATAAAGTCAACAAAGCGCTTGTAAAAGACGAAAAAAAAGCCGGAATCACCATGGGGCTTGCCAACCCGGTAATGACATTTTTTATGAACGCAGGTATCGTCGCCGTTGTTGCAATGAGCGCTTCAAGAGTCGCCAATCATCAGTCCGATCCTGAAACCGTAATTGCTTTTATGCAGTATTTCACTCTTATCTCAATGGCGATGATGTCCGTCACAAGAATATTCATGATGTATACAAAAAGCTCCGCTTCGGCAAAGCGTATTGAACAGGTTGTTACAGCGCCAATGGATCTGACTGTAAAAAGTACTGATGAGTTTAAACCAGTCAAGACTGATAAGCATATCATATTTGATAATGTTTGCTTTTCATATTCGGGCAAGCATGATGATGTCACAGATATAAGCTTTGAGGTCGATTTCGGCGGCACTCTCGGTATAATCGGCGCTACCGGAAGCGGTAAATCAACTGTGATTAAGTTACTGATGCGTTTTTATGATGTGGGAAGCGGTGCGATTTATATTGCCGGTAAAGATATACGCACATACCCGTCAAAACAGCTCCACGAGATGTTCGGAGTCGCTTTGCAGAGTGATTTTGTATACTCTGCTTCAATAGAGGAGAATATACGGTTCGGTCGCAATCTTACGCATGAGCAAATAGTAAACGCCGCCAAAATCGCACAAGCAGATGATTTTATACGTGCTTTCCCCGAAGGATATGATCATCTCCTTTCCCAAAAGGGTACAAATGTTTCCGGCGGTCAAAGACAGAGAATACTTATAGCAAGGGCTGTGGCGGCTATGCCCGAAATTCTGGTGCTGGATGACAGTTCTTCCGCTCTTGATTATAAAACAGACGCAAGTCTCAGGGCGGCTCTGGCCGAAAACATGAAAAAATCAACCGTTATTACCGTAGCACAGCGCGTCAGCTCGGTAAAAAGCTGTGATAAAATAATTGTTTTGGACGAAGGGCGGATAATAGGCTATGGAAATCATGAGCAGCTGCTTGAAAACTGTGAGGAATACAGAGAAATAAGCCAGTCTCAGATGGGAGGTGATTTCGTTGAGTAAAGGATTTGACAGAAGCACGCCCTCAGGCAGAAAGCTTCAGGGCGGACCGGAAAAAAAGCTTGACCGCAAAACCGCGCAAAGCGTTATACTACGACTTGGCGGATATATGACAAAGCATTGGCCGCTGTTTATAGCCGCAATTCTCCTGACGCTGATATCAAACCAGCTCTCATTACTTGGTCCGAAATATTCGGGAGATGCAATCGACGCTATTGCCGCAGCAGAAGGTGTCAACTTTGCCGCTGTCTGGCCAAATGTAATAAAAATGGCGGTATGCTACGGATTGTCAGCAATTTTATCATATATGCTGGCTGTCACAATGATACATCTAAGCCAAAAAATTGTATATACAATGCGCAGGCAGTTATTTGAAAAACTGACATCTCTGCCGGTAGGATATTTCGACACGCATGCGACTGGAGATATTATAAGCCGCGTTTCTTACGATATAGACACGGTTAACGCTTCACTTTCCCAGGATATCGTTCAGGTAATGACAAGTATATATACAGTATTGGGATCTCTGATATTTATGTGGCAAATATCAAAGCCGCTTATTGCGGTATTTGCAGTGACTGTGCCGGCTTCAATCCTATTTACAAGATACAGGTCAAAGCGTGTGCGTCCGCTGTTTCACAAGCGCTCGCAAAAGCTTGGCGAGCTAAACGGATACGCAGAGGAAATGCTGTCTGGTGCAAAAACCATCCGTGCATACTGCAGAGAAAACGAAATAGGCGCGGCTTTTGACAAGCGCAATACCGATACCATGGACGCCTACTATAATGCTGAGTATTACGGTGCCACTCTCGGTCCGTCGGTAAACTTTATAAACAACCTATCTATTTCTCTTGTAACAATATTCGGCGGAATATTGTTCATGTACTCTCAAAGCGGTATATTCAAGGCAGGCTCGCTGTTTTTCATAACATTGGGAGGTGTTGCACAGTTTGTTCAGTATTCCAGAAAGTTTGCAGGCCCTATCAACGAGTTTGCAAATATAATAAACGAATTTCAGTCTGCGTTTGCGGCTGCACAGCGGGTATTCAATGTAATTGATGAGCTGCCGGAAAGCGAAGATGTCAAAGACTCAGTGGTTTTGACAAACACCTTAGGAAAAGTAGAACTGAAAAACATCAGCTTCGGATATACACCGTCCAAACAGATACTGCACGATATCTCGGTTTGCGCTCAGCCCGGCAAGACGATAGCGATAGTTGGTCCGACAGGAGCCGGCAAGACCACTATCATAAACCTGTTGATGCGATTTTATGATCCCTCCACAGGCGAAATATTTGTTGACGGGAACGAGAATCGCCAAATCACCCGCAAATCTCTGCGTAAAGCATATACTATGATGCTTCAGGACACATGGCTGTTTCACGGGACTATATACGAAAATATTGTTTACGGCAAAGAGGACGCAAAACCCGAAGAAGTTTATGCCGCTGCAAAAGCCGCTCGTATAAGCTCTTATATAGAACGGCTTCCTGACGGATATAATACGATACTTTCAGACGATGGCACAAATATATCAAAGGGACAGCGCCAGCTTATTACTATTGCCAGAGCTATGCTTTCAAAGTCAACAATGCTGATTCTTGACGAGGCCACATCAAATGTCGACTCCAGAACCGAAATAAAAATTCAGCAGGCGATGGCAAAGCTTATGGAAGGTCGTACTTGCTTCATAATAGCTCACAGACTTTCAACTATTCAAAACGCAGATCTTATACTTGTTTTACAGCAAGGTAAAATAACAGAAAGCGGCAATCATGACCAGCTGATGAAAAAAGGCGGATTTTACAGCACCCTTTACAATTCCCAATTCAAATAAAAAAATCGCGGATATTTTTGATATCCGCGATTTTTTTATAAAAACGGTACAAAATAAAACATGAAACATCAAATGGGGTGAAAATATGAAGACTCTGTTTTTCGGCGGTAAAATCCTAACAATGGACATGCCTCTTTACACTGAAGCGGTTTTAATAAAAGACGGTGAAATAATAAAAACAGGAAAAAAAGAACAGCTGCTTGCAGAAAATCCCGACAAACTGATTGATTTAATGGGAGCCACAATGATGCCCGCGTTTATCGACTCGCACAGTCATTTTTTTCAGGTCGCAAACTCCTTCTTGCAGGTATCGCTTGACAATGCTGCATCATTTCAGGAAATATTGGAGCGTTTCCAGTCATATATAAGCAAGAATAAAATAAAACCTGGTGAGTGGATTATTGCGCGCGACTACGACAATAACCTAATGCCAGACTCAAAAAATCTCACACTCAATGAACTTGACCGGCTTGCTTTGGAAAATCCAATCGTTATTAATCACAAATCAGGACATATGGGACTGTTCAATTCAGCTGCATTAAAAAGGCTTGGTGTTTCCACTGACACAGAGTGGTCCGGAGAAGGGAAAATCGAAAAAGACAGCAACGGACTTACAGGATACATGGAAGAGGATGCGTTTTTCTTTTACTTGAAAAAACTCCCCTTACCTGATGACAGCACTATGCTGAATGCGTTTGCAATGGCTGAGAAAAAGTATGCATCTTACGGTATCACCTCAGTCCAGGAAGGAATGTTTGTAGACCAGATGATACCTGTATACAAAAAGCTTTTGCATTCAAATATTCTGAATATTGATATAACAGCATACTGTCAGCCCTCTTCCCTGCCGCAGATAAAAGATGCTTTCAGCGAACACATAAAGCAGTTTAAAGACCACTTTAAAATAGGCGGACTGAAAATATTTTTAGACGGGTCGCCTCAGGGCAGGACGGCATGGATGCGATTACCGTACAAAGACAGCGGCGATTACTGCGGCTACGGAACAATGACAGATTCCCTTGTCATGTCCGCTTTTGAACTGGCTGCAAAAGAAAATATGCAGATCTTAGCCCACTGCAACGGAGATGCCGCGGCTGAACAGTTTCTCAGATGTCTTGAAAAGCAGCAAGGTGTTTATCCCAATCTCATGCAGCTGCGCCCTGTTATAATACACGGACAGCTTATAGGTATCGATCAGCTGCCAAAGGTAAAACAACTCAACGTGATGATATCTTTTTTTGTCGGACATGTTTATCATTGGGGGGACGTGCATATCAAAAACTTTTCAAAGGAGCGGGCTCAAAACATCAGTCCTGCAGCGTCTGCCTTAAAATTAGGTATTCCTTTTACATTCCATCAAGACTCACCTGTAATAGAACCGGACATGCTCGAAACAGTATGGTGCGCTACAAACCGGCTTACAAAATCTGCGGAAGTACTGGGACGCCAGCAGCAAATCTCTGTTTATAATGCTCTTAAGGCAGTCACGGTAAATGCTGCCTATCAGTACGGAGAGCTAGAAAAAAAAGGTACTATATCAGTCGGAAAAGCAGCAGATTTCACAGTTTTAAGTGAAAATCCTCTGCAAACCCCCAAAGAGCGAATCCGGAATATAAAAGTACTTCAGACATATAAAAACGGCAAATGTATATACAACTGTCTGAGCAATTAAATTTCACAGCTTAACTGTGATGTGCGCAATTACAAGCATTTTAAAACAGAAATATTAAAAAATTATTTAAACACAGAATTTTTTAAAATAAAAAAAGAGCCCCAATTTCGAGTGTGCCCAGACTCTGTCTTTAAAAATCAATAATAATGATGGCGCTGTATGCAGAAAAAAATAAAAATAATGCCGAACTCAAAACAATGGATCGGCTAACGCTGTTTCAAAAATAAAAATGCCGGCTATTGTCGCTTACAGCTGACTTTAAAAATAAAACAAAAGGCTCCGGAGCACGAATCAGTTTCGGGCACTGCCTGACTGATAACGATAAAAAAGATATTTTTTCGATTTTAGAATATGAGAACCGAACTCACGTAACCTGCAAAAAACATTTTTGCAGACAAACAGACTATTGTGTTTCTGCAAAGTCTTTATGACATCAAAGGGTGAGGAAAAACAGAAAAGCAGCTACTGTTTTTTATTTTAAAAATCGTAGAAAACGCAGCTTGTTTGGACAAAATGTAACTTTTTTGCTAAAAAGGAAGAACAAGGAAGCTTTTAACAGGTGGATTTAAACCCTTGCACCCCAAAAAAGGTCGAAAGCAAGTCAGAACGCCCAAAGCGCGTTTACAAGTGTGCAGCGAAGGCGCGGTGTGACTTTTTGCGAAAAAGGAGGAGCAGGAAAACGGTCGGATGTTTTTCTGGCAAAGAAAAACGGGGCAAAGCAAACTTTGCTCCGGCGTGTAATGGGGAACTAAAAAAGGTACCAAAATATTTGGCCGAGCAATAATGCTAAAAAATAACGCCGAACCCAAAAACGAACAGAGTCCAGCGTCACGCTGATGGAGACAGAGGGACTTGAACCATCAAAAGCGTTTTCCTTTTTATTGACATCATTGCTCCACATCCGCTTCCACTTCAAGCCCACCGATGAAAACCACCTTTATTTTCTCCTTTGACTCTACTATTATGCACTGCAGTATTTTGCAAATGATTTCATTGTCAAAGGTCAGAGGATGGTTTTTCATACTGACGAGGATGCTAAAAATTTGATCTAATCGTGACTGAGCGCTTTTGCGGTACTGCTCGACGCCATAAATTCCGCAGGGCTGTCATACGGCTTTTCCCTTTTCTATATTGAGTAAAATAAAGGAGCAGCTTTTCTGCTCCTTTATTTTAACTCAACGCTTTACATTCATTAAACCAGCTTATCATTTCTGGTGACAGCCATTGTTCCGGATTTGACGCAACATCCTTTTCCAGCAAATCCAAAGTATCTTTGATTTTACAGCATAAAAATTGTGCGCTGCCGCATTGTGCGTGCAATACCAGACCGTTTTTTTGACAAAGCTCTTGATGCTGCTCGCCGTTTAAAAACGGCCATAGAAATCTTTTGTCGTCAAAATGTCTGTGGTCACGCAGCATTGACTTCATTTTTAATCTGTCAGAATCGCTTTTGATTCCGTTAAGAGCTTTTTCAACAAGAATATATTCCATAAGATGCTTGCTCGTGTTGTATTTCATGCTGACGCCGATAAAAACAACCTTTGCGTTCATATCGTAAAGCTTTTGCCAGGGTGACGACATGCAAAACGGCGTGTCTCCGAAAACACCGAACCTTCTGCCGTATGCAGTGTGGTTCTCCGTTATATACGTGGCTTGCCTGCCGTTTGCCGTTACAGAATGTGTAGCCTGATCGCTTCTTATACTTCCGGGATATTTGCGGAAAATCTCGGTTATATATCCCGTATCGGAAGGCTTGTCAATATGCCATGTTTCGTATGCGTTTATAAAATCCTTTTGAGTAAATGTCGGCATAACTACCGTTCCGCTGTTGCTTACAGACATTAAAAGTGCTTCAATCACAGTTTCAGCACCGCCCTCTACATAGCCCATGCTTTTAAGCGACGAGTGTACAACTACAATATCGCCGGTTTCTATTTTAAGTTCTGAAAGTGCGCGGCATATATCCGCCTTTGTCACGGAATTTTCCATTATTTCACGGTTCCTTTTCATTAGTCAATACCGAGAAGGCGCTTGGCATTGCCACTGGCTATTTTGTTAAACGCCTGCTCGCTGATTTTTTTCTCTGACAGCAGCTTTTCAAGAAACTGCGGCAATTCTACCGGCATTTTTACGCTGACAATATCCGTACCGAAAAACAACCTGTCCTGAAACTCTTCCAAAAATGCCGCACCGTAATCAATATCACGGGCCAGTGCATTGAGCGGAGTTCCGTCAGATAAATCACCGTAAAGATTGGGATATTTTCGCATAAGCTTCGGTACGACGCCTTCTTCTTTTACAGGACCGGACGGAAGCTTTACGATTTGTCTATGGTCAAAACCATATACAACACCGCGTTCTCCCGGCGTTTCAAGTCTTGCAATTTCCGCCCAGAAAACGGGACCGTGTCCGAAAATTATAAGATTCGGAAATCTTTGCAGCGTGTGCTCCAGCTGCGGAAGACCGGGGTCGTCATATATTCCGAAATCATGCGTAAGCTGATCTGAACCGTCATAAATCACCGGCAATCCCACAATTTCCGCACAGCGGAAAAGATTTTGTACTTTAGGGTCAAACAAAGGTAGATTTGGCATGACCTCCCCCAGGCCCTTACATCCGCGTTCCTTATAGTATTCAAGCAGTATTTCCAGTCTCGAATACGGCGAATTCTCCATAGCGCGCGGGTCGATATTGCAAAACGGTATAAATCTATCGGGATATGTCGCGGCAATTTCAAGAATATCCTCGTTTGACTGCGGAAGATAAATTTCCGGACTCACTATCGGAAGCAGGACGCCTTTTTCAATGTTAAGCTCGTCATACCTAAAAATGAGCTCTTCCGGTGTGCAGAAATCGGGAATACCTTTGATTCCGCGCGGGTGATTTTTGTAAACATGTGAATGAATATCGATATACATATTACTTACCTCTAAATAAGTTCCTTGTAAATTTACAGCTTACAAATAAAGCAAGATCCATACTTTTCTTTTATAAGCTGTTGTATCCCATCTGTAAATTCTTGCTTATTTTCGGGTTCAGTCTGTGCTGCCAAGCTGCATTCTGGAAGGGAAACTTTTGGGTATTTATATTGAGGATTTACGTTTTCAAACGGCAGCATACTTATCCTGAAGTATTTCACACGGTTCGTTAAAATAATTTTAACACAGCTTTCCCATATACAGCCTAATTTTCTGCATTATTATTTAATTATTCTGTTTAATTAAGTATATATTAATATTTCCATTTGTCAATATAGGAAAAAACTTTATATTATCAAACACGATATTAGCAAACAAATTAAAAATAAAGGATACTTTAGCGGTGAGATTTAAACCCTTGCACCCCAAAAAAGGTCGACAGCAAGTCAGAGCGCCCAAAGCGCGTTTACAAGTGTGCAGCGAAGGCGCGGTGTGACTTTTTGCAAAAAAGGAGGAGCAGGAAAACGGGCGGATGTTTTTCTGGCAAAGAAAAACGGAGCAAAGCAAACTTTGCTCCGGCGTGTAATGGGGAA
This sequence comes from uncultured Clostridia bacterium, assembly GCA_944385895.1. GTDB lineage: Bacteria > Bacillota > Clostridia > Oscillospirales > QAKW01 > RGIG9041. Next base: position 14,081 of record CALWYZ010000008.1, read on the forward strand.
CTAAAAAAGGTGCCAAACTATTTGGCCGAGTAATAATGCTGAAAAATAACGCTAAACCCAAAAACGAACAGGGTCCAGCGTCACGCTGGTGGAGACAGAGGGACTTGAACCCGCGACCTCACGCATGTGAAGCGTGCGCTCTAACCAGCTGAGCTATGCCTCCGTATATACCGATTTTAATTGGCGCGCCCGACTGGATTCGAACCAGCGGCCTTCAGAGTCGGAGTCTGACACTCTATCCAGCTGAGCTACGGGCGCAAGTGTTATATATTTTATCACTAAACCGTCGCAAAATCAACTAAAATTTAAAATAAATGCGCAGGACATTTTATAGCGTCCTGCGCATCGAAATATCAGTCTATTCGTTTTGCATACTTAGAATTGCCGGAAATTTCTGATACCGATTTACTATATTGAGCTGCTGTCAACTTTCCGTTTTTAAAATCACTTTCTAATTCTTCAAGCTTACCCTCTCGCAGCACCGACATATTCATCGGCATATCATCGGAAAGTGCAAGTATACTTTCCTTTTCATCCTCCCATACAATCGGTTCTATGCCATAGGTATCGCATTTGTATGTAGGCTTGTTGGCACTACTGTCCAAAAAATAAAAACTGCGCGTAGTTGTGCCTGTCGGCAAATAATAATCCTCATTTGTAATGTATCCTACAGGAATTGTAACCTTACATAAAAATACTATTGCTTCGCTTCCTTGCGCGGGGGCAAAGTCATAATAGTTTTTCACATACAGATTATCCTTTCTGCCTCCCTGAAGCCGCACCGACACCGTATCGCCGACATCGGCGTCACCGCGCAGTACATCGGTTATTTGAAAATAATAGTCTGTAAACACACTGCTATCCGCACCGTTTGTTGGCTCAACGATAAAAGCACCGGAGTCACCGACAAATTTTCCTCGCGCTATCAGATGAGATTCTGCGACAAGTTCATCCATCGGATAATCATATCCGCACCCACGCAGTGATATTATTTGTAGGCCTGACAGCTGTACAATCTGAATTACCAAGACAGAAATCACGGAAACAAGCAGTACAGTTATTCCTGCAGATAAGCCTAATTTTTTCTTAGCAGTCATAGCAATCCCTCACAATCTTAATAAATGGCGTTAATGCCGTTAATGTCATCCCACTGAGGATAACGCCTTAAAAAGTTCATGTGCGCCTGGGGGAACATAACAATACTGGCGTCCTGTGTATAATTTGTATGATTTAAACCTGCTATATGCCCGGCCTCATGTACAAATACCGACCATGTATCAAATTTATTTTCTTTTTGACTATTGGCAAACTGATAGTATGAATTTATCAAAACATCAGCAGACTTTAACACATTGCCGTTCGGCCACGCCGAACTATAACAAGTTGTTTGCCCTACTGCTCTTATATCACTTCTTGTTTCTTTATAAACATAATGCTTATTATCATTGTTAGGATATCCGGTTGCGTTATGACGCTCGCCGGATACAGACATAAGAGTTAATCCTGCAGCACTGTTCCAGCTGTTGGCAGAATTTCTAAAATGATCAATAGTTAATTCTGTAAATCCCTGATACGGAACAAATGAAAAAACATAATCGGTATTTAATTTTACACCGGTAGTTGTATACGCGCTCGCTGAAAATATTGATATAGATAAAACTATAATTAATATTATTAATAACATGTTTATTATACGAAATAATCTTAAAGTTTTTTTCATAAATACCTCCTAATTTTTAACAGTCCATACAACATCTTAAAAAATCAATGATCAATCCTTCTTCCTTTTCTTATTACAAGTACACTCAGCTCTCCACCTCCTTCCGATTAAGTTTCAATCACTAATTATATTTAAACACATTTTTTTAATTTTGTCAATCTATTACTGTGATTAATAATTTTGCTGTTTTTGGCAAAAATATACAATTATTTTCTACCGTTAATAATTTTAAATTATTATTGAAAAATTCCTATGTGTATACTATAATAATTTAGTTAGAATGTAAACTTTGAGGTATACTATGGACGATAAAAATCTGCTTATTGCCAACCTGCTGTTCCCCGATGTCTGCCAAACACCGGAGGACATGGAAAAACGCTATCCGGAGCGCGGACTGCCGGAAGGTGCAAAGGTGACGCGAATTGCCCCCAGCCCTACCGGTTTTGTGCATTTCGGTAATCTTTTCCCGGCTTTTGTATCGGAAAGACTTGCAAGACAAAGCGGCGGAGTTTTTTTACTGCGCATCGAGGATACCGATTCCCAGCGTAAAGTTGAGGGCGCGGTGGAAACCATCATTAGCTCGTTTGCCTATTACGGACTGAATTTTGACGAGGGTGTGACAACCGGCGCAGATATCGGAAACTACGGACCGTACACCCAGTCCCAGCGGGCGTATATTTATCATATCTACGCAAAAGATCTTGTCGCGCGCGGACTTGCCTACCCCTGCTTCCTTACAAAAGAAGAGCTTGAAGATATACGCGCACAGCAGGAAAAACAGAAGGTTTTGCCCGGCTGTTACGGAAAATGGTCAAAGTACAGAGACTGCGATATCGAAACTATAAAACAGCTGATAAGCCAAGGCAAACCGTATGTGCTAAGACTCCGTTCACCAGGCAAGGAAGGCGGAAGAATAACTTATACCGATATTGTAAAAGGCAAGCTTGAGATGGATGAAAACTATCTTGATCAGGTTCTTTTAAAAAGCGACGGTATTCCTACCTATCATTTTGCTCATGCTGTTGATGATCATCTGATGCGCGTCACGCACGTTGTACGCGGAGAAGAATGGCTCTCTTCCCTGCCGCTGCACTTACAGCTGTTTGGTGTACTTAACTTTAAAGCTCCAAAATACCTGCATATTTCTCTGCTTATGAAACAGGACGGCAACTCCAAGCGCAAGCTTTCAAAGCGGCATGATCCTGAAGCGGCTCTGACATATTACAAGCAGCAGGGCTATCCCGCTCAGTCTGTGCGTGAATATGTGATGACACTTCTCAACTCAAATTATGAGGAGTGGAGAATGCAAAATCCCGGACTTGACCTCAATGAATTCAAATTCACCACAGCAAAAATGGCACACAGCAGCTCGCTGTTTGATCTGCATAAACTTGACGACGTTTCTAAAAACACAATCGCTACTATGTCGGCAAAACAAGTCACGTCTTATGTTTTGGACTGGGCTTATGAGTTTGACAGCGAGTTGTACAAGTTATTGTCGGCTGACACTGACTATGCCGAAAAGATTTTTGCAATCGGCAGAAATGATCCAAAACCTCGCAAAGACCTTGCCAAATGGAGTGAGGTACGCGGATATATTGATTTCTTCTTTGACAGTCTGTTTGCGGTAAAAGACGCATTTCCCGAAAATGTCTGTACAAGCGACACCAGAAAAATACTTCAGGAATACTGCAAAATTTATGACTGCCAGGATGATTCCCAGCATTGGTTTGAACGTATAAAGCAGCTGGCAGAAAGCATGCAATACGCGCCAAAGCCCAAAGATTATAAACAGAATCCCCAGATGTACAAAGGACATGTCGGAGACATAAGCATGGTTTTGCGCATTGCCGTTACGGGAAAGACAATGTCTCCTGATTTATATAGCGTTATGCAAATTCTCGGAAAACAGCGCGTTATCAAAAGATTGATGGACGCACTTGAAAGAATTAAGGAGTAAATATATGGAAGAACTTACCTCATTTTTTATACATGACATTATTGACAGGGACATAGCCCAAGGGTTTTCTGACAGAATACACACCAGATTTCCGCCTGAGCCAAACGGCTACTTGCATATCGGAAGCGCAAAAGCTATATTTATAAACTACTTTACGGCACAAAAATATAACGGACTTTTCAACCTTCGCTATGACGATACAAATCCGGTCAAAGAGGACGACGAATATGTAAAAAGCATATACGAAGATCTGAAATGGCTGGGCTGTGAGCCAAACGGAGGGGTGTATTACGGTTCGGATTACTTTGACAAGTGTTATCAATTCGCAGTACAGCTTATAAATCAGGGAGACGCATATGTATGCGATCTTTCCGCCGAAGAAATGAGAAATTACAGGGGGACCCTGACAGAACCGGGCAAAGAAAGCCCGTACCGCAACAGATCTATACAGGAAAACCTAAAACTTTTTGAAAAAATGAAAAACGGTGAATTCGAGGACGGAGCATGCACGCTCAGGGCGAAAATCGATATGTCAAGCCCGAATATAAACATGCGCGATCCGGCAATTTACCGTATAAGTCATACAAAACACCATCGCCAGGGTGACAAATGGTGTATTTATCCTCTCTATGATTTTGCTCACCCTATCCAGGATGCCCTTGAGGGTATTACTCATTCACTATGTTCTCTTGAGTTTGAAAATCACCGCCCGCTTTATGATTGGGTAATAAATAAAATAGGCTTTGAACATAAACCTCATCAGTATGAATTTGCACGCCTGAATGTCACCCATACGGTAATGAGCAAACGCTATCTCAGAGAGCTTGTGGAAACCGGAGTGGTAGACGGCTGGGACGATCCGAGAATGCCCACGCTCTGCGGTCTTCGCAGACGCGGATATACACCGTCATCTATTATTGAATTTGTAAAGAAAGCGGGTATATCAAAAGCGTTTTCAATAGTTGATATCGGTCTGCTTGAACATTGTGTGCGCGATGAGCTTAATTTTAATGCCCAGAGAAGAGTTGCCGTAATCGATCCAGTAAAAGTAGTCATCGATAACTATCCTGAGGACAAAACTGAATATTTTGATTTTATAAATAACCCCAATGACGAAAACGCCGGTACAAGAAAGCTTCCGTTTTCTAAAAATATTTATATTGAGTCAGCTGACTTCAAAACGGAAAAAGAGCCTAAATTCTTCAGGCTGTTCCCCGAAAACGAAGTGCGGCTTATGAATTGTTACATCATAAAATGCACAGGCTACGAAACAGACACAGACGGAAAAGTCACTGTTATACATGCGACTGCCGATCTTGAAACAGGCTGCAAAATGCCATCCGACGGACGTAAAATAAAAGGTACTATCCATTGGCTGTCTGCCAATAACTGTACAGACGCAAAAATAGTCAAATATGACAGACTGTTTACGGAAGAAAACATGACCGCTTTGCCGGAAGGCAAGTCATACGGCGATTATCTAAACCCTGATTCTGTAATTTGCTTTGACAATTCCAAGGTAGAAAAGTCTATTGAAAATGTTACTCCAGACCAAAAGTTTCAGTTTGTCAGAAACGGATACTACTGCCGCGACAGCAAAAACCAAGGTGAGCTCGTTTTCAATTCAATCGTTGATCTGCGTGACAGCAAAGGTAAATAAGAAGCTGTAATAATTTTTTAAACGTATTTTTAACATATGTGCAACAAATACAGGAATATTATTTACTGATTTATTGTTAAAGGGGAAAATATGGGATTCTTTGAGTTATTTTTTATCGGAGTAGGCCTTTCTATGGATGCCTTTGCAGTTTCAATATGCAAAGGTCTCAGCATGCGCAAAATAAATTACGCATATTCAGCTGTTATTGCTCTGTTTTTCGGAGGCTTTCAGGCTCTTATGCCGCTTATAGGCTGGACAGTCGGCAAACAATTTGAAAAATACATCACAAATTTTGACCACTGGATAGCCTTTGCACTGCTTTTAATAATAGGCGGAAAAATGGCGTATGAGGCCATCTTTGAAAGACAAGAAAACAACAATAATTCCGAAATTGCTGAAAAGCTCAACTATAAGGAGCTTTTTACCCTTGCCGTGGCCACGAGCATTGATGCCTTAGCGGTAGGAATAACCTTTGCCTTTCTTAAGGTAAATATATGGATTGCTATATGCATAATAGGAATAACTACATTTATTCTTTCTTTTGCCGGGGTTTTGGCCGGCAATAAATTCGGAAGTATTTATAAAAGAAAAGCGGAAATCGCAGGCGGAGTTGTACTTATACTCATCGGTCTAAAAATTTTGCTGGAACACCTTGGCTTAATAAGTTTTTAATAGTTCTTTACATAAAAAATCAGCATGTTTTTATATGCTGATTTTTTTATATTCGTTTTATAGAAAGATATAATGCAAATTCTATTTGCTATACGATCCGCATCCACAAAATCAGATATAAATCAGCCATAAAACTATATATAGTTGGTATTTTAGTTACAATACACAACAATTAGTATGTTTTTTGTTGTTTTTTCTACATGGCAAGCGTTACAAATTTCAGAAAAATAAAGAAATTTTAATTATTGTATGTTATAATATACCCATAATATAAAGGTATTATGGGGGTCAGTCTAAAATGACGGATAAAAAGCAATGGGAAGAATTTAAAGGTTCCATATGGAAAAAGGAAATTGATGTACGTCAGTTTATACAGGATAATTATACCCCATATGACGGTGACGAAACATTTCTGAGCGGACCTACGACTGCCACAAAAAGACTATGGGAAATGCTTCAGGCTCTGCAAAAAGAAGAACGCGCAAAAGGCGGAGTTTTGGATATGGATACAGACGTTGTATCTACAATGACCTCTCATGCGCCCGGATATCTTTCAAAAAGCGACGAACAAATAGTCGGACTTCAGACGGACAAGCCGTTAAAACGTGCTTTTATGCCGTTTGGAGGAATAAAAATGGCATGCGAGGCATGCCGAAGTTACGGATACGAGCCAAGTTCGGTACTGGAAAAGATTTTCACAGAATATCATACAACGCACAATCAGGCTGTATTTGACGCATATACACCTGAAATGAAGCTGGCTCGTCATAACAAAATTATCACAGGTCTGCCCGATACATACGGCCGCGGCAGAATCGTGGGAGATTACCGGCGCGTGGCGCTCTATGGCATAGACTGCCTTATAGAGCAAAAAAAACATGATCTTGCACGGCTTGAAAAAGGAAATCTGAACGACGAAACAATCCAGCTGCGCCAAGAAGTATCTCAGCAGATACGTGCACTTTTCGATATGAAAAAAATGGCGCAGATGTACGGCTACGATATTTCCGAGCCGGCAAATAACGCAAAGCAGGCCATTCAGTGGCTGTATTTCGGATATCTTGCTGCAATAAAAACACAAAACGGCGCAGCTATGAGCGTTGGCAGAATATCTGCATTTATAGATATTTATATTAACCGTGATTTTAAACGTAAAATATTGACTGAATCGGAAGCTCAGGAGCTTATAGACCATTTTGTACTGAAATGCCGAATGGTCAAATTTGCACGCATACACAGCTATAATGAGCTGTTTTCAGGCGATCCTGTCTGGGCTACACTGTCTGTAGCAGGTATGAGCAGTGACGGAAGACATATGGTGACCAAGACCGACTTTCGCTTTTTGCATACACTGGAGAACATGGGGCCGTCACCAGAGCCTAATCTGACGGTACTGTATTCTCACAGACTGCCGCAGGCGTTTAAAAAATATGCTGCAAAAATATCGGTAGACACAAGTTCCATTCAGTATGAAAATGATGGGGTGATGCGTCCTGTATGGGGTGATGACTACTCTATCTGCTGCTGCGTTTCAGCAACAAAGACAGGAAAGGAAATGCAGTTTTTCGGAGCCAGAGCAAATCTTGCAAAATGTCTGCTGTATGCCATAAACGGCGGTATTGACGAAAAAACAAAGCAGCAGGTCGCTCCGAGATTTGAAAGAGTAACTGCCGACATTCTTGAATATGACGACGTGCTGGGCAAATTTGAACAAATGATGGACTGGCTTGCGGGTTTGTATGTAAATACGCTAAACCTCATTCACTACATGCACGACCGTTATTATTACGAAGCAGCGCAAATGGCGCTTTTAGACACAGATCTCCAACGCACATTTGCTACCGGTATAGCCGGATTTTCACACGTGGTAGACTCACTTTGTGCAATAAAGTATGCAAGAGTAAAGGTAATACGCGATGAAGACGGAATAGCGGTAGACTATGAAACCGAAGGCGATTTTCCCAGGTATGGAAATGACGACGACCGCGCGGATGATATCGCTCGAATGATACTCAAAACTTTTATAAATAAAATAAGCAGACACACAACATACCGCCATTCTCAGCCCACAACGTCTATTCTCACTATCACCTCAAACGTAGTCTATGGCAAAGCCACCGGAAATCTCCCCGACGGCAGAAGAGCGGGTCAGCCCCTCTCACCCGGCGCCAATCCTTCGTACGGTGCGGAAAAGAGAGGCCTTGCCGCATCTTTGTGCTCAGTTGCCAAACTAAAATATACCTATGCCTTAGACGGTATTTCCAACACTCAGACAATTTCTCCGTCTGCATTGGGAAATACTGACAGTGAACGATGCGAAAATCTTATATCTCTTCTTGACGCATATTTCCAGCGCGGAGCCCACCATCTCAATGTAAATGTCTTCGGCATTGACAAGCTTATTGACGCCATGGAACATCCTGAAAAGGAAGAATATGCAAACTTTACCATACGCGTATCAGGATATGCTGTAAAGTTTATAGACCTTACGCGTGAACAGCAGCTTGACGTAATCGCGCGTTCGGCACATGAGTTTATATAATATGGATGGTTTTATACATTCAACCGAAAGCTTTGGCGCAGCGGACGGTCCGGGCATTCGTTTTGTGGTTTTTATGCAGGGCTGTAAAATGCGCTGCAAATTTTGTCATAATCCCGACACATGGGATTTATCCGCCGGAAAAAGAATGAGTGCTGAACAGTTGTTTCATCTTGCTGTACGCTACAGAGATTTCTGGGGCGAAAAAGGCGGTATTACAATAAGCGGCGGAGAGCCGATGCTCCAAAGCGAGTTTCTCTGTGAATTTCTAAAGCTTACAAAACATCATAACATACACACAGCTATCGATACCTCCGCTCAGCCTTTTGACCCTGAAAACAAATACATTTTACAGATGCTCGACAGCTGCAGCCTTGTACTGCTTGATATAAAGCACATTGACAGCCAAAAGCATATACAGCTCACAGGTTACGACAACAAAAATATTCTTGAATGTGCCAGATATCTTGATAAGTTGAAAATCCCGGTTTATATCAGGCACGTTATAATTCCGGGCTTTGAAAATGACCAGGAACTTATAAGGCTTGGCAAATTTATCAAAAGTCTGTCAAATGTAAATAAAACGGAATTACTTCCGTATCACACCATGGGAAGATATAAATGGGAGGCACTGGGATTTCAGTATCCGCTTAAAGATATTCCTTCAGCAACACAAGACGATGTTGAACATGCAGAAAAAATCATATCCAAATTAGAATCATTATAATTTTATAATTATTTTTAAATTATATCTTGACAATTTTATATGCATGTGCTACTATAGTCATGAAAGGAGAGGCACATGGATCTGAAATCGATGACGCAAGAACTGAGATGTCACGGTCTGAAAAGCACACCACAGCGCATTTGGGTTTACGATTATATGTGTAATCATAAAACGCATCCTGATGCGGATGAGATATACAGCGCTATGGCTGAAAATGGATACAGCATAACTCGTGCTACCGTATACAACATTTTACAGTCTTTTGTCAAGGCCGGACTGCTAATAGAAGTAAAAGCAGACAGTACGCGAACAAGATATGATGCCAATACAAATTTACATGGTCATTTTATTTGTCAAAGCTGTAACTGCATTTACGATTTCAAGGTCGACGCTTTAACAGCCGACGGACTTAATAATTTTGATATACTGCAAAAAGATGTTTATTTCAGCGGTATTTGCAATAATTGTAAAAATATATTAAATAAAGGAGATATTAAAAATGAAAAAATTTGTTTGTAAAATCTGCGGTTATGTTCATGAGGGAGACTCAGCACCCGAAAAATGCCCCGTTTGCGGTGCGCCTGCTGAAAAATTCGAAGAAATGACAGAAAAGACTTGGGCTTCCGAGCATGTAGTCGGAGCTGCAAAGGGCGCTTCTGAAGATATTATCGAAGATCTTCGCGCTAATTTCAACGGTGAGTGTTCTGAGGTAGGTATGTATCTGGCTATGGCAAGAGTTGCATTTCGTGAAGGATATCCCGAAATAGGCATGTACTGGGAGAAAGCTGCTTATGAAGAAGCAGAGCATGCAGCTAAATTTGCAGAGCTGCTCGGTGAAGTTGTTACAGACAGTACCAAGAAAAATCTCCAAATGCGCGTTGATGCCGAAAACGGCGCAACAATGGGCAAAACCGATCTTGCTGTACGCGCTAAAAAAGCCGGTCTTGATGCTATTCACGACACAGTTCATGAAATGGCTCGTGACGAAGCCCGCCATGGCAAAGCTTTTGAAGGGCTTTTAAACAGATATTTTAAATAAATAAAAATATCAGGACACGGCAGTCAATCCGCCGTGTCCTATTTTTTATATTCTATAATATCATCTATTCTGCATTCCAGCGCGCTGCAAATCCTATCCAGCACATAACTGTCATATCGCCTAACTTTGTTTTTGTAATAGTTATCGATAATCTGGTACTGGATCCCTGTACGTTTTGCAAGCTCATATCTGCTGATGCCTGATTTATTTAAAAATTTATCGAGTGTTATTATTATCATATTTATATTTTACACCTCGGGATATATTTTATTAGAGATATATGCACTTGACAATTCATTCATATAAATATATACTTATATAAATATATATATAGAAATGTGATGCTTATGATAAAAAGAGTAGTGATCGCCGGAAGCAGAAATTACAATGATTACGTTGAAGCAAAAAAGTACATTGATTTCTGTATAAGCAGTATAAGAAAAGAACATACGATTATCATACTGTCAGAAGGCTGCCGTGGCGCGGACCTTTTGGGAGAGAGCTATGCAAAAGAAAACGGTATGAAAATAGAAAGATTTCCTGCAAACTGGAATAAATACGGCAAAAGCGCAGGAGTGATAAGAAACCGTCAAATGGCGGTCACATGCGACTATGTGATTTGCTTTTGGGACGGTGCAAGCAGAGGGACCAAGTCAATGATTGAACTGGCCCTTAAACTGAAAAAGCCAATTAAAGTCAAACAAATTTAAAAAAACGCTGCAGATTGCTAAACGGCAATAAGCAGCGTTTTTTAAATTAAAATATTTTACCGGAAAACAATAACGGTATATTATTACGTCTTTGAAAATTTCATGACAAAACCATGAGGCAGAATACGACACAATACTCTATAAAATTTATAGAACAGCTTGGGAGTATATACCGCTCTCCCCTTACGGGCATACTCAAGTGATTTTTTTGCCACCTTTGACGCATTACAGTAAGGAAGCCTTTCAAAAGTTTTAGACTTGCCTCCGGAAATACCGGCGACATCAAGAAATTCTGTCGCCATTGGTCCAGGACAAACCGCAAAAGCATTTATTTTTCTTGGTTTAAGCTCCTGACGTATACACTTTGTAAAGCTCAATACGTACGCTTTTGTAGAGCAGTACACAGACATGCGCGGATTTGGAACAAAAGCGGCAATAGACGCGACATTTATTATAAACGATTTTTCATGCATATATTTAAGACATATTACACACAAAACTGTCAATGCCGTATTATTTACTGCTATCATTTCAGCCTGTTCAGAATAATCCATATCATAAATATATCCTAGCTTTCCAAAGCCGGCATTATTTATGAGTATACGTATATCGGGCTTTTCTTGCTCTAAAATATCGCTGAATCTATCCAAACAATTCTTTTGAGACAAATCAAGCGGTATAGCTCGTGTTTGTATTTTAGCATCACGTGCCATTTGTTCCAGCTTGTCTGCGCGCCTTGCTATTATCCATATCTGGTCGATATCTTCAAGCGTCTCGAGATTTTTGAAAAATTCCTGACCCAAACCGGAAGAAGCCCCTGTTAGTACTGCAATTTTCAAGCGAATCACCTCGAAACCAGTATAACATCACATTTTTATCCGGTCAAGGTCTAATATTAAACCCGGGAAGCATTGCACCGTCCGGGCGCAATTTAGGAATGTGTATATCCGCGACAAGTGTCAGAGGCTTTAATGTTCCTTTACCATAATGCTTATTTATCATATCGGCAACACTGTCGATTTTTTCCTTGCGTTCAAGCCTTTGAATATCGACTTGCATATCCAATTGTCTTGCACAACTTGACGGTACAAGCTTAATAGCACGTACAGTAACAGAGCGCACGGCATTTTGCCAGCTGTATTTACGGCAGAACATATCATAAGCATATTTTTCAATCAGCCCGGCATTCGAGGTTTCCATCGGCAGTGGACATTGAAATTCTCTTGTAACAAGTCTGCTGTCACGCACGGAAATTTGAACCGATCCGGCAAACAGTTCTGCTTCTCTCAGCTTTCTGGCGACCTCTCCGCTCAAAAACAGCATTACAGCATGTACCTCTTTTGCGCTGACAAGGTCTCTCACCGCCGTTATGCCGCGGCCTATACTCTTTATGGGTCCGGACAGTTCCTCGGGGATAACACGTGAATTATCAAGTCCGTTTGCGTACCTCCACAGGGCTTCTCCGTGTTTGCCCAGCCTGATACGTAACGTATCAACAGGCAGTTGTGCTAATTCCCCTATCGTATATACTCCTATACTGCTGAGATTTTTAAATGTCGAATGTCCTATGCCTATCATGTCATTTGCCGGCAAATGATAAATAAGCTCTCTGAAGTTTTCTTCAGAAATCACTGTAGTGGCATCAGGTTTTTTAAGGTCACTGCCCAATTTGGCAAAAACTTTATTAAATGAAACGCCGGCAGATATGGTAAGTCCCAATTCTTTTTTTATTACAGCTCTTATATCATCGGCGATTTTCTTCCCGTCTCCGAAAAGCCGCACACTGCCTGTTACATCCAGCCAGCACTCATCCAGCCCAAACGGCTCGACTAGATCTGTATACCGCTTATATATCTCCCTTGCCCGTTTTGAAAACTCTGTGTAATAACCGAACCTGGGCGGTACTATCACAAGTCCCGGACACTTTTTCTGAGCCTCCCATATCGCCTCACCCGTCTTTACCCCAAATTTCTTCGCATTCTCATTTTTTGCAAGAACAATTCCGTGACGCTCTTGCAAATTTCCGCATACAGCCACTCTCTTGTTGGCCAGCTCAGGATTCAGCAGACACTCAACAGATGCAAAGAAATTATTCATATCACAGTGCAGAATTACTCTTGACAAAATCAACTTCCCCTATACTTGACAAATCTTTAAAAATAAATTATTATATATGTACAAATACGCACGATATTGCATAATCTTATTTTTATTATATACGCACTACATTGCGTTGTCAAGCCGAAAATATACATTTTCGTGCATATAAGGGAGTAAAATATGGAATTTGGAGAAAAGATAAGAACGGTACGCAGCGAGCTTGGAATATCTCAGAGTGAGCTTGCTAAAAGATCACAGCTTTCACTTCGCTCGATACAGAATTACGAAAGCGGGCAGAGGCATCCAGCTAACATTGCAATAGTAAAAAGAATCGGTGATGTTTTAGGTGTCAGTTACGAATATCTGTTAGACGATACAGCTAAGTATGTCATAGACGCTGCAAACCGTGCTGGGAAGGATGCAGCTGATGATATAGACAGACTTTTATCAGATATACAGGGATTTTTTGCAGGCGGCAGACTTTCCCAAAAAGATAAGGATAAAGTCATGCGTGCAATAAATGAAATTTATTGGGAGTCAAAGGAAGCTGTAAAATAATGCTTGCAGAATACATAAGAAAAAAAGCTGTATATGTACAGCAGATGATCGGATGCAGAGATCCTTTTGAGGCAGCAAGGATAACAGGCGCTAAGATATCCTACAAGGATTTAGGCTCGCTTAAAGGTGCATATCTCTGCTCTTTTTCCATACCGGTCATCGTTATTAATGAAAATCTGGATGGCAATATGCAAAAGATAGTATGCGCACACGAGCTGGGCCATCATATACTGCACTGCGGGATCAATCAAAGCTGCATCAGCATGCAGTTTGACTGTACCAGCAGTATATATGAACGAGAAGCAAATATTTTTGCCGCAGCCTTTATTATTGATTTTAAAAAAGCCATTGAATTTTTGTCGGAAGGCTACTCGATCTCTCAAACCGCCGCGATTTTGGAGACAGATGATAATTTATTGAAATTTCTTTTGTCGGTATTTGATATTACTGAAGCTCCGGATTCTGATTTTTTAAAATAGCACACCTGTTTTTAGATAAAATATACTAATTTTACAAAATTGTTCGATAATTTTTCTGCTTTTTTATTTTTTGTAAAATTATAGTCAAAATTTGTCGAACTGTTTTTATTGATAATTTCCCCTTTCGAATTTAAAATTATCACGGAAGGAAATTATGATGAAAGAAAATATTTTAACAGAAGCGGGCAGTCTTAAGCTGACCTATGAAATCAACTTCACCTTACACGGTGATATCAAATTTTACGGAATAACGGTTACATCCGAAGATGAAAACGGAGTTACTGAGTGCAAAACCATTAACGACATTTCTTCCGACAAGAAAAGCATAGAAGCCCTTGTCAGACTTATGCGCTCAGGTAAAGTGACACCGACTACATTCGAAGATATTATAAGTGATTTCATGAATAATTAAAAAGCAAAAGAAATTAATTTCTTTTGCTTTTTATATTGGGATCATATGTGATTATAGCTATACAGCTCAATCGAGCTTTACTTTTATTATCCGCATGAAGCTATATACCGATAGACAGCAAACAACAGTTAACTGTCTTTTTCAGTCTATGGTAATTATATGCGTCTTAACAGCTGTGCCATACGGTAAAATTTTTTGTATAGCGTTTTTTTTTGTAAAATCTTTATCAGTATCAATATAATCAGGAAACCCGCTCCATGGCTCTATACACACATACCCGGCACCGGGAACAGTCCAAATCAGCAGGTTTTCAAAGTCTTTGAATTCCACTGTTATTTTTCTTGGATTTTTATGATTTATAAGAGTAACCGAATCAGAATTCACATTTTCAAATATAAGTGCATCGACTGTAAAATATTCCTCTTTCAAGTCTATAGTATTGCCGTCAGACAATATTTTTTGTTTCTTTCTGCTTAACAATCCGTCTTGTACAACACATGTTTCAAATTTTTCCTGACGGTCAAAAACAACACTGCACGCCTCTATCCCCTCTTTACAGGCAAAGCCCTCATGAGCACCGACAGAATAATACATATCACGCTCATTCATATTTTTTACCTTATATTCTGTCCTAAGCATATTATCGTGCAAAGTAAAAGTCACTGTAAAAATAAATTCATACGGATATTTTTCAAGAGTATATTTATCAGAGCGCAGTATAAACCGGGCGCTCTCGGCAGAAATACGCTGCCCCTCAAACTCAAGGTTACATGCAAACCCATGTTTTTGAAGACTGTATTGCTTTCCGCCCAAGATATATGTGTCGTCTTTCAGACCTCCGCAAATGGGAAAAAGAACCGGTGCTGTTTCTGTCCAGAATCTTTTATCACCTTGCCAAAGCGTCTCGACGCCGTCCTTTTTCAAAGATTTCAGCTGAGCACCTCTGCAATCGATGACAGCAGAAAGCTGACCGTTTTCAATATATATTTTTTCACTTTCTGAAATTGGCATGAAACTGAGGTTCCTCCTGTTCATAAAGTCTTAATCTTGAGCTCATTGTATAGTTTATAGTCACCACACGTATTCTTGCAAAAATCACAGTTACCATTATTATCATAGCGCTCAGCACAAGCGTCACTGCGATATTGAGAAAATCTTTCAAAGCAATTACAATAATCAGCAGCAACACGCCCGCAGCCAAAGTAACCGCCACGTTTACCAGCTTCTTTTTTCTGTACTGAGATATGATTTCATTGCGCTTTGTATTATAAGTTTTATAACGATCATTTTCCATTTATCATTACTTCCTTTATTAGATTATAATTCAGCATTGTTAAGTTGTCAAATATATAATAAAAATCAACATTGTATTTATATAAAATAAATGATATACTTATTTAAACTGATTACAGGAGGCGGAATGTATGAAAAAATGCACCAGATATCTATCAATAGCTATTACTGTGGCAATGTTAATCCTTTTACTTTCGTCATTTACTTTTGCTCAGAGGGAAACACCGCTGATGACTATCGCGTGCATTAGCGATCTGCATAACCAAAATGATATTCTTAACAACGCAAGCATACGCGGAACGATAAATGAGGTATGCAGTGAGCTTGCAAACAGTGAAGACATTGATGTACTGATTATCGGCGGCGATGTAAGCTCTGATAATCAGGTGAGCAAGGACAAGCTCGACTCGGTGCTTGCAAATGTTGTGAACGCAACGACAAAAGTTACAGACAATGTGTTGTGGGTTACAGGAAATCACGACTACAGCTGCGGCGAAAGAGACGGATATGACAGCGCGCCTTATTATGATCTGTATATGAAAGACAATGTTGGAGAACTTGCTGAAAATGAATGCTATTACGAGGATTACAACGGGACTCCCAATCTATTGGCATATCATTATGTTATAAACGGATTTGACTTTGTCTGCATTAACACAGCACATAAGACTCTTGAAGGTAATTTGCAAAATTATAATTATGCTTACACAGACGGAGCCATACAATGGGTTGACAACAAGCTTTCTCAAATAGGACAGGATAAAACTGTTTTTGTGATAGGTCATTTCCCGTTTAATGATTCAAACAGCTTATCATCTTCTTCAAAAGGACTTATAGAGCCCTGTAATACCGATTTCAAAAATATACTTGCCAAATATCCCAACGCAATTTATCTTTACGGTCATGATCACGGTACCGACTCGGCTTATATCAGAACTGATACAGCGCAGCGTGTCACAAGCTATCTATCCGATGGCTCAAAAGCCGCATCTTCCACCGATATCACTGAGATTAATGAAAATGTACTTTGGACTTTTGAAGCATCAGGAAACGGATACAATATAAAAAATGTCCAAACGGGCAAATATCTCGGAATTGACGGTAATCTCAATACTGTTGACTCACCTGTTATTTGGACTTTATCGGATGATTTCTATTTGAATTACAACGGTGAAAGCGTTCACTGCGGCACAGGAAATAAGTTTTCTTACGGCTCACCGTCAGTACTAACTTTTTACAAAAAAGACGGTGATTACTACAAAAAAGTACATTCGGTTGAAAACGGGGAGCAATATATTATTGCATGCGGTGAATATGCACTTACAAACATGACAAACGGAGCTTCAGGTAACGCAATTCGAATGGAGCCTCTGAAAATCTTGATTTCCGGAGACTATGCAGGCAATATACCCCAAAGTTCAGCTGAGCCCAGCTTTACATCTGCGTTTATGGGTTCAATGAGATACTATAACAACAGCATAGACGGCTCGGTAAACGACTCAAACGCTAAGGTTGTTCAGAGTTTGATTATATATGTATATTCGGACAGAATTGAGCTGCAAATGAAAAACTACGGAATAATGCATGCCGGAAGCTATGAACTCAAGCCGTATATTATTGAGCGTACTGTTGTTGATACATCAGGGCTTGATTTTTCACGCCTAAACGAATTGTTGACAGAAGCGGATAATATTAAAAAATCCGTAAACTATGAATTATACACACCAGACAGCAAAACACGTCTTGATAACGCCATAAACTCAGCTGACGTTAAGTTTGTATATCAGACAGATATTGATTATGCGGTTCAACAGCTTGAGGATGCTGTAAGCTCACTTGAATTTATTCAGATACCGGTTGACAAGACTTCTCTTAATTTGGCAATTTCAGTTGCTCAGCTAATAAAATCCGATCCCGATTATGAGACTTCATATTCTGTAGAAAAGCGAGCAGAATTTGAAAAAGCTTTGGCAGATGCAAAAGCAATGCTTGAATCGGACAATGAAAAAGATATTGCTTTTGCCGCTCAAAATCTGTTGCTTATGTCACATGATATGGCAGGACATATATTTAAGGAATATATATCCAATAATGATGCCACCTGTACAACAGACGGCACTAAAACCGCAACGTGTGAGCTGGACGGCTGTGGTGTGACAGATACTATAATCGATGCGGATACAGCTTTAGGTCACGATTGGGATGAAGGTACAGTAACAACACCTGCAACCTGTAAGACAGAGGGTGTTAAGACTTACACCTGTAAGAATAACCCCGAGCATACAAAGACAGAGTCCACTCCTGCTGATCCTGCTGCACACGTATGGGGCGAATATGTATACAACAATGACGCTACAACAGAGGCAGACGGAACAGAGACTGCAAAATGTGAGCTTTGCGGAGCCGAAGATACAAGAACGGCAGAGGGTACAAAGCTTGAAGCTCAGGAAATCATCGACAGTACAACAATATTTACGGATATGGAATCGGGCAGATGGTATAAAGAATATGTTGACTATGCAGCTACATTCAAGCTTATGAACGGAATGACACCGACAACATTTGAGCCTACAACAACACTTAACCGTGCGATGTTTGTACAGATACTTGCAAACATGAGCGGAGTAGATACATCAGACAGCAGTGTAGGTACAGTATTCACAGACGTACCTGCCGGCAAGTGGTACACACCTGCAGTCAAGTGGGCATATGATAACGGAATCGTAGACGGAATGACACCGACAACATTTGAGCCTCAGACAGCGATCCAGCGTCAGCAGATATGCGTAATGGTAGTAAGATATGCGGAGAAATTCGGCATAGAGCTTACAGCAGACATAGAGAAGAAAGAGTTTGCTGATGATGCAAATATCCAGGGTTACGCAAAAGACGCAGTATATATCTGTCAGCAGGCAGGAATCGTAGACGGCAAGACCGAGACGGAATTCTTACCCAAAGACAATGCTACCCGTGCAGAAATAGCTGCCATCATCATGAGATTCCATAAGAATTTTATGGCAAAATAAAAGGCAAGATATAAATAGATATAATAAAAAAGGCAGGATACCCTGCCTTTTTTATTATATATTATACACTTTGAATAAAGCGCATAAACGCAGCCTTTCCCTGCGGTGTACGCTTATAAACACCGGCGTGCTCTAAAACCTTTTTAAAGGTTTTTCCGACCTGCATACGCAGTACGTCATCAACATTATCGGAAGTGATATTGCATTCATTTATAAAGTTTTCTACCCAGGCGGCATGTTTTTCCGTCACGGGATCAGACCTAAGATCTTTGCCTTCGACTATGTATTGCGCTACTGTTGAAAGCTCGGTTTTAAGCCTTGCAGGCAATACCGCAAGTCCCATTACTTCAATAAGGCCTATATTTTCCTTTTTGATATTATGAAGTTCAGCGTGGGGATGAAATACTCCCAGCGGATGCTCTTTGGTAGTTATATTGTTTCTGAGCACAAGATCAAGTTCAAAATATTCTCCGCGTTTTCTCGCAATAGGTGTTATGGTGTTATGCGGCTCACCGTCAGTTTCGGCAAATATAAACGCATCCGGATCGGAATACCTGCGCCAAGCATTCAGTATTTTATCAGCAAGATCAACAAGACGATCAGAATTTTTTGACTTTATGCGGATCACGGACATCGGCCATTTTACAATTCCGCAATTAACATCCTCATAACCTGTAAAGGTAACAGGCTTTTCAACAAGCGCTTTTGCCATAGCAAACTCATACCGTCCGCCCTGAAAATGGTCATGGCTGAGTATTGAGCCTCCGACTATGGGCAAATCAGCATTTGAGCCAAGAAAATAATGCGGAAACAGTTTGACAAAGTCTAACAATTTAACGAATGTCGCACGTTCGATTTTCATAGGTGTATGTTTAAAGTTAAAGCAAATACAATGCTCATTATAATAAACATACGGTGAATACTGAAGACCCCATTCACTCTTATTTATAGTTATTGGAATAATTCTGTGATTCTGCCTTGCTGCAGCATTGACATTTCCGGCATAGCCCTCATTCTCTCTGCAAAGAGCGCATTTGGGATAGCCCGCCGGTTTTAAGTTCTTGGCTGCCGCTATCGCTTTAGGATCCTTTTCAGGCTTTGAAAGATTTATTGTTATGTCTATTTCTCCATACTCTGTATCGGTTTTCCACTTTACATCTTTGGATATGCGATCACGTCTTATGTAATTTGTATCACAGCTGAATTTATAGAAATAATCTGTCGCCATTTCAGCAGAAACGGCATACTGTTTATAGAATTTAGCAATAACCTCAGACGGTCTGGGTGTAAGCGCTCCCATTATTTTAGTATCAAAAAGGTCGCGATATACCACTGAATCCTCAATCATTCCCTGATTCACAGCATAATCACATAAATTTTTAAGCGCGTCCGTAAGCGCCATCGACACCGGTTCTTTTGGCTCCTTGTATTCATTTAAGCACAAAACTTCCAAAATACGGTTTACAGTATAAATTTTATCCGTCTTTTCGATCAGTTTGTTTTTTAAGGCGTAATCGATCAAAAAGTATATGCTGTCATTAATCATTATACCGCTCCTCTTAAATTAAAGTTTTTGAGAACATATTTTAACATAAATAAATCATTTTGTCTATGGGGTATTAAAATTCTGTAACACCGTCATATACCAGTTTGGCGTCACCGGTAAGAATTACCCGTTCATCGGTGTAGTTTACAATAAGGTCTCCTCCGCGGACCTTTACGGTAATATCGCAGCCTTTTTTACAGAAGCCGTTTAACACAGCCGCCACTGCCGCAGCACACGCACCTGTTCCGCAAGCCATTGTCTCTCCGCTTCCGCGTTCCCATACACGCATCTTGAGTGTACTGTCATTTACGACACGAACAAACTCAGTATTTACACCATCAGGAAAAATAGCTAAGTGTTCAAATTCCGGTCCTACCTTCTCTATATCCACACCGTCTACTCTGTCACAAAAAACAACACAATGAGGATTTCCCATGGAAACGCAGGTTATGTTATATTCTATGCCGTTTACTGTAACGGGAGTATTAAAAACATTCTCTACATCAAGTGTGCATGGTATTTCAGATGCGTTCAGTACTGCTTTCCCCATATCTACACTTACAAGACTCACTTTACCGTTTGAAGTATATAACCTGAGATTCTTTATGCCGCTTGCAGTTTCTGCTGTTATATTGTCCTTTTTTACAATGCCCTTATCGTAAAGGTATTTACCTGTACAGCGAATACAGCTGCCTGCCATACTTCCTTCACTGCCGTCTCTGTTAAACATTCTCATTTTCACATCCGCAACTTCGGATTTTTCCAACAGAACTATACCGTATCCGCCGATACCGTAATGACGGTCACATAAAGTTATACACAAAGATTCAGGACAGGTTATACTGTTATCAAAATTTTCGATATAAATATAGTCATCGCCTGTACCCTGCATCTTTGAAAATTTAAGCGGGATACGCCTATCGCGCATATGGTTTATATCTACAAGCTCAGTATTGAACTGCGAGTATCTTCCGGCTATTGTATCCGCAAAAGCATTTGCCGTATCCAGAGAAGTAAAGCAAGGTATAGAATGCAGCAGCGCACGGCGGTGAAGAGCTATATAGTCGTCTACTGTGGAATCCATAAGTGCTCCTGTATATACTATACAGCCCACTTGCCCGTTTTCTATAAGAGCGAATGCTTCATCACCAATGTCTGTGACAATTTTCACGTCTATGCCCAAGCCAGACACACTGCGTGCCGTTTCGGGCGTTGCATGGATTGTAAATTTTAAATCATCAAATTTTTTAGCAAGCGTTACCACCTCAAGCTGATCATGTGTATCAACACTGATAAGCACACCTGCTGTATCCGTCTTAAATGACAGACCTGCTGAAGTAAGGCCTTTAAAAAGCGCCTCATTTACCGTCTTGCCAATTCCCAGCACCTCACCGGTAGACTTCATTTCCGGACCAAGGTACGAGTTTACATCTGTAAGCTTTTCAAATGAAAATACAGGGACTTTGACCGCAAAGTAGGGCGGCGTCTTATAAAGTCCTACGCCGAATCCAAGATCCTTAAGCTTTTTGCCCACCATGACAGCAGAAGCGATATCAACCATCGGCACACCTGTCACTTTGCTTATATACGGTACTGTTCTTGAGGCACGTGGATTGACCTCGATAACATATAATTCATTTCCGTAAATCAGGTACTGAATATTTACAAGCCCCTGCGTGCCGAGCGACAGCGCCAATTTTTTGGAGCTTTCCGCTATTATACCTATCATTTTATCATTTATATTGTACGGCGGATACACTGCGATAGAATCTCCGCTGTGTATTCCTGCGCGTTCTATATGTTCCATAATTCCGGGAATAAGAACATCTATACCGTCAGAGATAACGTCGACCTCAAGCTCAATACCGGGCATATATTTATCAACGAGCACGGGATTATCTATACCGGTTGACAGGATACGCTCCATATACATTCGTGTCTGACTGTCATCATGTACGATTTTCATATTCTGCCCGCCTATTACATAAGACGGACGCAGCAGCACAGGATATCCCAGATCATTGGCAGCCTCGAGCGCCTGATCCATTGTCATAACTCCCATTCCGCGCGGACGCTTCATACCAAGCTTTTCCAAAAGTCCGTCAAAACGCTGTCTGTCCTCGGCAAGATCTATTCCCGCAGCGCTTGTACCCAGTATTTTTATTCCGTTTTTATCAAGAAACTCAGTAAGCTTAATTGCTGTTTGACCGCCAAAGGCTACAACTACACCGACAGGGTTTTCAGCCTTTATGATATTCATCACATCTTCAGGCGTGAGAGGCTCAAAATAAAGCCTGTCGGCAGTATCATAGTCTGTTGATACTGTTTCTGGATTATTATTTGCAATAACTACATCATAACCAAGCTTTTTAAGAGCCTTTACACAGTGAACAGACGAATAGTCAAACTCT
The DNA here is from genome assembly GCA_944385895.1 of uncultured Clostridia bacterium. GTDB lineage: Bacteria > Bacillota > Clostridia > Oscillospirales > QAKW01 > RGIG9041. The sequence goes on from CALWYZ010000008.1 coordinate 36,933, forward strand.
ATACCCTGACCTATGCGAATAGGACCTGAGCCCAATACCATGATTACAGGTCTGCCGCTCTTTTTAAAAGTGCGTGATTCGCAATATTTATCGTACGTAGAATAAAAGTACGGAGTTTGGGCCTCAAATTCAGCGCCGCAGGTGTCAACCATTCTATATACACATGTTATGCACTCATCCGGCAGCTTACCACCCAGGCGCTCCAGCGCAGCATCGGTATAACCGAGTTTTTTACCCCGGATATACAATTCATCTGTTATTCCGTCTTTTATCTGAGACTCAAAGTCGGCAAGCTTTTTTAATTTATTTATAAACCAATTATCTATTTTTGTGATATCATGTATTTTTTGCACTTCGATTCCGCTTTTGAGCGCTTCAAATACAGTAAACAGACGCCTGTCATCAATATCATAGAGACGCTGCAAAACAGGTCTGTCGTCCAACGGCGCGGCGTTGAGCGTATCAAGAGATATTTCCGCTCCGCGCACTGCCTTCATAAGAGCCGCCTCAAAAGACGTTGCTATCGCCATTACCTCTCCGGTAGCTTTCATCTGAGTTCCGAGTTTTCTGGATGATCCTGCAAACTTATCAAACGGCCATTTAGGAAGCTTGACTACTACATAGTCAAGAGTCGGTTCAAAACATGCGCAGGTTTTGCCCGTTATTTCATTTGTTATTTCGTCAAGTGTATATCCCAGCGCAATTTTAGTGGTTATCTTGGCAATAGGATATCCTGTAGCTTTTGATGCAAGAGCAGAGGAACGGGACACACGCGGATTTACCTCAATAACAGCATAATCAAAGCTGTTAGGATCCAGCGCGAACTGACAGTTACAGCCGCCGGTGATACCCAGTTCCGATATTATTTTAAGCGAAGATGAACGCAGCATCTGGTATTCTTTATCAGACAGGGTCAGCGCCGGAGCAGTTACGATACTGTCGCCCGTATGCACACCGACAGGGTCAAAATTTTCCATGCTGCATACTGCAATGACATTTCCTGCGGCATCACGCATAGTTTCAAACTCAATTTCTTTCCAGCCGTATATATATTTTTCAACAAGGATCTGAGTAATCGGAGATGTCTCAAGCCCGTTTGCGGCAACCGACTTTAATTCTGTCTCATCATTAGCCACGCCGCCGCCGGCACCGCCCAGCGTAAATGCCGGACGCACTATTACGGGATAGCCTATTCTGCTTGCTATATCGCAGGCATCTTTTACAGTACAGGCTATATCGGACGGTATAACAGGCTCGCCGATTTTCTGCATCATTTCCTTAAACAGCTGCCTGTCTTCTGCCCGGTCTATTGCATCTGCATTAGTACCGATAAGACGGATATTATTATTGTCGAAAAAGCCTTCCTTATCAAGCTGCATAGCTATCGTAAGCGCTGTCTGTCCGCCAAGTCCGGCGAGCAGACTGTCTGGCTTTTCTTTTTCTATTATGCGCTTTACCGTCTGGACTGTAAGAGGTTCAAGATATATTTCATCTGCAAATGCGCTGTCAGTCATTATTGTAGCCGGGTTTGAATTCACAAGCACGACATTTATGCCCTCAGACTTTAATACACTGCATGCCTGAGCACCGGCGTAGTCAAACTCTGCCGCCTGTCCGATAACAATGGGTCCCGAACCGATTACAAGTACCTTTTTTATGCTTTTATCTAACGGCATCGGCCACGCCTCCCATCAAATCACAGAATTTATCAAACAAAAACGATGTATCAAGCGGACCGGAGCATGCCTCGGGATGAAACTGTACGGAAAAAGCCTTAAGCTCAGGATAATCGACGCCCTCGCATGTACCGTCATTTGCGTTGATATAGCTGACTTTGCCGTTTTTAACAGTTTCTGACACCACAGCATACCCGTGATTTTGGCTGGTTATATAAGTACGCGTGCCATTGACCTGTTTTGCAGGCTGGTTTACTCCGCGGTGTCCGTATTTGAGTTTTTCTGTCTCAGCTCCCTGTGCCAGCGCCATAAGCTGATGCCCCAGACATATTCCGAACATTGGTATTTTACCCATAAGTTTTGATATTTGGTTTATTATATCAACGTTTTCAGCCGGGTCTCCGGGACCGTTCGACAGCATAACGCCGTCAAATCCGCCGCCAAGTATCTTTTGGGCCTCTGTATATGCCGAAAATACCGTCACCTTGCAGCCACGGGCGCACAGAGACCGTATTATATTACGTTTCGCACCGAAATCCAAAAGAGCAACATTATATTTTTCTGTACCAACAGCGGGATAGACTGACGGCTTACTGCAGGTTACACTTTTAACAGCGCCCTTTACAAAATATGCTTTGACCTGAGACAGGTCATCAGGTATACTGTCGCATATAACAGCGTTCATAACTCCCGCGTCGCGTATCATTTTTGTGATAAGACGCGTATCGACACCGCTTATCCCGGGCACTCCCTGTTTTTTCAAAAATCGGTCAAGGTCATACTGAGCACGGTAATTTGAAGGAGTATCGCACCACTCGCGCACTACATACCCAAAAACACAGCACTTTCCCTCAAAATCAGACTCAATTATCCCATAGTTGCCTATAAGCGGAAATGTCTGCATAACTATCTGACCGTAGTAGCTGGGATCTGTAAGCGTTTCAATATACCCGCACATTCCTGTGGCAAATACCAGCTCACCTATTCTTTCTGTGTCGGCGCCAAACGCCTTCCCTTCGAATACAGTATTATTTTCAAGTACTAAATATCTTTTTTTCATAATCTCACAGTGTTGCCGCCATTACGGCCTTAATTGTATGCATTCTGTTTTCTGCTTCACTGAATACTATCGATCTGTCGCTTTCAAACACGGCATCTTCAACCTCAAGACAGTCAAGTGAAAACTTTTCGCCTATACTCTTGCCTATTCCGGTTTTCAGGTCATGAAAAGCGGGCAAACAGTGCATAAAGACGGCGTCTTTTGACGCGGCATCCATAAGTTTCTGTGTAACGCGGTAAGGAAGAAGGTCTTTGATGCGCTCTTCCCATACTTCAGAGCTTTCACCCATTGAGACCCATACGTCTGTATAAAGCACCTGAGCGTCCTTTACCGCTTTTTGCGGGTCTGTTTCAAAACTGATTTTTGCGCCCGACTGCTCTGCAAGCTTCTGACAGGTCTTTACAAGCTGCGCATCGGGAAAATATTTTTCAGGCGCGCATACCTTAAAATCAATTCCCATCTTGGCACAGCCGACAGTCAGAGAGTTCGCCATGTTATATCTTGCGTCTCCCAAGTATACAAGCTTTATTCCGGAAAGCTTTCCGAATGTTTCGCGAATAGTCAGAAAGTCCGCAAGTATTTGTGTGGGATGAAACTCATTTGTAAGACCGTTCCAGACCGGGACGCTTGAGTATTTTGCAAGCTCCTCCACTATTTCCTGGCCGTAACCGCGGTATTCTATACCGTCATAAATACCGGACAGAACACGTGCCGTATCGGCAATGCTTTCTTTCTGCCCGATCTGTGAGCCGGTCGGGTCCAGATATGTAACGCCCATACCAAGATCATGCGCTGCGACCTCAAAGCTGCAGCGTGTTCTGGTACTTGTCTTTTCGAAAATCAAAGCTATGTTTTTGCCTTCAAAATATCTATGAGGTTGACCGTTTTTCTTTTTTTCCTTAAAATCGGCGGCAGTATCCAAAAGATATTCAATTTCCTCGGATGTAAAATCCAAAAGCTTTAAAAAATCACGGTTTTTAAGGTTCATATTTATTCTCCTACACCGCACACGCGGATTTTATTATTTCAACAGCTTTAATCAACAGGTCATCAGGTATGTTAAGCGCAGGAAGCAGACGCAGTTTGTTTTTTGCCTTTATTACAAGCACGCCTTTGTCGATACACTCCGATATTATCTCTCCCGCATCGCGCCTTGTTTCTATTCCGAGCATAAGACCCATACCGCTTACACTTTTTATCCCGTCGGCGTTTGAGAGCGCATCGGTTATAAGCTTTGACTTTCTCATTACATCACAAAGCAATGCATCATCTATCCTGTTGATAATATTTATAGCACCGGCACAGCACACCGGATTTCCTCCGAATGTTGACCCGTGCATTCCTACACTCAGCACGTCCTTGACACGCCCGCCGAGCATTGCAGCGCCTATCGGCAGTCCGCCGCCCAAGCCCTTTGCTGTCGTAACTATGTCAGGACAAATACCAAAATTCATATATGAATACAGCTTTCCTGTACGACCGTTGCCCGTCTGTACCTCATCTACTATTAATAAAATATCATTTTCTCTTGCTGTTTTTTCCAGCTGTAAAACATAGTCCTTATCAAGAGGCAGAACCCCGCCCTCGCCCTGTACACATTCAAACATTACAGCTGATACGTCATTTTGCTGTACAAGCTTTTTAAAAGATTCTATATCATTTGCCGGGGTATACAAAAATCCGTCTGTCAGCGGAAGAAAATCATTATGGAATGAGTCCTGACCGGTAGCGGCAAGCGTTGTTATCGTCCTGCCGTGAAAGCTGTTTACCAAAGTTATTATTTTGGAGTTTTTCCTGCCGGAAAGCTCAGCGTAACGGCGCGCTGCCTTTATTGCACATTCATTAGCCTCTGCTCCCGAGTTGCAAAAAAACACACGCTGCATCCCGGTGCGCTCACAAAGTATTTTTGCCAGTGTGACGCACGGTGAAGTATAATACAGATTGGAGGTATGCTGAAAAGTATTGAGCTGCTCCGTTACCGCATCTATCCAGGATTTATCGGAAAAGCCGAAAATATTTACCGCTATACCGCTGCCCAGATCGATATATTCCTTGCCGTTTTCATCATATGCCAAAGAGCCGCTTCCGCGTACAATCTGTACCGGGAAGCGGGCGTATGTATTTGCAATATATTTTTTATCGTCTGATTTAACACTCATTGTCTTTCTCCTTAAATACCATTGTTCCCGCGCCCTCATTTGTAAGAGTTTCGATAAGAATGGCGTGCGGGATAGTTCCGTCAAGAACGATAACACGTTCAACGCCGTTTTCCACAGCGTCGATACAGCATTCGACTTTGGGTATCATGCCACCCGATATAACGCCTTGTTCCATAAGCTCACGGGCTTTACGTATATTCATTTCGGAAATAAGTGAAGACGGGTCGTTTTTATCCTGAAGTATTCCTGCGATATCCGTCATTGAAATAAGACGTTTGGCTTTTATAGCGGCGGCTATTTTTGCCGCTGCCGTATCAGCATTTATATTATATACATTTCCCTCATCATCGCATCCGACAGTTGATATGACCGGTATATAGCCTTTTTCAAGAAGATCTGTTACAGGCGTGACGTCTACATGAGTTATTTTACCGACAAATCCCAGACGTTTGTCCTTTTTCTCTGCCGTTATCATATGTCCGTCCATACCTGAAAGACCGACTGCACGCCCGCCTTTTATCTCAAGATAATTTACAAGGCTCTTGTTGATTTTACCTGCAAGCACCATTTGCACTATATCCGCAGTTTCCTTATCGGTAACACGCAGGCCGTCAACAAATTCGCTTTTTTTGCCTATCCTTTCAAGCATCTCCGTTATTTCCGGACCGCCGCCGTGTACCAGCACCACTTTTACGCCTATCAGAGACATGAGTACGATATCCTCCATGACCTGCTGCTTCAAATCAGCATTTATCATGGCATTTCCGCCGTATTTTACAACGATCGTCTCACCGTAATATTTTCTTATGTACGGCAGCGCCTGCGTCAAGATTTCTGCACGCTGCGCATTGGTTATATTCAGAGCCATTATCATTTTCTCCTTATGTTCTGTAATCTCCGTTTATTTTAACATAGTCATAGGTAAGATCGCAGCCCCAGGCTGTTGCCTCAAAGTTTGATTCGTGCAAATCAACAAGTATTTCTATTTCGTTCTCACTGAGTATTTTCTTTGCCAGCTCCTCCGAAAACTCAACGCCTGAGCCGTTTTCGCATACGCATACCTCTCCTGCCTCCGACCTAAAGGAACAGGAAATTTTCTCAACGTCCACTCTTGCTCCGCTGTATCCGACAGCGCACAGCACTCTGCCCCAGTTTGCATCCGCTCCGAACATAGCGGCTTTGGTAAGGCTTGAGCAGATAACGCTTTTGGCAACAATCTTTGCCGTTTCTTTGTCCGGTGCGCCGCTGACTTTACATTCCAGCAGCTTTGTGGCGCCCTCTCCGTCACCGGCTATCATCCTGCAAAGGTATACATTTACGGTATTGAGCGCTTTCATGAATGTTTCAAAATCTTTTCCCTCACAGGTGATTTCCTCATTGCCTGCCATTCCGTTTGCAAGAACGACTGCCATATCGTTTGTAGATGTATCGCCGTCTATGCTTATCATATTGAAAGTATCCGCAACATCACTTTTCAGAGCTTTTTGCAGCATTTGAGAAGATATTTTAACATCTGATGTTATAAACACAAGCATTGTTGCCATATTAGGATGAATCATGCCGGAGCCTTTTGCTATACCGCCTATACGGCAGGTTTTTCCGCCCAGTTCAAATTCTACGGCAATTTCCTTTTTAACGGTATCGGTAGTCATTATCCCCTCTGCGGCGTACTGACTGTTAAGTCCAAGCCCTGACACAAGCTGTTCCATACCTGACTCAATTGGCGTGATATCAAGCGGCTGTCCGATGACTCCTGTCGATGCAACCACTACATCAGATGACTCGATACCGGTAAACCTCTGCACGAGCTCGCACATTTTCCGAGCGACTTCAACACCGTTTGCATTGCAGGTGTTAGCATTCCCGCTGTTGCATATTACCGCCTGCGCGATACCGTTTGAGATATTCTGTTTTGTAACGGTAAGCGGCGCTCCTTTGACAAGATTCGTTGTATACACCGCCGCCGCCGATGCCGGCACTTGACTTACAATAAGCGAAATATCACGTTTTGTACGGTTCTTGCGTATACCGCAGTGCGTTCCGTTTGCTTTAAAGCCTTTTGCGGCACAAACGCCGCCGTCTATCATCTTCATAAGTTAACTCCTTACAGTACAAGACCCTTTGTTATTTCTGTTCCGGTAACGATATTAAGGCACTCGATTGCAGCACCTGACGCTCCTTTGCCAAGGTTATCATATCCGGCTATCAGCAATATACGCTCTCCGTTGCCGGACACGGTAATCTGCATCGAATCCCTGCCGAACATTGCGTTTGATGCCATAAATCCATTTTCGTCCATCTGCTTTACATATCTTACAACCGGACCTGTATACATATTACTGTAAAGCTTTATTATATCCTCAACACCGCCCCTAAGCTGAGAGGCAAACAACGGCACGGTAACCTCCATACCGCTGTAAAAATCAGATACTATCGGCAAAAACACCGGCGCACTCTCAAGACCGGTAATGCAGGTCATCTCTTTTAAATGCTTATGCGTCTGCCCTATCCCGTAAAGCCTCGGAGAGGACAAAAGCGTACTTCTGTCATCAGATGTATATTCTGCTATCATCTTTTTACCGCCGCCGGAATAACCCGTGATCGAAGTACATGTCAAAAGCGTATCGGCGCTTATCAATCCGTGTTCAACAAGCGGATAGACAAGCGCAATAAAACCGCTTGCGTGACAGCCGGGGACTGAAATCCGTTTTGAGTTTCTTATTTTATCGTAAAATGACGTGCCAAGCTCACAAAATCCGTATGCAAATTCAGGATTTGTGCGGTGTGCCGTCGATGTGTCAATTATAATTGTATCGCTGTCTTTTGCCATTTCAACAGCCTGACGTGCCGCGTCATCCGGAAGACACAAAAATGTTATATCCGATATTTCTATTGCCTGTTTTCTGGCATGATCGTCTTTTCTGTGTTGCTCAGGTATTTTTATCAGCTCAATATCCTCACGTTCACTCAGACGCTCATTTATACGCAGACCGGTAGTACCCGAACTGCCGTCTATAAATACCTTAATCATTCAGAAATTCCTTTACCTCTCTAATTTGTTTTTCAACAGACGCAAAACCTGTTCCGCCCTGCGAAACACGCTTTGCCACACAGGTCTCAAGGCTTATTTCATCATAAAGATCACTGTCAAACATATCACAGAAGCTGCGGTATTTTTCAAGAGGCATATCTTCAAGCACACAGCCGCTCTCTATACAGCAGGCCACGATACCTCCTACGATTTTATACGCCTGCCTGAACGGCATGCCCTTTTTCACAAGATAGTCTGCAAGATCTGTAGCATTGATAAATCCGTTCTGAGCGGCCTTATACATATTCTCAGGTATTGTACGCATTGTCTCAATCATAGGTGCGAACACTTCAAGACATCTTTTAAGTGTGTCAACACCGTCAAAAACAGCGTCTTTATCCTCCTGCATATCCTTATTATAAGCAAGCGGCAAACCCTTGAGCATAGTAAGAATAGTTATAAGATCACCGTACACCCTGCCTGTTTTTCCGCGCACAAGCTCCGCCATATCGGAATTTTTCTTCTGCGGCATTATACTTGAGCCTGTCGTAAACGCGTCATCAAGCTCAATAAACTTGAATTCCCAGCTGGACCAGATTATAAGCTCCTCGGAAAAGCGCGACAAATGCATCATTGTGACAGAAAAAGCACTCAAAAGCTCCACACAGAAATCCCTGTCAGAAACTCCGTCTATGCTGTTTGCGGTTATGCCGTCAAAACCAAGCGCTGCTGCTGTCATATTTCTGTCGGTATCATAAGTGGTGCCTGCCAGAGCACAACAGCCAAGCGGTGATAGGTTCATTCTTTTAACCGCGTCTTTTATCCTGCCTATATCCCTTATAAACATATAGGTATAAGCCATCAAATAATGTGAAAACAAAACGGGCTGCGCTCTCTGAAGATGTGTGTATCCCGGCATTATATTATTTTTGTTTTTTTCCGCCTGAACAACTATTGCACGTATCAGCGACTTTATAAGATCTATTATAACATCGCACTCACTGCGCAGATACATACGTATATCAACAGCCACCTGGTCATTACGGCTTCTTGCGGTGTGCAGACGCTTGCCCGTATCTCCGATACGCTTTGTAAGCTCTGCTTCAATAAACATATGGATATCTTCGCTGTTCATATCTATCTCAAGCCTGCCGCTGTCGATATCGCTGAGTATCCCCTCAAGTCCTGCCAGTATTGCGTCACAGTCCTCCTGCGTTATTATTTTTTTTGCCGCAAGCATGGCGGCGTGCGCCATTGAGCCCTGTATATCCTGACGATACATCCGGCAATCGGTATGTATCGACGAGTTAAAGTCATCCGCCGTTTTGTCAAGCGCCTTTGTAAAGCGCCCCGCCCACATTTTTTCCATATTTTTAACCTTTTTTATTTTTATTCTTTGCGTTTACCTGCGCCTGTACTTTTATCGGAAGTCCGAACAGGTTTATAAATCCTGCCGCATCAGCCTGATTATATACATGGTCCTCGCCGAAAGTCGCAATTTCCTCTGAATACAGAGAATAATCACTCCATGCTCCCGCTTTTATCATATTGCCCTTATAGAGCTTGATCTTAACAGTTCCCGTTACATTTTCCTGTGTCTTGTCAACAAAAGCCGACAGCGCTTCACGCAATGGGGTATACCACTGTCCGTTATATACAAGATCGGCAAATGTAATTGCAAGTTCCTGCTTTTTGTGCATAGTCATTTTATCAAGGCAAAGCGTCTCAAGATAGTTATGCGCAAAATACAGTATCGCGCCGCCCGGAGTCTCATACACTCCGCGGCACTTCATGCCTACAAGGCGGTTTTCAACAATATCAAGAAGCCCGATACCGTTTTCTCCGCCGACTTTATTCAAAGCAAGGATTATTTCCTTAGCGCTCATCTTATTGCCGTTTAAAGCAACAGGACAGCCTTTTTCAAAATCAAGCGTTATATATGTAGGCTTATCAGGAGCGTCAACAGGAGATACGCCCATTTCCAAAAATCCTTTTTTCTCATAAGTCGGCTCGTTTCCCGCGTCCTCCAGATCAAGTCCCTCGTGAGAGAGATGCCAAAGGTTTTTATCTTTGGAATAATTGGTCTCACGGTTTATTTTAAGCGGTATATTGTGCGCCTCTGCGTATTCAATCTCCTCTTCGCGTGATTTGATATTCCACTCACGCCACGGAGCAATTATAGGCATATCCGGCGCAAACGCTTTGATCGCAAGCTCAAACCTCACCTGATCGTTACCCTTGCCGGTACAGCCGTGACAAATCGCATCGGCACCCTCAGCCTTTGCTATTTCCACTATCCTTTTGGCGATAACCGGACGCGCAAAAGACGTGCCCAGCATATACCCCTCATACAAGGCCCCTGCTTTTACGGTAGGTATGATATACTCATTTACAAACTCATCTGTAAGATCCTCAACGTACAACTTGGACGCACCTGTTTTAAGCGCTTTCTCTTCAAGTCCTTCAAGCTCGTCTGCCTGACCCACATTACCGCTAACCGCGATTACCTCGCAGTTATTATAATTCTCTTTAAGCCACGGTATTATAATAGATGTATCAAGACCGCCTGAGTACGCAAGCACTACCTTTTTTATGTTCTTTTTATCCATTTTTCGTTCCTCCGAAATGTTTATTCATATTATTGCATATATATTAGCATATAATGCATATTTATACAATAGAGTTTTTGTGGTTTTTTAAACTTCGTAACTTTACAATAATCGTATTATAATATTGCCGCAGATTTTTGTGCAACTTTTTTATCGCGTATGCATAACTCTTGCATAAATGCATATTTTATGCATTTATATACTTCTTACACTGGAAAAATCCGTACAAAACCGAACTCCGCGGAAACAGCAGTAAGCTAAAATTCCACGGAGCAATATAGACAATATGTATTTAATATACTTTTACAGGTCCGATATTTCTTATTTTAAGAAGATAACAGCAGCCGCTGCCGAACACAGACTCCATCTCTTTTACATATTCATCCACCATTTCATTGGGGACATATGCCTGCATTGTACCGCCAAATCCTCCGCCGTGCACGCGTGAGGCGCCTTTTCCGCACAGCAAATGCTCAGACAGACAAAGAGCAAGAGACATACCCTGACTTGTAGGATTTTTGTCAGAATAAATATTCTGAAGGAATCTGTATGATGAAGCACCGGAACGGTTTACGATTTTCAAAAACTCATCAAAATTATTATGCTTTAACGCATCGGCAAGCTTTTCCACGTTTTTGTTTTCATCAAAATAGTGAAACGCACGTATAAGAGCACGCTCGGACAGCTTATTTTTCAAATCCGGCAATGCCGCATAAAATTCGCTGTATTGTACTTCTCTTAAATACTGTTTTCCAAAATAGCGCGAAACCGCCTGCATTTCGCCTTTAATAGCATCATAATCCCCTGTTAAATCCGCGTGATCGCAGCGGGTATCGGTTATTACCATACTGTAGCCTGTCGAAGCGAAGTCAAAAGGCAGAGGTTCCACAACAGGATCGGTCGGGTCTTTAAAATCTATAGATATGATGCCGCCGTACGCACATGAAAGCTGATCAAGAAGACCTGAGCCTTTTCCGAAATACTCGTTTTCCGAATATTGGGATGCAATAGCCATTGTTTTAGCGTCTATCTTTTCGTCATTATAATAGCTATTGAGTATAAAGGCTATCAGTATCTCAAAAGCTGCAGACGATGAAAGCCCAGAGCCCTTCAAAACATCATTTGTGGTATATGCATCGAATCCGCCGATTTTATATCCCATATCAGCAAATTTTTTGCAGACGCCCCTAACAAGCCCGCTGGAATTTGCTTTTTCAGACTCACGCTTTTCAAGATCTGCGATGTTTACGTTTATATCGCCAAAGCCATTGGCTTTTATGCAAATGACGCCGTCGTCACGCTTAGCTGTAAAAGCAAGCGCATCAAGATTTATAGACGCACCAACCGCCTTGCCCAGATTATGATCGGTATGGTTTCCGCAAATCTCACTTCTGCCCGGTGAGCTGAACACATTTTCCGGCTCATAACCGAAAGCGGCCTTAAATTTTTCAGCTGTTTTCTTATATCTTTCCAGCTGATAATCCAAGACATTTTCCGGATAAAATGAAAGATCTTTTTTGTCAAAATTCATAAGATATCTCCTGTTCTGTAAAACTCAGAATTATTATATATAATAAAGTCTATGATTGCAACAGTTTTATTTTTTTACTTTTTTACAAAAAAGTCTTTACAATTTACAAAAAGAATGGTATACTAATCAGGCAATTTGCATTGGGATATAGCCAAGTTGGTAAGGCAATGGATTCTGACTCCATCATTGCGCAGGTTCGAGTCCTGCTATCCCAGCCAGTGTAACGCCGGATCCAATTATATTGGGCTCGGCGTTATTTTTTAAACATTCTGTTGAAAACAGATATAAAACATGGTAATTTATAATCGCACACATATTAATAAAAATATATAATTGGGGGCGGCATAAATGACTATACGATATTATAAGCACATCAAAAGCAAAACTATATTGGATGGCATCTTTCAGTTACTCATAGAGTGCGCCGGCGAATTTGTACCGCCGCTGTGGCAGAGAAGCTCCTCCACCCAGCAGGATCTGCACGGCAGCGGCAGTTCCAGTAAAATCCCGTCTGAATATTTTGAAAGCATACGCAAGCAATCCGCATTTGTTGCCATAGACAGCGGACGTGTTGTCGGTTTCATGTCTTTTCGAAAAAACTACATATGCAAGGAAATACCACGTTCTTTCCAGCCTAACATTTATATTACAACGGTTATTGTAGATCCTGTTTACAGAAACCGCGGAATCACAGGTGAATTTTACGAAAAACTTATAGACCGCTTTGCAGGATATCATATTTTTACTCGAACCTGGTCAACAAACAACTCACATTCCAGGATATTGTCATCACGCCGATTTTTTGAGCACAAGCGCATCCCAGACGACCGCGGTCCCGGAATAGATACCGTATATTATCATCACGAGCCGCTTACAAGAACTGTATTTCAAATAATAAAGCAATACAGACTTGCCGGAAATTTTGTGTTCCTTTCTATGTTGACAGCTCTGACCATAATTTTTCTTGTCACATGGTTTGCTACCGACTCAGGCGTTTTGCATGAACTGAGCATCGCGTTTTCAACATCACTGATAGCATCAGCGCTTTGTCTGCTTTCCGATTCAATTTTAAAATACCGCGAATCAAAAAACGATGAATATATAAACACATTGAAAAGTTTTGGTATTGACAATCTTCAATTCCATAAGGACGAACTTTTGGAATCTGTTATCCCTTCTTGCTCTAAGGAAATATGGATATCAGGCTACCGTCTTATCATAACCGCAAAATCATCTTTCAGAAAAGCAATGAAAGAGTTTTGCCGCAATGCGTCACGAAAGCATCCTACTGTCAAATTGCTTACAGTGACGCCCTGGAGCAATACTTTCGCCCTGGTCTACGGCAGCGAAGATGTTACCGATAATTATTTCAAAGTTATAAACGATCTTTGTATGTACAGACAAGAATTCGGAATAAATCTTGAAATAAGAATGACTAACAAGCCTATTTTCAACGATACCTATAAAGTAGATGACAGATTTATTACAGGGCCCTACCTGCACTGCACAAACGACTATAACCAAAAAATTACCGCAAGAGATTTCTTTTCTCTGGATATCAACGATCCCAAAAAAGAACTGTTTAACATTATATTTAAAGACTATATGGCCGTATGGGACAGCGCCGATTTTATATTTGACTTTAACGAATTCCAAAAAAGCGGATTTTCACAAAAGCAGGTATCGACCCTTACAAAAGAACAAAAGCTGGATCTGCTCAAAAGCGTATTCAAACCTACAAAGAATCGCCACGGCGACAATAGCTAAAAAGCAGTGCCTTACAAATACTATAATAAAAAGCAAGTCAGTCTTGACTTGCTTTTTATTATATATCTTAATTTAAACCTTTTTAGCAACAACTACAAGCCTACCGTTTTCACTTGAGTATTCGCATGTGGAAAGCGTTATAAGCTTTTCTCCGTATTGAGCGGTCACACCGGTATCGTAAAGCGAATATGATTTACACGTTGCAATAAAATCATCATATTCAGCCTGCGTGGAGGCATTTATAAAATTATAATAATCAAACTCACCCATTACCGCCTCAACCTTAAATACGGACAAAATCTCATAAGTACCGTAGTCATTCATCGTATCAAACCGTATATATCTGTTGTTCTTAAAAAAGTCCTCTGACAAATATTTCTCCAATGCTGAAAACATCGTTCCATTACGCATATTATGACCGTATATAATAGTATTATCAGATACATCTATTTCACAGGCCTCTGCAATATAAGGGGTGCCGTAATAGCTGTATTTTTTTTCAAAGTCACGGCGCAGATAAAAATCCTTACGGTCGGGAGCAAACATCACAGGATAATTTATATTGGTTCCGTCAATGGATATCCAGCCTGCAAAATCTGAATTCTGTTCATAAAGCGCCGCGTATTTCTGAGAAGCTGTAATCTGAGTATCTTCATTAACATTTTCCGTAATTATCATACTGTAAAGCCGTTCAAACCCAACAGCACTTTTATTCGCCTGAATATAATAGTCTGCGACCTTATACAAAGATATAATAAAAACAACAGCAAAAACCGCAGTCAATGCTCTGTAAATAATTGATTTTTTATCAACGTACGAAAATACACACAGCCTGGCTGTGAAACGGAGCACCGAAGCCTGCCGTTTATCGAGGCCACCGCTGAAAGTCACTGCTTTACGGCTGCCGAATATCTTGTAAAATATAACGCACGCGGCAAGATAGCTGCCCTGAAGAGACGGATGATAATTATCCTCACTGTTATAAAGACAGATATTTTTATCAACAAGACTGCAAAGATAAAAAGCGCTCCCGACAGGAGCAAGCCGGCACCTGTTTTTATCAGCCGCAGTCCTATACGCAGTTTTCAGCCCGGTATACATTTTTCGATACGACAAGCCTGTACTTTCAAGCTTTTTTGAGCCGTTCTGATATGCCCATGTCTGATACAGAACCGGCTTTGCATGATGCTCACGAACAAGTTTTATCAGTTTTTCGACGTTTATCTGAAAATCTGCCGAATCTGTTATGGGATTCCTGCTCTGCTCCTGAATTACGACATAATCCCAGTTATTTTGCTTCAGCTTATCCAACAGCAATTTTCCGGCATCACTTTGGGCATCATTATAATTTTTCAAGTAAAATCCGCCGAAAGCAACATAGTCGGTATTAACTTCACATCCGGCAGATTCCGCTATCCGGCCAAACAGCGACGGCATTTCATTATAAGAAGTGAAACTGTTTCCTACAAACAAAATATTCACAGTAATATATTCTCCGTTATAAATAATACATACAAAATTTTATAATATTATTTTACCATATTTATTTTATAAGTTCAACCAACATCATATTCCAATTTAAAAATACAAAACACAGAAAATCCGGGGCAGACATTGTCTGCGCCGGATTCAAAATCATTTTTATATCAACATTTTGCATTGTAATCTTCACACAGTAAATTCATTGCTTTTAACAGTCTATAAAAATAAATAAAAGGACCTACCAAAATTAAAGAGCCTAAAATGTACCACAGCCAATACGTCGAAGTGCCGAAATCATATTGTATATCTCTATATTTCGTCTCACTTTCTATACGCGCCGACAAAGAATAATACCAAACCAAGCCGGCGATACCGCACGTTATATTTTGCAACAATAATGCCACTAATAAATAGTTAATAGTTTTTTTGCCATCACGCCTGCCGACAATGGTATTGAGATCGATCCCTATCGACATCACTTCGACCAGACCGTAAATACCTAAAGTTACAATAGACAATAATATAAATTTGATCAACGATCTGTTGGTTTTCAGCTTTTGTACAGGAGCTGCAACCTGATCTGTCTCTACAAAGTTATATTGTGACATAATAATCCCCCTTAAATGCAACATATTTTTATAACGTTGTATAATTAAAATCATGTCAATAGATTTGTTTAAAGCAGATCAATATATGCACAAAACTAATACAATATTATAGTTTGAACAGTGCACTACAAAATAACGTTGTATCCAGATAAAATCGCAACCTGCTTCATGCGGTAATAAGGGAACAATAAAATACCAAGTTTTTTCGATCAATTTCATTTAAATAAACAAAAAGAGCCCGGAGTTCAAACCAACTCCAAGCCTTGTTTGTAACAGGGGACAATAAAGATACATGCATAAAATTTTCAGTCAAGGGTTAGACTTGAATCTGTACTAATATGACAAAGACATTTTATTATCTTTCTTCAGGCTTTTCAAGAACAACAAATGACACGAGAGTTTCTTTATGCAGATAATTTTCAAGCTTAGGATCAACGTCTACTGTCTGCGTATTCATCTGCGAAATTGTCCAGCCGTCTTCCAGCAATTTATTTATACGAACAAGATATTTATTATCATTAATATCATTCTGCTCAGTATAATCACGGCTGTTACTTATGTAGACTACCTTTTGCATTGTTTGCCTCCCTTGTTATTTAATTAAAATGGTGGAGCATAGGGGATTTGAACCCCTGACCCCCACACTGCCAGTGTGATGCGCTACCAACTGCGCTAATGCCCCATTGGAGGTGCCAATCGGATTTGAACCGATGAATAAAGGTTTTGCAGACCTTGGCCTTACCACTTGGCTATGGCACCATATAAATAAGCTTTAATTTACCAAAATCGGTGGTGCCTCCGGGCGGAATCGAACCACCGACACGGGGATTTTCAGTCCCCTGCTCTACCGACTGAGCTACAGAGGCAAAAATGGCGACCCGGATGGGGCTCGAACCCACGACCTCTAGCGTGACAGGCTAGCGTTCTAACCAACTGAACTACCGGGCCATTATCAATCAACACCGACAACGTAGCTCATTTTAGCATATTATTGCCAATTTGTCAACAGAAATTGCAAAACAATAACGTTTTAAACTACAGCTCAACCGATACATTAAAACATAATTATACTCAAAATATTATATGCAAACAAGTATTTTTAATTAATGCTTTTTTATGTCTTTTATTCTATATATATGCCATCCTTATATAAAAAGCCCATTTTTTAGGCATATTTACAGTTTCCAAATGCAGAAAGCTATTTTTATATTCGGCTTCAAAATAACAGGATCAAATAATCATACCGCTTTATCCTTATAAAGCAAAACAGCCTGTCTGTTTTTTATATAAAATAAAAACCGCCGCAAGACATGAATGAGATGCGGCGGATTGGTGGACCATCAGGGACTCGAACCCCGGACCAACCGGTTATGAGCCGGTTGCTCTAACCAACTGAGCTAATGGTCCTTCTAAAATACGCTTAATCAGTATAGCAAACCAAACCTTCTTTGTCAATATATTATTTTAAAATTTATTGATCAATTTTATAAATCAAAAATCATACTATAAATTATTTATTTTATGTCCTTTATCATCTGACGGTAATCAAGAATTTTATATCCTAACTTTTCATAAAGCATTTGAGCACGTACGTTTTTAGGCTCAATCTCCAAACGGTAACGGGCAGCAGGCCGATGCTTTTCAAGATACTCAAAAAACTCCTTCCCCAAACCTTTTGACCGATATTGCTGTCTTATAAAAAGTTCTTCTATCCAAATCACAATACCTCCGGCCTCCTGAGAAAAAGTTTTACTAATAAGTGCAAAACCTGCTATATCTCCGTCATACTCTATTATAAAACACTCTGTATATACATCAGAACGTACAATTTCTTCGAAAGTACGTTTATAATTCAATTTGTCAATCGGATGCAGCACCGCTGACGAATGATAAAACTCATCTACTAATTCAAAATACAAATCTTTTTCACTAGCTTTTAATTTACGTATCATATTTTCTCCTGTTATATCAAAACAATATGCAGCATAGTAGGTTTATGCTGCATATTGATTTTATCACAACAAAATAACTATTTCAACCTTTTCTTACTCGTCTGATCGGCGTTAAGGGATATTTTTTTACTTTTATATTTATATATGAATCACTTCCGAAGTGTTTTTTTAATGCATATTCTATGCTTTTGCTGGTACCGGCTCCGCTGCCGTGTACAATATATGTATTATATGACAGAAAAACATCTATTCTCATAACCCCTGCGAATTTGCGCCAGTTAATATTGTGTACTTCACTGACCTGAGGAAACCCTGACAATATTCTTAAAATTTCTGCCTTTACATTACAGCTTTGCCTTTCTGCAGACACACTGCATGCTATACAAACAAGACCCGTCAGTATATGCATAAAACCATCAAAAGCAAACCCAAATGAATAAAATATACAGCTCAGATATATTTTTATACACGCCAAAATTATATTTACTATTGCCGTTAAATACAGCATCATACGCTGCCATGTTAATTGTTCGTTCATACAAATAACCGCGCAATCTGTGTGAATAAAAAGCAAACCACCATTCCGGTCAAAGTCGGAAGCAGAATTGAAACAGCGGTCCATTTAAGGCTGCCAGTCTCTTTATGAACAGTTAAAACAGTTGTAGAACAAGGCCAATGAAGTAGCGAAAAAAGAATCACATTTGCGGCGGTAATCCATGTCCAGCCATTTTCGACAAAAAGCTGCTTCATTTGTACAATATTGTCCAGTTCAACAATACTGCCTTGTGCCATATACGCCATTATAATTATAGGTACAACAATTTCATTTGCAGGAAAACCCAATATAAACGCCATCAATATAACACCGTCCATGCCTAAAAGCCGAGCAAAAGGGTCTAAAAAATAAGCACAATGGTTGAGAATACTCAAGTCTCCCACTGTAATATTAGCCATAAGCCAAATAATCAATCCTGCAGGCGCTGCCACAGCTACGGCTCTTCCCAACACAAAAAGGGTTCTATCGAATACAGAGCGGATTATTACCTTTATGACCTGCGGACGACGGTAAGGCGGAAGTTCAAGCGTAAATGAGGAAGGAACTCCTTTAAGAAGTGTTTCCGATAAAAATCTTGACATTATAAAGGTTACCGCTATTCCCAACATTATTACTAAAGTAAGTGCCAATGCAGAAAGAACGCTGTCAAACATACCGACACTGCCTATAAAAAACATAGTAATTATGGTGATCATCGCCGGGAATCTGCCGTTACACGGGACAAAATTATTAGTTAGTATTGCAATAAGTCTTTCACGAGGTGAGTCAATAATACGGCATCCTACAACACCGGCAGCATTACAACCAAAACCCATACACATAGAAAGAGCTTGCTTCCCACAGGCTTTGCACTTTTTAAAAGGTCTGTCTAAGTTATATGCAACACGAGGCAGATATCCCACATCTTCCAGAAGCGTGAATAATGGGAAAAAAATTGCCATTGGCGGAAGCATGACAGATACAACCCACGCAAGCACACGGTACACGCCCAATACCAATGCACCGTGCAGCCAATCAGGAGCTCCTGCTTTTATAAACAAATCACTTAACAATTGCTGCCCTTTGAATAATATATCAGAAAGTATCTGGGATGGATAGTTTGCTCCTGTTATGGTAATCCAAAAAATAACGGCTAACATTAAAAGCATAACAGGATATCCCATCCATTTACTGGTAAGGATACGGTCTATGCGGCGATCAACGCTGTTATAGCCGTCTCCCTTTTGCATAACTACTTGTTTGGCTGTCTGTTCTGCGGTACGGACAATACTTGCAACAATGCTGTCTTTAAATCTTTCTTTATCAAACCCGTTTTGAGAAAGTATGTTCTGCGCTTGCTTTAAAGCTTCACTTACACCTTTTTCAGACAGTAAATCAAATTCAAAATAATTATTTATCTCTTTGATCAGCGATTGATCATAATCAAGCAGCTTCAGCGCCAACCAGCGCGGGCTGACAGTATCTCCGACAGCATTAACAATGGCAGGTTCCAAAACTGAAATGGCATTTTCTATGGTTTCTTCATATTCGATTACATGCGGTTTTGTCAACGTTCTTCCGTCTACCAGACAGTCCAGTTGATGCATTAAATTATCCAAAGTTTTTTTCTTTCGTGCTATTGTTCCAACCACAGGTACACCTAAAATGTCAGACAATGCTTTTAAATCAATTGATATTTTTTTGCGTTTAGCCTCATCAAGCAAGTTTACACATACTATAGTTTTATTTGATATTTCTATTGTTTGCAATACAAGGTTTAAATTGCGTTCAAGACAAGTGGCATCGCATACAACAACAGTCGCATCCGGCCGGCCGAAACAAATAAAATTTCTTGCTACCTCTTCCTCGGCAGAGTGAGCCATAAGCGAATATGTTCCCGGAATATCAACCAGTACATAACCATAATTTGAGGTCTTACAATACCCCTGCGCATTAGCAACAGTCTTGCCGGGCCAGTTGCCGGTATGCTGATTCATACCGGTAAGATTATTAAACAAGGTACTTTTGCCGACATTGGGATTACCCGCAATTGCAACAATAAAATCATTATTATTCTGTTTTTTTATTTTTAATCCCGAATCAACAGCTTTTATACCGACAGAGGCGCTTGTAAGTCCCATATTATTCCTCCCCAAATTATGCCTGTAATAAAATATTTCTGCAATCCTCACAACGAATTGCTATAACCGCGCCCCGGATCAAAAATGCGGTGGGATCACCTGAAGGACTTCTGCCCAGGCATTCTACCTGAGTACCTTCAATAAGTCCTATATCCAGAAGCCGACGTCTTATGCTACCGTCCGACAAAAGGCTTTTAACCGTGCCTTTTTGTCCCGGCTTTATATCATTAAGGCTGAAATTGCCGTTCATATATATTACCTTCCGAAAATATATTTTCCTTGAGGAAACTTTTTTTCCTCAAGCTATTCTATTACAAAATAATCTAAAATGTTACAGGCGGTATGATATGGATAAAGGTGAATCGGAATTTTTTACAATGAAGGGATATGTAGAACATACTCATGGACTCTCAGCATCAATGGAAGATTATCTTGAAATGATTTATCGTTTGTCAATCAACGGCAAAATCATACGTATAAGTGAACTGGCCTCTAACCTTCATGTCCGTCCTCCGTCTGCATCTAAAATGGCATATCTGCTTAAAAACAGCGGATTTATACTATTTCAGAAATACGGATATATCTCTCTTACCGAAAAAGGAAAAAACACAGGCGAATATCTCCTATACCGTCATGAAACAATTCACAGATTTTTATGTCTTTTAAATCAAAGCGATAATGAGTTAGAGCAAACTGAAAAAATAGAACATTACATAAATGCAAAAACCGTACAAAATTTAGCTCATCTAAACGATGTTTTAAATGTGAAAAAAAAGTCATAAAACAATTGAATATATTTATTGACTTTATATTATTCAAGCATTAAAATAAAAAAAGATTACAAATAAGGAGGGTAATATGGAGCTTGAAATAAGAAATATCAAAAAAAGTTTTTCAGATAAAGAGATTCTGCACGGTATAAGCTTTAAAGTAAAAAGCGGTCAGGCTCTAGGCCTGCTTGGCAGAAACGGAGCCGGTAAGACAACCGCCATACGTATTATTATGGATGTTTTCAGAGCCGACAGCGGTGATATTCTTATAGACGGCAAACATTTTAAAGCGGACCATTATAAATTGGGGTATCTGCCAGAGGAGCGCGGACTGTATCCTAAACGTACGGTTTGGGACCAAATAATTTTTCTTGCAAGACTTCGTGGAATGAAAAAATCAGAAGCTGTCAAAAACACTCAAAAGTGGCTTGAACGTATTGGTATTCCAGAATATGCCTCAAGAAAGCTTGAAACTCTTTCAAAAGGTAACCAGCAAAAAGTGCAGCTGGCGGCAACACTTGTTTCAGATCCTGATATAATTATTCTTGATGAACCTTTTTCGGGTCTTGATCCTGTAAATTCACAAATATTAAAAGATATTGTAAATGAGCTTATATCTGAAGGAAAAATCGTTATTTTTTCAAGCCATCAGATGAGCTATGTTGAAGAGTTCTGTGATAGTATCGCAATTATACATCATGGTGAGATAGTACTATCCGGAAGTCTTACTGAAATCAAACGTGAATACGGTAAAAACCGGCTTATGCTGTCAGCAGTCAACTACTCTTTAAAGGAACTTGAAGAAAAACTGTTGAGTGATTTTAGTGATTTGCTTACAGTAACAGGCAAAAATAAAATGGTGCTTATACTTACAAAATCTCAAAAAACAACATCTAAAGATATTTTGGAACGTATTGCCAAAAGTGATATCGAAATTAATAAATTCGGTATATATGAGCCGTCACTAAATGATATTTTTGTGGACAAGGCCGGTGATGAAGAATGAAAAAATTTGCGGTGATATTAAAATACGAACTTAAAGAATATATATCAAGTAAGGGATTTATCACCTTTACTCTTCTGCTTGCTATAATAGGAGCTATCTTATTATGCCTGCCCAGATTTTTTGACTTGTCAAAGTTTACAGGAGTTCAAACAAATTCACAAAATACAGAAAATGATGTTTTACAGGATGATTCTTCAGAAACGGTTGATTCTAATATAAAATATGCACTGTACGACCCTAAAGGTATTGCTGACATACAACTTCTCAGTCAATATTTTGATGGAGCACAATTTATCAAAACAAACAGCGGTGATGAAATTGAAGCTTTAGTCAATGACCATACAGTAGATGCAGGTTTTTTAATAGTATCAGATACTGAATACGAATATTATATTTACAATAATTCGATATACAATAAAGATCAAGCTACCTTTGATGAAGCGATGAAAATGATGTCTCGTATACGATACTGTCAGCAGCACGGTCTTGACATTAATGAAATAACACAAATGTATGAGCCTCAAATCAACGTTAAAGAGCATATTATAAACAAAGATTCTCAGCAAAGTTACGGATACTGTTATGCTCTTGTCATTATAGTGTTTATGCTGATCATGTTTTACGGTCAGATGATTGCCGTATCGGTAACTACAGAAAAAAGCAACCGTGCAATAGAAGTACTTGTCACCTCCACAACACCTAACAGTCTTTTGTTTGGTAAAGTAATAGCAGGCGCAATTGCAGGAATAATGCAAAGCGGAATAATTCTCAGTTCTATACTTATATCTTATCAGTTTAATCGTGAGCAGTGGGGCGGGATGCTTGACATGGTTCTCAATATACCGTCAAATGTACTTATCGTTTTTGCAATTTTCGGAACCTTAGGTTACCTTTTCTATGCGTTTTTATTTGGTGCTATGGGCGCTCTTGTTAGCAAAGTCGAAGATGTAAGCAAAAGTGTAAGCGGCCTTACCATGATTATTATGTTAATTTACTTTTTCTCGCTATTCCAGCTTACAAATGCAGACGGTATTATTATAAAGATCCTCTCATATTTACCGTTCAGCTCGTATACGACTATGTTTATGCGTGTAGCTATGGGAAGTGTATCTATCTGGGAAATCGTATTGTCATTTATTATTCTTATTGTGTCGGTAATAGGCGCAGGTATGCTGGGCGCAGCGATTTACAGAATGGGTACTCTCCGCTACGGTAACCCAATAAAGCTATCAGCAGCTGTAAAAAGCCTGCGAAGACAATAAACACATTTATCTAAGCTTTTATGTTTGTATAAAAAATCAGACAGAAAAAACAGAATTAATGCATGCAGACTTGAAGATTAAAAAATGTACCGCGTTTTTTTGCGGTACATTTTTTACTATAATAACGGTAATTCAATAAGCTCTTATTTCAAACACTGTAACTGTTTGACAACCATTTGTAGAAAGTATCCTGACTTCAAATCCGTCACAGAGTGTCATATCGAAATCACATACACACAAACGCTGATGATTTCCCCTGACTTTAATTGTTTTAACTGTCTTACCGTCTCTTAAAACTAATATATCAAAATCACAAACAAGCTCCGGCGGCACCCCGCGGCGCTGCTGACGCTGACGCGCGGGCGCCATAGTCATGCGTATGGGAAAAGTAAAATTAGAATCAAAAGTAAGTCTTATCTGTGACAGCTTGCAAGCCTTCTTTAAACGTGCTTTTATCCACGTATTCGGGGATAGTTCACATTTCCATGAATTTTTATTATCACCGTAATCACGAGAAACACCGCTTATCACGCACTCCGGACCATGTCCTTTTAAATATGAAGAAGCGGTAAATTCGGCTGTGCGCGCAATATCATTTTTATCTTTATTTTCAAGACCTGGGATAAAACCATCTTCTTTTAAAATTCTCTGTCTGAGCAAATCTGTATATTCATTCAGCATTCGCGGCAGTATATTTTTCTCCGTACACATCGCCGCGGCAATACCAACAGCATGCCCGCCTACAGCACATGTTCCTATAACACGCGCGCTTGCCAGTCCCAGTTTGGATGCCGATATGTTTCTGCCTGCCATAAAAAGATTTTTTATATTTTTGGAATAATAACAGCGGTAAGGTATTGTATACGTTCCGTCAAACGTCCACACCTGACTGGGAAGAAGATGTTTATCTTTTATACCGTTTGGCGCATGCAGATCCACTCCCCAGCCGCCGTATGCAACACCATCGTCAAACAGTCTGTTCTCAAGAATATCGCACTCATTTAAGACATAATCTCCAACAAGCCTGCGGCTTTCTCGCATACCCGGAAGCGCTCCGACCCATTCAAGATCATAATTTGCAGCTCCGTGATCACCTCCGTTTTTTATATGATCCCATACCCCGTAAAAATAAGAGTAAAGTTCATCGCGTATATTTTCGTAATCGTCTATAATATCCTCGCTTTCACCCGACAGCTCTACCCACCAATATCCATACTCCGTACCTGCACTGCTGAACGACGAAACTCGCTTATATTCCTCTGGATCTTCCGCCTGTGAATAATCGGGAATCACCGAAGAATGCACACGATAAGCAAGATCGCTTTCATCCAGTTTTTTAGCAAATGACGGTGGTGTAAACTTAACGGGTTCTCCCCTGTCCACTGCTCTGAAAAGAATACTGTTTCCCATGCGGTTGTTATTTTCCTTGTCAGGCGCATGCTTTTCACCGCACTTACTTCGACTTTCACTTCCTGTCATAAACTCCGCACCCGCAAAATATCCAAGGGTGCCATTACCAGTGCAGTCCGCAAAGAGATTTGCTGTAAAGGTTATGTGCTTTTCAGTTGTTTCCTGATAACAGTTGATTTTTGTGATAATTCCATCAGTGCTCTGAGCATCGTACATGACCGTATTTAAATAAAGATCAAGCCCCGGCTGAGTTTTCACCTTATTGAAAAGAGTAAGATCCCAAAGAGGATATGAAAACCAGTCGTTATGAGCTTTGTTGTCAAGCATTATTTCATGCAGTATACCGCCTTCCTCCAACTGAGGCTTTTTCTGGGAATCGCTTGCTCCGGAAATATGTATACGCACCTCACTTGAAGCATTCCCACCCAGCACACTGCGGTTATGTATAAGTGCTGTTTTTACTCCGTTTCTTGCCGCGGCTATAGCTGCACATATTCCGCTCATGCCTGCACCGCACACAACAAATTCATAATTTTTTGTCTCTATTTTGCGTTTCATCAATATACCTCCCGTCCGACATTTATTATATCAAAACAATTACGCTCTTTCTCCCACTTTGATTTGCAATTTATCCACTTTTATGATATGATTTATATATAAGGAGAAATAAAAAATGGTTCTTTACACAACTAAAAATCATGCGGGAATTACACTTGTGACATACAAGGAAAAGGAAATAAGCGCGGGTTTCAAAGACTGTCTTCAATATTATGACGAATGTAAGATTGTACGGATAATGCATGGACACGGTGTATGGAATATAAACGGAAATCAGTATCCGTTTGACAAAAATGACATTTTTATTTTTTCCAGATGCGATATACGTAAGCTGGAAAAGGTAGACAGTCCGCTCAAGATTGAACAAATTAACTTTATACCGCTCACTGTATACCCCGACACACAATGTACAGATATATTCTTTATTCGCAAGCCTGAATTTTCTAATAAAATTCTGCCGAAAACCAATTCTTTGCAAATGGCTCAGGATTTTGACACGCTTCGCCGGTATTCCAAAGATTTATCTCTTGCATACCGTAGGGAATGTATATTAAACCTTATCTGCAAAATGGTCATTACTGCCGCACAATGCTATCCCATATCTGACAGAAAGGGAGAAAAATACGATACAGTAGCTTTTAAAGCAATGAAGTATATCGGCCAAAACCTCAGTAAGGATCTGTCATTGCGCAATACCGCAGAACAGTTCGGATTTAGCTGTGAATATTTCTCCAAAATTTTTTTGCAATCAGCAGGAATATCGTTTAACGAATATGTGGCGCGCTGTAGGGTAAACGCTGTAATTCAGCATCTGAATGAAAAAGAATCAAATATTTTGCAGACAGCTTTCAAATATGGGTTTAAGAGCAGCTCGGGATTTTATAAAACATTTTCCAGAATAACAGGCTGCACTCCAAAAAGCTTTCGCTGATATGATTATGAAAGGAATGTAAAATGAAAAAAAATATAGCTTTATTTTATATCATTATAATGGTTTTTGTCTTGAGCTCATGCTCAAGTATGGTAAGCTACATACGCTTTCCCAGCGAAAACGATGACACACGTTACGGACAAATATTTGACGTACCTCAAAAGCTTGGCGATGACGCAGTTATTTTCTATGCAGATGAAGATTTGTATGATATTGATGTTGTAAATATGCAGTACGACGATCAAACAGAGCAATACACCGAGCTTGAGACTGTTTGGAGCAAAGAAACTCTGATAAAAGGTGACGGCATCAAGATAAGTCTTGATCTGTCGCGGCAAATACCGTACGTAATGGTCCGGTATTCACGTCAAAACGGAGAAATTCGCCAGCAGTTTATTTATATGAATCCGAGCACTGAAAAGCTTTGGCTTATAGAGCAGTATCAATAGTATTTATTTTTAAGTATTAAAATTTTTTCAAATTAAAACTCTCCGAATTACTCGGGGAGTTTTTTAGTGAGCCATATTTTTACAGTAAATTTGATTTTTTTATAATATTTAGATTAAAACATAGCAAAATGTTATAAAGGAGTTGAATTAAAATGAAAAAAACGACTGCATTAATAATGTCATTTATTATGTTGATTACACTCGGAGGATGCAACAGCATTTTTGGTTCTGACAAGGACGTAACCGTACGGTTTTTGAATTTCAAGCCGGAAATAGCGTCTGTTTATACAGATGTGGCTAAAGCATATAAGGATGAAACCGGTGTCACGGTAATAGTTGATACTGCGGCAAACAACACTTATGAGTCCACTCTTGCTGCAAAGCTTGGCACAAGCGAAGCGCCTACTATTTTTCAGATAAACGGCCCTCGAGGATACGCAAACTGGAGCGATTACTGCAAGGACCTGACAGACAGTGAGCTTTACAAACATCTTAACGACAAGTCCATGGCTGTCACAAAAGACGGTAAAGTTTACGGTATACCCTATCTTATAGAAGGATATGGAATAATCTACAACGAAGAAATAACAGATAAATATTTCGCGCTGGACGATAAGAATACCGATTTCATGTCTATGGACGAAATAAATAACTTTGAAAAACTCAGCAGGCTTGTTACCGATATGCAGGCAAGCAAGGAAAAGCTGGGTATAAAAGGTGTATTTGCCGCGACCTCTCTAAAATCCGGCGAAGATTGGAGATGGCAGACACATCTTGCCAATATCCCGATATATTATGAATTTAAAAACAATAACATTGATTTATCGAGCGATCAGACAAAAGTACTGAATTTTGAATACGCTCAAAATTTCAAAAACATCTTTGACCTGTACCTGAATAACTCCACTACCGATCCCAAGCTTCTCGGTTCAAAAATCGTCGATGAGTCAATGGCGGAGTTTGCTCTGGGACAGTGTGCTATGGTACAAAACGGAAACTGGGCCTGGTCACAGATAAACGGGATAACGGGAAATACGGTAAAAGAAAACAAAATAAAGTTTTTGCCGATCTATACGGGAATAGAGGGAGAAGAAAAGCAGGGATTATGTATAGGAACTGAGAATTTCATATGCATAAACTCCAAAGCCTCTGAAGAAGAACAAAAAGCTGCGGAAGATTTCCTCAACTGGCTGTTTACGAGCGATACCGGAAAAGATTTTGTAACAAATAAGCTTGATTTTATTTCACCGTTCAATACTTTTACAAATGATGAGATACCAACTGACCCGCTTGCAAAACAGGTTATCGAATGGAGCAAAAGAACTGATGTAGATTCCGTTCCATGGAATTTTACGCTGTTTCCCAGTCAGACGTTTAAAAATGACTTCGGAGCTGCGCTGTTGCAATACGCTCAGGGCAACAAGACATGGACTGATGTTGTCACCACCGTAACAGAACAATGGAGAGCGGAAAGTGCAAAACTATAAAATGTTAAATAGAAAACTCAAAAAATACTCGCCTGTATTTTTAGGACCAATGCTAATTGCATTTACCACAGTGTTTATCGTACCTTTTATAATGGGAGTATATCTGTCGTTTTGCAAATTTACGACAGTAGACAATGCTGTCTTTAACGGATTTGAAAACTTCATAAACGCTCTGAGCGATACAAATTTTTTAAACGCTCTGTGGTTTACTGTGAAATTTACCGCAGTCTCCGTTATAACCGTTAACGTGATCGCATTTTTTCTGGCTCTGCTGCTGACCAGAAAAATGCGCGGGTCCAACCTATTTCGAACGATTTTCTTTATGCCTAATCTTATCGGCGGTATTGTTTTAGGATATATATGGAATCTTATAATAAATGGTGTGCTGGGATTGATGGGCGTAGATATCACATACAGCGCGACATACGGGTTTTGGGGACTTGTAATCCTTATGAACTGGCAGATGATAGGCTATATGATGGTAATATATATAGCTGGGATACAAAGCATTCCCGGATCACTCATTGAAGCATCCCATATTGACGGAGCATCTGCTTTTCAGACACTGAAAAGCATAATAATACCTATGATCATGCCGTCTGTTACCATTTGCACATTTCTCACACTTTCAAATTCATTCAAGTTGTTTGACCAAAACTTAGCGCTTACAAACGGAGCCCCGAACCGTGAAACGGCAATGATGGCGCTTGATATTTACAATACGTTTTACGGTTCAATAGGCCAGCAGGGCGTCGGGCAGGCAAAAGCTGTTATTTTTGCGATAATAGTAGCTTTGATTGCATGGATACAGCTGAGAATAACACGCGCACGGGAGGAACAGCTGTAATGAACAAACAAAAGACCGTTTTACAAGCGATTTTTTATATTATACTGACAGCTCTTGCAATAGTTTTTATTGCGCCGATTATAATTGTCGCATTCAATTCTTTCAAAAATAAGCTGTATATAATGAGCTCTCCTTTTGAGCTGCCAAACAGCAATACCTTTGAAGGATCCAATTATTTGCGAGGCATAGTAAGTTCAGGCTTTTTCGGCAAAGATATAACCTCTATGCTCACCGGATTTTCCGACGCCTGGGAAAACTCTGTAAACGCTTTAAGCCCAATAGGCGCTTTTGGCAGATCACTGTTCATAACTGTATTTTCCGTTCTGCTTATACTATTATGCGCGTCTATGTGTGCATGGTATATAAACCGCTCGGATTCAAAATTCTGCAGGTTATTTTACAACATTCTTGTATTCAGCATGGTGGTGCCATTCCAAATGGTCATGTACACTATGACATCAACTGTAACAAATTTGTCGCTTAACAATCCGGTAGGTATAATTTTTGTATATCTGGGTTTTGGAGCGGGACTATCTGTATTTATGTACTCCGGATTTATAAAAAGTGTCCCGTTTGAAATTGAGGAGGCTGCCATGATTGATGGGTGCAACCCCATTCAAACATTTTTCAAAATTGTTTTTCCTATTTTAAAACCAATCACTGTAACTGTTGCAATACTTGAGACAATGTGGATATGGAACGATTATCTGCTTCCTTATCTTGTCCTGGGTTCCAGATTCAAAACTATACCGGTAGCGGTACAGCTCACAATGCAGGGCGCTTACGGCTCGGTAGACTGGGGCGCCTTTATGGCAATGCTTGTACTTGCCATAATACCAATAATCATATTCTACCTGTTCGGGCAAAAATATATTATTGACGGAGTTATAGCAGGCGCTGTAAAAGGCTAATAAAAAAACGGCAGAAATATCTGCCGTTTTTTATAATTAAATTTTCCTTATTAATTTTGCTTTCAATGGCTATATCATACTACCTCATGGTCTATTCCTTGTCTTACATAAACTCACCGGCTGTGTCGGAACTGTTAACGCTCTGTTTACGGCAGCGCTCCATATATTCTTTGGGGGGCATACCGACTCTGCTTTTGAATATCCGTGAAAAACAATAGATATTTGTATAGCCTACAGCCGCACATACCTGTGAAACGTTCATATCCTCTTCCTCAAACATACGCTTTGCCTGACGCATACGGTAATCGATTATATAATTCTGCGTGCTCTTGTTTTTGAAGGTCTTAAATAGCCTGGAAAGATAGCTTCTCTCTATACCAAGCATGTTTGCGATACCCTCAACACTTAAATTTTTGTTATAATTCTGTTTTATATACTCGACAGCACTTGTCATATAAACATTTTTTGTTGGTATTTTTTTCTCTGTATAATGTTCATGAACACTGTTGATAAAATCATAAAATGACAGCACAACGGCATAATCCGAACCGTAAGTCTTTGCACACTCAGTAATAAGGTCGCGTGCACTGTCAATTATTTTACTGTTACTTTCAAAGTCAAGAAGTATACCGTTTTGTTTTTTATCAATCAGAGACAAAAATGATTTGACAGCATCACCTGATATCTTTATGCTTATTAAAATAATAGGTTCTATACTGTCAGCCTTTACATTCACAGACATTCCCGATCTTACCAATACTCCTTTACCCTTGGTAACAGTATAACGATTATCCGCCTGTGTAACTACCGCCTTGCCGTCACTTACAACCATAAGCACCGAACCTTTTACCGCCGCAATAACTTCAGCCTGTGAAGGATTATATTCCATATATGAACATTCTTCTAATTTTATATCCGGGAATTTATACTCCGAAAAATTAAAGTGCAGATTATTTTTAAGTCTATCCATTACTAACTCCAAAAAATAAGGTAACATAAAATGCTACCTTATTATACATCATTTAGTTAAAAAAATCAACATAAAATCAAATTAAAAGCGTATCCTTCTGCGCAGTTTTCTGCGGCGTCTGCGTCTGTTTTGAGAAATCATGATGATTATATAGATAATTATAAAAATGGCTATAATTATGCATGCGATCCTCACCCACAAGTTGGAAAAGAATTGTTCTATGAGATGAAGATAATAAAGAACTGTTGAGCGCTTAACATCGCTGGCGGCGACCAGATTTACCACAGCATAGTCTATACCGTCTTTTGATAAAGTAACCGTCCCCAGCACATCGCCCTCCGTCACAGGTGCGTATATTTTTTCCTGAGTGTGGACTGTGCGTTCAAGTGAAGAAACATCTATATCAACAGGAACAACTGAGTAAGCATTTGTCTGGGGTATCAGTATAAGATGATCACCTTTTGCAGAAAGCTCAACCTCAACCTCTGTGATTACCTCAGTGCTGTCAAGGATTTTTTTGTTTTTGTAGTTTTCGAAAGCCCAGTTATAAAGAAGCTTTGAATCATTGAAAACAGTATTAGTTGTGACAGAATCCTTGGGCACATGCATGGCAACAAGCAAAAATTCAGTATCGTCTTTTTCTGACAGTGACACAAGGTTATAGCCCGCAGGAGTAGTCGTGCCAGTTTTGCCCCCTTTGCAGTATTTATAATAAAACTCGCTGTTTTTGCGCAAAAGAGAATTGGTCGTTACAAGCGTACGTTTTTCCGTTGTTTTATTTGTTGGTGGTATTTCGTGCACTGAAGATGATATATATTTTAATATTGTCTCGTTTGAAAAAGCAGCTTTTGCGATTATACTCATGTCTTTGGCGGTAGTATAATGTTCTTGGTCGTGCAGTCCGTGTGTATTAACGAAATGAGTATTGTTAGCGCCCAATGATTTTGCTTTTTCATTCATCTTTGCAACAAAATCCTCAATACTTCCGCAAAGATAAATAGCAAGGGCATTTGAAGCCTCATTGGCGCTGGACAGTGCAAGACCATACATTAAATCATCCAGAGACATTTCCTCTCCGTCTTGCAGATTCATATTGGAACTGCCTATAACAAGATCATCATAACATTCGTCAGACACAGTTATAACCTGGCTGTAATCGGTTATCATATCAGCAGCCACAAGCATAGTTACAAGCTTTGTAAGAGATGCCGGATATATTCTTTCGTCTGCTGATTTCTCATATACTACTGCACCGGTGTTCAAATTTACCATATATACATTCTGAGCCGTCACCTCAGGCGGCGCCTGGACTTCTGTTTCCTGAGCAAAGCAGGACAACACAAGCTGAACAGACAACACCATAACGATAACGGTAGTTAACAGTCTTTTTCTCATTCCTAATTTCCCTTTATGATTTTTACTTAATATACAATACAGTATAATCAATTATATCAAAAATGTAAAGTATAGTTACAAAAATTAAATAAAACAGCCCGATTCTGCCGGGCTGTTTTATCTATTACATTGAAAATATTATAAATAGTGTCGTCAAAACTGAAAGCGCAAGA
Source organism: uncultured Clostridia bacterium (assembly GCA_944385895.1). Taxonomy (GTDB): domain Bacteria; phylum Bacillota; class Clostridia; order Oscillospirales; family QAKW01; genus RGIG9041. Next base: position 69,653 of record CALWYZ010000008.1, read on the forward strand.
CCTACACCTGTCATTATAAACCAGGCTGTACGTCGCTCAGATTTACTATTATAATAAAATACCAGACTTAATATTATAAATATTACCGGTATTATATAGCCGAAAAATACAAGTATGATATTTGACACAAAATTTGAATAACCAGTATCGTCATAATACCCGGCATAATTATTGTAGTCTCCGTAATACGGCATTTGCGAATCAAAATATGTATCTGAGTCCGGATATGCAGTACTGTTGTTGTCTATCGTGTAAGAGAAATAACATCCGGATAATACTATGAGTGCGAGTATACACATAAGCATTACAGCCGTTAGCTTTTTAAACATTTAAATCCCCCTTCCGTATTATGCAAGATTTAGTTTTTTGTCCAGCATATTAAGTTGCCAATAATAAAGCGCGGCAATAACAGCAAACATCCAGACAGCAATTATTGCAATAAATATCAGCGCCGAAGCTCTGTTGACATGATCATCAAGAACATATGTTGATATGATCATACCAACCTGACCTACAACTCCCGTGATTATAGATACAAGGTAATAGATACCTATGCCTGCGAGTACTTTATTCTTTTTAAATTTCGTGCCGGCAATGGTGACGCAGAAATATATAATGGTAATATTAAATAGTATCGATAATACAATAAGAATCAGGATTACAGCAAAATATGCGAAGTAATAATTTCCAAGCAAATTTGCCGAAACAGTAAACAAATAATGCAGCTGAATATTAAAATCATAGTAAAATCCGGGCACTCCTATTCTTAAGAAAAGATACATACATAAGATTTCAACTATTATCGTCATCAGATAATATAAAATACCGTTGAATAATTTAGAGTTAAAGACCGTGCTTCTTTTTACCGGAAGAGTAAATGTAAGATATGCCTCATCGGAAAAACAGTTTTTTGCATACCTTAAACATATCAGTACTGTCGATAAAATAGCAAATCCGGCAAAGCAGATTACTGATACAATGATCGCAAACGTAAACATCATTACAAGAAAATATTTTTCATTTTTGTAAAGATAACTTATATTATTTAGGCAAAATCCGCCGATCAACGACATCACCAGCGTGGTCGCGGCACCGATTACCCAGAGTTTTAAATAATGTGTAAAATCATATTTTAATAATTTACCGAACATCTGAATTCCTCCCTAAACAATTGATCAAGGGATTTCCCCTCATTTTCCCTGACATCATCAGCGTTACCACTGCGAAGTATCGCACCGCCGTAGCCTATAAAGAAAAACTCATCCAACAGCTTTTCCACATCGCTTATCAAATGCGTCGTAATAAGAACAGTTGATTTAGGATTGTAATTTGCCACAATCGTATTGAGGATATAATCACGAGCAGCAGGATCAACTCCGCCTATCGGTTCATCAAGCATATAAAGATTTGCATTTCTGGACATTACCATTACAAGCTGCACCTTTTCTTTTGTGCCCTTTGATAAAGTCTTCAATCTCATATTTATATCGATTCCGAGATCTCTTAGCATATGTAGTGTTTTAGCTCTGTCATAATCAGAATAAAACTCATCAAATAAATCAATAAGTTGATTTACCTTCATTTCTGAATCAAAATACGTTCGCTCAGGCAAATATGAAATATAGGAATTGGTTATTTCCGATACAGGATTGCCGCATATAAGTATTTCCCCCGATGTAGGCTGAAGCAGTCCGGCAACCATTTTAATAAGCGTTGATTTACCGCAGCCATTCGGTCCCAGCAGCCCGACTATCTTTCCTTCGGGAATCTGCAAATTAAGGTTTTCTATGACATTGCGTCTTTTATCATAGCTCTTGTATAATTGTTTACATTCAAGTGTATACATCAAATGTCCCCCTCGTTTAAATAATCGATTATTTCCTGTTTTGTTATTCCCAGCGAAACCGAAGATTTTAAAAACTCTTCTATCACACGCTTTTTCGCTTTTCGCCGTTCTTGCTCCAGTATGTTTTCATCACCTGTAACAAACCTGCCCACAGTACCTTTTGAGTAAACTATACCCGTGTCTTCGAGCTCTCCAAGTGCTTTTTGTATCGTATTTGGATTAACAGAGGCCTCAACTGCAAATTGCCTCACAGACGGAAGCTGCGTATCGGCAGGATACTTACCGCTTAATATATCCGCACATATTTTCCTCTCTATCTGCAAGTATACAGGTGTTTCCGCCTCAAATTTCCATGCCATATTATTCACCTCCATTGTATTGCTGTCTTAATACAATGATACAGCACTTTTTTTTATTTGTCAACTATTTTATTAATAATACATCAATAAATAAATTATAATTACAAAAAAGTAACCAAAGGGATATATATCCCTTTGGTTAGTTAATTTAATTTATCCCAAAAGCGCTCTGTCATTTGCAAAATCCGTACCGCTTGATTTTGAAAAAAGCTCTAAAAGCTTTTCAACTGTCAGTTTTTTCTTTTCTTCTCCACAAATATCCAGAACTATTTTTCCGGCGTTCATCATTATAAGACGATTTCCGTGTGCAATAGCATCCTTCATATTATGAGTTACCATCAGTGTAGTAAGCTTATACTCTGTTATGAATTTTTCAGAGAGCTGCAAAACCGTAGCCGCTGTTTTAGGATCAAGAGCTGCTGTATGCTCGTCCAACAGCAAAACTTTCGGCTGTTTCATCACTGCCATAAGCAAAGTGAGAGCCTGACGCTGTCCGCCTGACAACAGACCGACTTTTGTAGAAAGTCTATTTTCCAGGCCAAGTTCCAATTCGGAGAGCATCGTTCGGTATTTTTCGCGTTCTTTTTTTGTAATAGCCCAGCGCAGGCTTCGGCGCATACCGCGGCGGTTTGCAAGAGCCATATTTTCTTCTATCCACATATCTGCAGCAGTTCCCATCATCGGGTCCTGAAAAACCCTGCCTATAAACTTTGCGCGTTTATGCTCTGGCAGACGTGTTATATCAACACCGTCTACCGTAACGGTGCCGCTGTCTGCAAAATATGTACCTGCAACAGCGTTGAGCATGGTGGATTTACCCGCCCCGTTACCGCCGATAACTGTCACGAAATCACCGTCATTAAGAGTTAGGCTGATATCATCCAATGCCACTTTTTCATTTATCGTACCGGCATTAAATATTTTTGTGACGTTTTTAAGTTCAAGCATTTGACGCCGCCCCCTTTTTCTGCTGTTTTTTCTTGGAAAAATATTTCGTTTTCCAATACGGAACCGCAAGGAACACGGCTACAACAAGTGCCGATAGCATTTTCAAAAAGTCCGTGTCTACCTTAAGGCAGATTACGACCTGATAGACTATGTAATAGATTATACCGCCCAGCGCAACGCCGATAAGATGCACAAAAAAGTTTTTAGAGATTTTAGATATTACGGCCTCACCGATTATAACCGCGGCAAGTCCGATAACAATCGCTCCGCGACCGCCGTTTATATCCGCACTGCCTGAATACTGTGCGAGCAAAGCTCCGGACAAGGCAACAATACCGTTTGAAAGAATAAGCCCGAACACTTTATTAAAATCGGTATTTATTCCCTGTGCCTTGCTCATTTTTATATTACAGCCTGTTGCACGTACGGCAGAACCGAATTCCGTTCCGAAAAACCAATACAGCAGCATAACAAGTACAACTGTAAACAATACTAATACGATTATAGACTGATTTGTACGCAAGAGCGTTACAAGTACATCATATGTACGCGCCGGCAGAGCCAGGTTGGCACCACCCAGAATTTTCAGGTTAACAGACCAAAGCATAAGCTGGGTAAGTATTCCCGCAAGTATGGCAGGGATACCCATAAACGTGTGGAATATACCTGTCACAAGACCTGCCAGCATACCTGCCAGCATCGCACACAGCATAGCTATCCAAACATTAACTCCGTTTGTCATCAGTACAGCGCATACCGCCATACCCGTACAGATAGATCCGTCAACCGTAAGATCGGCAACATCGAGAATTTTAAATGTTATAAAAACTCCGATCGCCATAATGCCCCAAATAAGACCCTGAGCAACAGCTCCGGGAAGGGCATTCAATATGCTTTCCAATAAATCCATTTTACTCTCCCAGAGCCTCGTATCCTTCGGGAATTTTTATGCCGAGTTCATCACATATCGTCTTATTGTATTTCTTTACGGGATTTGTGTCGTACTCGATAGGCATTTCAGAAATATCCGCTTCACCGGTCAAAATTTTAGCTGCCATTTCTCCCGTCTTATATCCCAGGTTATAATAGCTGATAGAAAGCGTAGCGATACCGCAGCCGCTGCAGATGCCTGCTTCACCCGCTATGATAGGTTTCTTTGCAGGCAGAGCAACACCGTTTATTGTCTGCGCACATGAAGCTGCTGTATTATCTGTCGGTATATAAATTGCATCACAGTCATTTACAGCCTGAGTTGTTACAAGAGTAACATCGTTTGAGTCTGAGAATTTATAATCAACACATTCAATATTTTTTGATTCAAGATACTCTCTTACCACTGCTACCTGATATTCAGAATTAGGCTCAGAAGAACAATAGAGCAGACCAACCTTTTTGGCAGTTGGAACAAGATCAATAATCATTTGTGCCTGTTCATCAAGCGGAGCAAGATCAGATGTACCTGAAACATTTCCGCCCACGGTTCCGCTGAAATTATCGATATTTAATGCAACGCCATATTCGGTAATGGATGTTCCGAGTATAGGAATATCAACAGTGGCATTTGCAGCAGCCTGAAGCGCAGCTGTACCGTTTGCCATAATGAGGTCGACATTGCTTGATACAAAGCTGTTTGCTATCGTTATGCAAACGTCATTCTGGTTTGCCGCGTTCTGAAAATTAAATTCTACTTTATCTTCTCCCAGCTTGTCTATAAGCGCCTGTTTAAATCCCTCTGTTGCCGCATCAAGCGCATCATGTGTTACAAGCTGGCTTATACCTACAACATACTTTTCCTTCTGTGTGCTGCAGGAACCCAGCGACAGCATAAGAGCCGAAAGCAGTACAAAGACGCATACAATTGCTAAAATTCTTTTGCTTTTCATATTTATTCTCCTTTTTTACCGGCTGTGCCGGATAATTAATTATATAAAAACGCGGCTTCGAACACAATGACGAAGCCGCAAACCGCATTTGCCCGAGAAAAACATGTGACGACAACCCATCTGACCGCAGTCTTTGCAGCAGATACGACAAAGCTTTATTTATTAAAATATATTTTTTATAGTCTAACATTTTGCAAACAATGTGTCAATAGGAATTAAAAAAAAGCTCGGTATTTCAACGCAAAAATTTCTTGACACGCGGCATGAGACCTATTTTATCGGGGGTGTAAGCGGGCAGCTGAAGTATATCATGACCGGGAAAACAGTTGCCTTCAATAATCTGGATACTATTTTCTGACAGAGCCACATCCCAGCCGACATATCCCACCTGCGGCAAAACTTTTGCAGCACGGCAGACAGTTGATATTATTTCATCCCACATCGGTATTTTAAATCCGACAATTTTCTTGCCGGTAGCTGGATGATATTCGTATGTTACGCCTTTTTTATCCGCGGCGGGAAGAGTAACAGTTCCGTTCTTTATATCAAGCATTGCTGCCATTCCACCGCTGTTAAGGTTATCCACAAACTTACCGTTATTACCGATACGCCAAAACGCAAAAACCGGAGTGACATCTCCGTCTTTCAAAATAGTGACAACGCGTATAGTATTTATAGCCAGAGGATAAACGGCCGACAGAAGACTGTTTTGAATCACAACTTCCTCTATTATCCCGACAGGCTTACATTTAAGCATGTCAAACATTTCGTTTGCCACTGTGTTCTCAAGGCTGATTTTTTCTATACCGCGTCCGCATGTACCGTCAATCGGCTTATAGATAAATTCTTTTTTGCCGGATATGAATTTTTCAAAATCCGACTTTGTCATATCACCTGTCACAAGCCAGTCTCGGTGAATAAAATCTTTAAAAATACAGTTAAATTCATTTTTGTTGTCAAATACATGCCACATATCTTTGGAATTGTATTTTCTTACAAGTGCATTATTAGTACCGCGAGTTACATAGGTTTTACGCTGAGCAGAGGTAAGGTTATAAAATTCAAACAGATCATAATCCAGCGGCCCGGCTCCATATCGTATCCCGCACCAAAGCATATCAAAAAAGACAAACGCCTTACTTTTGCCGGACTTTTTGCTTACACGTTCTATATCTTTTCCCACTCGTGACAAATCCATTTTAAAAACACGCTTTACAGCATATACAAACGACATTCAAACACTTCCCGAATCAATTTGTTTTATCTTATTATAACATTTCATAAAAGTCAATCAAATTTTCCTGCTCACAACAAATCCTCAAAGCCTCTAAGCCTATCATACTGAAAAATAAAAAGACGGATATGTCAATAAAAAATCCCGAAGTAAAACTTCGGGATTCTTTTATTTTATAACGGTTGTAGGGTCTATCTTTTCTCCGTTTTCAGACATTTCAAAATGCAGATGCGGTCCGTCTGATATTTCATATATTGCCGTATTTCCTACTTTTCCTACAATATCAGAACGATTGATTATCTGCCCTTTTTCAAGCTCAACACTGTCCTCCAGGTTTGCATACACGCTTTTTTTGCCGTCTGTATGCTTGATTGTAACAACTATTCCGAAAAGATCATCCGACTCTATTGATTCAACTACTCCGTCATTTACTGCAACAACATTGGTTCCCAAATCCGCCGCTATATCAATTCCATCATGTATACGCCAATCTTTCAGTGTTGTTGAATAGACCGGTGTTTCAAGTGAAAAGCCTACCATTATTTCTCCGTCAACCGGCTTTACATATGATTTCGTTTCAACCACAGGCTGTTTTTCCTGTTCCTGCTCAACATTCTCTTGCTGTTTATCCTCAGTTATATCTTCTTCTTTTTTCTCTGTTTCCGTTACGTCCTGTTCCGTCTTATCCGTCTCGGTAATGTTATCAAGATCGTTGTCCACCACGTCCCCTGCATTTGGCTCTTCAGGGGTCTCTTCTTTACTTATCGCGTTTTGTATTGATCTGTAAGACAAAAAGCTTGCCACTCCTATTACCAGAACGCATATTCCAAGTACTATATAATACGTAAGCTTTCTGCCAGCAGATCTATTATTATCAAAAATATTTTTTCTTTCCATTGCTATACCTCCGTTATCAATATTTTTGACAACTGCAAGGTATTTATACAACATTTTAAATTTTATAATCCTCTATTTTTGTACCTGTATAAAAATATGTAAGTATTTGGTCATACGTTTTTCCTTTTTTTGCCATTTCATTGGCTCCGTACTGACTCATACCCACGCCGTGACCGTATCCACGCACTGTAAAAATAACGTCTTTATCTGTTATGCTCATATCAAACGTAGAGCTTCTCAAAGAAAACATCTGACGTATCAGAGTACCGGAGTACACAGTGCCTGCTATTGTTATCTCATTTACCATTTTTGAATCACATAGCTTTATTTCGCCCAGCCATTCAGTATAGTCATTTGGAAGAACAACGCCAAGCTCATCATAGAGAATATCGGAAAACTGATCATGGGTAAAGCTGACTGTTGTCTCATAGTCATTGGCTGTTTTGTCAGCAGAACACTCAACACTTTGAAGATACGGCACATCTGTTCCCCACACCTCCGCGGCAGAGCAGGTCTGTCCGTTTGAGATTGCGTGAAATACAGCGTTTATGGGTGAGCCCTGGTATGTAATTATTTTTCCAAGAGATTCCGTTACCGCACTTTCTATATTGGGATAATACTTTTCATACCACTCATCACCCCACTTTTTTAGTGCGTCCTGTTTCTCAAGATACGCCTTACAATGAGTATAGTCATCGCAGACATACGCGCCCTTATGACCGATATCGCTGTCCGGATTTTCAAGTACATAATTCATTTTATTTATCAGATATGTAAATGCCGCCACCGTCTGGGCTTTAAGAGCCTCGGCGTTATAGTTTGCCTGCATTTCGCCGGATACAACGGCACAGATATAATCGTAGCACTTGACTGTTTCCACTTTATCCGTTTTAGCGCGATAAAGTGTTATGTCCATATCAAATATTTTATTTTTTTCAGGATCGGACGTATGCGGAACGGTGTCTTTTTCACCGTGAAAAATAATAACTGTAAAATACGGGACAAAAATCATAACCAGCAGAAGTAAAATTGCCAAAATTCTGTATTTGCGCATTTTTTCGACCTCCAGAGGACAAACTCACACTAAATTATTATGCGCAAATTTTTAAAAAATGATTAAAGTCAGTCTTTATTTTGCCGTATATATAGCCTACGCCAATTTATAAATCCGTAAATATCGTTTACAAAAAACATAAAAAAGCAAATTACCATTGATATATAAGCCGGCTCTGAAAATGAAGCCATGCTCCACAGTATTATAAGCACAACATCGTTTGCGGCGTATGCCAGCGCATACAAGTATGAGCGGCAGAAAGTCAGGTATGACGCCATAAAACTTGTTGTTATAGAAATAGTGCTGACTACAAGTCTGGCATTGGAAAACGCTTTTAAGACAAAATAAAAAGCAGCAGTAACTATGATAGCCAGAAATATCATCACAATTAATTTTTCTCTGCTGACACGTGCTATTTTCACCTCATTTTCACCGCGTTTATACGGATGCTTCAACCATGTCACCGCGGACAAAGCGGCCATGGGTGCTGTCATTGCCAAATATGTTATCATCTCTCCGTAGTACCTGAGTTTAAATGACACAACGGCATAAAGCAGGCTGAAAACAATAGTCAGTATTTGTCCGAGGACATCGCCTTTGGCTATAAATATCAGAGCCGTAACCCCTATAAGCGATGCTGCAAGGGACATAAAATCAAATGCTCCTATAAAGCCAGATACTGCTATTGACACCGCTGATACTGCCCACAGTAACACTTCAAACAGCGACAGTCTTTTAACAGAATCAATTAAATTCATATTCACCTCAAAAAACAAGCACTCGCAGTACGCAGCTGAAACTAAAGCAGCATGCAGACGAATGCTTTATTTGAATTAATATAAAATGTATACCTTTTATAATCACGGGATCAACAGATCACACAGCTCGGTAATGGCGTCTTCACTCACATTTTTAACGCTATAAAGAGAATAATTAGTTCCGCCTGCAGACCACTGCGCAATAAGCCCGTTTTCTGTATCCCTGTACAATTCCACAGTAGCGCGCTGACCTATATCAAGCTCCGACTGTGAATTCTCATCTAATGTTTTTTTGTGAAGCTGAGATCCGCTGTATATTTTAGAAGCACGATATTCATATATTATGGAATTAAAAGAAAAGGTTATCTGAGCTATGGTATCATTTATTATTGCATACTCGACATTTTTTGCGGTTGCCGGAGCGGAAATATCAAATCCTATTTGCTCGGACAGTGTCTGAGCGCTGTCAGGCTGTGCGGTGACCTCTTCATTAATATTCACATCAACAATGACATTATCACTGCATGCTGTATTGCTCAGTAGGATCAAAACCGCAAAAAGAGCAACAAATATTTTTTTCATAATTTAATCTTCTCCGTTCATGAATTTTTGAACACGTATATCCTTACCGTAAAAAAGCAGACATTCAAAGCTTCCGGCAAGTCTGGAAAAAACACGCTGACCGTAAATCTTTTCAAATTCAGACAAGCGGTTATTTGAACTGATTATCAATTTTCTTTCACAGCGCCAGCGTTTATCGAGAATATCAGAAAAAACTGCTATAGTATAGGCAGAAGGCGCTTCAGTACCCAAATCATCAATAATCAGCAGGTCACAGCTCTCAAACATTTTCATTTCGCCGTCATTTTGCTCAAACCTTGACTTTTCTATACGTTTAAAAAAATCCACGGCGCTTATATATATCACACTTTTCCCGTCAGTCAATAATTGTTTTGCAATACATGTAGAAAGATATGTCTTGCCAAGACCTGTACCGCCGATAAGCAAAAGACTTTTTTTGGCTTTTTCAAAATTATCGGCAAATTTCTTACAGATGCCGTAATTGCGTTTCATATTTTCATACGGTGTAAGAGGATAACTGCCATACTTATCATCCGGATAGAACCTGAAATCAAATTTTTCAAACGACTGATAGTCAAGATTATTTCCGATATTAGATGATTTAAAATTTTCCTGTATTATTCTGGATTTGAAGCATTTGCAGAATTCTCCATTCAAAATGCCTGTATCCTCGCATAGCGGACAGCTGTAAACCGGCATAAAGTCCTTACGGGACAAACCGTGCTGACTAAGACACCGATCCTTTTTATCAGATAGCTGTTTGAGCTTATCCTCCATTTCATTTTCGACATTTTCGCCGTTTATAATTCTTATTGAATACTCTGAAGCTGTAAGGTTTATACTTCTGTCTATTTCCGCAAGAGCGGGAACGGCAGCATATATTTCATTTTTTCTCATTCGCGCAGCTTTTTGTGCCTCACGCCGCTTCTGCTCAAATTCGCTGCGTATTTTTTCATATATTTGATTTGTCAAGCCTTATTCACCCGCCAGACGTTTCAATATTTCCTCTTCTATTGCAGAGCTGTCATAACTCTTGATATTTCCGACATTACCGCTGCTTTTATTATCGGCATTTTCTATATCAGCAACTGTTTTGTAGCCTTTTTTGAACCAGTCGTTCAATATTCCGTTTATATATGCAAAGGACAGCTTTCCCTTGTTGTCTATACAACGCTCATAACCCTCTTTTATCATTTCAAGCGGCATATTAAGTACTTCGGTCCAATTTGATATGTACTCTTTTTCCTTTTTGGAAAGAGCCCTGTTGTCTATGCCGAAATAAGTAGAAACAGCGCTTTCTGTACGGGCGCGTTTTTCAAGTGATTTTATTAGAGATTCAGCCTTTTCAAAACTGTCTATCCCTCGGTCGTACCAGTCAAGCGCAACTTTCTCTATATAGCGAAAGTTTGTTTTTGAGCAGCTTACACAATAATTTATTATCTGCAGAATAAGGTCTGCGGAAAAGCCCAAATGATCATACATTGCAAAAACAACAGAAGCGTCATTATGGTTCATGCTCTTTCCGAGTATTCTCTGTATCTCATCTAAAAGATACGCAAAGCTTTGGTCATTTGTCTTCTGCTCCAGGATACTTTCGGAATTATACCTGGGCAGAGTCTGCGCCTGCTCATTTACCGCATTTACAAGCAAAAGACTTGCGCCGCGGCGGATAATAAGTCCGCTTTTTACCCAAAAGTCTATCGCATCACCTACGTCCCGGACAGATATATTGCACTGCTTTGCGATATCATCAACTGTCAGCGCCATATCTTCAAAACGTATCAGGCATAGTATAACCTTGATCTGCGCGCCTGTAGCGGTCGGCAAAAATCTGTCTGCAACAGATTTTGGCACCTGCATCATTGGTATTTGATTACTGTTAAAAATAATTCCCGACAAAATACGACTCCTGAATTTTTTGTAGATTTAATTATACTTAATCACAGAGAAAAAATCAATATTATCTTGTTATTAATTAATATTGTGTTATAATATTACCATTCATGTATCACGAAACGGGAGTGATTTTACGAAAAGAACAAAGCTGAAGGAAAGAGCACTGCCTCAATATTCAAAGGGCGAAGAGATATTCAATATGGTGTCTCATATAGTAGGAGGGGCTCTCGGCATTGCCGCTATTCCTATATGTGTCACAGCCGCAGCTCTTCATGGCAACGTATATGGTGTCGTAAGCGGAGCGATTTTTGGTGCCACAATGCTTATTTTATATTGTATGTCAAGCATATATCATGGACTCAGCCCTAAACTCATGGCGAAAAAAGTATTTCAGGTTATAGACCACTGTACCATATTTGTGCTTATAGCCGGAACATACACACCTTTTACACTTTGCACAATACGAAGTTTCAGTCCCGCAACAGGCTGGGTGATATTTGGAGTTATATGGGCGTCAGCTGCACTGGGGATTACCCTTAATGCTATAGACATTAAAAAATACAAGGTTTTCTCAATGATATGCTATCTTGTTATGGGTTGGTGTATTATATCTGTAATTTCTCCAACTGTAAAAGCGCTTACCTTTACAGGAGCAATGTGGCTTTTGGCAGGCGGAATCTGCTATACTTTAGGAGCTGTACTTTATGCAATAGGGTCAAAAAAGAGATATTTCCACTCAATTTTTCATATATTCTGTGTTTTCGGAAGCATATGCCATCTGATATGTATTTTATTCTTTGTCATGTAGGCAGCGAGGTTAAAAATGATTAGACGTTTTATTTCATATTACAGACCGCATCTGGCGCTATTTACTTTTGACATGTTCTGTTCGGTTATGGTCGCGGCTTGCGATCTGTTTTATCCGCTGATTGCAAAAAGCATTATAAATGATTATGTGCCAAATCAGAATATACGCATGCTTATAATTTGTGCTGTCTCACTTCTGGGCATTTATCTTTTGAAATGGCTTTTGAATTTCATTATAGGATATTACGGTCATATAGTCGGTGTTCGCATGCAGGCGGATATGCGGCGTGATCTTTTCAGACATCTTCAAAAAATGCCGTTTTCCTTTTATGACAAAAATAAAACCGGAGCGATCATGTCCAGGATAATAAACGATTTAAACGATGTGTCAGAGCTTGCTCATCACGGACCTGAAAACCTGTTTTTGTCAGTATTGATGCTTATAGGGTCTTTTATAATGCTCACATCTATAAATGTACCTCTTACGCTTATAGTTTTTTCAGTTATACCTTTTATTATTTTATTTGCCGTGACCATGCGTACAAGCATGAAAAATGCGTTCCGCAGGAGCCGTGAACAGCTGGCTGAAATAAATGCAAATATTGAAACCGCCATTTCCGGAATACGAGTATCAAAAGCATATACTGCACAAGAACATGAAAACAGTAAATTTGAAAAGGAAAACAATATTTTCAAAAAGGTTCGCACAAAAGCTCTCTTTGAGCTCGGGAAATTCCATTCAAGCATGACCTTTTTCAGTGATTTTCTTTATCTGACAGTTCTTGTATCCGGCGGACTTTTCTTCTATTACGGAAAAATTGATATAGGAGAATTTGCCGCATATTTGTTATACATAAGCATGGTTTTAAATCCTATAAACAGATTTATTTCGCTGTTTGAACAGATGCAGGAGGGTATGACAGGATTTAAAAGATTTACCGAGATTATGGACTGCCCTGTTGAGCAAGACTGTGAAGATGCAATAAATATCGATAAAGTAGATGGAAATATAGTGTTTGAAAACGTCAGTTTTTCCTATTCGGGTCAGTCCGGCAAAAAAGTCATAAGCGATCTCAACTTATCTATAAAAGCCGGAACAACCGTTGCCCTTGTCGGACCTTCGGGAGGAGGAAAAACCACTCTTTGTCACCTTATTCCCAGATTTTATGAGACAGACAGCGGAAAGATAACTCTCGACGGCACCGACATAAGACAAATAAGCCGTTATTCGCTTCGCAAACACATTGGAATCGTATCTCAGGATGTGTTTCTTTTCAACGGCACAATAAAAGAAAACATCGCATATGGAAATCTCGATGCTGACGACAGCGAAATAATAGAGGCTGCTAAAAAGGCAAATATCCATGATTACATCATGTCACTTAAAGACGGTTACGATACAGACGTCGGAGAACGCGGAGTCAAGCTGTCAGGCGGACAAAAACAAAGAATTTCCATAGCACGTATCTTCTTAAAAAACCCGTCGGTTCTCATACTTGATGAAGCCACAAGTGCTCTTGACAACACCACTGAAATGCTGATTCAACAATCTCTTGACAGACTCGCCCGCGGCAGAACTGTTATTGTAGTTGCACACCGCTTGTCAACCGTTAAAAATGCCGATGAGATCATCGTTATTGACGGTGAAGGCATAGTCGAAAAAGGCACTCACGATCAGCTTATGGAAAAAGAAAACGGCATATATAAAAAGCTGTATTCATATCAGTTCAGATAATAAAAAATGCCCCGATAACAAGGCGGCAGGCAAGAAATTTTTAAATGGACGGCATACGCCGTCCATTTTTGTTTTCACAAAGCCATTCCAAAACAATCGTGGCATTTTATATATTCCTTTTATTTTTTCCGTTTAAGCCCAATGAACTTCCACGGGTTTGGGGAGAATCAAGCTGCATAGTTCTCCATTTGTTTTCGCGTTCAAGAGTACTTTGAGCGGGGACAGGTGCAGGCTCTATACCGAAAAACATTTTATAAAATTTATCTGTCCTGTCAGCCATCGCAGACAAAACATTTCCGTCTTCCAATCCGATAAGATATCTGCGCATTGCCACGCCTTCTCCCGCTGCTATAAGCTCAGTCTCAGGAAAATACCTGTTTAGCAGAAACTGAGCGTATGTAACAAGTCTTAAGTTGCCGTAACATCTATATTCTCTGTCTTTTTCCGTACCTGACATTTCAACCGCGACACTATAGCCTTCACTTACCGCTTTGATTATTTCTTCAGGAGTATTGTCTTTGGCAAATACTATAGAAAAATGATAGACAAAATCTTTAGTTACAAGAGAGTGGACGTCGCTGCTGCCCACAACCGGCAATTTAAGACCCTGCGCGCGCAAATCATTATACAGCGCAACAGACATATTCACTCCGTCATAATTCATACCGCCTACAAGCTCATATGCATCAAACATACCGCTCTCAAGCAGCAGTTTTGCAAATTCATTGCACACATTATAGCATCTTGAAGATGCCGGACGCCAAAACGGATGTGCAAATATAGCAAGCCCTTGCGCTTTATGTATATAATCTGTCGCCCATTTTGCCATAGCGTAACGCTCACGATAGCGCTCGGGTACGCTGTCAGGCAATATTTTTTCAATTTCTTTATATTCTTTACAATATTGGTCTGTATTTCTGAAATAGACATCGGTAACGCTTTTTTTGCCGCCGGCATGAACTATATGCACTATGCTTCCGGGAGTATGAACCTCCTCGCCGTTTATAACAGTCAGACCGATTTTCACATCAGAATACCAGTCTCTAAGCTCATCTGAGGGAAAATAGCGGTTATGGTCGGTCATAGTCATGAAGTCATACCCGCATTCCCTGTAATAGCTCGCCAGCGCCGCCGGATCATGCTTGCCGTCAGAACGATAGCTGTGGCCATGAAAATCACCCTTTAACGGACGTCTGAAATAAAGATCCTGATCAAGAGCGTATACTTTAAGAGACTGAATAATATTATCATCAAATATAATGTCTAACCAATATTCACCCTCTGTTTTAAATACAAAATCAAACTGTAAAATGCCGCTGTGAGCTACAACTGTTACTATTTTTTTATGCGACGGATCATGGTAATCTTTCACATCAGCGTCAAGAGCGTTTATGCTGACTGTATATTCCTTGCCCTCAAAAGGCAAAAAAATATTTTCAGCAGGAAAAATGCAAAGTTTTACCCGTTTTCCCACAGGTACTGCCGAAGGATATATATCGTACCGTTTTAACAAAAATCTCACTGGGCTCACCTCAGTCCTAAAAATCAGAGCGAACGCAAGGCATCTACAAGCGCTGTTTTCTGCTCCGTCTTTTCGTCTTTCATTTTAATTATTTTTCCGGGCACGCCGGCAACGACTGCATTTTCCGGAACATCTTCTATAACCACGCATCCGGCGGCTATCACAGCGTTTTTACCAACATGGACCCCTTCAATAACAACCGCGTTTGCTCCTACCAGCACATTATCTTCTAAAACAACCGGTTTTGCGCTTGCAGGCTCCACAACCCCGGCAAGCACGGCGCCTGCTCCGACGTGACAGTTTTTGCCTACCGTAGCTCTGCCGCCGAGCACTGCTCCCATATCTATCATAGTGCCGCTGCCGATAACTGCTCCGATATTGATTATGGCACCCATCATTATGACCGCATTATCACCTATCTCGACCTGCTGACGTATTATCGCACCGGGCTCGATTCGGGCATTTATATTTTTGATATCAAGCATTGGTATTGCTGAATTACGACAATTATTTTCAATAACAATATCTTCTATTTTATCGCAGTTTTCTTCTATAACAGCTTTAAGCTCACGCCAGTCACCGTATACTATCTTATCGCCGGCTCCGAAAACTTTAGCCGATTTATAATCAACAGGCTGTTTTTCCTTTACTATAAGCTTTACAGGTGTTTTTTTCTCGCTTTCAGCAATATATCTGATTATTTCTTCTGCTGTCATTTCTGAATCTCCTTATATAAGCCCGAGTTTTTGCATTGTAAGTTTGAGCTTTTGACGGTTTGACTCATCCATCTCACAAAGAGGCAAACGGTATCCGCCCACATTCATTCCCATAAGATTCATAGCCTCTTTTACCGGTATCGGATTTACCTCTATAAACAAAGCGGTTATAAAATCAAGATATTTAATCTGAGCAGCAGTAGCTTTTTCGGTATCATGATTAAGATAATCAGCTATCATATCATGAGTCTGTCTGGGTATTACGTTTGCAGATACTGATATGACACCGCTTGCGCCAAGTGCCATAGTGGGCACAGCTATATCGTCGTTTCCGCAGTACATTTTAAAATCATCACCGACATACTTGGCTATCTTAGCGGTATAGCTCATATTTCCAGACGCCTCTTTTATGCCCATAATATTGGGGTGATCCTTAAGTCTTGAAACTACGTTTTCAGATATAGAGCAACCTGTTCTTGAGGGCACGTTATACAGGATACACGGAATATGAACTGCATCGGCAACCGCCTTGAAATGCTGATACATACCCTCGTCATTTGCCTTATTATAATACGGGGAAATAATAAGCAGACCGTCCGCACCCAGACTTTCATATGCTAAACTTTTTTCCACCATCGTCTGGGTACAGTTAGAGCCGCTTCCGGCAATTATCGGTATTCTGCCCGCAGCATGCTTTACGGCATATTTGCAAACCGCATTATCCTCTTCATGAGTCATCGTGGACGACTCACCGGTCGTACCGAGTATTAATATTGCATCAGTTTTATTTTCTATATGCATCTCGATAAGCTCGCCCAGCTTATCAAAATTTACGCTGCCGTCACTGTTGAACGGCGTTATCAAAGCTACTATTGATCCCTTTAAGTTTCTGATATCCATTTTTACCACCCTTATAAATTTATTTGTGTATCTGTATCCAGTCGCCACATATCCTCGTAGGGCTGACGTTTTATGACGCATCTGGCTTTTCCATCTTTTGCAAATACGACAGCCGGCAGCGGCAGACGGTTATAATTACTTGCCATACTGTAGCCATAGGCACCTGTCGTATAAACTGCAAGCAGATCTCCCGGCTCCATCTTGGGAAGCATCGCTTCTTCAATCAATACATCGCCGCTTTCACAGCACTTTCCGGCAACGCACACTTTTTCCGTCTTGGGAGCGTTCATTTTTTCGGCAGCATCACATCTGTATTTTGCCCCGTATAATGCAGGCCGTATATTGTCGGACATTCCTCCGTCAACGAAAATATACTTTTTATTTGCTGTTTGTTTTATAAATCCTACTGTGTAAAGCGTCAGACCAGCTTCCGCAACCATGCTTCTTCCGGGCTCTATCATTATTTTGCCGACAGATACACCAAGGCTGTCTTTCTGATTTTTACACTCCAGCAATATATGATTGCATACAAGACTTATGGGAAGAGGCATGTCTTTTTCTGTATATGTAGCGGCAAATCCTCCGCCCAGATCAAGAACATTTACAGGGTATCCAGCCTTTTCGATATCGGATATAAACTCCATTATTTTACGTATACCTGCAATGAATGGGTCTATCCCGAATATCTGACTTCCGATATGTATATGAATGCCCTGAAATTCAAGATATTCACAGTCGTGTATTTTCTTTATCATACCGAGTATGCATTCACGTTCATATATTGAAACGCCGAATTTGCTGTCTATATTTGCAGTAATTATATACTGGTGTGTATCCGCTTCTATACCGGGATTTATTCTTACAATTACCGGCGTCTTTTTTCTTAGCTGTACAGCGGATTTGATAACTTCATCCAGTTCCATTGCACCGTCGATTATAATACTGCCAACACCGTATTCTATTGCTGTTCTGATTTCATACGGGGTTTTATTATTACCATGAAAAACTATCTCACGCATAGGAAAATCCGCGTGCTTTGCAGCCTCAAGCTCGCCTACGCTGACAACATCAAGACCACAGCCCGCTTTTTTGACAAGTTCCAGCATTGCAGTACAGGAAAACGCCTTACTGGCGTAAATTACCTGTGTTTCAAATTCGCTGTGCACAAAGCTGGTTTTAAACTCGTTCAAACGTTTTTCAAGCGCGGCCTGGTCATACACCATAAGCGGAGTGCCCATAGCCTCTGCAAGCGCTTTAGCGGAAACACCGCCGATTGTCAAAATTTCATTCATAATTTACCTCATCGAATAAAAATATCAGTAAGACGCGTACCTTACTGATATAATAATAGCTATTCAGAAGGATAGCGACAATACGGACAAAGTAATCTCAAAAAAATCCGCACTTTCGACGGGCTTTGCATCTCAAAAAAATCCGCACTTTTTGCGGGCTTTGCATCTCAAAAAAATCCGCACTTTTTGCGGGCTTTGCATATCCACCGTTTAAGAGCATTTTTCCGTGCCTCTATCTCATTATGCATATTATAAAATCATATTCCTGCATTGTCAAGCTATTTAATAAAAAGCGCATTTTAGACAAAGTCTTGCATATAATTGAAGATTTAACTTGCAAGTTGTATAAATAATAAGTATAATCTTTATAGTATTTTGGTTTGGGAGGATAAAGCATGGAGCTTACAGATTACAGGATCGCTCTGCACAGAGCGGCAGAGACAGGACAGCATCTGCCCAAGACCAAGAAAATAATCACCTCTTGTCTTGAGAATCTTTGCTGCTTTTTGGAATTCCCGTGGGAAAGTGCGGTCACGGCATTTTTTGATTTCGGTTTTGACAGCACAATTGCTCTGCGTGCGGATATGGACGGTCTGCCCGTAACTGAAAAAACCGGACTTGATTTTTGTTCTGAGAATAAAAACACAATGCACGCCTGCGGGCATGACGGCCATATGGCAATGCTGCTTGATGTTGCACAAAGGCTGAGCAGGTCCGATATACATCCCAAAAGCAATGTGCTATTAATTTTTCAGCCGGCAGAAGAAACTACCGGGGGCGCAAAGCCGATACTGGATACCGGTCTGTTTGAAAAATATAACGTAAAGAATATTTTCGGCATGCATCTTATACCCGATCTGCCAAAATCACGGCTTTACACAAGAAGCGGCGCATTAATGGCTAAAAGCTGTGAAATCACAGTGGATATCTGCGGAACATCAGTACATATAGCAAGATATAAAGAAGGCGCTGACACTCTCGCCGCCGCAGCCTTTTTCTTGACCCGACTCTACGACGAGGCGGAAAAGTTGAAAGATATAAAGTATAAGCTGCTGCGTTTCGGTAAATCACAAAGCGGCAGCGTCCGAAACGCTGTAAGCGCATTTACGCACCTGGAGGGCAGCCTTAGATGCTTTGACGAAAAAGATTTTTTGACGCTGTATGACTTGACTGAGAAAACAGCAAAATCCACCGATAAGCTTTATTCGACCAACACAACGATTACGCTGAACCAGGGATACCCTCCTCTGATAAATGACAGCTGTCTTGTATCCAGGCTTGCTCAAATACTGGAAATTGATATGCTTTCAGAGCCGAGAATGATTACTGACGATTTTTCCTGGTACTTAAAAAAAGTTCCGGGAGTGTACATATTTCTCGGTACCGGAACCGGTATCGATCTGCACTCTCCCGAATTTGATTTCGATATATCTGTACTTGAAACAGGTGTTTCGGCTTACAAAAAAATTATAGAGAATCTATAAAGCCCTCAAGACGGTCAAGCCCTGTTTTGAGGGCTTCTCTTGAATAGCAATACGATATACGCACATACCCGTCACAACCAAAGCAGCTGCCGGGCACAAGACACAGTCCTGCCTGCTCTATAAGCCGTGTGCAAAACTGCTCTGATGTCAAATTGTATTTTGAGATTGACGGAAATACATAAAAAGCTCCTTCCGGCTTTTTATATTCAAGACCCATGCCGTCAAGACGCATACATACATAATCCCGTCTTATTCTGTACTCATCTGACATAGCGCTTGTGTCCTGCTTTAGAGCACAAATACAGGCATCCATGATAAACGACACACCTGATACCACCGCAAGCTGATGTATCTTTTTAATTTCCTTTATGACAGATGCATCACCCATAAGATATCCGGCACGCCAGCCGGTCATGGCATATGGCTTTGAAAAGCTCTGTACTATCAGTGACTGCCGGTGCAGCTGGGGATAGTCTGAAACAGATGCAACAGACTGAGTATATGACAGATCTCTGTAAACCTCATCGCTTATCACAAACACCGGTCTGCCGCTTACGGCCCTGCACACCGAATCAAGCGACGATCTTGTATAGACGGTTCCCGTAGGGTTGTTGGGCGAATTAAGAATAACCGCCTTTGTCTTATCAGTTAAAAGAGATGAAATATCTTCATACCTGATTTGAAAATCCGTTTTTGAAGTATCATAAAAAACGCACCGGGCGCCGCAGAATTTAACTATCTGTTCGTACAGTCCGAAAGCCGGAACGGGAATTATAACCTCGTCCTGCGGATTCAGGATACCGCAAAGCGCAGTAAACAGTGCCTCTGTAGCTCCGAGTGTAAAAATTACATTTTCCTTATCATAGGTTCTGCCGTTTTTCTTTTCAAATTTGCAGATAGCATCAAGCAGCTCAGACGTCCCCACATTTGGAGGATAATGCGTTTTGCCGTTTTGAAGAGCATAAACCGCCGATTCTTTTATACTTTCAGGCGTGTCAAAATCCGGCTCGCCTATGGACAGACTGACACATCCTTTAGTCTTTGCCGCAAGCTCGCTAAAACGGCGTATTCCCGAAATCGGAACATCTTTCAAATTTTTATTCAACTCTAATTCCATATTTTCTCCTAAAAACGGGCGGTCAAACCGCCCGTTTTTTATTTTATCATAATTGTGCAGGTGTAAAGTCCCCGCCACGGCAGAATTTAAGATATTCAAGAGCGTGAAGCTGACCTGTCATCTCCCAGTCCTTTCTATAAACCGGATCATGAAAGCCCTCTATACAGATATCGCCCTCATATCCGTTCATATACAGCCAGAAAAATATATCACGCCAGTTGTTATCGCCGAAACCCGGAAAACGATGATATACAAACGGTTTTTCGCCAAGTATTCCCATACGTGAAATCGCTTCACGGTCTATTGTGGCGTCCTTGCCATGGATATGCAATATTCTGCTTTTATACTGTTTCAGCTGAGGCAAGGGGTCAATGAGCTGTACCATCTGGTGGGTGGGCTCCCATTCCAGCCCGAAATTTTTATCAGGCACCGCCTCAAACATCATATCCCATGCCCGAGGATTAAAGCCGATGTTGCATGTGGCTTTTTTCCAGCTGCCGCCCATAGGACAGTTTTCAATTACAAGATTCAGCCCCTTATCCGCCGCGCGCTTTGCAAGTTCCGAAAAAACCTCTTTAAAACGCGGTATCGACGCCTCTACCGGCTCCCCCTCAAGCGCGCCAGCAAATGTCCCGACAGTCGTTGCTCCGAACAGCGCCGCGCTGTCTATCACATATTTAAGGTTTTCATAATGACTCTGGTTTGTAAGAGGATTACAGTAAAGACCCAATGTGGTTATTTTCTTTCCGCTGTCAGCGAGTATTTCCTTGCAGTCCTGAGCTATTTTTTCAAGATCTGCATTATTGAGCTCCATATGCCAGTTGAGTTGAAATGTTTCAAACCCATATTTGACAAACTCTGAAAGCTGCTGCTTGTATTTACCGCCCTGAACGATTGTTCCTATTTTTATCTGTTCCATTTCAGCACCTCCTGTTGATATAAAAATTATATACCATACATCTGCATACTGTTATTTAAAATTTGTCTATAAACATCAATTATTTGTCCCGCGGCAGATTTTTAGATATTTTTCAAAAGCCGCCTCAAATTCCCGCTCATTTTCAGGCAAATAATGCTGTATCGGAAAAGAATCGGCTATTATTTTTCGTGCGTCTTGGATCGACTTTATATGTCCCAGCGCCATAAACTGAGTCACTATATTACCGATGACCGTCGCCTCTACCGGTCCTGCCGTAACAGGCACGCCGCACGCCCCCGCCGTAAGACGGCAAAGCAAAGTATCTTTAATACCTCCGCCTACCATATGTATAGTATTAAAGTGCGTGTTGCATATCTTTTCCATATTTCTGAAAGCGTCGCGGTATTTTAAGGCAAGAGAGCAATAAATACACTGCATTATCTCTCCAACCGTCCGGGGAACTTTCTGTCCTGTTTCTCTGCAGAACTGTACAACCCTTCCGGGTATATCTCCCGGAGGTGAAAAACGAGTATCGTCAACGTCAATAATGCTTTCAAACGGTTTACACTGACATGCAAGTTCTTCCAGTTGGGCAAAGCTGTAATCATTACCCTCACGTTTCCAATGACGTCGGGATTCCTGTATCAGCCAAAGACCCATAATATTTTTCAAAAACCGAACAGAACCGTTATATCCGCCCTCATTTGTAAAATTAGCATTCATTGCATCTTTAGATAAATTCGGCTTATCAAGCTCTGTACCAAGCAAACTCCATGTACCGCAGCTTATATATGCAATATTTTTTTCATTTGACGGAACAGCTATAACTGCGCTCGCCGTATCATGTGATGCGACAGATACAACTTTTGCGGGTTTTATCATCAGTTCCTCACATAGAGATCCAGATATATCTCCCAGCACCGTACCCGGCATTTTTATATCACACATAAGATTTTTGTCGATACCGAGAAAATCAAATATTTCACTGTCCCACTGCCGAGTGCGCACATTCATAAGAGATGTGGTGGACGCCATGGAAAAATCAGCTGATTTTTCACCGCAGAGAAAATAATTGAAAATATCGGAAATCAAAAGAATTTTTCCGGCATTATCAAGTATATAGCCCTTGTTCTTTTTCATGTTATAAAGCTGAAAAACAGTATTGAAAGCTATCTTCTGTATACCGGTAATCGAATACAGCTTTTCAAACGGAAACTCGCTTAAAAATTCTTTTTCGGCTTTTTCAAAAGCAAGATCACGATAATGAAGAGGATTTGCCATAAGACTGCCGTCTTTATCCACAACGCCGAAGCTCACACCCCATGTATCAATGCCGATGCTTTGATAGTCTTCAAATGCTTTTGCTTTTACAAGTCCTGTTTTTATCTCATGCCACAGCCGCAGCACATCCCAGTAATACTCATTCCCTACCGTTACCGGATCGTTTGAAAAGCGGTGTATTTCCTCTATTTTAATCTTACCGTCCTCAAGCGTACCCAGCATTGCTCGGCCTGAAGACGCTCCAAAATCATATGCCAAAACGTTGTTTTTCATCACATCACCTCATAAACCTTATTTTGCTTATTATACTCTATCGCGCAAATTTTGTAAATATAATTATAAAGTTTTATAATTGACTTTAAATATATATAATAGTATACTTAATTATGATATTATATTTAGGACGGTTAAAATGACTGATAAAATAAAAGAAATCGATGCGCGCGCAATGGACGCTTGCTCTGAGAGTTTCAGATCGATAGACAGTATTTCTCATTACTGCACCGAAAAGGTTTTAAACGCTTTTTCAGAACAGCGCATCAGCGAAGCACATCTACATGGCTCAACGGGTTATGGTTATACCGATATAGGGCGGGACGCACTTGACAAGGTATATGCCTGCGCATTTGAGTGTGAAGACGCACTTGTACGACCTCAGATAATTTCCGGAACGCATGCTCTGACCATTGCCCTATTCGGGATGCTGCGCCCCGGTGATTACATGCTGTCTATAACAGGCAGCCCGTACGATACTTTGTATGATGTGGTCGGGATAAACGAAGGAACGGGAAGTCTTAAGGAATACGGTATCGGTTATATTGAGATACCGTTTGAAAACAGTGAATTTGATATCGAAAAGATAAAAGAACACTTAAAAAACAAAAGCATAAAGCTTATATTTATTCAAAAATCAAAGGGCTATCTTAACCGGCGTACATTATCCTCAAAAGAAATAGGGGACATAACCAAAGTTATAAAGGATATAAGACCGGACATATACGTGATGACAGACAACTGCTACGGGGAATTCTGTGAAAAACATGAGCCTGTATATTACGGAGTCGATCTCATGGTCGGTTCCCTGATAAAAAACGCAGGCGGCGGCCTGGCTAAAACCGGAGGCTATCTTGCAGGCACTCATGAGTGTATAGAGCGCTGCTCATATCGTCTTACATGTCCCGGAATAGGAAGGGAGAGCGCCGCAACAGGCGAATATTTAAAGGACTTCTATCAGGGCTTTTTTATGGCGCCGCATACTGTGGCTCAGGCGCTGAAAACCGCTGTTTATTGTGCCAATGTATTCAAAAGCATAGGCTATGCCGTAAATCCTGAGCCTGACAGCAAAAGGTATGACATTATCCAGACAATAGCGCTTGGTTCACCGGACGCACTGATCGCGTTTTGTCAGGGAATACAGCAAGGCGCACCTATAGACAGTTTTGCCGCACCGGTGCCGGGAGATATGGCAGGATACGCAGACAAGGTAATTATGGCCGCAGGTACATTTGTACAGGGAGCGTCTATAGAACTGTCTGCAGACGGGCCCCTGCGTGCGCCGTATACGGCGTTTATGCAAGGAGCTCTCACTTTTGAAAGCGGCAGGCTGGGAATATTAAAAGCTCTGGAAAATATCTTTAAAATAAACGGTAAATCATTATGAAAAAAAGCTTGATTTTAACTTTTATTATCGTTTTTACAGTCATGCTGAATTCATGCAAGTTCTCCGGGCTGGACAGCGATACTCTTTTAACTCCGCCTCAGATGAATGCTGCCGACAGGGAAATATTAAGAGTTCTGGAAAGTGTTACAAGTTCCTATAAGCTTATCTATCCCAAAACCGGCGGATACCAGACAGCCATAACATCTGCAGATATAATGAGCGACGATAAAAACGAAGCCGTGTGCTTTTATCTTGACGGAAACAACAACACCGTAAGCTTTATAATTTTGGAAAGCATTGACAATGTATGGACTATACGAGGCAAATACGACAGCCGCGCATCCGGAGTGGAACGCGTAAATTTCTGTGATCTTAACGGTGACGGTGTTAAGGAGATAGTAATCGGCTGGCAGTTTCTGTCCGGTGAGGAAAAGGCTTTGGAGATCTTAGGATTCGGTCCTGATACCGCAATGCAGAGTCTGTATACGGGTATGTATAACAATTTTATAGCATTTGACGACTGTGTTGTTGTAGTATCCAGAAACACTACAGGAAAAACCGCAAGCGCTTCTCTGATAGGGCGCTTAAACAACAGCGTTTCCATACTGAACACCGTGTCGCTGAATAATTCCATAACAGGATTCATAAGCGTGCAAAGCGGTCAGCTTCCTGATTCAAGACGCGCGATTTATATAGACGAGCAGCTGGAAAGTCTTATGTATACAACTGAGGTACTTATCATTGAGCCTCAAGGCGAACTTTCTAGGTCTTTTGGCACTATCAACACTCAGTCTATACGCACACGTGCATACAGATGTATGGACATAAACGGTGACAAACGCCTTGATATACCAGTCGAAAAAACATTCCCGGAATATGTTAGAAACGATGTCGCAGAAAACCTCACATATGTTGAATGGTACGACTATGACGGAAGCTCTATCAATCTTATTACAACAGCTTATACCAGCATAAACGAGCAGTTTATGATAAAGCTCCCCGATGAATGGATTGGAAACATCACAATACAGCGCACCTCGGATACTGAGCGGTCTGTACAATTCTACTATATACAGCAAAACGGACAGCTGATACCGATGTTTTCCGTAAGAGTTTTTTCCCAACAGGAATATACTGACTCGATTCGTAATATAGGCTGGGATGTTATCGCAACATCAAATGAAAATGTGTATACGTTCTATTCCGATCAAAGCGAGCTTCCCGAACAATATGTAACCGATATAACAAGAATAACAGATTTATTCAATCTGCTGTCATAATATATTTTACGGAGTTAACTATGAAAAAAGTTTTAGTTTTGGAAGATGAAAAGTCAATTCGTGATTTTGTAGTACTCAATCTGAGCAGAGCAGGCTACGAAATAATTGAAGCAGATACCGGCGAACGCGCTCTTGAACTTTTTGACGCATCGCCCGATATTGACATTGCAGTGCTTGATGTTATGCTTCCGGGAATAGACGGTTTTGAGGTATGCAAAAGCATACGCGCCTCAAACCAGAAAGTCGGAATTATAATGCTTACAGCTAAAGCTCAGGAGACCGACAAGGTTACAGGACTCATGAACGGAGCGGACGACTATGTCGCAAAACCCTTTTCTCCGCTTGAGCTAATT
Source organism: uncultured Clostridia bacterium (assembly GCA_944385895.1). Lineage (GTDB taxonomy): Bacteria > Bacillota > Clostridia > Oscillospirales > QAKW01 > RGIG9041. The sequence goes on from CALWYZ010000008.1 coordinate 96,176, forward strand.
GTACGCGTTGACAGCCTGTACCGCAGAGTCATGATGATGAAAGGTGTAACGGAAACTCCTGTATCTAAAGATGAGCTTTCGTATCCGCCGTTCCAGCTCAACACAAAAAGCCGTATACTTACCAAAAACGGTAAAAAAATAGAGCTTACCCAGGTGGAATATCAGCTTGTAAAACTATTCATGGAACATGTAGGTTCGGCTTTTTCACGTGAAGAGATTTTTAAAAACGTTTGGGGTGACAGCTTCAGCGGTGACAAACATAAAATAGTCGACGTCAATATCCGCAGACTGAGACTTAAAATAGAGGACGACGCTTCTTCTCCGACATATATTCAGACTGTATGGGGATTTGGATATCGCTGGGGAAACGAATAATGAGGTCAAAGTGAAAGTCAAAAATTTTTTTATAAATCTTAAATCCAATCTGGTATCCGGAATCGCCGCACGCTGGCTTATAAGTGTATTTGCTCCCGTATTGGCAGTGGTACTGCTGTCATGCATGATACTTTGTGTGTTTGTATCCAACTTTTACACCACCACAGTACGCAACAAACTGCGCTTCGAAGCGGAAAACACTTCAAAATATTTTGAAAGCTATGTGTATCCCGAATACCGGGATTTTACCACCTGCGCGCAGCTGCTTGTGAGTGACTTTGATAAAAAGACAATGATGGAAATACAGGTTTCTAACATATCCGGTAAAAGTGCGTATTCTTCCACCGGTTTTGCCGTAACAGAACTCAGCATTACCCCGGACGTACTGGAGGCCCGCACCGGCACTACTTCTTATTGGTCGGGCAGGCTGGAAACAACCGGAGAAAAAATCATTTCCTATTCAGCTCCTCTTTACAATACCGACCACGTTGTCTGCGGAACAGTCAGAATGATTTCTTCGCTGAAAAACGTAGAAGAGCTGTTAAGCACCATTTATCTCATAGTTGCGCTTGTTGGTTTTTTCATAATTGCCCTGACGGCTTTTTCAGGAATATATTTTATTAAATCTATTGTTATGCCTGTACGTCAAATAAACAGAGTTACGCTTGATATCGCAAAGGGCAATCTCAACGCCAGTTCTCTAAACTATTCATCAAGCGATGAAATAGGTCAGCTTTGCAGAAATATAAACATGATGGCCAACGAGCTTGCCGACAGTCAGAAGGTCAAAAACGACTTTATTTCACAAATATCCCATGAACTTAGAACGCCTATAACCGCTATACGAGGCTGGAGCGAAACAATGATGGCCGACGACAGCCTAAATGAACTTGCAAAGCGCGGAGTCGGTATAATAAACGAGGAAACAGAAAGACTGTCAAAAATGGTGGAGGAAATGCTGGATATGTCGCGAATGCAAAGCGGCAGACTTAACATCAGCACTACTCCTACTGATATTATCGCGGAGTTTGAAAATACAGTGTTTATGATGGGTGAGCGCGCAAAAGGCGAAAATATAAGCATAGTATACAACATGTCCGATGAAGAATGCATAATCAACTGCGACAAAGATAGAATGAAACAGGTGTTTTTTAATATAATTGACAACGCAATAAAGCATTCCAATCCCGGATCTGAAGTAATGGCGTCTACTCAGCGGGAAAAGGATTGCATTAAATTTATTATAGAGGACTTCGGCGCCGGTATCAGCCGTGAGGATCTGCCGTATGTTAAGGAGATGTTTTACAAAGGCTCTTCACAAAAAAGAGGTTCCGGTATCGGACTTGGCGTTTCAGATGAAATCGTCAGACTACACGGCGGCAGTCTTGATATAGAAAGCGAACTTGGCATCGGTACTAAAGTTACTGTTACACTGCCTGTTTCAAAGGAGCTTCAGAATGATAACACAGATTGATTTTAAAATTTTAGAGTTTATACAAATTCACTCAAATCCCGTTCTTGATGTTATATTTTCCGCTGTAACTCACCTTGGCGACGGCGGTATTTTCTGGATACTTGTAGCGCTGGTGCTGATAATTTTCAAAAAAACAAGAAAGTGCGGGATATTAATGCTGATTACGCTGGCCGCAGGGCTTATTATAGGCAACCTTGCACTGAAAAACATTATAGCAAGAGACCGGCCGTTTATCCAGGACCCGGTACTGCAGAATTTTCTGCTGATTTCACCGCCGTCAGGATTTTCCTGCCCATCGGGGCATACTCTGGCGTCTTTCGAATCCGCGACCATAATTTTTATTTTCAGCAAAAAATGGGGAATACCGGCTTTTATCCTTGCAGCTCTGATAGGATTTTCAAGAATTTACCTTAACGTTCATTTCCCGTCCGATGTTCTTTTCGGGCTTGTGCTCGGTATTGTCATAGGAGTATGCGTATATTTTGCATACAATAAATTCTTTGCTAAAATATTTGATTCCAAATTATTTTCAGAATAAAAAAGTGGGGCAAACGGTTACTTGGCCGTTTGCCCATAATTTTTTCGGCGGCACCTTTATTGCTGCGCCGATTTTTTTAAGTTATTCAAAAAGTCTTCCATTAATTCTATCACCTGTAATTGCTGACCGGTTCTAAGAGTGATATACGGTCTTTGGCCGGGAGTATACATAAGATCTTTACCGTAAATACAGTGCAGAGAGTAAACTGTCTGTGAATCCAGATTGTCAAAGAAAAATACAAGATTCCGGGATTTTTGCTTTATATCGGTCACGCCAAGCCCTCTTGCCATGTTACGCACAAGAGAAATACGCATAAGATTTACAACACTTTCAGGCGGAGGAGAGAAACGGTCGCTCAACTCATCCATTGTATCTTTAAAGCTGTCATTATCATCAATGGCGGCGATTTTTTTGTATATATCTATTCTTGTACGTTCACTGGTTATATAGCTTTCGGGGATATATGCATTGATGGAAACATCAACAGAGCAGTCGGTTTTCTTCTTTTCCGGTTTTCCCTGTTCCTCCAGTATTACGCTTTTCAGTATGTCCATATACATATCATATCCTACTATATTCATATTACCGTGCTGTTTTTCACCAAGCAGACTTCCCGCGCCACGGATTTCAAGGTCGCGCATCGCTATTTTGAGCCCGGCTCCGAACTCGGTGAATTCTTTTATGGTCACAAGCCGCTTTGCTGCTGTCTCAGACGGGACCTTATCTGGTCTGTATGTCAGATAAGCATACGCCCGTCTGCTGCTTCTGCCTATTCTTCCGCGTATCTGATGCAGCTGGGCAAGTCCCATACAATCGGCATCTTCTATAATCAGCGTATTTGCAAACGATACGTCTATACCGGTCTCTATTATAGTTGTACACATTAAAACATCTACCTGATGGGCCATGACCTGCTCCCAGGCGTTTTCTATTTCCGTGGGACTCATCTGTCCGTGAATTATCATTACTCTTGCGCCGTTAACAGCATCACTTATCTTCTGGGCTATTACATCAAGCTGTTGTATATTATTTTTAAGATAAAAAGTACATCCGCTGCGGCGCATTTCCCGCAATATTGCCTGTACAACTATATCAAAATTATACTCAAGCACATATGTCATTACAGGAAGTCGGTCGGACGGTGCCTCTTCTATTATAGAAATATCCCGTATGCCCGACATTGCCATATTCAATGTGCGCGGGATAGGCGTAGCGCTCATTGTGAGCACATCCACGCCTAAAGCCAATTCCTTTATTTTTTCCTTGTGCCGTACGCCGAAACGCTGCTCTTCATCAACAATAAGAAGCCCCAGATCCTTAAACTCGATATCTTTCTGCAAAAGACGGTGCGTACCTACAACAATATCAATCTCACCGGTTTTTAACGCTTTTATCGTATCCTGCTGCTGAGCACGGGTTTTAAACCTTGAAAGCTGAGCAATTTTTACAGGGAAGCCGTGGAATCTGTTGACGATGGTATTATAATGCTGGCTGGCAAGTATTGTAGTCGGTACAAGTACTGCTACCTGCTTACTGTCTGACACCGCCTTGAATGCAGCACGAAGTGCGACCTCAGTCTTTCCCACTCCGACATCGCCGCACAGCAGACGATCCATAGGATGCGGCCGCTCCATATCCTCTTTTATCTCACGTGTGCACTCAAGCTGATCTTCGGTTTCCTCATACTCAAAGCGCTCCTCAAACTCCTTTTGCCATTCCGTATCTTTAGAAAATGCAAATCCTTCTGTATTCAATCTTCGAGCATAAAGCTCAATCAATTCACGCGCAAGCTGACGCGACTGGTCACGAACCTTGCTTTTTGCCTTTTCCCATGCCGGAGAGCCCATCCGCGACAATTTAACATGCGCCGGATCCCCACCTATATATTTTGAAATCAAATCCAGCTGCGGACACGGGACATACAGCATATCGCCCTTATCAAACGCAATGGCTATATAATCCTTTGTAATACCGTCGACTGTCATTTGTTTTATCCCACGGTAAACACCTATGCCGTGTGCGTGATGAACAACAAGGTCTCCCGGCGATATATCGGAAAACGAACTTATTTTTTCGCCTTGATATCTGCGTCTAGGGCGCACAGTACGTTTTTTGGAAGCGGCGTCGGAAACTATCAGGACTTTACTTTCATTAAACGCTATCCCCATTACAGCGCCGCTTACGACAAGGCAGACAGCTCCCTGTACTATTTCTTTGACCGAGACCGGAATTGATGCGCAAGTCAGTATTTTTTTAACAGCTTCACACCGGTCTGCGTCGCGTACTGTCACAACGCACTTATAACCGCGATTTACAAATGACATCAGCTCATCCGCTGACTCCTCGCCGTCGAGAACAGGCACTACCGATTCGTTTATATCCGCCTGACACAGCGCGGACAGCTTAAAACTGTAATTTACCGAAAGTCGGGAGAAAAAAAACGTATTGCCGTCAAATCTTTTTTCTAGGCTTTCCAAAGACATATAGTATCTGCCGTTTTGACAAATATATCTGCCTTTGCTCAAGGCATGAGTGACATTTTCATTAAACTGCCAGTCAATAAAATCATATCTCTTTTTCATACTGGGATACTCACAGAAAAAAACAAGCGGAGCATCAAAATAATCAAAAAGAGTAAAAATTTGCGGAAAAACCAAAGGTATATATTTATCAGACGCGATTTTCATACCGTTTTCAAGAGCCTCTATATCGCGCAGTATATCAGAATTATTTGTTTTTTCATACTCTTTGTAAAGAATTTGCAGCAGCTGTTGGGGATTCTGGTATGCAGTTGTGCAGTTGCCTATAAGCTTTATGCTCTCACATTCCTGCTCACGGCGCTGAGTTATTACATCAAAATAGCTTATACGCTCTATACTGTCTGCGAAAAACTCAACGCGTACAGGGCGTTTCTGTCCGGGAACATATATATCCAGAATTCCGCCGCGTTTTGAAAATGAGCCTTCACCCTCTACCATATCAAACATTGAATAACCGTTTTCTGTAAGGTACCTGCAAATATCATCTATATCGGCGTCATCGCCCTTGCGCAGTACCGGCATATCAACACGCCTGCCGTCCGGACGCGGCGTCGGCATGCACAGAGCGTCTATTGTCGTTATTACAACGTCAAATTCACCGATACGTATTTTTTCCAAAGCCGCGGCACGCGTGCGGTCTGCTGTTGACGACATACCCTCAGATTCGTCAAATAGAAATTCACTCTCCGAGAATATGACCTGCTCCATTTTAAAAAGGGCAGCAAAAAGCGAGGAGATTTTTAATATATCGTAATTGTTATCAATCACAAAAATCCCCTTTTTATTTTCACGCTTCATCGCGCAGTACGCTGCCGTTACCGCCGCGCTGTCAGACAGATTTGAAACGGCAGCCGGATATTTACCGCACCTGGGAATCCAATCTGAGCCTATAAGTTCGTATAAATCAAATTCATCCATTGTACTTATTTTGCGCACGTTCCAGTTCACCGTCCATAAGCATCCGGCATATATCACCGGTTTTATCGGCAGCTGCCGATATCAGTCGCATATCGTCAGATGACAGCTTTCCCAGCACCCAGTCTTTAAGGTCGTAATCAGGGTCGGGCTTTTTTCCTACACCTATTTTTATACGCATAAATTCCTGGCTGTTCAGGGCTTTTATTATATCCCAAATACCATTATGCCCGCCGTCCGAGCCTTTGGGACGTATACGTATTTTGCCTGTATCAAGACTTACATCATCATAAACCACAATCAGGTTTTCTATGGGTATTCTGTAATAGTGCATGACTGTACCGACCGATGTACCGCTCAGGTTCATAAAAGTCTGAGGTTTTATTATATACACTTCCCTGCCGTTATCCTTTGCACGCCATATAAGCGCGCTGCCCCTGGGTTTTATTTGTTGAGCATCAAAATATTTAATAAGTGCGTCAGCACAGATAAATCCCGCATTATGCCGTGTTTTTTCGTATTTTTCTCCCGGATTGCCCAGTCCGGCAATCAGATATCTTTTTTCGTTATTGAAAAGCATAATCTTCTTCCTTTACATGCAAACATGCGCAAAGCAATACTTTGCGCTTTTATTTTATTCATTATATCACACAAAATCAAAAAATAAAAGGCGGATTTTTCCGCCTTTTATCAATCTTTTAAAATTTTTTCTATATGCTCTTGCAGCGCTTTAGCATACATACAAAAGCCCAAATCATTGGGATGCACATGATCGGCATAAAATTTTCCAAAATGAGGAACGATTTTATCCCCGTCAACAAGATAAAAGCCATGGGATATGATTTGTTCCTTTATGGTATCACAGCACTGACCGAATGTGCCCATTTTAGCATCCGAATCAGCATCTGAGCGCCAGATAGGCAAAACGCACAAAACCTTTTTGTCACCGTAGGCTTTTTTGACAAGGTCAAGAAATGCCTGTACATGACAATTTAATTCGTCCAGTGATTTATAATACTTGTAATCATTTGTCCCGTAAGCTACAACCACCACGTCCGGATCAAAATCAGAGGTATCAAATGTACACTCATGAAACATCCCACCGCCGACCCCGTTTATAACACTGTCTGCGTTAAAGTAAAGCGTTGTCTGCCATGCATATGACATACTGTCAAACTCGCTGTTCCAGCCCTGGGTTATGGAATCGCCCATAAAGAGTATTTTAACGGAATGTTCATGAGCCCTGAAATACGCTCCGTCGTCCAGTCTGATATTCTCGATTGAGGTCTTTATATCATGACTGGGGAAAACAAGCGTAACGCGTGTATCACCACCGTCGCTTATCTTCATGGTTTTGCTCGTTCCGGAATCATCAAAGTCCAGATTTCTGAGACTGTAAGTGATAACTCCGTTTATAAGCACATCAAACTTTCTCCCTGATACCGCTTTGAAAGCGAAGGTCTTGGAATCAGTATGAAAATCAAACCTGACTCCCGTTGCTATTTGGGAACGTTCAAAAAGTGAGTTGTCGATACTTTTCCAACCGTCTTGCTGTTTTTTAGTACATTTATAAAAAGTCAGCACCTTATCCTGCCGGATTATTTCCACCGCACCGAATGTAATAGATTTTAATTCCTCGCCTTCAACACGCAATCATTTTACACGTATAATTAAACCATCTCGAAAGTGGTGGTTTAATTATTTCTCCTTCCTAAAAATTTGGTTATATTTGCAGGGT
>CALWYZ010000009.1 GCA_944385895.1 uncultured Clostridia bacterium
TTACAGGTGTAAGTCTTAACACCCTCTGTCTTACAGGTTGCAGGTGTTGTTACTGTACCTTCATCCCAATCGTGACCCAAAGCCGTGCCCGTATCAGTGACAGTCAATTCATACAAACATCCGGCATTTGTGCAACGAGCTGTCTTGGTGCCGTCCTGTGTGCAGGTGGCGTCATTGTTGTATACAAACTCAGATAACTTGTGCTTGCTGATATCTTTTGTATTTTCAACGGTTTTTGTACTGACATAACCACAGTCTATACACACTGCGCTTTCCGTACCGTCACTGCTGCAGGTCTCATCATTGTTATACACATACTCACCCAGATTATGATAAGCTCCGTCCAGCCATGCAATCCTGTTTGCAAACCATTTATTTAAATGACTGAAGTTATCTTCGTAGGTTTTAAGCTTAGAAACCTCATCTGTTATCCTCCAATAATCTTCCGATACATTTTGCCAAATTACATCATTTACATGAAAATCATATTGATTTTCCAAATAAAAAATATTTGTATAATAATCAATTATATCCTTTATACCCTCAATATGCTCATCATAATAATTTCTTGCCAGGTCCATAAATTCATCCCATACAACAAATGAATCAAACCATGGATTCGATGTGCCGTAATACCATCTTGAATATCCGGCAGTACAATGCGAAGATGCACCGGAGCTCTGATCAAAATCCCAAACTGGACCGGCATATACTTTACCGCCGTTTTCTTTTTTATAGAAATAAATCTGATAGCCGCCGTCACCATTATTTAGAATTGTATTTACAATGAAAAACTTGGCAAAAGAATCCACATCACATAACTCATTAAAAGTCTGCCAGTCATGTGTAAGTATAGCTTTATTAAATCTATTGCAATATTCTGATATGAAACTTATCTGTTCATCCGTACAAAATTCTTTTTCAGGTGTTTTTATAATAAAGTCCATTACATTGCTACGCCAATTAACAGTAACTCCTTCGGGGAACAATGATGGGTCAACATCTTCAACACCGAAATATGCATCCTCAGACGTATCGCCGTTGCCTACAAACTCAATAAGGTAGCCTGTATCGACTTTTCCGCTTTCGTCTTCCTCTATATTTACACGTGTCTCCCCTGTCTGAGTCTGTTCACACAACAAATAAAGTCCCAGACACTCTCCGTTTAAATATACATTTACAAATTGATATAAAGAAGTATACTCAAGTCCTAGTTCTTGGGCAACAGCAAAAGCAATCGCATTTCTGACCATTGTTTTATCAAACGCGTTGGCAAGAAGTACCCAGCTTTTTGCCTTTCCCATACCGAAAAGATCCTGCTTCTTGTCAAATTTAATCCTGTATGCTTTTTTATCTGCATAATTCAGTGTCGAGTTGCCGCGAAATCGTATACCCGCTATTGTTTCTTCAAGAATATACTCCTCAGAGGTATTGGAAATTGATACAGTACAGTTTACATAATTAGTTTTGTCAACAATCGGTGCTCCGTTTTCAGTTGTTACGGAAATTACGGGAAAGTTAAAGTCGGAAATATTTATATCCTCAATTGAAGATATATCATCATACGCAAACGCATTTATTCCTGCAAAGCACGACAATATAACCATTATTAAGACAACAAAACTTATCACTTTAACCAAAACTCTCATAAAGCACCTCCGACTTTTATTACAATAAATATATCACACATTTTTTTACAAATCAATAAATCACAGCAATATTAAACACGGCAAAATAGCTAATTTATCACCTTCTTTTATGTGCATTTTAACAAATTTTATGATTAACATAAAATTTATTGTAAAATTCAGCCAAATAATTTATAATGAAACCATCAGGGAAGTATTTGCATTAAATTTTTAAGGAGGATTAATCATGAAAAAGGTAAAAGTCAAGGTAATATGCATAGTTTTATCCTCTATTATGTTTTTGCAAGCGTTTAGTACAGTTACATTTACAGCAAAGCAAATGGATAAAGCAAGTTCTTTAGAAACGGCTGAATCGGCGGCGTATGCTGTTGAAGAATTAAAATCCAAGCGCGATGCAAACGTAAAACATTTTAAAATGAGCGACGGCACTTTTGCTGCCGCAACATATGATATGCCAGTTCATTACTATGACGGAGAAGAGTGGCAAGACATAAACAATTATTTGATAGACGGGACAGATTCGGATGAAAATATCGCAGTCTATGAAAATACAGACAATCCTATAAAAATCAAATTTGCTAAAAAGTCTAACAGCAAAAACATACTAAAGCTGCAGCAAAATAATTATAAGATAAGCTTTGCCCTTTTAGGTAAAGTAAACAAACATGCAGAAGCCCAAAAATTTAATCCGGCAGACGACGGAAATATAACAACATTAGAAAAAACAGAGTCTAAAATTACTTATGAAAATATTTTTGAAAATGTTGATATTGAATATGTCTTGTCTGGAACAAAACTAAAAGAAAATATAGTTATACAAAAAGAACTTACAGATTATACTTTTAAGTATGAAATAAAAACAAACGGTCTCACTATGTCCTTAATAAATAATCAAATTATTTTTAAAGATGATAACGAGACCGTTTTTTATATACCTGCGCCATATATGTATGATGCAGAAGGAGAATTTTCTGATGCTGTTACCTATTCTTTGGAAAATGAAAACGGCAATAAATATATTTTAACTATAACAGCTGACAACAACTGGATTGACAGTGATAATCGTAAATTTCCTGTAACTATTGATCCTACCGTGCAGATGCCCGAATCAGGAATTGATACATATTATTTTGCGACAGAAAGGAACAACACCATAACTCATTTTGGGCAAAATGTTACACATGTCAATAACGCGCTAAGATACTCAAACCTCAGCACCGGCACTTCAAATACAACAAGTCTTTATATGAAAATTAACTTGCCGTACTTAAATGAATTCTTATCAAGACCCGACGACACTTTAAACAGTGTTTCATATACAGGTGTAACTGTAGAGTTTTCAAGAAATACCAGTAAATTATATAGAAAAGACTAAGGAGAACGCTTCTATTGAGCGTACTAAATTTACTTATGAACCATTTTTCACACAGGTAGAAGATCAGCTGGCAGATTACTATTATTTAAAATATATTTTTAACAGACAAGGCCTAACTGAATATGTTACTGACAGTGAGGGTAATTCAAAAAAATACGAATACAGTCAAAAGAAAGAAAGCAAAAATAAGCTTAGCTTTGAATCTAATACACGTCGCATACCGGGAAATATAATTAAAAATGGAAATTTTAAAACCGGCACGCTGAAAAACTGGAACAGTCAATATGCCAGCTATAATCAGGAAAGTCAGATGCTGTTTATTGACGACCTAGGATATGTGAAACAGGAGGTCATTATACCCGTTACCGGCTATTACACACTATCTGCAGTAATCGATAATTATGATGCCGATATCATCAGCTCTACAGATGCAAGAAACCTTACAACACAATACGAGTATGACAATAACAGAAATCTTACAAAGACAATAAGTCCTTCCGGAATAAACAGTAACAGTAATTATGACCAATATGGTAATGTTACCTCTGCGAACCTGTCAAAAGGCAATACAACTCTTGAAGGCGGCAGCACTATATATGACGAAAACGGAATGTATGTTACAACTACAACTGATGCATTCGGCTACGCTACTGAATATACAGTCGACGAAACTACATTAAAAACTCAGGAAGTAAAATACGCAAAGCCGTCTGCTCAGTCCGACAGGTTTAATTATAATGTAGAATACGACTATTATGACAATCAAAAAGCCGCAGTGTCAGAGGGAGATACTTCCACAGTATTGGAGAATTCCGGACCCATAAAAAGCATATATGCATTTTATGAGGGTTATACCCCTGCCGTAATGGGCGTATCCTTCGAATACGACGACGGCGAAATAAGCAAAATCAAGCGCAGCGGATATGATTATACTTTTTATGATACTTATACAGCCGGGAACGAACCTATTGTGGAAGGCACTAAATCATTGCCATACAGTTACAAGTCTTCTGTAAATATTAATGATACCGATTCCAGCATCTCAACAATAAATTTAGGAACAAATCTTTACGATGCAAGCGGTAACCTGTCAGCCACAATCTATGGAAACACTAACTATCATACTTATGAAAGAGATGTCTTCGGAAGACTTACCGCTAAAAACACTCTGCGGGATAAGCTGACATACACATATAACAGCAAAAATTTACTGGCCGGAGTGTATTCGGAATATAACAATACCTCCAATACATACAACTATGACTTTGCAGGAAGAATGTCTGTAAGCGAATTTTACGACCTCAACAACAGCATAAGCATGAAGCATAAATATACTTACAACTCGGCAGATATGCTGACAGGTTTGAAAAGTACATTCACTGATGAGGACGGACAAAGATATGTCAGATATACTGAATATGACTATGACAACGAAGGCAGGATAACTTCCCAGGACATTTATAAAGAAGGAAGCGGCAGCGTATATCTTGTACCAAGGATACAGTATAATTATAATGATGTAGGACTGCTGACAGGCACAGTATATTCTGCGGCAAATCAGGTAAGCCTGTCACCTTCCATAAATCGTAATATTACATATAATACAGTAAATAATGATCCCAATAAGCTTACATCCCAGATAAAAACATATGATAATTTCAGCTACACTTATGATATTGCCGGTAATATAAAAAGTGTAAGCGGTCCGTATATTAACAGTGCCACTTACTTATATGATGAAACAAATCAGCTGACACATGCAAACGGGTTTTATGACAGAGAGCATTTTGTGTATGATTACAACGGAAATATCATAACTTATGAGAATTCATTTTATGAGCAAGGCTATACAACTGAATATGAATACACATTTAATTATGACAGCTTATGGGAAGACAGATTAATGAGCGTAACGACGGCAAACGGAGCTACAATACGTTCATACAGTTATATGGATCAATATGGTGCAGGATCAACGTTACCTACTAGAGACGGAAGATTCAACTTTGATTGGGACGGCAGATTGCTGACCAGGGCTACCAGAATAAGTAATTATACTACATATGACTACAAATACGATGAAAATGGAAAATTAATTGAAAAGAAAGTAAAAAACGGAGATAATATTGTTCAAAAGCTGACAAGATATTACTATACAGGCGATGATTTGACCACCGAAGTTCTTTATTACCCTGTTAACGGCAGTTTAGAAGTTGATGTAAAGATCGATTATATCTATGACACGACAGGTCTGTCATTTATTATCTTTGAATTTTCCGATCCCTCTAAATATTACTTGACATTGAATAAATACACCTTCTATGTCAAACGTAATGCTCAGGGAGACGTGACAGCGCTGGCAGATATAACAAACGGTTATATGGGAGATCAGCTCACATATACTTATTCAGCATACGGAAAGAATTATACTTTGGATATATCAGGAGATTTATTGTCTGCTGTAGGCAGCCTTAATTCCATCTTATTCAAAGGGTATATGTATGACAGAGACCTTGAGATGTACTATTGCGGCTCTCGCTGGTATGACCCTGTAATCTGCAGGTTTATAAACGGGGACGCTCAAATATCAGGTATCAACAATAGTATTAAAGGATATAACCTTTTTTCATATTGTTTTAATAATCCTATAAATATGAGTGACCCTGAAGGTAATTGGCCGCGTTGGATTACTGCCGCAGTGGCAGTTGTCGCGGCAGCAATTTCTGTTGCTAGTCACATCCTCTGTACTCCGGCTATACCTTCAACAATAATTGCCATAGCAGCAATTGTGCTATATACAGCACAATCGCATCATTTTGATAAGCGCAAAGAAAAAAACACCGGCATTCCTCCAACTGAAGGCGCAGCTGAAGATGCAAATTGGAAAAAAGTAAAAGGAGAGGATGCAAAACTCCATCAATTTACGGCAGAAAACAATGACAATGTAAAATATTTATCTCCGGACGGTCACAGAGAAGCTGTTTATGATAAAGGTGGTAATCTTGTGGTGGATTCACGAGATATTGGTACATACAACTTTTATCCGAAAATTAATGAAGAAGATTTATTAGGTCACACAATTGCAGATGTAATCCCTTATTTTATATTCGGCAATGACGACGATGATCCGGGGCCTATTATAAATTCAATTATAAAAATATTCAACTGAGGTGGTATTGCTATGAAAAAATGGATGATCATAACACTGTCAATTACATATGCCATTGTATTAAACGGTACTGTAATATTGCTTATACTCAACAGTAATTACTGGTATTCCAAAAAGCTTGTTAGTGCTATATACGATCATGATATTAAAAAAATAGAACAGATATTAGAAAAAAAGCCCGATTGTGTTAATACCTTTCCTAACATTTTGCCCAATTCAATCACCTCTATTATAGAGGCTTCTTCAAATTATCCCTTAACGATTGCATGTGACCTAGGCTACATGGATGTCGTGAAATTATTGGTTGAATCGGGAGCTGATGTTAATATAGAAGATAGCCCTACAGCGCTTTCAGCAGCATATAATACTCTATCAGAAAATTGGTATGAAATATCTTTGTATCTGATAGAAAACGGAGCTTCACTTGACTACCATACAGTTTATCATGCAGGAGTATTTGAAGATATTGTAAGCAGGTATCCGAGAGATCGTTCCCCCGAAGGTGCAGAAAAGGTATATAAATCCTTTTTTTATGCTTTTGAGCACTGCGACAAAAGCTTGATAGATTGGAACAGAGTTTTATTTGATAGTATTACATATAACTTAACAGTCGTTGTAGAATTCCTATTAGATAACCAATACTGCGGTGTAAACAGTTATTTATACCCATTCTGTACACCACTTATGAGAGCGGTAGAATATGAAAGGACTGATATAATACAGCTGCTGCTTGACAGAGGCGCTGACAAGACACTGAAGAACGACGAGGGGAAAACAGCATACGATATTGCACTGGAAGAAGGCCATACCGATATCGCACAGATGGTCAAACCGTAAATAGATTTAACAATTTTAATGACATCTTTTTCATATCAAACAGATGCAAAATCAATTATTCCCTACTCTTATATAAGCATGCATATATAAGTCAATGCTTCCAAAATGGACAATCCATTAATGACACATAACAGAAATACGTTTGTTTTTTTGAGATGCAGTATTGCACCTCTGCTGATATGCTCCTGTAATCTGCAGGTTTATAAACGGGGACGCTATGTTTCTGGAAGGCCAGGGACTTATTGGCTATAACATGTTTGCCTACTGCAAAAATAATCCGGTAAACAGAGTTGATCCTTTGGGAGAAGCATGGTGGCATTGGGCAATAGGCGCTGTAATAGTAGCGGCATGTGCAGTAGCTACAGTTGCTACTGCCGGTGGTTTTGTAGCAGCTGCAAGTGCCGTAGCTGCTGTTAGTAGTGGCATGGCCGCTTCAACAACAGCTGCTACGATAGCGCCAGGTGCTTTTTTAGGTTCTGCAACGGTGTATGGTGTCGCATCGGCCACTGCTATAGTTAGCTCAACTTCTGTAGAAGAATTTAATGAAAAGGAAACTGGTCAATTGTTGCAAAGACTGTTATGGGAGCTGTATTGGGCGGGAAAATTGCTTCTCAATCCACAAAGAATTCAACACCGACAAAAGTAAGTACACCCTCAAACGGAACAACCGGAAAAACAGAACCTAATAACTTAATCGAGCAATTATCTATGGAACAAGTAAAATCAAATCCATCATCAGGTACACCTTTATTAAAAATTACAATGAATGATCCTCGGTGGGCTTGCTCTGATGGCTGGATAAAAATGCAACAAATTATACCAACATCACAAGGTAACGTTAATATTCACTATGTCTATAATCAGACATTAAAAATCTTTGATGATTTTAAATTTGTACCATAAAGGAGAATATAATTTGAACAATTTTATAAAAATACAAAAATTATGGCGTGATAAAGAAATAATTCAGCTAAAAGTCATATGTTCATCTGAACTAATAACAGCAACTGCAAAAATATACGTTTCAGATAATTTAATAGATGAATTGATTTATCAAATAAATCGATTTTTAGAGGCTAAAGTTACAGAAAGTATTTGGTCAAATGAGTTTAAAGGAGATGATTCTTCGACGTGTGTTTCTTTTAGATTTTTACACAAAGATAAGTTGGGCCATTTATTAATAGAAGTTTATTTGGAAATTGATGACGGGGGAAGATATAGTAAACATAATTGCTGCTTTTATATAAAAACAGAAACTGGATTATTGTTGAAATTTTGCGAAAATTTATCACAGCTCAAAAGTGATATTGATGATGTAAGCGTTAATTTGAATGTATAACTTTAAGATTTAAATGTCTATTTATTAAAAATACTATTATAGTAATGTTTAATTATGATAGTTTTAAACCGCTATAAAGGTCAAGTTTTTTAGATTATCAATAATTTAATTTTTATATTATAGACGATGCCGGCAAAACAGCATACGATATTGCAATGGAAGAAGGCCATACCGATATCGCACAGATGGTCAAACCGTAAATAGATTTAACAATTTTAATGACATCTTTTTTATATCAAACAGATGCAAAATCAATTATTCCCTACTCTTATATAAGCATGCATATATAAGTCAATGCTTCCAAAATGGACAATCCATTAATGACACATAACAGAAATACGTTTGTTTTTTGAGATGTACTATTGCGGCTCTCGCTGGTATGACCCTGTAATCTGCAGGTTTATAAACGGGGACACTAAAATATCTGGTATCAACAATAGTATTAAAGGATATAACCTTTTTTCATATTGTTTTAATAATCCTATAAATATGAGTGACCCTGAAGGTAATTGGCCTCAATGGATAAAAAACACTGTTAAATGGGTAACTAAAAATGTTGTTAAACCAGTCGTTAAAACCGTAAAAAATACCCTATCCAAATTTGATGCCACATTTTCTAAAGGTAGCAATATTAGTTTTGCAATAATTAATTTTAGTTTTAATATTCAAGGCGGTATATCGATAGACACTAAAGGAAATGTTGCAATACAACATTCCACTGGAATTGGTTCATCGACAGAATCTCTTACCTTTTCTGCTACAACGTATAAAAGTGTAACTAATGCACCAAATATAGAAAAACTTGAAGGCAACGCTTATCAGATAGGAGGATCGGTAGGAGTCCCTGTATCAAACATCCCGCTATCTGCTGGAGCTGATTTATCAATTATACCAGATTATGAGGAAAACAAAAAGTATTTAGGAATATCCTCCGGTGTAGGAGTAGGAATGACTGGAGCTGAAATTCATTTAGAAAGCGTTAATACTATGACATTTGTTGATTATAAATTCAATGTATTTAATATAGCTGAAAATATTTATATCAAAATTATGGAGTGGTAGGTATGAGGCATATACGTTATATTTTTACAATCCTATCGGTACTTCTTTTACTGACTTATATCAGAGCAGAAGTATTAGCAATAGACACAGGCTTTGCCACTGAGACACTGCCAGAAAAAAATATAAATTCTTTCTTAAAATATATAAAATTATCTATGATAACTGAAGAACCGCGCAAGATCGCAATAGATTGTTTTGATGTCAATGAAAAAGGTGAAATAGCTATAGGCAGAAGCGAGTACAATAATAAAACTGTCTGTATTTATACGAGTGACGGTGATTTTCAATATGGTTACAGTTTTTTTAGTCAAGGTTCATTCGGTGTTGAACTTAATAATGATATTTTACTAATTTATTTTGTTCGCAGTGATATTGTAATTGCTGTTAATCCAATGGGAGAAATAGAAAGCATTCTTGGAATAAAAAACACTATTGAAAATAACTCTTATTGGAATAATTTTGTTCATTTAACTAAACGAAAAATCGGTGATACTGAATATACTATAAGAAACGACATGGGTTTTTTTAATTTACTTGCATCATCATATTCTCAATTAGTTATTACAGATAAGAACGGCAACGAAAACATTATATATGATGTCAATTCAGCTCAATTTTCATATATGTTAAAAAGTTTTATTAATAAATCTGTAATTGTTTGTATTGTTATGGGTGCGATTATTTGTCAGCTTGTCATAATCTATCGCAAACATTAAATCTTATAACAGTATTACACATCCTGAAACAGCTTTTGTTAGGACAAAAATAAGACATATGGAATAATTTCACTAAAAGCATTGACAGTATTGGTTCTGACAAAAGCTATAATATCTGATTGGTGATACTATATAAATATGCACACTTTTTTAAGCAAGCATATAATAAACAATATTACATACTGGACAATCCATTAATGACACATAACAGAAATACGTTTGTTTTTTTGAGATGCAGTATTGCGGCTCTGCTGGTATGACCCTGAAATCTGCAGGTTTATAAACGGGACAGCTATGTTTCTGGAAGGCCAGGGACTTATTGGCTATAACATGTTTGCCTACTGCAAAAATAATCCGGTAAACAGAGTTGATCCTGAAGGTGAGTTTTGGAAAGAAATCGGACATTTTTTTCTAATGTTTGGAGTAATTTAAAAAATTGGGCAAACAATACCTTTGGATTCGGAAGCTCTACTACAACAACTATTGCACATTATGAAACATCGATTATATCAGACCCAGCTCCAATAACTATTGATACAGGAAGTAAAACTACTCAAATCATTTCCGAAAAAGGAGATTCATCTAAGCCTATTTCATTTTATTCAAACAAAGATACTACAAATCCAACATCATCTACTGCCGGAATAAAGTTAAATATATCCGATTTCACCTTGGGTATCAATTTTGGGTTTGATAATATTGGTATTTCGGGGACATTAACAGATGGTGACTCATCGAATTGCATTGCCTTAAAAGTAAATTTATCTGAATTAAAAGTTGGAATAGAAGATTCAATATCAATCAAGTGGGACGGTACAACTACAAAGACATATACAAATGTAAGTGCAAATGGTTGGGCAATAGTAGCAGTAGCAGCTTTTATAACTACTGGACAAATAATTCAAACACCTGCTTATATCAAATAAACTTATAGGAGTTACTATAGATATGTTTATTATATCAAGAGTAATAATAGGATTCATTTTCTTTGCATGTATGATTATTTTAATAAAAAAACTTAAATTTGAGCATAAGCTTAAAGGATATGTTTTTTCTGTAATTTTATCGGTAATATTAATTACCGTTATTGCATTTTTACCTTTTGAGAATTTTTTTATTACGTTTGATTCTCCACAATCAGTTTACAACTATATGAATTTTGGTAAATCTAATGTTAAGTTAGTTATAAACGGTAAAAACAGTGATTTTGTAATTAACGATAAAATAAACTCATACTCTTATTTAATCGTTCCAAAATACAAAGATGGTTGGAAAATCGGATTAGGTGCTGATACTAAAATGATTATGCAAAAAATATATGATGATATTATTATAAACGTATTTCAATATAAAAACACTAATGATTATTTTATTGTATTATTAAATACTAATGGAGGCCCAATAAATTTAAAAGACAGTAATAATTCAAAATTTTATTCATTAGAAAAAACAAATAATCAACTTAATAAAGTTTTTATTACATATTTTCTTAATATATCTAATTTTGATTCTAAATATTGGTTAAGCATAAATGATAAAAAAATCTGTTTGCTAAATGATTAGCTTATTTAGTATATTAGATATATAGCAAAAATAATTTAACCAAAAAGTTGATATCTGCACATGGCACTGGCAGATATAACAAACGGTTATTTGGGAGATCAGCTAACATATACTTATTCAGCATACGGAAAGAATTATACTTTGGATATATCAGGAGATTTATTGTCTGCTGTAGGCAGCCTTAATTCCATCTTATTCAAAGGGTATATGTATGACAGAGACCTTGAGATGTACTATTGCGGCTCTCGCTGGTATGACCCTGAAATCTGCAGGTTTATAAACGGGGACAGCTATGTTTCTACTGGACAGGGACTTATTGGCTATAACATGTTTGTCTACTGCGGAAATAATCCGGTAAACAGAGTTGATCCTGAAGGTGAGTTTTGGATCCCAGCGCTTGTACTTGCCATCGGCAGTCTTTTATTATTTTCAAGCTGTTCAACAAACGATAACGAGTTTAAGTCAGCAGACGAAGCCGCTAAGGATTTTGCAAAAAAGACTTATAGTGCAACTGAATATACAATGCATGAGTATTCTACGGAAATTTACACTACTAATAACGGTAAAACATATAAGTATACCGAACCGGCAATAGGAAGTCCACATCAAGCTACAGGATTTGACCTTAATCATGTACCTGAAGGCGGAACTACTGTTGCCTATGCTCATACTCATCCTAATTATAATGGTTTTTCAGATGGAGATATAGAAACTGCCAATCATTTTAATATAGATGCGTATGTAATAAGTCCTAATCATGAATTGTTAAGGTATATTAAAGGTTCTACTGATTATGGAGGTCAATTCATTTCCTCCATAGAACCGGATCCGTTGACCTCAGCACAAAAACAACAATTAAATCCCTGGAGAATCGCATGGGATGAACACATAGCCGAGTGTGATAAATGCAATTAGGAGGAAATACATTATGATCAAAAAAATACACGCAGCATTAATTATTTTTATACTTTTGCTTATTCTCTCCTCATGTAATAGGAATATTACAATTACAACTACCGACGTAGAGAAAGAATCCGATATAAATGAAGTCTGTATAGAAAAAGGTGTAAAACAGTGGGAGGATATTGGAAAAACGGTGGAATATTCATGCGTTGCTGATGAAGAAACCGCCATAAAAATTGCAGATGCAATAACATCACAATTACAAAAGCAGGGGTATTTTGATGATATTTTCTCTGATGGACTTTTATATCTCAGCAATGCTTTTTTCAACATCGAAGATAAAGTGTGGATCATGACCTACGGATCATACAAGCTTGATGATTCCGGTAATAAAGTTCCTATTCCCGGCTCGGATTTTTGTATGGCGATAAGTGAAGATGACGGCAGAGTATTACGTATGTGGTTTTATTAAGGAGATACAAATGCGTTGTAAATTATATATTATTTTGGGGTCCGTTTTATTTGCTATTATATTGATAATAATTTCTTTGTATTTCATTATAAAGATTAATGAAAAATATGATACACCGGAAAAATCATTTTTAAACAGCGCTCCGAACAATTCGTCATTAATAAAAATAATTGACGAAGATAACGCAAGCATATTGGTTTACAAATCTAAAAACGGCGAATATTTATGCGACACAATATACAAAACTGACGACGGATGGTCATCAATCAAGCTGAGCCGTATTGACAGCACACGTTGTTCATTAAGTAAATACAAAAATGATACTACATCTTATATTGATGTAATGTATACCAATAATAAATACTTTATAACGGTATGCTATCAATCATACAAGTACAAGACGTATTATAATTCAGCTACAATAACAGACAGCATAAATTCCGATTTTAAAGCATTTTCCGTCTTTGACAGCTATGAAGAGCGAAACGGTATAATAATATTTTACCTTGTATTGGATGAAATTCCGAATGATTATTATATTCTGTCCGGCGGTAAAATGATAAATATTGATCTTGAGACCTGAAACAATCAGCAGATTTTTATCATTCAACTGAGGTGGTATTTCTATGAAAAAATGGATGATCATAACACTGTCAATTACATATGCCATTGTATTAAACGGTACTGTAATATTTCTGATACTCAACAGTAATCACCGGTATTGCAAAAAGCTTGTTAGTGCTATATACGATCATGATATTAAAAAAATAGAACAGATATTAGAAAAAAAGCCCGGTTGTGTTAATACCTATCCTAACATTTTGCCCGATTCAATCACCTCTATTATAGAGGCTACTTCAAATTATCCTTTAACGATTGCATGTAGACTGGGATACATGGATGTTGTGAAATTATTGGTTGAAGCGGGAGCTGATGTTAATAATTATAAAGACGGTCACGCTACAGCGCTTTCAGCAGCATATAATACTCTATCAGAAGATTGGTATGAAATATCTTTGTATCTGATAGAAAACGGAGCATCACTTGACTACGATACAGTTCATCATGGAGGAGTATTAGAAGATATTGTAAGCAGGCATCCGGGAGAGGATTCCCCAGGTGGTGCAGAAAAGGTATATAAATCATTTTTATATGCTTTTGAGCACTGCGACAAAAGCTTGATAGATTGGGACAGAGTTTTATTTGATAGTATTACATATAACTTAACAGTCGTTGTAGAATTCCTATTAGATAACCAATACTGCGGTGTAAACAGTTATTTATCCACATCCTATACACCACTTATGAGAGCGGTAGAATATGAAAGGACTGATATAATACAGCTGCTGCTTGACAGAGGTGCTGACAAAACAATGAAGAACGACGAAGGGAAAACAGCATACGATATTGCAATGGAAGAAGGCCATACCGATATCGCACAGATGGTCAAACCGTAAATAGATTTAACAATTTTAATGACATCTTTTTTATATCAAACAGATGCAAAATCAATTATTCCCTACTCTTATATAAGCAGACATATATAAGTCAATGCTTCCAAAATGGACAATCCATTAATGACACATAACAGAAATACGTTTGATTTTGAGATGCAGTATTGCACCTCTGCTGATATGACCCTGTAATCTGCAGGTTTATAAACGGGGACAGCTATGTTTCTACTGGACAGGGACTTATTGGCAAAACATGTTTGCCTACTGCGGAAATATTCCGGTAAACAGAGTTGATCCTGAAGGTGAGTTTTGGATAGCTGCTATAGCAATAGTAACAACAGCTTTAGTGTTATTTAATCATGTAGTCAATAAAATTAATTTTAATAAAATTAGAGATGAAGTTTTAGATCAAAGATCTATTTCAGAAGCAACACAAGAAATAAATAATATCTTGGAAAAATATAATAGTGAATTTGAATCTGAATCAAATAAAGCTATAGTGTCTGAAAAAGACTTTACTGAATCATCTATTAAAATCCAGAACTCATATAAAGTTACTTCAAAATATGACAGACAATATATATGTGAAATAATTGCGCACACAGAATCAGTTAATACTGATTCATCTAAAATTGCAACTGAATGGTATTTACATAATTTAGCTTATAATTTGAATATTTTGCCTTCAAGCAGCAAAGACGCAGACTTGGATTTTTATGGAGATAAAAGAAAGTTAGTAGAATACAGTGGGCTAATTTTAAGAATATTTGGAGTAAGGTAAAATGAATAAAAAAATTTTCTACGCTATTATTCTGTCAGTATTACTGTTGGCGATTCTGAATTTGATTTTTATAACGGTATTTATTCTGTCTTTTCGATTAGATGATATAAAAAACACTAAAACAGATGAGTTTATGCAATCTGTTAAAAGCGAGACAGATTCTCATATATCTTACGTTTTGTACGATAATTTATATTACAACGGTAAAATATATGATGGATACCAAAATTCATGTACATTTGCTGTTGTAGACGATTACTCATATAGCCTTATAAAGACAAATGAAGGCTGTGAATACGGCAAAGAAGAATGGAAACTTGAGCGTCGCAGCTTGTCTGATAAAACTAAAAAGATATTATATAATGATATTTTTAATAATTACTACAATAAATATTCTGAGTCCGATTGGGCGGTTCAAGATGTATACTATTACGACGGTAAAATAGTAATAAATGATTTAGAAAAAGTTGTTGAGTACAACTTGTCAACTGAAGTATTTAAAACATACAGCTATGCTGATTACAATTTCCCTATTGGTATTTCTGTTGAAGCGGTAGACAAAAATACATTGAAATTTACAAAGAATGGTCAAACAAAGGAGTTAAAACTTGATAATGCATTAAATCAAAGTAAATCCTTAAAAACTATTTTTGATGAATTCAATAAGGAAAATACTTGGGACAAAAAGTCAAAGGTCAGAAATATACTTGCTTATACAGATTTAAACGATACTGTTTACTATCCTTGGGTTGAAGTTAACTCTAATAAATGTTATATATTTGGTACGGTTTATAACAGAGAGGGTTGGCAATGGTGCGTTTTAACAGAATATGATTTTGAATCAAATTCCGTTAAATTTGTAGACACTATATATACTGGTGACACTATAACTGATATTTATTTTGTATATACAGATTAAGTGCAATAAATTATAACTATTGTTTTATATAATACATTTTAATTGACAAGTAAAATAGCTTATAAATCAACCGGTATGCTCCTGTAATCTGCAGGTTTATAAACGGGGACAGCTATGTTTCTGGAAGGCTCAGGGACTTATTGGCAAAACATGTTTGCCTACTGCAAAAATAATCCGGAAAACAAGTTGATCATGAAGGTGAGTTTTGGATCCCAGCGCTTGTACTTGCCATCGGCAGCCTTTTATTATTTTTAAGTTTTTTAAAAAATGACAATAAATATAAATCAGCGTATATATATTTGCTAATTTTTGCCATCGATATTTGTGCATGATGTATAATTATTTTGATTTTTATATCTATCTATTGACATATATTGCATATTATTATATTGTATATAAGAAAGGAGGTTACCGTTATGAAATCTATATGATCAAATTGCGCAGCTGTGCATTGAGAGTTACCACTCACAGACTCAGCTAAGAAAGGAGATATAATATGCAAAAGTTAATATCTGTTTTATGCGTTATTTTACTTTTTACATCTGTGTTTATGGCAATGCCGATCTATGCATCAGCAAACGATTACCAAGATAACCTGAACAGCTATGCATATCAAGACATTGATTCTGGTGACTGGTTTTACGAAGCGGCGGTACGTGCAAAGGAGCTGAACATAATGACCGGCATGTCCCAAAAAAATTTTGAGCCGGACACGCTTGTCACGCGCGAGATGTTCCTGACAGCACTCGAGCGAATGAAAATACATAATGGCATCAGTTTTAGTACGTTTTCCGCTTTCAGTGATATAAAAGAAGACAAATATTACACAAAAGCTGTCAAATGGGCTGAATATAACGGCATTACAAAAGGTATTTCAGCCTCAGAGTTTGGGATTGGGCTGAACGTCACGCGTCAGCAAATTGTAACATTTATTTACAGATATCTGCAGGACGGATATATCAAAATCAATTTGAAGCCGGCACAATCCCCTGCTGCGGAATTTTTCGACAGGCCTTCGGAATACGCAAAAGAAGCTGTCGATTATATGCGAAGCACAGGAATAATCGATGGCATGGGTGACGGTAAATTTGAGCCTGACGCACCAGCTACCCGGGCACAAATTGCGGCAATGCTTGTCAGGCTGTACGATGCAATGCGGAATGCTGACTTTGAATTCAATATAAGCCCGGATATTTCAAAAATCGAGGTCGTACATCAAATACTGGATCCGCTCACCGGCCAGATACCGAAATCGAGATTTATAACGGACAGCTCTGAAATAGCAGATATTATAAATCAAATAAACAGCACTCATATAACAAGCGGTACAGATATCGAGCTCACTGTCGGATGGGAATATGTGGCACGTTTCTCTGATAAACAGGGTAAAATTGTTTTTGCTGTCATGTTTACCGAAAGTTATATAAAAGAATCGAATTTTAGGTTCGAAACTAATGCATTTGAAAGATTTATAACATTTATAAATAATAATTAATATACCTTTTATAAAAAGCAGCCCAATGACAGTTTTACTGTCATTGGGCTGCTTTGGGTTAATGCAAAAAATAATTTTTGACCAAAATAAATATGGCATCACACCTTAAACAAAAACTTAATAGGTATCTGCTATCATCGTGGGCATCTTGATTGAATAAAAAACAAAATCTATAAATTTAAATTGCATATCGAGGTTCTCTCTGTAAGCAGGGAAAAAAGATTTCCGACTAGCTGTCAAATATTAAAGCAAAAAATAACGCTGAACCCAAAACAACGGGTCCAGCGTCACGCTGTCTATGGGCTACAAAAAAGATATTGTCGGCATTTTTGCATATGAATTCGAACTCTTACGTTTCTCATGACCCTGACAAAACTAAACAGTTTAAAAGACGATAACCGATTATTGGTAATTATAACTGTTGCATCATTGCTGAGATTGTTTGCTTCGCTATTCCAATAGCAATATCATGGGCTAAGCTTTCAAGGAAATGAAGAGTGTGATTACCAACTTTATTTGCAATAGATTTGGTTTTCTCCCATACAGTAGGTTCTTTAATGGTTTCGGCAAATTGATGTCCTTTCATTGTTACATCCATTATTACACAATCGTTTATGTATGTTGCCTCTTTATCTTTAGGCTGCTCGCATGATGTTTTTATGTATTCAGATTCTTTTAATTTTAAAACAGAATACATTATGTCCTTCTTTTGAAATTGCTGTAATTCATTTGATTCATACATTTCTTTCAGCTCTATGATTTCACATTTCCAAATATATCCGGTTTCGGTATAATCAAGATTTTTGATACAATATAAAAGTACCGCTCTTAAACAATCTATGTTGATTCTCATATTATCGTTCCTTTCCTTCTTTTTAATGAAGATAATTTCTGTTTATTTCAAATAGTATTTGTTCATATTCCCGCTTTTTTGCTTAACTGCATCCGATATTTTTTTCTTTATTAATTCTATTGAAATATCTTCCCAGTAATTCACATAAATCAAAATTATTCCATTTTCTTCGCTCAACCTTTTTTTTAATACATCCCTTCCTCTTTGTTCTTCAAAATGTTCTTTTCCTCCAAAATAGTCGATAGGCTCAAAGTGTTGCTTACCTTGATATTCAAAAGCGATTTTTTCTCCATAAACAAAAACGTCGTAAGACATCTGCCCTTTTTTTGTGTGTAAAAAATACGGCCTATGTTGATGAACGACCTCGTTCTTCGAAAAAACTTTTTTAACGCACTCATACATTAATTCTTCAGATTTCCATCTGCTTTCAGTTCTTATATATTCCGTTGGTTGCAAACACTTTTGTAAATACTTTGCTATGTTGTTTAAGATATCTTCATACTTTTCTGGAAAGAAATCTGCTTTTTGATAATCAATAAATGTCCAATATTTTATACAATTACTGGGAATAAATCTTGGGTGTAAATTATGGTCTTTTTGGGGATTAGTTTTCCGTTCCATGTAATATTGATAAAGCTTACATAATAAAAGTTCGTCGAATTCACTTATGTTGTTGTATGCTAAAAACTCAGGAAACCTATCCGATTTTTCTAATAAATCTTTTCTTACTTGTGGTTTGCCGTCAATAAACTCAAAAGCCATATACACTTGTCTTGTATTCTTCTCCATATCAGAAATGGCATTTAATATATATCGTGTTACATAAGGAGATGTTGTACTGTCAACTGCATATGCGTGTTTCCCATTGCAGGTAAGTTCAAAAATAATAAATGTATGCGGCATTCCTTTCCAATTATCAACTCTATTTTTTAATTCTAAAAAAGGAAAAGCATCTGAAACTGCATAAAAGTTTGTTTTTAAATGATCAAGCTTACCTGCGTTAAACTCTTCCTCTTCAAGCAAATTCAAACTTCTTATAGGTTTATCAATATTCGCGTTGAAAAACTTGTATATATAAGGAGCATACAAAGCATCTTTACCGAAAATCGCTTTTCTTAGTTTTGTGGCATTAATTTTGAAAAGCTCGTTATAAGTTAACTCTTCAATAACCAGTATATGTCCTGTCAACGTGCTAAATCTTCCGTAATTATTTTTTGAGTAATAATCCACATCATCATCAGTTAGGTCAATTATTTTTTTAATAGCAAAATAAACAACAAAGCAATCTTCAATAACATATACTCTCGCATACTCACTCATATCGTAACAAATGAAAGTATATTTATCAAAGAACATTTCAAATACTTTTGATGACTTTTGATAAAATGCTGATAAATCATTGTAAAAATCCTTAAGATTCATATTATTACCTCATATGCCAATCATATCAACATAATTAAGAAATTATCTGATAGAGTTATTACTAATCGTTTATATTATCATATCATATTTTTTCATTTCTTTCAATTCCTACAGAAAATGTCGTAAAATTGTTTCAATGCATTCAATATAGGAGTTTAAAATATGAGAACATACACCAAAGAAGAAAAACAAGCGGTCATTGACCGTGTTATATCCGGTGAGCCGCCGGCACATATCCTCGCCGACACCGACATACCCAAGAGTACCTTTTACAGTTGGCAACGCATTTACCATGAGGAGCAAAACGCTGCCAATAGGAGAACGGTGGACATCCGCAATTTCCATTTGCTCGAAAACAAGGTCGCACAGGAAACTGCAATACAAGACTCCCAAACAGAAGGAAGAGGAATATACCTTGAAGGACGTAGGTTTATAAGACACGTGCAGTCGGACTAATGGGTTCGAAAAGGTTTGCTTTTAAATCTTCGGATTGTAAAATTTGCTTTTTTCTGTTTTTAGTCCGGCTGACAAAAACAAAATGCGACCTCGAAAAGCCGCATAAATACTGGGTTTTATAATAAAAACACCATTGAGTCTGAACTTGAGGGTTCAGATTTCAATGGTGTCTTTAGCTGTTTTTGCGTATGAATTCGAACTCTTACATAACCGTTCGTTTTTAGTGAAATCGTTCGCTTACGCTCACGGTGAAATAATTTACTCCGTAAATCGTGAAATTTGATGCTTACGCATCAAGTGAAATTAAATCCACCCACTCGCCGTCGAGGCGAATTTCACACGCCGCAGGCGTATTTCACATTGCAAAGCAATATTTCACCCACCCGCAAGGGTGGATTTAGTTGAAAAAGCGACTTGTTGAAACAAGTCGCTTTTTCTGGTCGAGGTGACAGGACTTGAACCTGCGGCCTCTGCGTCCCGAACGCAGCGCTCTACCAAACTGAGCCACACCTCGATACATTTTTACTGACAAATTTTACATTGAACACAACAAAACTTCAACTGATCATTTACAATACATACTACAAGGGCGCTTTATAATCAGTACTCACATATACATTAACACAAAGCACCGCTCATAGTAATTTAAGCCATTTTTTTCTTTTCAATAGATAGACAGCAATAGTATTATAACATAAAATATTATTTTGACAAGAACTTTTTTTAAATTATTCTGTTTTTGTTGACAAAAGTCCTTGTTTATTCAAAAAATTATATAATTTTGGGGCAGATCGAGGATCATCAAAGCTTGCATATTTAACATCAAACGTTATTTTAAAGCTAAGTCGCGAATTATCCTCAATACAAGGCTGTAAAGGTACATCGGGATTTTTCACACCGCTGTGAAAACCACCGAAATATATGATATTATTTTTCAGCATCAACACAAACGCATTTGTATCGTCAGTTTTAAAAATCCTGCTTCCACCGCTCTCTTCTGTAACATTTCCCAGTGATGCAACAGACTCTTCTTTAAGAAAAACCGTGTGGGTCTGCCAGTTATATCCTTCTATGTCTTCCCCGTCAAAAGCCAGTCTGCCGTATGCATTTACTGCTGAGATTTTTTCAGAATCACTTACAGCATCTTCAAGAATATCACGGCTTATAACATAAAATTTAAGATCATCGGTCTGCTGTTCTGAACAAGATCCCAATGCCGGTATAATTATAAATGCACAAATAAAAACCAAAAAAATTTTTTTCATCAGTTAAGTGTAATGGCGGTGACCTTACCGTCAACTCCTTTTATAGAAAGCGAAGTGAGTTTATTATGAGATGTACTGAAATTCAAGTATGCAAGCTCACCATTGGAAAGAACGTAAACATCACTGTAACTAGCGCTGGTGCCTTCATACCAAGACGGTTCGCCTAATGTCTTATACACCTGGGCAGGCGTCATGTTTTTCTTAAGTCTTCCGACCGTATTTTTATCAACACTTCGGCGTGTAAAGCCATTAGGCTTTACTTGAGGCAGCCACTGCGAGCCAAGCAAAATAGTATAGCTGCCATTTTTATAAATTGAAGCGCTGCGCAGGTTATCACGCGCATAACCGTAGTCAAGATACAGTTTGCTTCCGTCATTCAAATTATAGCAGTCGATTATATATGAATCGTAAGAGAAGTCATGTGAGTAATAATAGCTTGGCTTACCAACTGCTGAAATTATGCTGCTTCTGGGAAGCCCAAGGCTCAATACAGGCTCTATAAGAATATAGTTATAAGTTCCGGTAGCAAACTGTTCACCCTGAACAACATTATGTTTCTGGTCTGTTGATTGCTGTCCGCTTTGTCCTTCAGGAGGTTTTTGGTTTGTATCCGTCTGGTTATCAGCATTATCATTTGCCGGGTCATCTCCCGGAAGCTGAACATTGGTTTGACCGCTTTCACTGTCAGCTGACTTCAATACGCCTGCTTCAACAAGAATGTCAAAAAAGTTTGCTTTGTCTCCGTCCGCATAAACATACTGAGCCGCATCTACTGTATCCTTTTCCTCGTCAAAAGTAAATTCTATACTGTCGCCGTTATTTAAATCATATACCAAAAAATAATCATTTCCCTGCTCTCTGTAATGCGGACTTCCTAAAATAAGCTCCATCGAACTTTTTGAAGTACCGGTATTAACAAAATAAAAGTCTTCTATATACAAAGAGCTTTTGATTGATGCTCCGTAACCTGTAGCACCGGCGTTTTCCTTAAGATAATTTTCTCCGGGATATGCCTTTTGGCATGAGCTTGCAGACAGTATCAAAGAGACTGCCGCTGATATAAGTAATAACCGTTTCAGTTTTGTCATTTACATTCACCGTAAAAATATTTTTTTGCTGTTATTACGTCTCTGTTTATCTGTTCATACAGTACAGTACTGTTTTCAAATTTTATTTCGGGACGTATCATTTTTATAAATTCAATCTTTATGATTTTTCCGTAGATATCCTTATAAAAATCAAATATATTGGTTTCAATATTGGGTTTATCTGAATTTTCAACGCTAGGACGGACTCCGACATTTGTAATGCTGTTATATATACCGCTGTCTATATGAGTTTTTGTTATATACACACCATATGCCGGTACAACTCGTTGCTCTTGTATAGTCATATTAACTGTAGGCACTTTATTTTCACTTCCAAAATGTTTGCCGTGTGTCACTCTGCCTAAAACCGAATAATTACGTCCAAGAGCCTGTGAAGCGCTGAGCATATCTCCTTTTGATATAAAGCCTCTAATGTCAGATGAACTGAGTTTTCCGCCCAAAAAGCAAAAATCGTCGGATATCGTCAGTTGTATACCTAAATCACTGCACAGTGTTTCAAGCATATTTGCATTTCCGGCCGCTTCTTTGCCGAATCGAAAATCTCTTCCGCATACTACCATTCCTGCATTTAAGCGATTAAATATTACATTTTCAACAAATTCATCGGGGGTAAGCTGTCTGACTTTTTCAAAGTCATCAAATATTATACGCTTGATACCAAGCTCCATAAGAAGCAATTCTTTTTCAAAACGAGTTGTTATTATTTTTGAGCCTTTGCAGTTATCAAAAAATGTATAGACGGCAGGAACAAGGCCCAAATTGTTATTCACAGCCAATTTCAACAACTGCTGATGACCCAGATGTACTCCGTCAAAATCTCCTATTGCTATACATAGTTTTTTTTCCATAATTATTTTACAAATGAGTTATAAGTTTAAAAACCTGCCCGTCCTGCGTTTCAATCACATTGCCAAGCCCGATCAAGCCGTCAAAATAAACACGGCAGACTCCATGGGGAAGGTTTTTCAGTTTTTTCACATTTACAGCACAGCCGTTTGATAAAAGCTTTGCAAAAAAAGGATCCGGATAATACGGCACATACTCAGACAAAGCATCGTCCATAGAGATTATATGCTGTTCGATATTCTTACAGTCAACAGAAACCGCCTCATCAACAGACCAACCGCATGTTTTGGTTCTATTCAGAGCGCTCAGTGTTCCGACTGTTCCCAGCTTTCTTGCAATGTCTCTGCAAAGAGAACGAATATATGTGCCTTTTGAACACTCTATATCCATTATAAGCTCACGGTCAGAAAAGTCAACTGTTTTAATTGAGTATATAGTGACTTTACGAGCGGGAATTTCTACATTTTTTCCTTCTCTTGCCAGCTTATACATAGTTTTTCCACCAATTTTTATTGCCGAATATGCTGGTGGGACCTGGCTTATTTCACCTATGAATTTTGTCAGAACAGCGTTGATCTGATCAAAAGTAACAATCTTACTGTCAGCGGCGGTTACGGTACCGGTTATATCATCAGTATCGGTTTGGATACCAAAGCGAAGAGTTGCCCTATATGCTTTGTCACCGGCTGAAAAATAGCTGTTAAGTTTGGTGGCTTTGCCGCACATTACAGGAAGAAGTCCGGTCGCAAGTGGATCCAATGTTCCGCAGTGCCCGCATTTTACGTTAAGTCTTCGTCTAATCGCCGCAACTACCGAAAAGGATGTAACACCGGACGGTTTGTTTATCAGAATTATACCGTCTTTCATTTACTGAGATCCTCAAACAGTTTGTCCGCCATGATTTTTTTCAAATCTTTATAGTCTCCGGTCATTGTGCAGCCTGCCGCCATTTTATGACCGCCGCCGCCGAAATATTTACATACTGCCGCTGCATCAATCTCACCGTTTGTACGTACAGAGAGCTTATAGGTATCCTTGTCTGTCTGACGAAAAGTTGCTGACGCCTTTGTACCCTCTATTTGAGCGGGAATGGATGAAATCCCCTCAAGATCATCCTCGTTGGCGTGCAGTTCTTTTATCCAGTCAAGTTCTATTTTCATGCACGTTATAGAATTATCATAAAAATATTCAAGCGAATCAAACGCTCTGCGCTCGATTTCAAAGCATGCATGTGACTTGGTCCTGAAAAGAAGCTTATTTAATTTTGCAACATCCGCACCCGACTGTATCAGATAAGCGGCTGCCAGGTGAGTATTATCAGTTGCATTTGCATACACAAAACAACCTGTGTCAGTAGCAATAGCAGTATACAGACACTCTGCTATCCTACTGTCAATTTCACTGAATTTTTGAATAATTCTGAGCACTATCTCGCCGGTTGCCGCAGATTGCGGATCTATAAGATTATACTTTCCATAGCCCATATTTGATGAGTGATGATCTATAACAACATCTGCTTTACGTGCATATTCTTCATAGCTGCCACCGACCATGGATGGTGACGCCACGTCAACGCATACTACCGCCCCGATGCATTGTCCGTTTATATTTTTCCTGCCTTGGGTAATAAACCTATACCGCGGAGATATTTCACTTTCACAAACGACATTTACCGTTTTACCTACGCTCTCAAGAGCATACTTAAGTGCATACGCACTGCCCAGCGTATCACCGTCAGGACGGATATGAGTTATTATTGTAACTGAATCAAAACTAAGCAGTATCTTTACAATACCGTCAACACTGCTATTCATTTGGATCACTCCCGTCCAGGTTTAGGTCTGCTAGCATAGAGTCTATATACATTCCGTATCTTACAGATGTATCGTAAACAAATGTAAGCTCGGGGGTATAGCGTATTTTCATTGATTTTGACAGCATACTGCGAATATGTCCAGCAGACCGCGTCAGCCCCTCCAACACCTGATCTTCATCATCTTTCATTGATGTAAAATATACCTTTGCATTTTTCAGGTCTGGCGATGTACGAACCTCAGTTATCGTGACAAATTCGTGCACTCGCGGATCCTTAAGTTTTGGTATTATATAGGACAGCTCTTTTTTTATTTCTTCATTTATTTTATCAATTCTGTGGCCTGACATTACTGTTTTATCTCCTGCATTTCGTACGCTTCTATGATGTCGCCCTCTTTGATATCGTTATAATTTTCGATGGTCATACCGCATTCAAAGTTTTCAAGTACTTCCTTAACATCGTCTTTAAATCTCTTAAGTGAAGACAAAACTCCGGTAAATATGACAGCACTGTCACGAATAAGGCGAACGCTCGAATTCCGTACTATTTTCCCCTCTTTTACATAGCATCCGGCTATGGTTCCTATCCCCGAAGCCTTAAACACCTGACGGACTTCCGCATAGCCTAGTACAACCTCTTTAAACTTAGGAGACAGCATTCCCTTCATTGCGGCCTCTATCTCCTCTATACAGTCATAAATTATACTGTACAGTCTTATATCCACATCATTCTTTTCGGCAGACGCACGTGCTGCGCTTTCAGGACGGATATTGAAGCCTACAATAATAGCATTTGACGCATTGGCAAGCATTACATCACTTTCATTTATCGCTCCGACTGCGCTGTGTATTACACATACTCTTACCTCATCATTAGACAGCTTTTCAAGCGAGGACTTAACAGCTTCGGCAGAGCCTTGGACATCAGCTTTTACTATGATATTGAGCTCCTTCATATTGCCTTCCTTTATACGAGAGAACAAATCGTCCAAAGATACCGTATACTGGCTCTGCTGTCTGAGCTTATCTTCTGCTTTACGCTGCTCGGCAAGCTCTTTTGCAAGACGTTCGTCCTCTACTACAAAGAAGGAATCACCCGCCTGAGGCACCTCAGAAAGACCTATTATTTCAACAGGCATTGATGGTCCGGCCTCTGCTATCCGTACATATTTGTCATTGGTCATAGCACGTATTCTGCCCACAGAAGAGCCTGCGATAATTATATCACCGTTTTTAAGTGTTCCGTTCTGAACAAGAAGAGTTGCAACAGGACCTCTGCCTTTATCAAGATAAGCCTCAATTACCGCTCCCTTGGCAAGTCGGTTGGGATTAGCCTTATACTGATTTACCTCCGCCACAAGCAATACCATCTCAAGCAAAGTATCTATACCGTCGCCTTTCAACGCGGAAATCGGCACACAGATTGTGTCCCCTCCCCATTCCTCCGGTACAAGCTCGTATTCTGTGAGTTCTTGCTTGACTCGATCAGGGTCGGCGCCTTCCTTATCCATTTTATTTATCGCAACTATTATCGGTATCTTAGCTGCTTTCGCATGGTTTATAGCTTCTACTGTCTGGGGCATGATACCGTCATCAGCGGCAACAACAAGTATTGCGATATCTGTGACAGCGGCGCCTCTGGCGCGCATTTCGGTAAACGCAGCATGACCGGGCGTGTCAAGAAAAGTTATTTCCTTATCATTGATTTTTACCTTATACGCACCGATATGCTGAGTGATTCCTCCAGCCTCGCCGGATACAACATTGGTTTTGCGTATAGCATCAAGAAGCGAGGTTTTACCATGGTCTACATGACCCATTACAACAACGACAGGATCACGGGGAACAAGGTTTTCTTCTTTATCATCGGTGTCATCTATGAGCCGATCCTCTATTGTAAGTATTATCTCCCTCTCAACCTTTACGCTGAATTCCTCGCCTATCAAATACGCTGTATCAAAATCGATATTCTGGGAAGCAGACGCCATAACACCCATACTCATCAGCTTTGCAACCACCTGTGCTACATTGACCTTCATACGATGCGCAAGCTCACCAACTGATATTTCTTCCGGAACAAGAATCTTCAGCTGAGCCTTCTTGCGCTGCTGTTCTATACGTTTCAGTCTTTCCGCCTCACTCTCGTGCGACTTTTTCTTGCCGTATCTATCCTGATAGCTGTTTTTCTTTGTTATTTTTTGCTTGGACTGTGTAGAAGCCGTCTTACGGTTTTCATGAGAGCTGGCAAGTTCATCAAGCTTTTCATCATATTTCCCCAAGTTTATATCTGTTGTTCTTGTATCAACTACACGAATTTTCTTTTCGAATGTAATATCCTGAGGGTTGATTTGACGCTTTTCCTTTTTAGGCTTCTCTTTAAGCTGTTTTACCGGCTGCAGGACACGACGCTGAGGCTTCTCTGCTTTTTTATCGGCTTTGACTTGATTGTCTGTCTTTTCCTGTTTTGTATCAGCCACGCTGTTTTTATCAGTAGCCTCTTTTCTGTCTGCTGCAACAGGCGCTTTCTGTTCTGATTTTTCTTTGATGTTTTGCTGTTTTGCGCTTTTTTCCGCTTTTACTTTTACTGCGGGCTTTTCCTCTGGTTTCTGAGGCTTTTCAGCCGGCTCTTCAATTGCTTTTTTACCACTTTCCAAAAACTCGTCAAAGTTATCGACGCTGTTTAAAACAGTATAGTAATTCAAAAGGTAATCGAGCTCCTGAACAGTCAGCGAGGCCATATGAGTGCGTTCCTTTTCCTCATATTTATTAAGCAGTTCAAGTATCTCTGTGCTTTTTTTACCTATATCCTTGGCAAAATCATGCACTTTATATTTTATTGTTAAACTCATTCCGTAACCTCCCTGTGTAATTTACCTATAAGCAGTTCGGCAAAGCCTTTATCGCTGATACCGATAATGCCTATGGGTTTTGTTCCTATGGCGCAACCCAGTTCAGACATGCCGTATTCTAAATGAACAATTTTTATATTTCTGTCACCGAGCGCAAAAACAAGATTCTTTTCTGTCCGCGCAGAAAGCATGCTTGATATAAAAACGGCAGACAAACTATGTTTTTGCGCTACCACGCTGTCATATCCATAACATAACTTCCCGGCACGTCTTGCAAGTCCCAAGGACTGCAGGAACATATCATTCTTCATTGCCGGACAAGGCCCTTTCTATATTATTATAAATCTGATCGTCTGTTTTGCATCCGTAATTTCTTTCTATGCCATGATTCTTTCTCAGCTTAGCCACACATTCAGCGCTGTTACATATATATGCCCCGCGCCCCGGCAGCTTTCCTGTCATATCAAGTGTTATTTGCCCTTCTTTATTCATAACGATTCGCAAAAGCTCACGTTTAGGTTTCATTTCACGGCAGCCCAAACACATACGCATTGGAATTTTTTTTGTTTTAGCCAATATTATCACCTTACCCGATTTTAGACAGAGGTTTTATATCTATTTTATTATATCCCGTAAGCTTTGCCGCAAGACGTGCGTTCTGACCTTCTTTACCGATTGCAAGAGAAAGCTGATCGTCTGAGACGATTACTGTACAGCTTTTTTCCGCTTCATTGGCCATTACGCTTATAACATTTGCAGGAGCAAGTGCCTGAGTAATATACTCTTCAGGATTTTCAGAGTATTTTATTATATCGATTTTCTCACCCTTTAGTTCATCGCAAATATTGGCTATCCTCATACCTTTTGATCCGATGCAGGCACCCACAGGATCAACCTCTTCATTTGAAGACCAAACCGCTATTTTTGTTCTGCTTCCCGCCTCGCGTGCGATAGACTTGATTTCAACTGTACCGTCAAATATTTCAGGTACTTCCAGCTCAAACAGGCGTTTAACAAGTCCGGGGTGAGTTCTGGATATAAGCACCTGCGGCCCGCGCTG
Source organism: uncultured Clostridia bacterium (assembly GCA_944385895.1). Classification (GTDB taxonomy): domain Bacteria; phylum Bacillota; class Clostridia; order Oscillospirales; family QAKW01; genus RGIG9041. Next base: position 29,410 of record CALWYZ010000009.1, read on the forward strand.
TGTTTTTCTGACCTCGACCACATAAATTTTTATCCTGTCTCCCTCTTTGAGCACCTCTCCCGGGATTTGCTCGTTTTTTACAAGCATCGCCTCGCTCTTTCCGATAGTGAGAGTGGCATTGCCGGACGGCTCTACACGACTGACAACAGTTGAAATTATTTCCGACTCTTTTCCGTCAAACTCCTGATACAGAAGGCCGCGTTCCGCATCCCTTATGCCCTGGATTATCACCTGCTTTGCGGCTTGCGCTGCGATGCGTCCGAATTCTTTTGTCTTTACCTCTCTTTTTATCTGACCGCCTATTTTAGCGCGTTTGGAGCCCTTTTCCAAAAGCTCTGCAAGACTTATCTCAAGCGCGTCGTTTTCCACCTTTTCAACTATTGTTTTTATCTGATACAGCTTTATATCCTTTTTTTCTTTATTTATTACAACAATTGCATTATCTGACGTACCGAATGCTTTTTTTGCAGCGCTCATCAACGCTGCCTCGACCTTTTCCAGCATATAATCAGCAGGAATGCCTTTTTCCGCTTCTATCAGGTCAATAGCTTTGAAAAATTCCGAATTCATTTTTAATTTTTCTCCTTTTATCTGCTGTTATTATGAAAATTCATTAAAATCTACATACGGACGAATATAACTTGCATCCTTTGTATTGACTATTCTTCGTGTTCCGTCGTCGCACTGAACAGTAAACATACCGTCGCTGTACGCACAAAGCTGACCCGAAAATTCCTTTGGTCCGTCCTGAGACTTATACAAGCGCACTTCTATTTTTTTGTTCATAAAACGCATAAAGTCTTTTTCGGTTTTTATCGGACGATCAAGACCTACCGACGATACTTCCAGGTAATAGCTGTCCTGAATAGGATCCTTCTCATCCAGCACAGGATCTATTGCTCGTGACAAGCGCTCGCAGTCGTCCGAACTGATAACACCGCCCGGTTTATCGATATATATACGCAGAAAATAGTACGCGCCTTCCTTTACGTACTCAACATCATACAATTCATATCCCAGCTCTTCTACATAGGGCAAAACAAGCTCCGTTACAATTTCCGCCGTATTTTTTTTCACACAAGCCCTCCTTGCAATATTTAAGAGGACTGCGTCAACAGTCCTCTTATCATTTACTTGTAATTATTATAACACGCTGCTTTTAAAAAATCAAGCTGTTTTTAAAACTTATACTTCATTTATTAAATTATAAATAAAAATCAGTCCCCTTAAAAATAAGGGGACTGTATATCTCTTTAAAGAGTGCCAAAGCGGCTTCTCTTAACATACGTAGTATGGAATGCCTCATGTGCCTTATGGCTGCCGGGTTTTTCAAAATACTCGGCATATACTTCCTTCAAAACAGGATTATCATGCGACTTTCTGAGCGGCATATTTTTATCAATATTATAAAGAACAGCCGCACGTTTGCCTCGAACATCCTCAAAGTTACGCACCGAACCCGGAACAATCGGCTGTCCGCCGCCGTTTACACAGCCGCCCGGGCATGCCATAATCTCGATAAACTGGTAATCAGCCTCGCCGCTGCGCACTTTTTTCATGAGTTCTTTAGCATTTGCAAGACCGGACGCAACCGCGACCTTTACTTTAAGGCCTCCTACATCATATGATGCTTCCTTTATACCGGCTGTACCGCGTACTTCAGTAAACTCAAGATTTCCAAGTTCCTCACCGGTTATAGTCTCAACAGCCGTTCTCAGAGCTGCCTCCATAACACCGCCCGTGGCGCCGAATATAACACCGGCACCTGTAGATGCTCCAAGCGGCAAATCAAACTTTTCGTCTGCAAGAGAATTGAAATTTATACCCGCACGTTTGATCATTCTTGCAAGCTCGCGTGTTGTTATTACCGCATCAACATCAGGAACACCGGCTGCGTCCTGATCATCGCGTCCTATTTCAAACTTCTTAGCGGTACATGGCATAACCGATACAACGTAAATATCTTTAGGATCTATTCCTTTTTTATCCGCATACCATGTTTTTGCAAGCGCACCAAACATCTGCTGAGGAGACTTACAGGTAGAAAGGTTATCAAGAAGATCAGGGAAATTATATTCACAGAATTTTATCCAGCCCGGAGAGCAGGATGTTATCATTGGAAGCTTACCGCCGTTCTGAATTCTTTCTACAAGCTCGTTTGCCTCTTCGATTATTGTTAAATCAGCGGCTAAATCAGTATCATATACGCCGTTAAAGCCTAGTCTGCGAAGAGCCGCTACCATTTTGCCTTCTCCGTCAGTGCCAATAGGATTACCGAACTCTTCTGCGATAGCAGAACGCACAGCAGGTGCTGTCTGAACTATAACATGCTTGCTGTCATCGGAAAGCGCTTCCCACACCTTGTCTGTGCTGTCCTTCTCAAACAGAGCACCTGTCGGACAGTTTACTACACACTGGCCACAGGATACGCATGAGGTCTCATCAAGCAATGCCTCAAAAGGAGAACCTATATGAGTCGCAAATCCACGTTCGTTTGAACCGATTACCGAAACCGCCTGGTTTTTATCACAGACTGCTACACAGCGACGACAAAGAATACACTTTGAATTATCACGATACATATGCGCTGCAGAATCATCGATCACAGACGGTGTCTTGTCTCCGTCGTATTTTGCCGCATTATCCACACCGTACTCGTTACAGAGAGACTGCAATTCGCAGCTTCCGCTTCTTATACACTGCAAACAGCTGCGATTATGGTTTGAAAGCAAAAGTTCAAGAGTCATACGTCTTGCGTTAAGTACTCTGGGTGATGCTGTGAACACTTCCATACCCTCGTTTACAGGATATACACAAGATGCTACCAATGTACGTGCGCCTTTGACCTCAACTACACATATACGGCAGGCGCCGATCTCGTTGATCTCTCTCATATAGCAAAGAGTAGGAATGTCAATATTGACCGACTTTGCAGCCTGAAGAATGGTGGTGCCCGCTGGAACGGTCACATCGATATTATTTATTTTCAGATTTACCATATTCATTACCTGTTACCTCCTTACTCTTTGATTATAGCGCCAAACTTACAGTTGGACATACATACACCGCATTTTATACATTTGGCAGGATCTATCACATGTTTTTCCTTGACTGCGCCTGATATCGCATTTACAGGACACTTTCTCGCGCAAAGCGTACAGCCTTTACATGCATCTGTGATTTTGTATTGAAGCAAGGATTTGCATACACCGGCTGGACATTTTTTATCTACTATATGAGCTATATATTCATCTCTGAAATACTTCAATGTAGAAAGTATGGGGTTGGGAGCTGTCTGACCCAAACCGCACAGCGCGTTATCCTTTATATAGTGGCAAAGCTTCTCAAGATCATCCAGATCCTGCATTGTTGCCTTTCCGCTGGTTATTTTATCAAGGTATTCCAACAAACGTTTTGTTCCAACACGGCAGGGTGTGCACTTACCGCAGGATTCATCAACCGTAAATTCAAGGAAGAACTTTGCTATATCAACCATACAGTTGTCTTCATCCATAACGATAAGTCCGCCCGAACCCATCATGGAACCGATAGCCGCCAGTGAATCATAATCTATTGGTGTATCAATCAGCGATGCGGGTATACATCCGCCTGAAGGACCGCCGGTCTGGGCAGCTTTGAATTTTTTGCCGTTAGGTATGCCTCCGCCTATATCCTCTATTATCTCACGCAGAGTTGTTCCCATAGGTATTTCAACAAGTCCTGTATTGACTATTTTACCGCCAAGCGCAAATACTTTTGTACCCTTTGACTTTTCAGTACCCATACTGGCAAACCAATCTGCGCCTTTAAGAATGATCTGAGGGATATTTGCGTATGTCTCTACGTTATTATTCATTGTAGGTATGCTGAATATACCTTTGTCAGACGGGAACGGAGGACGGGGACGAGGTTCGCCACGATTGCCTTCGATAGAAGTCATAAGTGCAGTTTCCTCGCCGCAGACAAACGCTCCCGCACCGAGACGTATTTCGATATCAAAGCAGAAGTCTGTACCGAATATATTATCGCCCAAAAGACCGTATTCTTTCGCCTGATTTATAGCGATCTGAAGTCTGTGCACCGCTATCGGATATTCAGCTCTTATGTATACAAAGCCCTTGCATGCGCCAACAGCATAAGCCGCAATAGACATTGCCTCGATTATTGCATGCGGATCGCCCTCAAGTACGGAACGGTCCATAAACGCGCCGGGATCACCTTCATCGGCGTTACAGCATACATATTTTATCTTTGATTTATTTCTTGAGGCAAAATCCCATTTAAGGCCGGTCGGAAATCCCGCGCCGCCGCGACCGCGAAGACCGCTGTCTTTTATGCATTGAATAACTTCCTGAGGTGTCATCTGGGTGAGTACTTTTCCCAGTGCCTCATAGCCGTCATATGCTATGTACTCATCGATATTTTCAGGGTTTATTACACCGCAGTTGCGAAGTGCAACACGCTTCTGCTTTTTATAAAACGCGGTATCGTTTAATGAGTCATGCTCTACTCCGCTTTCATCTACCGAGTCTGTGTACAGATATTTTTTTACGACACGGCCTTTTATTATATGTTCTGAAACTATTTCAGGGATCATTGAAGGCTCTACACGACTGTAAAAAGCGCCTTCCGGATAAACTATCATGATGGGGCCGAGTGCACATAATCCGAAGCAACCGGTCATTACGACTTTTACCTCATCCTGAAGATTGTTTTTGGCAAGCTCACTGTTTAAAGTGTCAATCACTTTCTGACTGCCGGAAGAAGTACAGCCTGTACCGCCGCAAACAAGTATATGGCTTCTTATCATTTTTATCTCCATTCTGCCGCCGCGATGCGGCAAGTATTTTTATTGTCGTTCTCTGAATCGCGCTGTTTAACAGAGAATATTATTCTTATTTATCGGCGTTGCCTATTGTATATTCCTCAACAGCCCTGTTGTTTACAAGATGCTCATGTACGATTTTTGCAACCTTATCTGGGTTCATCTTTACATAAGTGGTTTTTTCACCGGTAGGCATAATAACCTCTACTATCGGCTCCAGACGGCATACACCGATACAGCCTGTCTGTGTAACAAGCACGTTCTTAAGGCCTCTGTTTTGTACCTCTTCTATAAACTTATTCAGTACCGGACGGGCACCGGCGGCTATTCCGCAGGTCGCCATACCGACAACAACTCTTATAACGCTGTCCGCATCTTCTACGCCGCGAAGCTGAACGCTATTTTGCATTTTTGCTTTTATTGCCCTGAGTTCTTCCAAGCTTTTCATTATATTTTGCCTCCTTCTATGCACTGTAAATTTTCATTTATATATTCGGTGAGCCATGTTATTACTTCCGGCTCATTTAAAGGTATATCACCCAGCTGCTCTTTCACCTGATCGGTATCGAGCATAAAGCTGCCCGAATCAGTTTTATGTTTATATATATAACGGATATCCGGGCTGGCAAATATCAGCGAAACGACAGTTGACGCTATATCGCCAATAGGCGGTCGGTCCAGATGCGTCAATCTGAAGTCAGCATGCACTTTTGTACCCTTTGAGGGTTTTGAGCTTATATCAAAGTGACCGTCCGTATCTATTGCCTGTTGCCTTAACAGGGGTATACCCAGTCCAACCTTACGAGTGGTGCGTGTCGTAACAAACGGGTCAATTACTCGCAAAAGCATTTGCTCATCCATTCCGCATCCGTTATCTGCAATATCTACACTGACAAAATCATCTTTTTTACTTTCCGTTACGCATATTTCTATTTTGCTTGCTTTTGCTTTTACGGAATTATTTGCAATATCAAGAATATTCAGTGACAGTTCTTTCATGATTTTCAGTTAATATATTTTGCAAGTATTCCGGGTATCTCAGAAACCGTTAGACGGCCGAAAACCTCATCATTTATAGTCATAACCGGAGCCAGTCCGCATGCTCCTATACATCTTGTAGCATCGAGTGAAAATTTTCCGTCAGAAGAACATTCTCCTACATCTACACCTATAATTTCCTTTATTTTATTAAGAATATCTCCCGAGCCTTTTACATAGCATGCAGTACCAAGACATACAGATATTTGATACTGTCCTTTGGGCGCCAGCGAAAACTGAGCATAAAAGGTAACAACACCGTAAATGTGCTCAAGAGATATGTCCAGCTCCTGAGAAATGATTTTCTGCACTTCTATCGGCAGATATCCGTAAATCTCCTGGGCTCCCTGCAGCACCGGCATCAGAGGACCGTCAATATTTCTGTACTTTTCAATGACCTCATACAGCTTTTCCTCCTGCTCTTTTGTCCCTCTAAAAGGAACCGTGGATTTTTTACTCATTTTTTTCCTCCTTAATACCGTTCAGAATAAAATTGACAATAATTTAAATCGCTGTATCAATATTGCGATACGCCAAAATATATAATAACATAAACTATTATTGATTTCTACATTTTTTGCAAATTTTATAATTTATTTTTCAAAAATCCCATAACTTTCGAAGAGGTCAATGTAGGCTTATCATAACAAAAAAAGTTTTTACCGTTATTTTCCGATATATTTTCAAGATAATGCGCATCACTATTATACATATAAAAGTAATTTTCATCTTTCAAAAATGACTGTGTTTTAATATAATCATCCGGAGCGTTGACCGACAGTTCAAGTAGTTTAAAGCCCATATTCTTATCAACCATACCCAAAACAGACACCAAACTTTTTGTGGTCTTATCAATATGTGCAGGGATCGCTATCCCGCCGTAGCTGTCAACCAGCTGTCCTACTTTATCAATGGTGATGGATGTGGCATTTATAAGATATCTCGGATCAGTACCCGTTTCCTCATCATTTTCATCAAGGATCTGCTGACGGCCGAATATCTCCTCATTATTTTTTATCTGCGGCAGTGCCGGGCGGACCTGATCATTATCAAATTTTTCGGCGCTGTCAACATCAGAAAAAAGGCAGAGGACATGTATTTCCTCCGCTGTTTCAAGCTCCATACCCGGTAAAAATATCAATCCTGCATTTTTTGCGATTTTTTCTGTTGCGCGCACGTTTGCACAGCTGTTATGGTCTGTAAGAGCAATAATACTAAGTCCGTTGAGCTTTGCCATGTTGACAATATTATTCGGTGTCATATCCGCATCGCCGCACGGGGACAGTGCGGAATGAATATGTAAATCATAATAATATTTCATTTATTGCACATTACCTTATTTATAAGCAGGCAGGTTTCATAAACAGGTTTATCACTTGACAATACAGCAACGCCGTTTTCGTTTGCCTTTTGCAAAGCAGCACTGTCAAGCGACACTCCCTCACAAAGCACAACACATGACAAATCAGCCATAACAGCAACTGCTATGACATTTACATTTGTCATCACAGTAACTAGCACAGCATCCTGAGCGGCTCTGCCTATGACCCATGACAAAAGATCGCACGCATACACTCCGCCGATTTCCCTGTCGTTATCTTGTTTATCGGTAACAAGCGTAAAGCCTGCTGCTTTACACAATTCACTTACTTTCATATCTTAATCGGCGAGAATATCCCGCAGCTCCTTTTTCATTATTATCATGCAGTCCGACATTTTTGACTTGCCCAGCGCCACATCCTGCGCGAAGCATGCACATGTAGGAGAGCCGCATGCTGCGCAGTCAATACCCGGAAGTTTTTGCTCAATCTGCGCTATCTTAAGCATTATCTCCATAGCCTTTTTCGGATCGTCTGCAAGCTCCAGCGCAGGATTATATTCCACCTCTCCGGACGACAAAAACTGTTCTTTTGTAAATTCCGGAAAATCAGACAGCCTGCTTACAGACACCGGCTGATATTTTCTCAAATGACGCACTTTTGTTTTTGCAATATACGGATTTTCAATATTCAGGCAGCCGCCTACGCAACCCGAAAAGCATGCATCAAGCTCTACAAAATCTATATCGCTTAGCTTATCGTTTTCTATCTCATCGAGTATTTTTATCGCATTTTCTATACCGTCCGCAGCAAGGTATTTCGGCAAAAGAAGCGCTGTAGCCTCTCCTCCTGTATATGACCATGAAATACCGGTTATTCCTGATATCTGCTCGCTTTGAGGCTTTTCTATTTGCTTCATAGCAGGTAGAAGTGCCATATACACCTCACTGGCGGAAAGTACTCCGTCAACTACCTTTTCATCCACTGTCGGATGATTGAGCGCGGTCACCTTGGCAGGACACGGCGAGATAAAAAAAACACCTATTTTTTCAGACGGAAGCCCTGTTTCCTTTTCAGCGCGGGCACGGGCAAGCTTTGCCGCGACCTCAACCGGAGGAAGGACGTTATGAAGATGCGGAAGCAACTTAGGAAAACGAACTTTTATCAGTTTCACTATTGCAGGACAGGCATTTGAAATAAGCGGACGCGGGTAGTCTTCTTTTTTCATCATTTCCCGGGTCATCTCACTTACAAGCTCCGCCGCCCCTGCAACCTCAAAAACATCATCAAATCCGATCTTTTTTAAGCCATCAAGGACATAATCTACACTTTCAAGATTGTTGAACTGAGCATATAATGAAGGAGCCGGCAAAGCTACGCAATATTCAAAATCACTCAGCTGTGACATTTTATCATATACTGCTTTTTTTGCATGATGAGGACAGATGCGTATACACTCACCACAGTCGATACATCTGTCGGAGATAATAAACGCCTTGCCGTTTTTAACTCGTATTGCCTCAGTCGGACAGCGCTTGACGCAGTTTATACAGCCGCGGCACTTATCGCTGTCAAGCGTTACTGAATGAAATTCCGACATTTTTCATCACCTTCAATGCAAGTTTATTATTATCGTCACCGTTGTGCCTTTGCCCACCTCTGTGTCTATATACATTTCATCAGAGTATTTTTTTATATTGGGAAGACCCATTCCGGCACCAAATCCGAGACTTCTGACCGTATCGGGCGCGGTCGAATAGCCCTCTTTCATGGCAAGCTCCACATCCGGTATGCCCTTGCCGTGATCAATAAGACGTATTGTTATTTTATCACTTTCAAGCATTACATCCGCTTCTCCGCCGCCTGCGTGTATTACCATATTTATTTCCGCTTCATACATTGCAATAGCGACCTTGCGAACTATATCCGGAGCTATGCCCAGCTTCTTAAGACTCATCTTGACGGCTGTTGACGCCTCACCTGCTGTTGTAAAGTCGCTGCCGTCAACTATGTAATGCATATTAAGAGCAGTACTCACACCTTATCGCTCCCGTCTGTATACAGTCCGGCAGTGTACAGCAGACCGCAGGCAGTATACATTCTGTACTCAGTTGTGAGTATTACTATGCCGTTCTCCTCAGCAAGAGACACGACAGAACTGTCCGGTTTTTTGCCCCGTACAAAAATTATTCCTTTCATGTCCATCATCATGGCTGTGCGCACTGTCTGGGGATTGACAAGCCCCGTGAGCAGAATTCCGTGATCCTTTACAAAAGCAAGAACATCACTCATCATATCTGAGCCGCAGGCAGAATATACCTCGGCGTCCGCTAGCTCTTTACAACAAACAATATTCGCTTCCAGTATCTGACATATCTTACTGATTTTCATGTCTGTTCTCCGTTAAGTATATTTTTTTGGCATATATGCCGAGTACAATAATTATAACATATATCGTACAAACATGCAATTAAATATAGACTTTTTTTAGTAAATAATACATATTAGCAATTTTTGTATTGCATTAAAGAATAATATAAAATATAATTAGCGTATAAATCGTTTCAGAAAAGAGGCTGTACAATGAATATTTTAACTTTAAACAAAATTTCCAAAGTAGGCACAAACGAATTTTCCGGCGGGTACACCGTAAGCGACAGCTGCGAAAATCCGGATGCTATTATGGTAAGAAGTGCGTCTATGCATGATATGGTTATGCCTGAGAGTCTGCTTGCAATCGCAAGAGCGGGTGCAGGTGTCAACAATATACCCATTAACACATGCGCGGAAAAAGGAATTGTTGTTTTCAACACCCCCGGAGCCAATGCCAATGCGGTAAAAGAGCTTGCCATTGCTTCTTTGATACTCGCATCAAGAGATATCGTCGGTGGTATCGAATGGGTAAAGACTTTATCAGGTGATGATATTGCAAAACAGGTAGAAAAAGGCAAGAGCAATTTTGCAGGTCATGAGATCTCGGGAAAAACTCTGGGTGTTGTCGGTCTTGGAGCAATCGGCGTCAATGTCGCAAACGCCGCTTATTCCCTCGGAATGAAAGTACTTGGCTACGACCCGTATATCTCCCTGAAATCAGCTTGGAACCTTTCAAGCCACATCGGCAAAGCCGCAACTTTAGATGAACTTTATGAAAACTGCGATATAATATGCATACATGCTCCGCTCACCGATGAGACTAATAGATTTGTCAATGAAGAAAGCATTGCAAAAATGAAGGACGGCATGGTTATAATCAATCTTTCTCGCGCCGATCTTGTTAATGACGCTGATATTGCAAAGGCTCTTGAAAACGGCAAAATAGCAAAATACATAACTGATTTTCCAAATCCTGACACTGTCAAGATGAAAAACTGCATTTGCATACCTCATCTGGGAGCATCAACAGAAGAAAGCGAAGACAACTGCGCTTATATGGCAGCTCATGAGCTTATTGACTATCTGGAAAACGGAAATATAACCAATTCCGTAAATTTCCCTAATGTTGAAATGCCAAAGGCAAGCGCTGTGAGAATTTGCGTGTTCCATAAAAATATTCCCGCAATTCTTTCAAAAGTTTCCTCTGTTATTTCTTCGCAGAATATAAATATTGCAAATATGATCAATAAGTCAAAGGGCGACTTTGCCTATACAATGATAGACTGTGACGATAATATCACAGACGAAACCATAACTTTGCTTAAAAATATTGACGGTATTATCAGAATACGCGTCATTAAATAAAAATTAAAAAGGAGAAAATATGAGAAAATCAAAAATTTTATTATCGGCACTGGTAATAGTACTCATGCTCGTTTCCGTCTGCGCATGCTCGGACAACGGAGCATCGAACGGTAATGAGGTGACTTTTTCTCTGACAGTAGTTCACGCAGACAAATCGGAAAAAGAATTTGAAATCACAACTGATAAATCAAATCTGCGCCAGGCTCTGGAAGATGAAAATCTCATTTCCGGAACCGAATCGGAATACGGCTTGTTTGTCACGACAGTTGACGGTGAGACCGCCGATTACAGCAAAAACGAGAGCTGGTGGAATTTGTTGAAAAACGGCGAATCTTCACCGACAGGTGTTGACGGCTGCACGATAGCTGATGGTGACCGATTTGAATTTGTGTATACGATAGGTTACTGACAAAAAAAGGACGGATAAGGGAGACACTCCGTAAGGAAGTTGTCTCCCTTGAGCTTTTGTAAGCAAAAAACGACGGCAGGAAAAGCAATTTTCCTTGCCGCCGTTGGTTTAATTTTCGTCTTCATCGTTAGTCCAACCGGATATAATATGCAATTCGCCCGAATCCAAATCCATTGCCATATTATCTCCCATCCTCATCAATAAATCTCCGTCAGAATCTATTGCCATATTTTCAGAGATAGAATGAGCAAAATCGCCGTCCTCGAAATCAAAAAAATGCTTACCCATATAGCACCTCACTCGAAAAATTAATAATCATATTTGTTTATTTCTAAAACTCTGAAGGTTGCATTTTGAAATTGATTTAATTTTTCTTGATCTACATATTCAAAAGCTTTCAAATATATCTCTTGTCCGGCATCTAATCTATCAGCGTAAATCATATCTGTTTCAATTCTTGCACCATTTGCACCTACTGCTTCAATTGTTATGTAATAGGTGCATTGTTTTTCGGCTTTGTTTTTTACTGTAATATCAAGGGATGTTTCAGAAAAGTATCCATTATTAGTTACTTTGAATTCTCCAAAAGAAACATCAACATATTTTTCTAAAATTTCGTCTGTCGTTTCTTCTCTAAATACATCACCAATTGAAAGCACATCGGATTCAATATAATCTAATATGTTACTGAAAAGCGTAGCAGCAAAAACGACACGCAGAATCACAAGAATAACGGATAAAACGATTTTAGTTATAAAGCCAATCAAAGCACCTTTACCTGCCGATTTGGCTCGTTTAGGTTTCTTTCCTTCATATATTAGAAAAAGGATTAAACCAACAATCGGAATAAAAAACCCCAAGATAGCAAACCCAAAATTCGAACGGTCATCAGTTTCGTTAATATTGTTATCAAATCTTGTTCCACAGTTGATACAGTATGTAGCCGAATCATCTATGTTCTTCCCGCAACTTCTACAATACATTTAATTTCCTCCCATTAGTATTTATTGAAACGTGGCAATTGAGAAATCAATGCTTTGATTTCAGTATCGCTTGTTTCTACATCAGCAAAAATAATTAACTCATAATCATCTTCATCTTTGCAGTTTCTTAAAGCACCAAGCTCATTACAAATATAATAATTAATAAAATCTATGTTGGTAGCTTTCTTTCGGTTATAGTCGATACCAAATTTCAATATTGCATTCGCTCTTTGCTTGTATTTATCTAAGTTCTTCAAAGCGTGCCTCAAGCAATTATTAATTATCGGATTGATAGAATAATATGTAATAGATTGAACTTGTTTTTTGCGCTTAGCAATATTGCCCAATTCAAAAACATACTTTTTTTCTTCAAATATAGATTCAAAAATATCTTCATTATCCAATATTAATTCTAAAAAATCATTGTTGGCGAAAATACAACTACCAACATCATAGTAACCGCAAGCAAAAAACATATAATAGGAATCATAGATACTATTAAACAATTCAACATCGTTCATACTCGCTACAAGACGTGCGAATTCTACACTATTTTCAAAATGAATCCAAGTTGTTCCCTTATCTTTTCTGAATTCAAATTGATTATGATACATTTTTAGTTTTATTCCATACTCTTCATAAAGATATCTCACGCCATTGACCGAATGATATTCAACAACATAATCAAGAAAGGTTTTGCCAAATTCATCTGTTTGAGTAATGATAGGTTTTCCGTCGCATGCCAACAACAGATCAAATTCGTTTTTGTATAATTGCGGATCGTCTAAATATGCATAATATCTAAATCCTTTGTTAAATGGTACGTTTTCTTTTTCTATAGGTAATTTATACGCATCTTCATCCATCAGTCGTGCTAATGAAACACCGAATATTTTTTCTAAAGGAATAATAAATTCATATTTAAGCGGTCTTTCACCTTTTAACATTTTTGAAAAGTTAGATTTTTCATTATTTGCAAATTTGTATGCTTCTTGACCTTTGATTCCTAATTCATGTGCAATATTCACCAGCAAATGACTATACATTTTTATCCCTTTTAAGTTCATATAATGGTCGATATTTTTCTTTAAATTTGTCATGGCTTATGCCTCCTTTTTTATATTATAACACATCTCATTCTAAAATGGTAGTCATATTAGACAACTTTTGTTGTCTTTTTTGATGTTATTCAAAAATTTAGGGAAAAACCTTACGGTCAAATTTGACAACTAAACAAATCACCTACTACGCAGCCATAAAGTTTAAGTAGAGTGTAAAATGCGCTTTATTAATAGGAAGTGTACCCTCGAAATACCCACTGACATCTTTTCTCAGAGTATCTGAGAAAAGATGTCAGTGGGTTACACACTTTGGAAATGTGTGTAACAAAAAACGGCATAGCCAATGGCTACACCGCAAAACGTACATCAATTATTCAGTTTAGATACAAGAGCCACTTTGGGGCACCTTCCTTACGGAGGGTGCCCCAAACCGTCCTTTTTATTTTATGTTATTTAAAGTCTGATTTTTCCCGACTTTGCCACGATCTCAACAGTATCACGGGCAATAACAAGCTCTTCATTAGTGGGAATTATATAGCATGCTACCTTTGAATCGTCAGTGCTTATTTTAGTATTTTCCTTACAGTGTTCAACGCTGTTTGCTTCAGCGTCAAGCTTCACACCCAGATATGTAAGGTTTTCCAGCACTTTTTGTCTGAGCAACGGATCATTTTCTCCGATTCCGGCAGTGAATACAATAGCATCCACTCCATTCATCGCAGCGGCATATGCACCGATAAATTTAATGATTTGATAATGCTGCATCTCAATCGCAAGCACAGAGCGTTCTCTTCCGGCTGCCGCTTCCTCATTGACCGTCCGGCTGTCGTTCGATGTGCCTGTTATACCCAAAAGGCCTGATTCTTTATTGCACATCACATCTATATCATGCGCGCTCATGCCCTCTTTTTCCGCTATATACGTAAGCACAGACGGATCAATGCTGCCGCATCTTGTGCCCATCAAAAATCCGTCAACAGGGGTCAGTCCCATTGATGTATCTATACATTTTCCCTTATCAACAGCGCAAATAGACGCACCGTTGCCGATATGGCATGTTATTATCTTGAGTTCGCTTATATCTCTGCCCATCAGATGCGCGCACTCGCCCGAAACATATCTGTGAGATGTACCGTGTGCACCGTATCTGCGTATATGATATTTTTCATAATACTTATACGGAATTGCAAACATATACGCTTTGGGGGGCATAGTCTGATGAAACGACGTATCAAATACGGCAACCTGAGGCACTTTGCTTCCAAGTACTTCAATACAGGCACGTATGCCTATAACATGAGCCTTATTGTGCAAAGGCGCAAGAACCGCAAGCTCGCTTATCTTGTTTATTACATCCTCATCTATCAATGTAGACTGTGAAAACACATCACCGCCCTGCACCACTCTGTGTCCTACCGCGTTTATCTCATCAAGAGAATCTACAACCCTGTCACTGCCATAAACCAAAGCATCGATTATCATTTTAAATGCCGCCTTATGGTCGCTTATTTGAACTTGTTTTTTAAACACCTGCCGTTCTTCTTCACCTACTTTATAACCGAAAATACCGACAGGCTCTCCGATCTTTTCGCAGTTACCCTTAGCTATCAGCTTTTCGCCGTCCATGTCTATAAGCTGAAATTTTAACGATGAACTTCCTGCATTTATTACAAGTACCTTCATTTTTCCCTCCGTTTTTTTATTTCCATTATATTATAGTAAACATATTTTTATATTTCAACAAATTCTACTTAAAATATTCGTTCAAAGATGCTACTATATTATCACAAAGCTTTTCTTTATAATCCCGTGTAAGAAGTTTTTCATATTCCTGCGGATTGCACACAAAACCGCATTCAAGCAATACACAAGGATATCTGTAATCACGACAAAGACTTAAATTCTGAGCCTTATATCCGGCATTAGGAATAAAAAGACCGTCGGTTATTCTCTCGGCAATGGCTTTAGAAAGAGGGATTGCGGTTTCCCGTGAATAAAGCACAACGGTTCCGCTTGCATTATTGAAATCCGAGCCGCGGCCGACTGAATTGTGATGTATCGATATACTTATATCCGGTTTGAACGACCGAATCATAACTGAGCGCTGTTCTAACGGAAGAGTACTGGCGTCATCACGCGTAAGTATTACGTTTGCACCTGCCTGTTTTAATTTCTGCGCAAGGATATATGATACACTTAAGTTTAAATCCTCCTCCAAAACTCCGTTTTCTCCGGCAGGACCTACAGCTCCGCTGTCATCTCCGCCGTGACCGGGATCTATTGCCACAGTCTTGCCCTGAAGTCCCCCTTTACGGTTTGAATACAACCAAA
Source organism: uncultured Clostridia bacterium (assembly GCA_944385895.1). Lineage (GTDB taxonomy): Bacteria > Bacillota > Clostridia > Oscillospirales > QAKW01 > RGIG9041. The sequence continues at coordinate 45,114 of CALWYZ010000009.1, forward strand.
CCGACAAAGTGTTTTCATCCGTGTTTTTTACATAAAAGCCCTCGACAGCTCCGCTTTCAAAGTTGAATACAGCATTTGCGCTGGTGCCGTATCTTATAAAGCTTACATTTATACCGGAATCCTGAGAAATTATCTCAGGTTTGTCTGCAACACCGTAAAGTTCTAATATAAAAGTACCATACTCGTTAACACGGCTTTGGAAAGTAGGTACGCTGTCAAAAATCAAGTCTATACGAGTGTACTTGCTTTCATCTATATCAACATCTGTGGATTCGGGTGGGTTGTTATCAACATTATTTTTATTGATCCACTTGCCGCTTTGCAGAAGATACATACCGTCTGCCATAGCGACAGCCTTTACCTTGGCACCGGCGGGAAGCTGATAATTTTCCATTGTAGAGCCGTTTGACACTTCGTTATACACATAACATTCATACTGTGTATACAGTGTGACAGGCTCACTTATCACATATGAGCTTCCGCTCTTGTCAAACTGAACGTTTCCTGTATCGGTCTTGACATAAAAAGTGACCGGTGCCTCCTGTGATCTTGAGCACATAATATTAGGAACGTTAACAGTGGCGCTGTACATTGAAAAGCCGTCTGAGCTTTTTGACGAAGGATAAAGCTGAATTTCTTTACCCATAAAGTTTGCATAAACATTCAGTTTCGGCAGAGCGTATATACTCAGTTCAACCTGCTGACCGGCAAAAAAGAAGCTTTCCGATACAGGATACGCGCTGTCGGGTTTGAAGTATTCATTTACGATTTCCGGATTGCTCTGTGTTTCATAGCGGGTCAGTGTTATGGCGCGTTTCTGTTCACCGCTGACAAACGTAAATGTATTCTGCCCCATCTGCAGCGGCAGATATGCGCAGAAATAGCCGTGTTCCGTCACATTCAGAGTCTTACCGTTGACGGTAAGGGTCTTGCCGGGATCAGCAACGCCCGTTACAGATACGTTTTTATCGGTAGTCCTATATCCGTTTTCGGGAGTTGTTATTTTCAACTCAGTTGACGTTAAAGGAACTGTTTCAATATATTTTTCTGCATTTTTATTAAACTTCTGAGACTCATTCTCTAAGTTGTTTACCTGTTCAAAAGAATAGTCTTTTATAAGATCGGCACAGCCCAATAAATTTTCTTTTAAATTCCGATATCTGAAAAATACGCTGCCGTCTACGCCGCTCTTACAGCACATATCAAACTGGCGAGACAGCTGTGATACACTGTCAAATCCTTTTTCATCGGTGCCCAATTTATAAACGGCATGCCCGATATAAAGCTTAACATCCGTATCAGCACAAAGCTTACTCCACCAATCGACAAGAATGTCAAAAGGAGCCGCCTGCGTCTCAAAAGCCCAATATATCTGCGGACAGATATAATCCACCCAGCCGTTCTGGACCCACGATCTTGAATCTGCATAAATAGCACTGTAGGAAGACATACCACTGGTATCAGATCCGTCAGGGTTATTTTTTTTATTATCCCAGATGCCGAAAGGACTGATTCCAAAGCTTACATCCGGATTTATATTATGTATTGCTTTTTGAACATCTCGTACCAGAGTATTGACGTTATTTCTGCGAAAATCCGCTGTATCGTCAAATTCTTTGCCGTATTTTTCATAGTCGGCAGCATCAGGATAATCCGTTACCCCGTAAGGGTAGAAATAATCGTCAAAATGTATACCGTCTACATCATAATTTTCAACTATTTCCTCAATACCGTCTATTATCAGCTGTCTGACCTCTTCAAGCGCTGGATTAAAATACACCCCACCGTCAGAGCACACGACATAATATTCCGGATGCTGTTTTGCAGGATTGCTATCTGCCAGCCCTTCAATAACGGCTTCCGGTCCGTCACTGCCTTTTCCGATACGGTAGGGATTTATCCAGGCATGCACTTGTATTTCTTTAGCATGTGCCTTTTCCGTCAGATACAAAAGCGGATCAAAATCACCGTCCGGCGCTATACCCTGGGTACCGGACAGCACCTCGCTCCAAGGAAAAATTTCAGACTTGTAAAGCGCATCTGCACATGGCCGGACTTGAAAAAATATAGCGTTTATTCCCATTTGCACGCATGTTGAAACAATATCATCTAATTCCCCTTTCATCTCCGATTCCGTCAGCCCCGGCTTTGAGGGAAAATCAAGATTCTGAACAGTTGACAGCCAGACACCTTTTAAATATTTATCACTGCTTTCAAAGTCGGCAAATGTTATTAATGACAACATATTTATCACCACCACCGCTGCAATTATATAAGAAATTTTTTTCATAATAGCACCCTTATGTAAAATAGCATATGCATAACTATATCAGCTCTAGCTGTGTTTCCGTTTCCTCATAATTCAACAAATTATATTTTTCTGAAATTTCAGACTTACTGTCGGGATTTTCATAAATAAAAGCAGTTGTGTCAAGAACCACGTAATCGTCTAAAAATATCAGCTTATGTTGTTTGACACCGTTCAATACTATAACATAGTCAACTTGCTCAACAGGGATCTCTATGGCATCATGCCTGACAAGGGGCAACGATTTTGCCCAGTCTATTATCTGATTTATATCATCTTTTTCGGTCACTGTCTTTGAAACATATGAACGAGAGTCGGGATCTTCATCGGAATAACAAGTTTTTTTAAATTCAATAGACGTTACACTCTCGTTATTTATCTGAAGCACCGGACGCTGTTTTTCAGTACAGCCTGCAAATATTACCAACGCCATCAGTGCGGCTGTCAAAAATATATATTTTTTCATTTACAGTTCCTCCGTCCACTTATTTATGACCTCACCTGTATCGATATCAATTATACTCTTATAAACACAATTATTTATAAGAGAGATATGGCCTACATCATATATTGCCATGCCGTCTTTATAGCAAAGGGTAAGCTCTACATAATTATATACAAATCCGCTGTTCTGATGCGCCAACGCTGCATTTTGCATTGCAGTATCGGAGTCCGTTTTGAATTGCGAAGGTACCAGAGGCATAGCGCTGCTTATAAGTTCATACGGCATTGTTCCGTATTCATCCCAATCAGGAGCCGAACACTTTTCAATTTTTCCGGTACGGTTGTTTACCTCAACGATAAGGATATCTGAATATTTCGTTTCATCAGGACGTTTATTTGTATATACATAGGTAAAAATACCTACATTTTCACTGTTTACCACAAGCTTTGCTCCATATAGGTCATAATTTTCCTTCCCGCGCTGAGAAAGGTTTTCCTCAAGCGCAGTATATGCTTTTACGATTGTATTGTTTGTTTTTGCAATACTGTCATTGGCAGAAAAAAAATCACAGCCCGAAACTGTAATAACAGTAATAATACAAATCACGGTTGCTAATAGTTTTTTCACGTCTTTCCCTTTCATAGTGATTTAAGATAGTTTACTTCCTTTTCGGTTAATTTGCGGTAATGGCCGGAATTTAAAGTACCGATAGACAATTTGCCGATACGCTCACGCTTAAGCCTGAGAATTTCTAGTCCTACAGCATCGCACATACGACGTATCTGACGGTTTTTCCCCTCATAAACTGTTATTAAAAGAACCGTCCTGTCATCCTTGATCTCATGTACCTGGACATCTGCCGGACTTGTCGTATAGTCAAGTTCCTCAAGATAAATACCTGTTGAAAGATTACTGAGCGTCTGAGCATTTACCTTGCCTTTTACGATAACTCTGTAAGTTTTAGGGATATGTTTAGACGGATGCATCAGCCTGTTTGCCAGATCTCCGTCATTAGTCATTATCAGCAAGCCCTCACTGTCACGGTCAAGTCTTCCTACAGGATACAGCCTTGTACGCTCGTGCCTGACAATATCCGCAACACATTTTCTGCCAAGCTCGTCCTTTGACGTGGTGACATAACCGCGGGGTTTATAAAGCATGAAATACAAGCAGTCTTTTTTTCGGGCAAATATTTGTTTGCCGTCAACTTTGACGCTGCTTGTATTTTCTGCAACCTTATCACCCAAAACAGCGGTCTTGCCGGCAACCGTCACTCTTCCGTCCTCTATCAGTTTTTCAGCGGCACGGCGCGAACATATGCCGCTGTCTGCAAGAAATTTCTGCAGTCTTATATATTCTGTCATATTATTTTCCTTTAAAAAAGCTTTTTATTTTATTGATTATTCTTGTAATAAGCAGTTCTTTTTTTGCAGGAGGTGCTTCTATTGATTGGGTCAAATATAATTTATCCTGCGCGACTTCAACGCCGTTTACAAAAAAGCTTACACTGCCCACCGCATCTCCCGCGGTTTTAGGTGCATATACGAATTTTTCCGCCTTGATAACGCTTGAGGTTTTATAATCATCAAACACAACAGTACTCAGTTCATTTTTATTTACAGCCGTGACCGTTTTGCCGTCAGGCGTCTCAAGAGATATATTTACCTGTCCTGGCGCAGCAAGCACAAGCTTTTGCGCCTTTTGAAAACCATAATCAAATGCAGTTATATGATCGTTCCAGTCATCTCCGTCATTAAGCGTAACACATATCAGGATAACGCCATTTTCCTCTGCGGCGCTTACAAGACAGCGTCCGGCTTTTTTTGTAAAACCTGTTTTTACACCTATTGCGCTGTCATACATTGAAAGCAGCTTATTATGATTTTTAAGCGTGCGTCCGTCAGGATTATTATTATATGGGACCTTTGCAGTCTGTGCAGAAACGATCTGTCTGAAAATTTCATTATCCAGAGCATGCGAAGTAATTATCGCAAGTTCTTTTGCGGTAGTGTAATGATTATCATCGGGAAGGCCTGAAGGATTGGCAAAATTTGTATCAATAAGTCCTAAAGATTTTGCCCTTTGGTTCATCATTGCCACAAAATGTTCCTGTGTGCCTCCTACATGTATCGCTAGCGCAACAGCAGCATCATTTCCTGACGTCAGCATCAGTCCGTACAGCAGATCCCGCACTGTTAAAGTCTCGCCTGAAATAAGATACATGGACGAGCCCTCAACTCCGCAGGCCTGAGAAGGAATGACAACATTTGCATCCAAATCAGCATTTTCAAGTACCACAAGCGCTGTCATTATCTTTGTTGTGCTCGCCATCGGCAGACGCTTATTGCAGTCTATGTCCACAAGTATAGTATTGGTAGCCTTATCCAGAAGAATCATAGACCGCGCGCTATAAGCCGAGGCGCAAAAAGGCATATTGAATGCCAGAGTAAGTGCTATTAATAATATAGATATGTATTTTTTCACAATAAACCACCTGTCAATTTATTGTATTGGCAGGTGGCCTAAGTTATTCATGATTATTGCGCCTGCTCGGATTTTTCGGATTTTTTCTTGCTTATAAGAGAGCTTATCTGATCTATCAGTTCAGGAATTTTAGTAAAAATCTTATCTGTATCATTTGGAGAGTCAGACACATTGACAAGTCTGACATTACCGTCGTTTACAACAAGAAAAGCAACCGGTGAAATTTTTATTCCGCCGCCGGCACCGCCGCCGAAATTATCAGATACAGACGGTTTACCGAAACTGGATCCGCCTGAAACAAACCCCATTGACACCTTTGATACAGGTATAACTGTCGTATCTTCGGAAATATTTATCGGATTTCCTACGACACTGTCAACATCAATCATTTTTTTGAGCCCGTCAATCGCATTGTTCAAAACCTGTTCAACATGCTCTGCCATTTTAATTCTCCTTTTATTTCTTTAAATTTATTGTATCATCTATTGTCAATAATATCAAGCCTGTCAACAATTTAAACAAAAATGTTCTCAAGACTATGTCAACAAAGACTACTGTCTTCTCTTCATTATAATCGGCAGAAATATTTATTTGCCTATCGCTTGCACAAAAAAGCGCGTCCAGTGCGCTGAATGCAGAAAAAGCCGCTGCGTTAACAGCTCCGAAAAGCAGCGCAGTATCGCACGGATCATTGCACGATACAATTATATCGGTTTTGAAGCGCCGTATTGTAAATGCTTTTAAAATATGCTCTTTTACGGGTACAATCATATTTTTTATGTCTTTCACCTGTTTAAGAAAAGTATCGCTGTCAGTCTTGACTTTTTGAGAAACATTTTTCTTTTTCTTTTTTTTCTTTTTGAAACCGGTCTTTTTATCTGACGGCAAAATTCCAAACTTCAAAAAAAGAAATCTCACCTGAATCACGAATTCACCGTCGTAGCCGATGTAAACATATAACGGGCATAAAAGCAATAAACCAATAACTGAAAAAAAACCTATAATCAGTCCCGCGATCATATCGGCAACACCTGCTGGGCATCGTCAGTCTCATTTGAAACTTCAGGCTGTAAGACATCAATGGATGAAAGTTTAGGCAATTGATCAAGCGACGAGAGTCCGAAACAACGCAGAAAGTCGGCAGTTGTACCATACAGACGAGGTCTTCCCGGCGCGTCAAGTCTACCGCGTTCTTCAATAAGACCTTTTTCTATAAGCGAGTTAATTCCGTAAAAGCAGTCAACACCTCTGATCTGTTCAATATATCCTTTTGTAACGGGCTGATTGTATGCAACAACAGCAAGAATTTCAAGCGCGGCGTTAGACAGAGGAGTATTACGTCTGTGATCAAGCGCACGGCGAGTTATTTCTCCATAAAATGCACGTGTTGTCATCTGATAGCTGTTTTCCAGCTTTACAATTTCAAAACCTCTTTGATCCCGGCTATAATACTCATTAAGCTGTTCTATTGCCGACTGAACTGCTTTTACATCTGTCTCAAGAGTCTGCGCCAGCTTTTCCGCCTCTATCGGTTCACCGCTTGCAAACAGAACCGCCTCTATAGCTCCTGTCATAAAATCAAATTCCATTGCTGCTTTTCCTCTCACTCATGTCTATATATATTTCCTTACCGCTGTCATCAACGGTGATACGCTCATTTTTTGTGAGTTCCAGAACTGCCAGGAATGTAGCCACTATATCAGACCGTGTTTTGGCCGATAAAAACAGTGATTTGAAACTCACATGTCTTGCACGCGTTAAGACACGCAAGACAGATACTATTTTCGTCTTAACAGATGCTATCTGACGGCCTACGATACCTTTAAAGTTTGAAATGGGTGAGGTGGTTATATACTCAAAGTGCAGACTTGCATTTCTATACGCCTCTTCCAGCTTTGATAAATCATATACGCGCATATGCTTTTTATCAAATTCAACCACCATCATCCGCCGTGTGAATTTCAATCCTGCATCAATTTCAAGCTGTCTCAGTCTTGGAAGAATATCCTTATATTTTTTATATTCGGCAAGAGAGCGGGCAAGCTTATCACGAGGATCCTCTTCTTCCGGCTCAGGCTTGGGAAGAAGCATCTTAGATTTGATATACATAAGATTTGCCGCCATTTCTATAAACTCACTTGAGACTTCAAGATCCATTTTTTTAAGGTCGTCTATGTACTCCATATATTGTTCCAGAATAAGAGAAATGGGTATATCATAGATAGATACCTTGTTTTTGGATATCAGATGCAGCAGTAAATCAAGCGGGCCGTCAAATACCTCAAGCTTGAAAACAGGACGTTCCATCAAATTCCTCCTACCCAAAAATCAATTTTGCAAAAAAAGAGGCCGGTATTGCCCACACTCGCCCGAAAAAGTTAAACAGTGTGATCTGCACCTGATAAATAAAGTTTCCTATGATATTTGAGGTAAACATCAGAACAAGAAAAGCAATAAATATATAATTCCCGTAGCGTCTGAAAAAGTCATTGAACTTGCCGGGCAAAAAGTAATTGAAAATACGCGAGCCGTCCAGAGGGTATACCGGTATCAGATTAAATACGGCAAGACCTATGTTTATCATAGCCATATCCATAAAGAAAATAAAAAACACCTGTATTATTTTGGACGCACCGCTGTAATAATAAGAATAATTTAAAAATATAGCCAAAGCCGTGCTTACGACCGCCAGAACCAAATTGGACATCGGGCCTGCCAGAGCCGTAAAAAGCATACCTTTTTTTGGATTTTTAAAATACATGGGGTTTACCGGCACCGGCTTTGCCCACCCGAAACGCACAAGAAACATCATAATAAATCCTACAGGGTCTATATGCCTTATAGGATTGAGAGTCAGCCTGCCCATATTCTTTGCCGTAGGATCTCCCAGTTTGTATGCCACATAACCGTGAGCGCACTCATGGACTGTCAGCGAAATGATAACGACCGGCAGAATATACAGTATATCTTTAAAATATTCGGTTATTCTTTGGAATATATAATTTAAAGTGTCCATATTATATCCTTTACTTTTCCTCGAGAGCCTGTTGAATAGTGTCAAGCACCTTATCCCTGCCCATGCCGGTTTGTGAAGAAAACGGAATTATCAAAGCGTTTTCAAAATCATAAACCTCGCTCAGGCGGGAAAGACTTTTTTGAGCCGCGGTCTTTGATAGTTTATCAGCTTTTGTGGCAACGACTATAAAAGGTATACCGGCATCATACAGGTATCTTCCCATTTCCACGTCCAGATCCGACACATCATGTCTGATATCGACAATTGAGAGCGCAAGACGTTTGTCGTTGTCGGTATTAAAATAGTCCTGCATAAAAACTGACCATTTGCGCTTTTCTTCATTAGAAACTTTAGCATAACCATAACCCGGAAGATCCACAAAGTACATTTTACCGTCTATGTCATAATAGTTTATGGTTGCTGTTTTTCCGGGCTTTGAAGACGTTCTGGCTAGAGATTTTCTCCTTAAAAGACAGTTTATCATAGAGCTTTTTCCGACATTTGACCGTCCGCAAAAAACGATTTGGGGCTTGTCACCAAGAAACTGAGACTTCTTGACGGCTGATACCCTAAGCGACACATTATTGTAATTTATTTTCATATTTCTCCTTTAGTTTAAGGCAACAGCAGTCTTATTTTTCGGCTTTGCCGGCTTTTTTGTCAAAGTCAGTTCGCTTCTTATTTTGCCCGGCACATTTTCAAGAGCGGTACGGAATACCTCATTTACTGTTTTGACCCCGACAAACTTCAAACCGTCATAAACCGTCTTATCTATTTCTTTCAGGTCAGGAATATTGCCGTGAGGTATAATGACTGTTGTAATACCGTTTTTATATGCAGCCATTGTTTTTTCCTTGAGTCCGCCTATTGGAAGGACTCTGCCGGAAAGAGTAATTTCTCCGGTCATGGCAACAGTATTTTTAACAGGCGTAAGGCTAAGCGCGGACATGAGCGCTGTAGCTATGGCAATGCCGGCAGACGGACCGTCCTTAGGTACTGCACCTTCCGGGAAATGTACATGTATATCACGGGTTTTATAAAAGTCCTTATCAATTTCATAAATAGAGGCTACTGAACGGATATAAGAAACGGCCGCTCGAACGCTCTCTTTCATTACATCACCCAGGCTTCCTGTGCAGTCAATCTTACCGCTGCCGTCCAGTACAGATACCTCAACATTGAGAAGTTCTCCTCCTACACTTGTCCATGCAAGGCCGTTGACTATTCCGATCATTCCGTCGTCATAAAGCTGTTCATCTCGAAACTTTCTCATGCCGAGAAATTTCTCTATGTTTTTGGCACTTACAGTTACTGATTTGCTCTCGCCCGATACAATGATTTTAGCGGCTCGGCGCATAATTTCAGATATTTTTCTTTCAAGTTCACGAACGCCGGATTCTCTTGTATAGCATGATATTATTTCGGGGATCGCCGTTTTATTAAACCGAACCTGCGAAGCCTTGAGTCCGGCAGCTTTAAGCTGCTTAGGTATCAAAAAACGGTTTGCTATCTGTATTTTTTCAGTATCAAGATAGCTGGTTATCTCAACAATATCCATACGGTCCAGAAGAGGACGCGGTATTGTATCAAGCGTGTTTGCTGTTGCAATAAAGAAAACATCAGAAAGATCAAGCGGAATATCAAGATAATGATCCTCAAAATTGACATTCTGTTCGCTGTCAAGCACCTCCAAAAGCGCGCTTGCAGGATCTCCGTGAAAATCAGAGCAAAGCTTATCTATCTCATCAAGCAAAATCAGTGGATTCATGCTTTTGGCTTTACGCACGGCAGCTGCTATGCGTCCTGGCATAGATCCAATATAGGTACGCCGGTGTCCGCGTATCTCCGCCTCGTCGCGTATACCTCCCAAGGCAATGCGTGCATATGTTCTGTTCATTGCCCTTGCAATACTTTTGGCTACAGAGGTCTTTCCGACACCGGGAGGACCTACAAGGCACAAAATCTGTCCTTTAGCTCCGCTGAGTGCTCTTACAGCAAGATGCTCTATAACAAGACGCTTTACCTTCTCCATGCCGTAATGATCGGCATCAAGTATCTTTTCTGCCTGCTTTAAATCTGTATTGAGCTGAGTTTTTATTCCAAACGGCATATCCAGCACTGTATCAAGATATGCCTCTATCACCGAGCCTTCATGCGACATGGGCGGCATTTTGCTAAGGCGTTCAACTTCTTTATAAAGCTTGCTTTTTATATCCTCAGATACGTTCAAGGCTTCTATTTTATTAGTGTATTCACCGATAGAATCATCATACTGATCGTCTTCGCCCAGCTCACTGCGTATCGCCTTGAGCTGTTCTTTGAGGTAGTATTCACGCTGGTTGCTGTCTATTTGTTCCTTGACCCGCAGAGCTATCTCGCGTTCTGTTTTAAGAACCTCTATTTCTGACTGCATATTGTCAATAAGCAAAGCCGCGCGCTGATATGGATTTATCTCTTCAAGAAGCTTTTGTTTGATATCATGTCCCATAAAAGTATTGCCCGCGACAATATCGCTTAATACTCCCAGGTCATTTTCTGAAATCACCAAAGCATACACGTCCTCTGCCGGTTTGGGGATATACTCACTGTATTCCTCAAAAAGCTCGCGTATTACTCTGAGTGATGCCTCCTGTTCTATTGTTATTGCAGCACCGGACAAACTGTCAAGCTTCATGACATACGCGCTTAAATGATCCTGCTGTTTCTGGATCTGTGTTATCTGAACACGATCTAAGCCCTTTACGAAAACACGCAGGCTCTCATCGCTCACCTTTACTATCTGTTTGATCCTTACAAGAGTTCCGATATCGTAAATATTGTCAAACTCAGGATCGTCCTCAGCTATATCTTTTTGCGAAGAAAGTACCATCAGTCTTGAACCGTGCATTGCAGTCTCTATTGATTTAACAGAGCTCTTTCTGCCAACATCAAAGCTAACGCTTGTCCCGGGCATAACAACAAGCCCGCGAGTGGCCAGCAGCGGATACAGTTTTAAATTGTTTTTGGTTTCATATATATCTATTTTATCTGTCATTATAATTCCTCTTTATAAAAATATATAATCAGATCTATTATAATATAGTTATATATATAAATCAATATTTTTTTATAAAAGACAGCAGCCTTTCGGCTGCTGTCTTTTATTGACCAATTAGCTTATTGAACATATCTGTCATAATCGCATCCCGTTTAATCTGTCGCACATAGCACATAGGCTTCTTTATCGGCTGCATTTCGTATTTAAAATCATATCCGGGCAAAAACGTATCCGTAATTTCCGTTTTCATGAAACGGTCCCTATCATTTAACAGCCATGCAACCGCTGTCACATCCCAAATCACACGCGTCCAGGCGCAGCCTGCAGCATATCTTTCTGCCGCACAAACCGTATTCTTGCATAAATAATCGGCAAGCTTATTTTTGCCCGAAAGCCAATAGCGAAGCTCGGGACCGGAAACCAAAAACTCACTGACGACTCCCTTGCACGGAAGCTGCACAAACGGCAGCTTACCAGACATAACGATACGTGCAGCAGCTACATCCTGCTTCATGTTAAATTCATTTGTGTCAGACCAGTGTCTGGCGTGGCCTCCAAGCCACACAACAACTATATTTTTTTCGATTGCCGGATTTATAAGAAGAGCGCTTGCCACATTTGTTATAGCGCCTATCGAAACAACATAGAGCGGATTTTCAGGACTGTATAACTCTGCAAGCTTAGCAAGATCCTCCGCAGCAGGCGAAATAACAGGCGTTTTTTCATCCTTAAGAAACATGCGCGAGCCATATAACACTGAATTTATCAATTTGTGTTTGCCGGCCAAATCAATGATTTTCAAAATTTCCTCATAACTTTTAATCATACCGTCATCTGGTCCATTTGACTTTTCATTGAAAAATGGTGCCGCGTAAATACGCAATAAATTTAGTTTGTCTGACGATTTCAGCATATACGATATTGCAAACTGATCATCTATCTCGTTATAAGCATCGGTGTCAAGAACAACGTCTGCTTTTCCAAAGGGTGTATGAAGATTTTTAATAAGCTGTTCATTCGTCATGAATTTTCCCTCGCTTTGCTTTTCTGTACTCCATAGGAGTACATCCGTATTCCTTTAAAAACGCCTTTCTCAAAAAGCTCTCGTTTCTGTATCCTGCGAGCTCTATTATATCCGAAACAGGCATATCAGTCGTTTCAAGATATTCTGCGGTCTTTCTACATCGGGCTTCAAGCAAAAGCTTTGAAAATGTCGAGTGCATATTTTCACGCAGCCAACGCCCGGTATAAGATGCGGAATATCCCAATCGGACTGCAAGACCGCTGAGCGACGCGTCGTCCGTATGACTTTCAAAATACAGTCTGACCGCATTCTTCATTTGCTGAAAACCGTCAAAGATTTTAGGCTGCAAGATATTAAGACTGTTTTTCACTTCAATATAGGCAGGTATAGACGGTGCGGCGCCTTTGCGTGATACGGCCAGAGCAGCCGCGGCAGAAGCATATTTCAAAGCTGTTTCGATAGATTTGCCGTTAAAAATACATGCCGCAAAATATCCCGTAAAGGTATCTCCCGCCGCGGTAGCGTCAACAGCGTCAACTTTAAATGCCGGCTGAAAGGTTTTAATATTACGGTCAAAATAAATACTTCCTTTATCACCGAGAGTAAGAATAACTCTGAGTTCAGGATACCGTTCTTTAATCCATAATATAAATTCTTCCGGTTCATATAACCCCGAAAAACCGGCAGCTTCTATCTCGTTCAATATCAAATATGAAATTTTATTAAAGTCCAAATCTTTAAGCTCATCCTGAAAAGGAGACGGATTTAACAGTATTTGCATCCCCTTGTCTTCTGCGCTGTCGATAAGATAAGAAAGTTCGCTTATTTCATTTTGCAGAAGCAGAAAATCACCGCTTTTGAACTCTTCCAATACAAAATCTATATAATCTCTGGTAACCGCAGAGTTTGCTCCGTTATAAAGCACAATACTGTTTTCTCCACTTCGGTCAACCTGTATCACCGCATGGCCCGTATTTTCTTTTATTGTTTTCAAATAATCAAGATTTATTCCGCAGGACAGCATGAGCTCACGCAGCATTGCGCCGTCCGGGCCTATGCATCCGGCATGAAATATTTCCGCCCCTGCTCTAGCCATTGCGATAGACTGATTCAGTCCCTTGCCTCCGGCATACGTATTCATCTGTTTTGCCGCTGTCGTTTCCGACGGTTTTACAATATGGTCTACATAATATACGCAGTCTATATTGCATGATCCGAAATTAAGAATTCGCATAACCATCTCTCCTGATTTTCATATATAAAGTATACATCCGTAGCAGTCATAAAGCAAGTACTTAATATTCCTAAAAACAGACCTGTTTTGCTGTTTTGAAATGTTGAAATTACAAAACATTTATGTTAATATATTATATATCTGCATAAGAGGAAAACTATGGAAATAAAAGCTTTTAAATCTTTGCCAAAGGAAGCAAAGCAAATACGAATTTCGGTATTCGTAAACGAGCAGGGATTCTGCGACGAATTTGACGAGACAGACAAAAATGCAGTTCATCTTGTCGCCTTTGACAACAGTGAGCCTGTAGCTACTGCAAGAATATTTTATGATGACCGGCAAAAAATGTTTATAATCGGAAGAATAGCGGTAATAAAATCAAGGCGTGGAGAAAACATCGGTTCCCGGATAATAGAAGAGGCGGAAAAGGAAATATTAAAACTGAACGGAAACACAGCTTATATTCATGCACAGCTTCAGGCAAAAGGCTTTTATCAGAAAATCGGCTACATTCCAACAGGAAAAGAGGACGTTGAACAGGGATGCAAGCATGCCTGGATGATGAAAAAACTTCTGTAATTATAAAACCGGCTGCGTATGCAGCCGGTTTATTTGAGGATAAGTATTGCTTAAAGACCAAAGCTTACGGAAATTGCTTTGTTGACCATATCCATTGTCTGATTGTCTATATGTCCCATTTTTTCTCTGAGCCGTGCTTTGTCTATAGTTCTGACCTGCTCAAGCAGTATTACCGATTCCTTTGACAGTCCGTACTGTTCATTGAGTTCTATATGTGTCGGAAGTTTTGATTTGTTCACCTGACTTGTAATTGCCGCTGCAATAACAGTAGGGCTGTATCTGTTACCAACGTCATTCTGTACTATAAGCACTGGACGGAGTCCGCCTTGCTCGCTTCCGACCACCGGTGAAAGGTCGGCATAATATATATCGCCTCTTTTTATCATTTTGATTTTTTCACACTCCGAAAAATATATTTAAAACATGTTTTACATTAGTTATTATTTACATTAAAAACTTTCTTTAATCACTATCATTCTATATTAAAAATATTTTTTCGGTCACAAATTACAAAACAGGCATAAAAACAAAAACGGACAACCGAAGTTGTCCGCTTTTGTTTTAGTGGGATAATAATCAGCGTGGCTTACTAGCCTCGCCTAATGGAGCGGGTGACGAGGCTCGAACTCGCTACCTCAACCTTGGCAAGGTTGCGCTCTACCAGATGAGCTACACCCGCGTATCAATTTTGTGAACGCTTTATAATAATAGCAAACAGCACAGTGTTTGTCAATACTTTTTTTAAAGTTTTTTTAAAAGCCGCCGGGGCTGTCTTACCCCGGCAGCTTTTCAATCAAAATATCAACCGCGTGATATTTCAAGCACAGATATAACTGCAGTATCGGCTTGGTTATATTTAACAGTCACTGTATCACCAATATTGTAAGTTACTATTTCATTATTTGATGCTACACCTGCAGAAAAGTATTTATCTGACGATTCAAGCTTGAAATAATAGTAGGAATTACCGTCAATTACCGCCGTGCGGATATCAGAAATTGTTGATACAAGAGTAATCGCGTCAGAATTATCCTCTACAGATATTCCTTCGCTGCGGATAAGCTTTATATAATTTTCCTCGCACTCTTTTAAAGTCTGACCCGTACCCACTATCTGATATTGGCCTACGTTTACCATCGCATACATTTTAACAAGTCCGGCATTATCCTTAAGCGCCACAAAATAAGTCGGTTCATTGCCGATATTAAGAAGAAGCGGGAATGTTGACTCATATCTGAGATTCTGTACCTGTCCCTCTGCCGAACGCATTGCGGAAAACTCCTCCGCGCCCGCTATCTCATAAAATTTTGTTTCTTTTGTTCTCTGATTTGTCAAAATAAAGCCTATATTCGACTGGTCCGCTGCAACAGATGTAACGCCTGTATACATGAACACATCATCATTCATTGCCACATAGTTATATCCATCTGTGGTTTTACGACAATCTTTCTGTCCGAAAACCGAATTCCAGTAACCGTGAGTAAGAGTACCGTAATAGTCAAACTGCTCAATGATAAGATCCGCGTTATATACACGGTCAACCCAGGACGGCACTTGATCAACAGGATAATACTGACAAGATCCGTCAATTGCATTTACAAGTACGACACCGGATATATCCTTACCTCCGTAAAGACCTATTTTATAATCCACACGTGCGCAAACCCAGTACGGAACACCGCTGTCGTCAACCTCAAATGTCGGTTCTTCAAAAATATAAGTCGGATAGTTAAAGCGAAGATGTCTGTAAAGATTACGATGAAAATGCTCCGCAGTAGAGTATTTCATGTTTTGACATCCGATTTCCGAAAACCGTACAAGCGATACATCCTGACTGACCATATTTATCATGATATATCCCGGTATTCCTTCACTGACATTATTAAACCATTTAAAAATATCCACATATTCAAGTGGTGTTACACGTACAGGGGTGCCATTATAGTTTATCTGTGTATAATAGTTATCCATTACGGAAAACTGACTGACCATATCGGAAAGCTCGCCCAGCTTTTTATCCCCCAGACGTATTGCGCTTGCGCTGTCAAGAGTCGGTATTTGATTATAGGAAATTGCGTCAACATCCTCCTGAAAGTCGCCTGTCTGGACATTCAAAAGCTCCCTGTATCTTGATGCGTTGAATATAACCGCCCCCCAAAGCGAGCCGATTATATATATTGCCGCCGCACAAGCCGCAACAATTACAGGTATTCTAAGCGTTTTCAGCAGCGGCTTTATTTCATGTGTAACAATAACCGACGTACTGTTTTTGGAAGACAGTAAAAATACGATATAATATATCGCAACAAGCACTACGACATCAAACAACAGCGCGGGATTGTGAATTGAAATCGCGGGCAGTGTAAAATAGAAACCCACAGCTGCAACGATAAGAGTAACAACCGCTGCTATCAAATGTCCTTTTACTTTACTTTTCATAAATTACCTCCTTTGTTATATCTGCACAACTGTCACCGTATCAAGTGCGTTATTTACAAGTTTTTCAATATCAAGCTTGTTTTCCTCAATTATTATTTCTTCAAGCGAGGGCCGTGTTTTGGGATGACGCGGAGTAAATACAGTACAACAGTCCTCATACGGCAAAACCGATATATCAAAAGTATCGATTTTTCTTGAAACAGCAACGATCTCCTCTTTATCCATTCCTATAAGCGGACGTAAAACAATATGCCGGGAAAGTTCATCCGTTATATTCAACGCACTGAGTGTCTGGCTTGCAACCTGTCCCAGGCTTTCCCCTGTTATAAGCGCATTTGCGTGAGACCTGAAAGCAATTTCATCTGCAAGTCTTACCATAAATCTTCGCATTATAACCGTAAACAGATCATCTTTACAGTTCTTTTTTATCTGTTCCTGAATCTCTGTGAAGCGGACATTATAAAGCTCCATTCCGGGGCAGTAATCTGACAGGCGCTTCGCAAGAGAAACCACTTTTTGCTTGGCAAGCTCACCTGTATATGGGGGACTGTAAAAATGTACGGCAGACAGCAATAGCCCGCGTTTTGCCATCATGTACCCGGCCACTGGACTGTCAATGCCGCCCGAAAGCAAAAGACATGCTTTACCGCTGCTGCCGTAAGGCATGCCTCCAGCGCCCTGTTCGTTATCGCAGTGTACATATGCAGCAAAATCACGCACCTCTACCGTGACTGTAACATCGGGATTGTGTACATCGACCGAAATATTTTCAACATTTTTAAGTATATACGATCCGACTTGAGCGCAAATCTGAGGTGAGTTATACTCAAATCTCTTGTCAGAACGTTTTGACATCACCTTGAAAGTTTTTGCCGTGCCAAGGCTTTTTAAAAAATATAAAAGAGCTGTTTTTTTAATGTCGGCCATATTTTTTTGGCAAACTGCAGCCTTACACAGCGCAGCTATTCCAAATACACGCTTTACCCGCTCAAACGCTGCGTCAATATTTTCTATGCCGCCATCCTTATCAATATATATTGTTGATTGCATTATTGCAACATCAAACTCTCCTAACGGTGATAATGCCTGTTTGATATTTTTAATAAGCGTTTTTTCAAAGCTCATCCTATTTAGGCCTTTAAGAACAAGCTCTCCGCATTTTGCAAGTATGATTTCTTTCATAGTATATCCTTTGTTTTTTTATGTATGCTATTGTATCATGCCTATGATACAATGTCAACTACTTATAAAAGCGTATAAGTTTATCCGGAATCATTGAGCAAACCTTGAAAAACTCATCGATTTGTGATATAGTGTTATTATAATCAAAGCTAACTCGCAAAGAGCAGTCAGAGGTACGTTTATCAGCACCCAGTGCCTCAAGAGTCTTTGCCCTGTGCTTTGAATGGGACGAGCACGCCGAGCCCTGGGATGTATAAATATCGTATTCCTCAAGAAAATGAAGCACATTTTCTCCCAGATACCCGTCAAAAGATATATTTATGATATGTGGGGCATGTGCGCCAAATGAGTTTACATGAATAAACTCATACTTTTTGGACTGCTCAATAAAATACTCATAAAGACTATTAAGATATCCGGATTTATTATTTTTCAGCTGTTTTACAGCCTGCGCAAAACCTGCCGCGGCAGGGCTGTTATACGTTCCGGGAATAAATGAATTTTCCTGTTCCCCTCCGAATATTACAGGACTTATACGCACTCTTCTTGCG
This sequence comes from uncultured Clostridia bacterium, assembly GCA_944385895.1. Taxonomy (GTDB): domain Bacteria; phylum Bacillota; class Clostridia; order Oscillospirales; family QAKW01; genus RGIG9041. The sequence goes on from CALWYZ010000009.1 coordinate 63,413, forward strand.
GCAAATAATGCGCCGATGCCTTTGGGACCGTTTATTTTATGTGCCGATACCGTCAGCATATCACATCTGAGTTTGGAAACATCGACAGGTATTTTTCCAAACGCCTGAACAGCATCAATATGAAGCAAAGCAGGAGAGCTGTTCTTTTCAATTATTGATCTGAGCTTTTCAACAGGCAGAATCAACCCGGTCTCGTTATTTACATACATACAGGAAACAAGTATTGTACTGCTGTCTATATATTTTTCAAAATCATCTGTTAAGGGATTACACTTTACAACTTCAAAACCAATATTTCTGTAGCTATCAGCACATTCTGAAACGCTGGGATGTTCTATGCTTGAAATCACTATTTTATTTCCACGGCGTTTAAGCATTTCTACTGCGGTCCTAATTGCAAGATTGTTGCAGAAAGTGCCGCCGGGACCGAGTAATATTTCAGCGGGGTTACAATTGATTGACTGCGCCAAGGCAGTCTTGCAGTCATCTATGTCCCCTTTGGCAGATACTCCGGCCCTATGAAGAGATGAGGCGTTTGCATACCGCTGTGTCATAGCTTCGTTCATAGCCTGGATGCATTGCTCAGAGGGACGGGTAGTTGCGCTGTTGTCAAAATATATCATTTTATATCACCTTAATTTTTAGTTTAAAAAACATATCATTTTATGACATAATAAATGCCTGAGTTTAAATACAATATATTATGCAGATACTGTTTTCCGTTTCTGTAATTATATAGTATATTCACTCAATATTCAAGGAGGAAATGAAATGGCAAAGGCTGCTGTATTCGGAGTCGTGACAAACGGCGTTTCAAATATAAACGAAAGATATTTTGAACATATACGGCAAAGCGGCATTAATACTTGTGTCCCGTATCCGCAGGATGTATACTCCGCCGCGTCGCAGTGTGATTGTCTTGTTGTCTGCGGAGGCGGAGATATGGATCCCCAGTTATACGGACAAAAACCTTGGAAACAAGATTTAAGCTTTAATACCCAGCTTGACCGGTATGAACTGAATCTGATACGCGCATTTATAAGCGCCGGTAAACCCATACTCGGAATATGCAAGGGTATGCAAAGCATAAACATTGCTCTGGGCGGCACACTTTTTCAGGATATTCCGTCCATGCTAGGCTTATGCCACTCCGGCAGTGCCGAAAAAGAATGCACGCATGAAATAAAGATTTCTTCTAAATCAAATTTGTGCGGCGCAATCGGTATTCGTGCAGTTGTTAATTCATACCATCATCAGTGCGTACATACTTTAGGCGAAAGCCTGACGGTAGCCGCCGCCTCGCATGACGGTGTGATAGAGGCAATAGAGAGCAGCTCTCTGCCGATACTGGGAGTACAGTGGCATCCTGAACGAATGTGCGGAAACAAAGTGTTTGACCATTTTTTCAGCACTTATCTAAGAATAAAAAATCCGGTCGCATGACCGGATTTTTTATTCAATGGTATCAACAACGGCACGTGCCGTATAAATTGCAGCATTTTTGGCTTCTTCCAGAGTATTGGCCGCGCTTCCCACTTCCATCAAAACGGTATAATCTGTCACATGAGTATTGAAACGGTCTCCCCTTAAATTGACCGGCCTTGACAACGCTCCGTAATTTTTCCCCATTGTACGGGATATATCAAGTGCAAATTTAAAGTTTTCACGCCAGTTAGGATGTAAAAGGCCTTTTTCGTCCGTACCGCACACAAGCATTACCTGAGCTACGTTTTTGCCGTCAATCTGTGTCAATGGCCGATATGTATCGCCGCTCTGTGTGGTTATGGCATCGCGGTGCACATCAAAGCAAAGCTTTATGGATGGATATTTTTCAAGCATCTGCTCCACGCCCTTAATTGACCGTGAATATGCGCCGCTGAACTGCTCTCTGTCATATACCTCTGTAAGATGAATTGTTTTATAACCCAGCCTTTCAAACTCCTGCGCCATTGCATTGCCTACATCTACAACACTGCCTGAGCCGTAATATTCCTCTGATGTATGCGTGTGATAAATCAAAATATACGGTTCTTCCTTATTAAGCTCAGGCGGTGTGTAATCAGCATACAGAAGATCTGTGACATCATAATCGGTATTGTTTATAATAGATGTACCGCCGTAGTTCTTGTATTTGCCAGAGAGAGCAGAAAGATTTACGACTATCGCATCCGGATTGTCAGTAACCTCAGCCTGATCCATTGTCACGTTGCCAAGCTGAGACGCCTGCAGCTGCTCATCATCCTCACTGGCTGACAAAGCGTTTCCGGCGTATTCAATTATATTTTCCCTGTCTGCGGCTACAACCGAACCGGAAATTTTACCACCGGCTCCATACCGTAGATCAGTCATATCCACCTTTACTTCTCCGAATGTATAATCATAAGCACTGCTTGCTATCTGTCTGCCGAATATACTGAATACTCCTACTGAAATCGTAACAGACAACAGTACACAAAAAATTCCTTTTATAATAGACTTTATTTTTCTTAATCTAATTGACGGCAATACTCTCACATCCTTCGTAAAAGCATATGCCGGTTATTGCAGGTTTAATACAAAAACCGAAGAATATCTTCTGTTGAAAGATCACGATGAAGAGCTTTATTGACAGCAAAAGCTATTAATTTTGCGGCAATATCGGTCGCGCTGTCTATTCGGGATGGCATCGCTATCATGGAATCACTATATTCTCCAAGCTGTTTTTTTATTTCTGTTTGAGGGCAGCCGGCACCTGACAGTATTGAACTCACATCCATAACAGTAGGCATACCTATGGAAATAACAGGTGTATCTAGATTATCGGGTGAAATCCTTTTGCGTGCATTGTCAACCCCACCCCCGGGAGTCAAAGAAGTATCGGATATCTGCACGGTTTTACACAGTCTTGCAACAGATGTCGTTGCAAGAGCGTCTATAACGATTATAAGAGACGGCTTTAGCATCTTTGCTATACCGCCTATCAGCTCGGCGCTCTCAATACCTGTAACACCGAACACATTTGAACAAATAGCACTGACGCTTGAATATGTTCCGCTGCTTATAAGCTCAGGCATTACCTTTTCAAATCCTCTTGTTACTATAACCCTGTCTACGCATTTGGGCCCCAGACTATCAGGAGTTATCTCCCTATTACCTATGCCGGCTATAAGTATCCTGCCACGATTGCGCGGCATTATTGACTGTATTTTATCGGATATGACTTTTACGATACATTCAAAATCCCTATCTGTAATCTGGTATACCCTGTCAAATTCAACTGTTATATATGTTCCCTTTTCTCTGCCGAAAGTTTTAGCGTCATTATCATTTTCCAGTTTTACAGTGGTAACAGTGCACGCGTCATGCTTTACCTTTTCTGTTTTGGCGCCGTGCTTAAGCTTTGCAGCATTTGCCGCTTCTATTGATTCCAATACAAGTCCTGTCCTCATTTTTTTCATTATATCACCGTCTTTTTAGTTATTTTAATGCAAATATCCACACTATACCGGTTAAAAAATAACCTGCTTTTATAATTATTTACAAAATAAAGATTTTTAATTGAAATAATTGATTTTTTTGATTATAATATCAGCAAAATAATTTTATGGGGGTAAACATGAATAAAAAAGAGTTTACATCAGGGCTAAAGCAAATTTCCCAGCACATTTTTATTGATGGTCTATCGGGTATGGCAATCGGTCTTTTTTCCACCCTTATAATAGGAACTATAACGGAACAGATCGGTCTGCTGCTGGGCGGATACATAGGTAACATGATAGTCGTTGTATCAAAAGTCGCAAAGGCTATGATGGGAATCGGCATAGGAGTAGGAGTTGCAAGCAAGTTTAAATGCTCGCCGCTGCTGACTGTTTCTGCCGGTGTATGCGGAATGATAGGCGGGTTTGCTTCCAAAATAATAGACGGATCTATACTAAGCGGCAGCGTACTGTCTTTATCCGGAGTCGGTGAACCGCTGGGAGCGTTTATCGGTGCACTTGTAGGCATCGAGGTGGGCAAACTTGCAGCAGGAAAAACAAAAATGGATATACTGCTTACCCCGCTTGTTACAATTATCAGCGGATCTGTTATCGGTTTACTCATGGGACCGCCGATTTCTCAGTTTATGAATTTTATAGGCTCAATAATCAATTTTAATGTTGATAAATATCCCTTTATCGGCGGAATCATCGTTTCCGCTCTAATGGGCATTGCGCTTACACTTCCCATTTCTTCCGCCGCAATAGGTGTGTCGCTGGGGCTTTCAGGTCTTGCAGCAGGTGCCGCTACAGTCGGATGCTGCGCGCAAATGATAGGTTTCGGTGTCGCAAGCTACCGTGAAAACAAGCTTGGCGGACTTGTCGCACAGGGCGTCGGAACCTCAATGATACAGATGCCTAATATCGTTAGAAATATACGGATATGGATTCCTGCGACTCTTGCATCCATCATACTGGGACCGATATCATCTGCAGTTTTAGGCATGACAAGCAATGCCGTCGGCTCCGGTATGGGAACCTCAGGGCTTGTCGGTCCTATCTCCGCTTTCCAGGTGATGACATCTGCCGGAATGTCGCCCGTAATAGTTCTTTTGGAAATAATTATTATGTATTTTCTCGCTCCCGCAGCACTGTCTCTGCTGTTCTCAGAAATACTGCGCAAGATAGGCTGGATAAAACCCGGTGACATGAGATTGGATGTATAAATTTTAAAAATATACTTTTATTTTTGATTGTTTTGTGTTATACTGTATTCAGATAAGATCGGAGGATTTTTATGGCTAACGAATACGGAAATGATATAGTGACATTAACTGACGAAAACGGTGTTGAATTGCAGTTTGAGCATTTTGGATCCGTTGAAATGGACGGTACTGTTTACGTTGGTTTAATAGAGCTTTTTGACGATCCGCAAAAGCAGCTTGAAAGTGACGGCACACTGTTTATATTAAAGACTGTTGAAGATGATGCCGGAGAAGAAATTCTTGTCACTATAGATGACAACGATGAACTGTCTCGTGTTTCAAAAGTATTTGAGGACACATTTGAGGATCTTATATTGGATTGATAAACACAAACAACCTGCGGTGTGCGTTGACTGTTTATTTTAAGCCTACATTATTTATACGGGAATGATGCTCGAAACCTTGTGTGCAAGCCGGGCCGGCTTTTGCCTGACACGGAAGCCTGTGAAAGGGGACGGCGAACTCCCACCTGTGATTTTCGCAGGGATTAAAATTTACAGCTGACGGCATACGCGGGTATACTATGACTGTTACGGCTGTCGCTTTGCGGCAGCCGTAATTTATAGCTTAAAATTATGGAAATATTTACACGTACAAAATTACTTATCGGGGACAACGCTCTGAAAAAACTTCAAAGCAGTCATGTTGTAATATGCGGCTGCGGCGGAGTAGGATCTTATTCACTTGAGGCATTAGTAAGAGCCGGTATAGGAAAAATTACCGTTATAGATTCAGACCGGATCGATGAAAGCAATATAAACAGACAGATAATAGCTACATCACAGACAATCGGCATTTTAAAAACCGAAGCTGCAAAAACGCGCGCACTGTCCATCAATCCTAAAATTATTTTTACGGGAATCAATGCATTTCTTGATACTGACAATACAAAAGACTTAATTAGCAAAGATGCAGACTTTATTATTGACGCTGTTGATTTTGTGCCGGCAAAGAAAGCGATTGCTCTGTTTTCACAAAGTACTTCAATTCCGCTGATATCCTGCCTGGGTACGGGAAACAGGACAGATGCGACTAAATTTGAAATTTGCGATATATACAAAACAGATACCTGCCCGCTGGCACGGAAAATGAGGTATGAACTCAGACGCGCGGGAGTCAAAAAGCTTACTGTTCTGTATTCAAAAGCTAAAGCTGTAAGCCCTGTCTATAATAACGATGCATCGCAACACACTGTCGGTTCGATATCGTATGTTCCGTCTGTGGCAGGACTTCTTATAGCACAGCATGTAATTACAACTCTCACAGGAGACACAAATATATGAGACTCAGAAGGAAAAAAAACAGAGATACACGCTACGACAGATGCATAGATCTTACACTTTCTCCCGATTCAAATCTGAAAAATGAATTTTATAATATTTTTGATATCAATAAAATAACTGAAATTGAAATCGGCTCGGGAAAGGGAGGTTTTATAACACAGCTTGCCAAAACAAAGCCCGACCATAATTTCATATCTGTTGAAAGGGTCAAAGACTGCATTTTAATGGGTATGGAAAAAGCAAAAAACGCAAAGCTTAATAACATCCGCTTTCTCTGCGCCGATGCTGAGATACTGTGCGAAATACTGCCTGAAAGCTGTGCTGATGTTATATATATAAATTTCTGTGATCCGTGGCCGAAATCCGCGCATGCAAAAAGACGGCTGACTCACAGGCGCATGGTTAAGCATTATCTTCCTCTTCTGAAAAGTAACGGAGAAATACAATTCAAAACAGACAATGACGCACTTTTTGAGTTTTCTGTTCAAGAACTGTCAGATATCGGTTTTGAACTGAGCGATATCACATATGACCTGCACTCAACCGATACCTTTAATATTCTTACCGAGTATGAAAATCGGTTTTCGAAAATGGGTGTTAAAATAAAACGTCTAGTGGCAAAGCCCACCGACAAAACATATGACATTATATCAATGCTGTGATGATGTATTTGCCGTTTTGATCTTTACATATTTAACCATTTGACTGTAAATTGACAGCATGTTAAAATAAATCAGCACAATATCGGAGGAACCAGATGCAAAAAAAGCTTATATCTGTATTTTTATCAATCATATTAATATGCACCGCACTAACCGGCATTTCTTTTTCAGAGAGTTACTGGGATGTTTATGACGATTATATCCAGGCTCTTGACAGCAACGATTCGGACCGTATAATTTCATGCGTACAGCGGATTGAAGCGGTTTATCCATCCCCTAACAGCGAAAGCGAGTATACGCGGCTTGCATATTCAACTGAGCGCGCAGCGCAGGAGTATGAGAAACAGAGCAAATACACTCAAGCCTGTCAATACTATAAAAAATCTCTTGACTGTTTTATATGGTTAAATGAAAACGGTATAGATTATATAGATAAAATCAAGCTTCTTGAAGGCATCATAGCTCACACCGAGGGCATATTCGAGGTATATACAGAGTCTGATATATCAAGCGATGCGCCGTATTTCAGCCAGATAAACGAGCCTGAAAGCGGTTTTGGCACATATTACGGCATGTGCAGCGATTATATCAACGGAAATCAGAGCGCAAAGCTTATTTATGTACAGTTTTTCACAGAGGATATAGGCTGGTTTGACTGGCAGCTGCCTCCCAATAAAAATGACCTTATAGAGATAGCCTGGAATGTTCCGAATGAGACTTATGAAGATCTTGAACAAGTCTGTATGAAGGAAACCGAAGAATATATCAAAAGAAACGTTGAATGGCTTGCATCACAAGACTACAAATTCATAATCCGTTTCGGAGCGGAAGTAAATTGCTGGAAGGATTTAGACAATTACCCGCTGGAATCACAGAAAGAACAGTATACAAAAATATTTAAACAGGCTTTTGCCAAAGTTGCAAACTTTGTGCATAACTATGCACCTAATTGTGCGATGATGTATTCTCCCAACGATATTTCCAACTGGTATTATACCGCAGAAGATTTTTATCCCGGTGACGAATATGTGGACTGGATAGGAATGTCGGCCTACTGCAATGTTTCAGGTGCAGCTTCCGGCGAAATAGGGAATCAATCAGACGCCTGGTACAGCCGCGGCGTATATGAAAATCAGCTTATTCGCATAAAAAAGATAATTGATATTTTCAAAGACCGCAAACCTATTGCCATAAGCGAATGCGGTTTTGCTTATTCCGATCCTTCAGGCATTCAGAATATTGAGCACGCAACGAAGGCTCTGAAATATTTTTATACTTATGTCAACATGGTATATCCGCAGGTAAAAGCAGTATTTTATTTTAACACTGATTTTAACGGAACATGTTTTTCACTTAACGGCAATCAAAGCATGTATGACACGTATGTACGTACAGTCAACCAAAACGTATCAATGCAGAAAACCACACAGACTACCGGGCAAAACTATATAAAGCTTGCAAATCTCAATGAAAACACAAATCAGATAAGTCTTTACACATGTCTGTATTATCCGGGAGTCCAAGGCAATATAAGCTACGAGCTTGACGGAGAGATGATTTATTCATCAAGCAGCTATCCTTACAAATGCATAATTCCCAGACCTTCAGAAGGATTTCATACACTTACCGTAACCGCCAAAGCAGGCAATACCGTAAATACAAAGAATTACGCTGTAACAGTAACATCTGACGGTAATATTGAGGTAACAGAATCAAAAATGGTTGACGTTCTACCCGATAGCTGGGCATTTGAAGCGGTTTCATATGTGGTAAAGCGCGGAATGTTCAACGGTATGACAGAAAACACCTTTGAGCCAAAAACAAACCTGAACCGTGCTATGCTAGTCACAGTAGTAGCAAGACTGGAAGGCGTTGAAGAGAACAGATATTGCTCCACTAAATTTACTGACGTCAAAACCGGAAAATACTATACGGGATATGTAAAATGGGCAAGTGATATCGGTATCATAAACGGTATAAACCCAAATGAATTTGCTCCCGAACAATTTATAACACGTCAGCAGACAGCAGCAATCCTTTTTCGTTACGCAACCTACAAGGGCTTTGATACATCACAAAGAAATAATCTTAACGGGTACATTGACCAAAATGAGATATCAGACTATGCTGTATCCGCGATGGAATGGGCAAACAGTATAGGTCTTATCAACGGCAGAACGCCTGTCGAACTTGAGCCTAAAGGTTTTGCCACACGCGCCGAAATAGCTAAAATAATGATGATGTTTGACAAAGTATATTATTAAAATAAAAGCTCCTCACAACTGTGAGGAGCTTTTATTTTAAAATCATATTGATCTTTCAATTCTGCCAAGGTTTTATGAAATCAAATCGCATATAAGACCTGCAAGCTCGGTCGGATTTTCAACTGACATTCCTCCGATAAGTCTTGCCTGAGCATAAAGTATCTTTGCATATTCTGAAAGTTTTTCCCTGTCGCTTCCGTAAAGCTCTTTCAGTTTAACCGCTATAGCATGATTTTCGTTGATTTCCAAAACTGCATTTGCCTTGACCGGAGCGGATGCCCCTTCCGGCATTTTTTCAAGAACTTTTTCCATGCCAAGCGAGACGTCCCCCTCACTGACAAGACATACGGGATGATTCTTAAGAGACTTTGTAAAACGCACAGCACTAACACTGTCTCCCAGCGCATCTTTCATGCATTTGAACATATCCTCATACTGACGGTTTTCCTCTTCCAGATCCTTTTTATCCTGCTCAGACAAAAGATCAACGCTTCCGTCACACACATTGGCAAATTCTTTATCATCATAGGTCATAAGCATTTTAAGTGCGAATTCATCCACATCATCAGTAAGATACAGCACCTCATAGCCCTTATCCTTTACGGCGTCTACCTGCGGAAGCATATCTATCTTGTCAACGCTCTCGCCTACCGCGTAATATATTTTTTTCTGATCCTGCTTCATACGCGAGGTGTATTCTTTGAGTGAGACATACTTCTTTTCCGCAGAAGAAATAAATAAAATAAGATCCTTTAATACGTCCTTATGAACACCGTAATCCGAATACAATCCATATTTGAGCTGTATTCCAAATACCTTGAAAAATTCCTCGTATTTTTCACGTTCATTTTCCAGCATTTTCACAAGTTCGTTTTTAATTTTCTTTTCAATGTTTTTGGCCATGCTCTTTAATTGGGCATCGTGCTGAAGGGTCTCTCTGGATATATTAAGAGACAGATCGGCACTGTCTGCAACTCCGCGAACAAAGCTGAAGTAATCAGGCAGCAGATCGGCGCACTTTTCCATTATCAGCACTCCGCTTGAATATAGCTGCAATCCTTTTTCAAAATCCTTGGTATAATAGTCAAACGGAGCGTGTTTAGGTATAAACAGCAAAACGTCGCTTGATGTAATTCCCTCAAACTTTGCATGAATAATTTTAAGAGGCGATTCGTAATCAAAAAATTTTTCTCTGTAAAATCCTTCATATTCTTCAGGCGTGCACTCTGAGGGCTGTTTTTTCCAAATCGGGATCATGCTGTTGAGAGTCTGTGTCTCAACTACCGTTTCATACTCCCCTTCCTTACCCTCTTTGGGCACACTTTTTTCCATATCCATTTTTATAGGATAACGCAGATAGTCGGAGTATTTCTTTACAAGTCCGCGGATACGGTATTTATCAAGGAACTCACTGTAATTTTCATTTTCTGCATCCTCTTTGATATGAAGTGTTATAACAGTGCCGCAGCCGTCTTTTTGTGCTTCAGTAACAGTATAGCCATCAACGCCTGACGACTTCCACTCATAAGCCTGCTCACTGCCGTATGCGCGGCTTAACACACTTATGCTGTCGCTGACCATAAATGCAGAATAAAACCCGACTCCGAACTGACCTATGATATCAACGTCTTCCTTTTTATCATTTTCATTTTTGAACTCAAAGGATCCGCTTTTTGCAATAGTACCCAGATTATTTTCAAGCTCCTGCTTTGTCATTCCTATACCGTTGTCTTCTACCGTAAGTATTCTGTTCTCTTTATCCACAGACAACTTTATCTCAAGATTATCCTTAGAAATTTGAACATCTCCGTCAGTAAGAGAGCGATAGTATAACTTATCTATGGCATCGCTTGCATTTGACAACAGTTCTCTCAAAAAGATTTCCTTATGTGTGTATATTGAGTTGATCATCATATCAAGAAGCTTTTTCGATTCTGTCTTGAATTGTTTTTTTGCCATTTTACATCATCCTTTATTAAAAAAATTAGCACTCGTTATATATGACTGCTAATATATTGTACCACTATTTTCAAATATTTCAATAGTTTTTAATAAAAAAAGGCAAGCTTTGCTTACCTATTTTTTATGTCGATTTGAAACAGATCGATATATCATAAAGCCCGCAAGACTAACTATTATAGTTGCGGCAAATACAACTATCGCAAACATATAGTTTTGCATACCCAAGGCATTTCCGCCTATCGTTGAGGTCACGACAGATGGCAGGCGCGCAACACTGGTGATAAAAGCAAAGTGTGCCGTCTTTATTTTGGTGACTCCTAAGAAGTATACAATAATATCCTTAGGAGTACCCGGTATCATAAATATTAGAAATGCTACTGCTTCAAAGTTTTTGGAATTTTTTAAAAACCGTAAATTATTTATTTTTTCTATCGGAAAAACAAGTTCAACAACACGTATACCGAAAGTACGAACAAATGCAAACACAATCATACTTCCTAAAAATCCGCCGATAACACAAAGTACCGTACCCTCGATTGCACCAAACGCATAGCCGGCGCCAATTTCAAGAGGTTCACCGGGAATAACCGCAAATACAACCTGCAATGCGACCATGCCTATAAATATGATCTGGCCAAAAAAACCTTTTGAATCTATCCAGCTGCGGAAATTTTCCGGCTCTGATACAAAATGAAGCATCGGTCTGCCGATAAACCAGCATACGAGCACGGAAAACACAATAAAAACAACAATAGACAATATGCCTACGCCTTTCTTATGCCGCTGTACAAATTTATCTTCTGACATTTTTTCAATGAGCGTTACTTAATATCCGCTCACCCTCCGTTTCATCTATATAACCGTATTTTATAAGCTTATCTATAACCTGACGCTGACGCTGTTCTGCAAGTTCAGGATTATTATCCAGAGAATAGACAGACGGCGCATTGGGGAGTCCTGCAAGCATTGTACATTCATAATCGGATAACTCCCATGGTTCCTTATCAAAATATCCCAGACTTGCCTCCCTTATACAGTAATAACCGCTGCCGAAATAAATTGTATTTACATATATCTCTAAGATCTCGTCTTTATCATACATTCGCTCAAGCTTGAGAGCCATAAATACCTCAGCTATTTTTCTATCGAATTTCTTGCTTTGCGTAAAAAACAGATTTTTGGCAAGCTGTTGAGTTATAGTGCTTCCGCCCTCTACAAGCTTCATACTGCGTATATCGTTTATTACCGCCCGTGCTATTGAAACGGGATCAATACCAGGATGCCAGTAAAATCTTCTGTCCTCAACTGCTATTACGGCATCCAGATAAAGCTGAGGCAGAGAGTCAAGCGTCACATAATTCTCATCGCTTTGTATTTGCGAAATAACCTGCTCGGGAGGGGTTTCCTTAAGGGCTTTGCGATACATCGTATAGCCTTTGACAGTAAAGAATGTAAGTATACCTATCACTACAACGCATAATGTAAGTGCTGCATACTTTAATACTCTCTTCATTGTATCACCGCCTTTGTATTAATAGTATAACACACAGGTTTTAATAATTAAAGAGATTTTACTGTTTATTAATAAATTGTAATATTTTATCGGAGCGGCATAATTATTTGTCAAACTGCTCAGATATATATTAAATTTTAAAAAAGTCCGGTTATAACTCCGTCACTTGATACGTCTATATTCTCTGCAGCAGGAATTTTAGGCAGTCCGGGCATTGTCATAATGTCTCCGGTAAGAGCTACGATAAAGCCCGCTCCGGCACAGATCTTTATATTTTTTACGGTTACGGTAAACCCGTCCGGTGCTCCCAGCTTTGTCGGATCGTCCGAAAAGCTGTACTGAGTTTTTGCCATACACACCGGAAGCTCATTAAAGCCCAAAGATTCAAGCTCGGATATCTGCTTTGATGCCTGGGCAGTAAAGCTGACAGATTCTCCGCCGTATATTTTTTTGACTATTTTATTTATCTTCTGTTCTATGCGGTCAGACAGATCATAGCTGAAATTAAAATTGCATTTTTCTTCACTGCACAGCCTTACCACTTCTTTAGCAAGATCTTCGGCACCGCGTCCGCCGTCCGCCCATGCGGTTGACAGCACTGCGTTTACTCCAAGCTCTCTGCATTTTTCTATGATCAGGTTTATTTCTCTGTCGGTATCGGTCGGGAAACGGTTTACAGCGACTACCGACGGAAGTTGGAATACATTTTTTATATTTGAAACGTGGCGCAGAAGATTGGGAAGACCTTTTTCAAGAGCCTCAAGATTTTCGCTTGACAGTTCCGTTTTGGCAAGACCGCCGTGCATTTTCAAAGCTCTGACAGTAGCAACTATAACGACAGCGGACGGCACAATACCGGCAGCACGGCACTTTATATCCAAAAACTTTTCAGCGCCCAGATCTGCTCCGAAGCCCGCCTCCGTAACAGCAAAATCGCCCAGTTTCATTGCCATGCGGGTAGCTGTAACTGAGTTGCAGCCATGCGCTATATTTGCAAACGGACCGCCGTGCACAAGCGCAGGCGTACCTTCCAAAGTTTGCACAAGATTAGGCTTTACTGCGTCTTTGAGCAGAGCCGCCATTGCGCCCGCAGCCTTAAGCTGTCCCGCTGTGACAGGTCTGCCGTAGAAATTATAACCGACTACTATACGTTCCAGTCTGGTTTTCAGATCGTCAATAGAGTCAGACAGGCACAACACAGCCATTATCTCCGAAGCCACTGTAATATCAAACCCGTCCTCACGCGGCACACCGTTTACTTTGCCGCCCAGACCGTCAACTATATTTCTGAGCTGTCTGTCATTCATATCAACACAGCGCTTCCATGTTATACGGCGGGTATCTATTCCCAATGCGTTGCCCTGGTGGATATGATTATCAAGCATAGCCGCAAGAAGATTGTTGGCAGCGCCGATCGCATGAAAATCACCTGTAAAGTGCAGATTTATATCCTCCATCGGGATAACCTGAGCATAGCCGCCGCCTGCTGCGCCGCCTTTTATTCCGAAAACCGGTCCGAGCGACGGTTCACGCAGTGCTGCCACTGTTTTCTTACCGATACGAGTAAGTCCGTCGGCAAGACCTATTGTAGTTGTGGTCTTTCCCTCACCGGCAGGCGTAGGAGTCATCGCTGTCACCAATATCAGCTTACCGTCAGGCTTAGCGGTATCTTTCATTATTTTCAGGTCTATTTTTGCCTTATACTTACCGTACTGTTCCAAATATCTTTCATCAATACCGGCATTTTCTGCTATCTCGGTTATAGGCCGGATTTTTGCCGCCTGTGCTATTTCTATATCTGTTTTCATAAGTTTACCACCTTAAATTTTAAAGTACTCGACAGCAGATTCAAACATTCCCATATCAAAAATACCGTCAACATTTTTATAAAGGTCTGTATCTATACGCTCAGAATGACCCATTTTTCCGAAAACACGCCCATCAGGAGAGGTTATACCTTCAACGGCAAACACAGAGTTATTGGGATTAAAATGTATATCACTTGTAGGCTGACCGTCAAAATCCACGTATTGAGTAGCTATCTGGCCGTTGCGTATCAAGCTGTCGAGTGTCTCAGTGTCGGCTATAAACCGACCCTCGCCGTGAGATATGGGTACAGTATATATCTGTCCCGGTTTTGTTTTCATAAGCCAGGGCGATTTATTTGACGCTATTCTGGTACGTACAAGCCGTGACTGGTGCCGGCCTATTGTGTTGAATGTCAGGGTCGGACAGCTTTTATCCGTATCTACTATTTTACCGAAAGGTACAAGTCCGAGTTTTATAAGTGCCTGAAAGCCGTTGCAAATACCGCAGATAAGCCCGTCCCTATTGTTCAAAAGTTCATTTACCTGTTCACTAATAGCTCCGTTTCTGAAAAACGCAGTTATAAACTTGCCGGAACCGTCCGGCTCGTCGCCGCCCGAAAATCCTCCGGGAATAAATACTATCTGCGACTGCTTCAACTTATTTGCAAAATCTTTTACAGAGGCTGTTACGCCAAACGGTGTAAGATTGTTGATAACAAATATATCCGCATCCGCTCCGGCACGCATTACCGCTTTTGCAGTATCGTACTCACAGTTTGTACCCGGGAAAACAGGAATAAGGACCCTGGGGCGGGACACCTTTGTTCTTACTTTCGGGTATTTTTGAGCTTCAAAGCTGACAGCCGGTATTTTGCCGGTATTTTGCTTGATATTACACGAATAGACAGGCTCAAGCTTATTTTCGTATATTTCCAGAAGCTCGTTCAAGCTGACGCACTGTCCGCAATATTCGACAGCGCCTGAGCCGGTAGTTTTTCCAAGAGGCTTGCCCGCCTCTGTATCATCGCAAAGCTCAAGTATAAATGAGCCGTAATTATAGCCAAAAATCATCTGCTTTGAGATAGTTTCATCAAATTCAAAGCCTATCCCGTTTCCAAAGCTCATTTTCATGACCGCCTCAGCTATACCTCCGTATGTCGGAGTATATGCAGCACAGACACGCTTATCTCGTATAAGCTTTGACACCTGCTTAAACACCTGTATAAGCGAGGACACATCCGGAAGACCACAGCTTGTATATTCCGGGCTGATGATCACGACTTTATGCCCTGCTGATTTAAATTCCGGACTGACTATATCTTCCGTTCTGCCGACAGTTACCGCAAAGGAAACAAGAGTCGGAGGTACGTTTATATTTTCAAAAGTCCCGCTCATAGAGTCTTTTCCGCCGATTGCGGCAATACCCAGATCAAGCTGAGCTTTAAGCGCGCCCAGCAGTGCCGCCAAAGGCTTGCCCCAGCGTCTGCCGTCCTTCATGGGCTTTTCAAAATATTCCTGGAATGTAAGGTAGACATCGTTAAAGTCCGCACCGGCAGCAATAAGCTTAGACACCGATTCGACTACGGCAAGATATGCGCCGTGATACGGGCTTTTTTCGGTTATAAACGGATTATATCCCCATGACATAAACGAGCAGGTGTCTGTATGTCCTTTTTCCACTGAAATTTTATGTACCATGGCCTGTATCGGAGTCTGCTGAAATTTTCCTCCGAACGGCATCAGAACCGTACCTGCGCCTATGGTTGAATCAAAACGCTCGGAAAGTCCGCGCTTTGAACAAACATTAAGGTCGCCTGCAAGGTTTTTCATGCCCTCTGCAAAGTCACTCGGAATTTTTTTAGAATAATCGCATGGCTTATTGACAGTCACGTCAATATGTTTAGATGCACCGTTGGAGTTTAAAAACTCTCTTGAGATATCAACTATCTTATGTCCGTTCCAGTTCATCACAAGGCGCGGATTTTCGGTAACAACGGCTATTACAGTCGCCTCAAGATTTTCTTTGTCCGCCAATCTTTTAAATTTATCCGCGTCAGCCTTTGACACAACTACAGCCATACGCTCCTGGGACTCACTTATGGCAAGCTCAGTACCGTCAAGTCCTTCATATTTTTTCGGCACGGCGTTAAGGTCTATTTCAAGGCCGTCCGCAAGCTCACCGACAGCAACCGATACACCGCCGGCTCCAAAGTCATTACAGCGTTTTATCAGCAATGATGCCTCTTTATTTCTGAAAAGCCGCTGCAATTTACGCTCTTCCGGCGCATTTCCCTTTTGGACCTCCGCACCGCAGCTTTCCAGTGACTGCAGCGTATGTGATTTTGACGAACCGGTAGCACCCCCGCAGCCGTCTCTGCCGGTCCTGCCGCCAAGCAGTATAACTACATCACCGGGAGACGGTACCTCACGCCGCACGTTTTCCGCCGGTGTTGCTGCTATGACAGCCCCTATTTCCATACGCTTTGCAGCGTAGCCCTCATGATATATCTCGTCGACCTGTCCCGTGGCAAGACCTATCTGATTACCGTAAGACGAATAACCCGCTGCCGCAGTAGTCACTATTTTGCGCTGCGGCAGCTTGCCCTCGATAGTCTCGCTTACCGGTCTTAAAGGATCTGCGGCACCGGTGACACGCATTGCGGCATAAACATAGCTTCTGCCTGAAAGCGGATCGCGAATAGCTCCGCCTATACATGTTGCCGCACCTCCGAAAGGCTCTATCTCGGTAGGATGGTTATGAGTCTCATTTTTGAATAAAAGAAGCCAGTCTTCATCCTTTCCGTCTACGTTTACTTTGATTTTAACGGTACAGGCGTTTATTTCTTCAGATTCATCTAACTTTTCAAGTCTGCCCTGAGCTTTAAGCTCTTTAACAGCAATTGTCGCTATATCCATTAAATTGCAGGGTTTGGTTCTGCTTAGCTTTTTTCTCAAGGCAATATATTCGTCATATGCTTGCTGAAGCAGCTTGTCTTCAAACACGACAGAATCAATTGTTGTAAGGAATGTTGTATGACGGCAATGATCCGACCAATATGTATCAATCATCCTAATCTCCGTAATAGTAGGATCACGTTTTTCGGATTTAAAATAGTTTTGGCAAAACTCAATGTCGTCAGCATCCATGGCAAGACCGTATTTTTTCACAAACTCCTCAAGTTGCAATCGCGACAGATCGCAAAATCCCCAGATCGTTTCAACAGACTGCGGGATATCGTACTCCATCTTCAATGTTGTATATTTTTGCAAAGACGCCTCTCTGCTCTCGACAGGGTTTATGATATATTTTTTTATAGCCTCTATATCGCTTTTGGACAGATCTCCGTAGAGAACATATATCCGTGCGCAGCGCACAACGGGACGCTCACACTGTGCTATAAGCTGTATACACTGTGCAGCGCTGTCGGCACGCATATCAAACTGCCCGGGAAGATATTCTACCGCAAATACAAATGCATTATCAGCATCTGTTATGCTGTCTGTGACAATATCAAGCTGGGGCTCTGAAAAAACCGTCTTTACTGCATAGTCGAAAAGCGGTTTTTCGATATTTTCAACATCGTAACGGTTTATTATCCGAACGTCTTTAAGCCCTGAGGCATTCAGCAATGACAAAAGGTCGTTTTTGAGCGCCGCTGCCTCTATTGCAAGTTCTTTTTTCTTTTCGGTATAAATTCTGTAAACCATGGCGTCCTCCCTTTACTGTTTCAATGCTGAAAGTGCGCGTGCGCCGATATCATCACGGTAATACGCATTGGCAAATGATATTTTTTTAACCTGTTCATACGCATTTTGCACAGCTTTTTCCAAAGTATCCGATACGGCGGTTACACCAAGCACTCTTCCGCCGGAAGTTACCAGTCTTCCGTCGGATATACGTGCTCCGGCGACAAATACATATGCATCTTTAACACCCGACATATCTATTTCAAATCCGGTCTCGTACTTTTCCGGATAGCCCTTTGACGCCATTACGACACACGCGGCAGACCCATTGCAAAATTCGACAGCAGTATTTTCAAGAGCACCGTTTCTGCACGCCTGCATGATTTCAAAAAGGTCGCTTTTGAGCAAAGGCAGTACAACTTGTGTTTCAGGATCTCCGAAACGACAGTTATACTCTATTACACGAGGACCGTCCGGAGTCAGCATAAGACCAAAGTAAAGACAGCCTTTAAACGGTCTGCCCTCCGCTTTCATGGCATTGATTGTCGGAAGAAAAATTTCTCTCATGCACCGCTCGGCTATTTCGTCGGTATAGAACGGATTGGGAGCAACAGTGCCCATTCCGCCGGTATTGAGTCCGGTATCTCCGTTACCGGCTCGTTTATGATCCATTGACGATATCATCGGCTTTACAGTTTTGCCGTCTGTAAATGCAAGCACCGATACCTCAGGCCCTGTAAGAAATTGTTCGATAACGACAGTACTGCCGCTGTCGCCGAATTTTTTATCACGCATCATGGAGTTTACAGCCGCCTGCGCCTGCTGCCTGTCAGATGCTATTATGACTCCTTTTCCGAGTGCCAGACCGTCCGCCTTTATAACTATCGGAAAGCTGCAGTTTTCCAGATATTTAAGCGCCGATTCGGCATTGTCAAACACCTCAAAATCAGCGGTTGGGATATTGTACTTTTTCATCAGATGCTTGGAAAAGCTTTTACTGCCCTCTATTATCGCGGCTTTTTTATCCGGTCCGAAACACGGTATGCCCTTTGCCTCAAGGGCATCCACCGCACCCAAAACAAGCGGATCGTCAGGTGCCACTACCGCAAAGTCAACAGCATTTGCCTTTGCAAATTCAACTATCTTTTCTATCTCTTTTGAGCCTATATCGACGCATATCGCATCTGCTGCAATCCCTCCGTTACCGGGGAGTGCATAGATTTCAGTCACCGACTGATTTTCCTTGAGCTTTTTTATTATAGCATGCTCGCGGCCGCCGCCGCCGACTACCATTATTTTCATCATACCACCTATTTATTGTAAATCGGATATTTTTCGCAAAGCTTTACGACCTGATCCGTAATACTTTCGCGTGAGCTTTCAAAATCAGTTATGACCTCTTTGACCCAGCCGGCTATCAGTTCCATTTCCGGTTCACAGAATCCGCGGCTGGTGACAGCCGGAGTACCTATACGCAGACCGCTTGTTATAAACGGGCTCTGAGGATCATTGGGTATTGCATTCTTGTTTGCGGTTATATGCACCTCGTCAAGGCGGTGCTCAAGCTCCTTGCCTGTTATACCGCAGCCTCTCAGATCAAGAAGCATCAAATGGTTATCAGTACCTCCCGATACCAGATCAACGCCTTCCTTTACAAAAGCCTTTGCAAGTGCTGCGGCATTTTTAATGATCTGCTGCTGATATAATTTAAAATCGTCTGACAGTGCCTCTTTGAAAGCCACGGCTTTTGCTGCAATTATATGCATCAGCGGACCGCCTTGGGTGCCGGGGAAAATAGCTTTGTCAATCTGCTTTGCATACTCTTCTTTACATAATATCATACCGCCGCGCGGACCTCTTAATGTCTTATGTGTGGTAGTAGTAACAACGTCCGCATACGGTACGGGACTGGGGTGAAGGCCTGCCGCCACAAGTCCTGCTATATGCGCCATATCAACCATAAGATACGCACCGACCTGATCGGCTATCTCCCGGAATTTTTTGAAATCTATTGTACGCGGATACGCAGATGCACCGGCAAGGATAAGCTTCGGCTTGTGTTCTTTGGCAAGACGTAAAACCTCGTCAAAATCTATCTGCTGGGTATCGTCCGAGACACCGTACGGGACTATATTGAAGTAGTTGCCGGAAATATTTACAGGTGAGCCGTGAGACAGATGTCCGCCGTGAGCAAGACTCATTGAAAGTACTGTATCGCCCGGCTTCAAAAATGCATAAAATACAGCAAGATTTGCATTGGCACCGCTGTGAGGCTGTACATTGGCATGCTCTGCTCCAAACAGCTTTTTGGCGCGCTCTCTTGCCAGCTCCTCGACCTGATCTACATACATGCAGCCGCCGTAATACCGCTTTCCGGGATAGCCCTCGGCATATTTATTGGTAAGCACGCTGCCGGCAGCGAGCAAAACGCCCTCCGATACTATATTTTCAGATGCAATCAACTCAATATTATGCTGCTGACGATGCAGCTCACGCTCACAAGCGGCATATACTTCACTGTCAAATTCCTTAAGCTTTTCAAAAAACATGTTTTTATATTCCTTTCTTGTTATTAATGATGAAAAAGACGCATTCCGGTAAATGCCATAGCAATACCGTACTTGTCACAGCAGTTTATAACAATATCGTCGCGTATCGAACCGCCCGGCTGTGCAATAAACTGCACACCGCTGCGATGCGCACGCTCTATATTGTCATCAAACGGGAAAAACGCGTCCGATCCGAGCGAAACTCCCGTTATCGTTGAAAGATACTCTTTTTGCTGCTGTTTTGTAAACGGCTCGGGTCTTTCGGTAAAATACTTCTGCCAGTTCCCCTCAGCCAAAACATCAGCATCATCATCTGATATATATACATCTATGACATTATCTCTGTCCGGGCGTTTAAGCTCGGGTAAAAACGGAAGGTTCAGGCATTTTTCATGCTGACGCAGATGCCATATATCTGCCTTGCTTCCTGCAAGTCTTGTACAGTAAATACGTGACTGCTGTCCCGCTCCCACGCCTATAGCCTGTCCGTCAACGGCATAGCACACGGAGTTTGACTGAGTATATTTTAGAGTTATCAATGCTACAATAAGGTCGCGCTTTGCGCTTTCCGGCAGATTTTTATTTTCGGTAACAATATTGTCAAGCAGCTGCTTATCTATTTTAAAATTATTTCTGCCCTGTTCAAAAGTTATACCGTACACCTGCTTTAGCTCTATGGGATCGGGTTTGTAATCAGGAGCGATCTTTACTATATTATAATTTCCGTTTCGTTTTAATCTTAATATTTCCAATGCCTTGGGATCATAATCCGGCGCTATTATACCGTCTGATACCTCACGCTTTATAAGCATTGCGGTAGTCACATCGCATGTATCTGACAGAGCTATCCAGTCTCCGAACGACGACTGACGGTCAGTACCGCGCGCCCGTGCATAAGCGCAGGCAAGAGGCGAATCATCAAGGCCGTCTATATCATCAACAAAGCATGCGCGTTTAAGATTTTCCGGAAGCTTTATCCCCAAAGCCGCGCTTGTAGGACTTACATGTTTAAAAGAAGCGGCACACGGCATGCCTGTAGCCTCTTTTAATTCTTTTACAAGCTGCCACGAATTAAACGCATCAAGAAAATTGATATATCCGGGTCTGCCGCTCAAAATCTCAATCGGCAGATCACTGCCGTCACTCATATAAATACGCGCCGGTTTCTGGTTGGGATTACAGCCGTATTTAAGTTCAAATTCTTTCATACACTTCTCCTTATACCAAAAGCTCTGCTTTGTCATTCCCGTCAAACAGACGGTCAATGACAGGCTTTGCATAATTTTCTATAAACTCATCGGTTTGGCTGATGCTTCTTCCGATATACATCGAAGGTTCAAGCTCGCTTTCTATTTCCTGACGTGTAAGCGGAAAAGCCGGATCGTTTTCTATTCTTTCTATAAGATCATTAGCTTTGCCCTCAAGCTTGACTTTTGCCGCCGCTGCATGAGAATGTACACGCAGTTTTTCATGCAGCTGCTGACGATTCCCGCCTTTTTTGACAGATTTCATCATTATGTTTTCAGTCGCCATAAACGGAAGCTTTTCCATGACTCTGCGGTATATCACCTTATCGTATACAACAAGCCCGGACGTGACATTTATATATATATTAAGAATAGCATCAACGGCAAGAAACGCCTCTGCTACGGAAATACGCTTATTGGCGCTGTCGTCAAGCGTGCGTTCAAACCACTGCGTTGCAGCCGTAAATGCAGGATTTACCGAATCGGCTATAACATATCTTGCAAGCGCGCATATACGCTCGCTGCGCATGGGATTTCTCTTATACGGCATTGCCGATGACCCGATCTGATGTTTTTCAAAAGGCTCTTCCATTTCTTCAAACGACTGAAGAATTCTGAGATCGTTTGCAAATTTATACGCGCTCTGTGCAAACCCTGAAAGGACAGACAGGAAATACGCATCGACCTTACGGGAATATGTCTGACCTGATACCGGCACACATCCGGGAAAGCCGAGCGCATCTGCTATCATCTGCTCCATCTTTTTGATTTTTTCCTCGTCTTTATCAAAAAGCTCCATAAAGCTTGCCTGTGTACCGGTAGTACCCTTTGAGCCGAGCAGAAGTAGTTTATCAAGCCGATGTTCAAGCTCTTCAATATCCTGAATAAGTTCATACATCCACAGTGTAGCGCGCTTACCGACGGTTGTCAGCTGCGCGGGCTGAAGATGGGTATAAGCAAGACAGGGCATCGATTTGTATTGAAGGGCAAAATCCGAAAGATTTTTAACGACAGCCGCCGCCTTTTTAAGTATGATTTCAGACGCTTTTTTAAGTATAATCACATCAGTGTTATCACCGACATAACACGAAGTTGCGCCAAGATGAATGATAGATTCCGCATTCGGGCACTGTTTGCCGTAAGCATAGACATGTGACATCACATCATGGCGCACCTCACGTTCGCGTGCCTGAGCAACGTCATAGTTTATATCCTCGGCATGCGCCTCAAGCTCGGCTATCTGGCTGTCGGTAATATCAAGCCCGAGCGCTTTTTCGGCTTTGGCAAGCTCTATCCACAGTCTGCGCCAGGTTTTGAACTTGAACTCCTCTGAAAACACATACTGCATTTCATCGCTTGCATAGCGAGTTGAAAACGGTGAGACATATTTATTTCTTTCCATACTTACTCCTGTTCGTGTTTATTTATAATCCTGGTCTGGATATCTGTTCCGTCAAGCCGGCGGTAACAGACATACAGCGAAATTTTATTGTCGGCATTCAAAGAATTCCATAGTGTGTCGGTAAACGTATCTATATCATCACACATGCCGATACGCTCCGGCTCGCCTGTAAAGGTCGGGATCGGATCTCCGTCGCAATTATATGTATGTATAAAATGCCCCAGCCCTGCGATAGCCTCATATTCATAAAAATATCTGCTGCATGCGCCTCCGTTCTCATCCGCGCTTTTCAGAATACTCATTTTATAGCTGAATTTATCGTTATCAAAAGTCACAATGCTGCTGATACGGGGCGTAAAATTAGGCGGATCGGGCTCAAATTCACGCGTCCTGAGCGCATCCTCAAATGATTTTCCCGATTTTATACAGTCATAAATGGTATCGGTCTGATCGCCGTTTGTAACGATTATATTGTTGTCAAGCATGCGCACCGGAGCGTAAATAATAAGAGACGGATCTTCCAGCTTTGACTCGTCAAAGGCTTTTGTGATAATACCGCTGTCGGTATATTCAAATATACGGTTGCGGCTGTTTGAGCTCCTGCCCATTATAAAATATGCTATTGCACAATTAGCTGCATCGGGCGTCATTCCGACCATTATCCCCCTGCCGGGATAGGTATTGCCTGACAAAAGCCCCGCCGCATCAGATATTTCATAAACATTCATGATTTTGCCTCCATTATCTCTTTTGAAATTTGTTCGACAGCACGGGGAAGTATTATCCACTCAGCCTGAGTCATAACGCGCCTCTGAAGTGTTTCAGGCGTATCATTGTCGCGTACTTTGACAGCTTTTTGGGCTATTATTCTTCCGCCGTCCGGTATCTCGTTTACAAAATGCACTGTGGCGCCTGTCAGCTTGACACCGCGTTCAAGCGCAGCCTCATGCACATGAATACCGTAAAAGCCCTTTCCGCAAAACGAAGGGATCAATGACGGATGCACATTTATTATCCTGTCAGGATAACGGGATGTAAAATCCCGGCTTAATATACACATAAAACCTGCAAGAACAATAAGATCTATACCATGACTTTCAAGACAGCTTATTATATTTTGCTCAAATTCTGCATTCTTTTCAAAAACAGCACATTCAACACCGGCATTTTTCGCTCTTTCAAGAGCATAAGCCGACTTGTTGTTTGATATGACAAGACAGACATGTCCGTTTTTTATTATGCCGCTTTTCTGGGCATCGAGAATAGCCTGAAGATTTGTGCCGGAGCCGGATACCAGCACCGCAATATTTACGGTTTTTGTCAGCATATGTCTACGCCCTCTTTTTCTGTGATATGTCCTATCACATCCGCTTCTTCTCCAGCTGACCTGAGTATCGAAAGTGCCTTGTCAGCATCATTTTTGCCGACAATTACGGTCATGCCTATTCCCATATTGAATGTATTAAACATATCGCGCTCCGGTATATTGCCTTTCTGCTGTATTATTTTGAAAACAGGAAGCACCGGAATACTGCGTTTTTCTATTTTCGCACCGAGTCCTGCAGGTATGCTTCTGGGTACGTTTTCATAAAAACCGCCGCCTGTTATATGAGACACGCCCTTGACTGTAGCATTTTCAAACAGACTCAGCATCGGCTTTACATATATTTTAGTAGGAGTGAGAAGAACCTGCCCGAGCGTTTTGCCGGAGTATTCGGCAACAGGAGCAAAAATATCTGAGTTTTCAATGTCAAACACACGTCTTACAAGAGAAAATCCGTTTGAGTGAATACCGCTTGACGGCAGTCCGATTATGACATCGCCCGGTATTATCTTTGTCTTGTCCAGTATTTTGGTCTTGTCCACAACTCCCACTGAAAATCCTGCAAGATCATACTCCGATTCGGGATAAAATCCCGGCATTTCCGCGGTCTCGCCTCCTACAAGCTGAGCGCCTGCCTGAACGCAGCCGTCGGCTATACCTGAAACAATATCCGCTATTTTTTCCGGAATGTTTTTTCCGCAAGCAATATAATCAAGAAAAAACAAAGGCTTGGCTCCGCAGCAGATAATATCATTGACACACATCGCCACGCAGTCGATTCCGACCGTATTATGTATATCGGTTAAAAACGCAAGCTTCAATTTGGTCCCAACTCCGTCTGTACCGCTTACAAGTACGGGATTGGGCGTTGAAGATAAATCTAGAGCAAACAGGCCTCCGAATCCGCCTATATCATTGCCTGCACTTGTAACAGTGCGGGCAATGTGTTTTTTCATTAGTTCAACTGCGCGATAGCCGGCGGTTATATCAACACCTGCGGCTTTATAGCTTTCACTGTAACTTTTATCCATTGTTTTTACCCTCTCTGACAGGTATTTTTTGCTCAAAACGGTTTTTACGTGTGTTTTTGGGCACCTCGGTAGGATACTTTCCGTTAAAGCACGCGGTACAAAAGCCTTTGCATGTGCCGCCGGCAGCAATTTTTTCTACGTCGTCGACAGAAAGATAACCCAGCGTATCTACTCCGATCATTTTGGCTATTTCATCAACGGTATGGTTATGGGCTATGAGCATTTCTTCCGAGTCGATATCTGTACCGTAATAGCATGGCTTGATAAACGGCGGCGCCGATACGCGCATATGGACCTGAACTGCGCCCGCATCACGCAGCAGCTTGACGATTCTGGCACTTGTCGTACCCCTCACAATAGAATCGTCGATAAGAACAACGCGCTTGCCCTTTACTACCTCGCTTATGGGGTTGAGCTTGATACGCACCTTGTCCTCTCTTGATTTCTGGCCCGGTGCGATAAAGGTACGGCCTATATATTTATTTTTAATGAATCCCATTCCGTACGGTATGCCCGACTGGCGGGAAAAGCCGATCGCCGCATCGATTCCCGAATCGGGAACACCCACGACAACATCTGCCTGAACAGGGTGTTCAAGAGCAAGATACGCTCCCGCCCTTACACGCGCGTTATGAACAGAACAGCCGTCAATGACTGAATCGGGGCGCGCAAAATAAATATACTCAAATACGCATGCGGACTGTAAAACTTTTTGACAGTGGTCTTTGATGCTTTTTATACCGTCATCACTGAAAACAACAATTTCTCCCGGCTCAAGGTCACGGACAAACTCCGCGCCCACAGAATCAAGAGCACAGGACTCAGATGCGACAACATATCTGCCGTCCGGCGTTTTCCCGTAGCATATCGGACGAAAGCCGTTGGGATCGCGCACGGCTATCAGCTTTGAGGGAGACATTATCACAAGTGAATACGCGCCCTTAATCTTATACATAGCATTTTTTACAGCATCTTCTATAGACGGGGCTGTAAGTCTCTCTTTAGTAATAATATAGCAAATTACTTCCGTATCGCTTGTAGTATGGAATATAGATCCGCACAGCTCCAGCTCCTGACGAAGCTCAAACGAATTTGTCAAATTGCCGTTATGTGCAAGTGCCATTCTGCCCTTGACGTGATTTACCACCATCGGCTGGGCGTTGAGCCTGTCCTGCGTTCCGGTAGTACCGTAACGGACATGTCCTACAGCAATCCTGCCTTCGCCCAGGCTTTCCATTACCCGTGGAGTAAATACATCATTTACAAGACCGGTGTCTTTATATGAATTAAACAGACCGCAGTCATTTACCACTATTCCGCAGCTTTCCTGTCCGCGGTGCTGCAGCGAAAACAAACCATAATAGACAGACCGGGCAACATCTGTATTTTCCGGACAAAATATCCCGAAAATTCCGCATTCCTCGTGTAAATTACTCATATTTTACTCTCCTAAAACTCTTTTCATCATCTCGCTGTATGCCTCTTCTACCCCGCCCATATCACGGCGGAAACGATCCTTGTCAAGTTTTTCGTTTGTTTTGGAGTCCCAAAAACGGCAGGTGTCGGGAGAAATCTCGTCGGCAAGAAGTATCTCGCCCTGAGAGGTCTTTCCGAATTCGATTTTGAAATCGACCAGCGTTACGCCTATCTTTGCAAAAAATTCTTTAAGAAATGAGTTTATTCTGAATGTATAATCTGTTATTTTATCAAGATCCTCACGCGTAGACCAGCCACAGGCGATTATATGATATTCGTTTACCATAGGATCCCCCAGCTCATCGTCCTTATAGCAAAATTCGAGTGTAGGACAGATAAGGTTTGTGCCTTCAGCTACTCCGAAACGCTTTGAAAATGAACCGGCAGCAATATTTCTGACTATGACCTCAAGCGGTATGATGGAAACTTTTTTAACAAGAGTTTCACGGTCGTTTAATTCCTCTACAAAATGAGTCGGTATACCGGCTTTTTGTGAAAGGAGCTGCATAAGATAATTTGACATGCGGTTATTGACAATACCTTTACCCGCGATTTCTCCTTTTTTCAGACCGTTAAACGCGGTAGCGTCATCCTTATATGATACGATACACAAATCCGGATCGTCCGTTGCAAAAACTTTTTTTGCCTTACCCTCATATAACTGCTGCATTTTTTTCATTTTTTACTCCTTTATCTGTATTTTTCATTTATTCGGGCATCTGAAGCCAAAATCTTTTCTTCGTTTGTTCTGCGTTGTGCATCCAGCTTGTCCGCAAGCATTTTATCCTCAACTGACAGTATCTGAAGCGCAAGCAAAGCTGCGTTTTGAGCGCCGTCAATAGCGACTGTTGCAACAGGCATACCGGACGGCATCTGAACTGTGGACAAAAGCGCATCAAGTCCGTCGAGTGTTGATGACTTGACCGGGATGCCGATAACGGGCAATGTAGTACCCGCCGCCATTGCCCCTGCAAGATGTGCCGCCTTACCCGCAGCGGCTATTATTACTCCAAAGCCGTTTTTTCGTGCATTTACCGCAAACTCACGCGCCAAAGCCGGGGTTCTGTGCGCTGAATAAACATGTACTTCAAACGGCACTTCATACTCTTTCAATGTATCAATAGCCTTTTCAACCACCGGCAAATCACTTGCACTGCCCATTACAATTCCGATTTTTTTCATCTGTACCTCCATAAATTTGTTAGAAAAAATTAAAAAGGACAGTTCCTTCCCACAGAAAAGAACTGCCCAGACGGTCGGCAAAAAACAAATTCTTCGGTTCCCCTGTGGTATCCACTTATCCGTCAGTAGCCGAAAAATCAATAACAGATATATTATATTAAATCTACTATATATTGTCAAGCAAAACAGAGGTTGTTTTTGTCAAAAAAAGAGTATACCCATAGGGTATACTCTTTAAAAGTCATATCAGCCGTTTTGAGAGTCGATTTGTTCCGCCTCTCTCATACGCTGTTGGGCAGCCTGCTGTTCACACCATATCTGATATCCGCTTTTATTGTTCCTTATGACAAACAGCAAAAACGGACGTGTAGAGGAAAATACAATAGACAGCACCAAAAATATTGTGGCATTAGCCGGTGAATACTCCTTAAAAATTTTATAAAGCGATATGTATGAAAATACAGTGCTTATTAACATGAACACAAAATATATAAAAAAGAAAAGAAAAGAAAATACAAGCGATGCAGAAGTAGGAGCTTTCATTGCTAATAAAAAAGTAAACATGCCGAAAAATATACAGCCGAGAATCAACATTGAAAGGCTTAAAATCGTAAACAAAAGTATACGTTTTGCATAACTTGTTTTTTTATTCATTGTACAGCTGATATCATCGGCAATACGTCCCAAAAAGTACATATTTAAAATGGGGATAAAAGCAAGAGCCGTATATTTCATACCGCGGTTTTTTCCTATTCTGTACATGGCTAATGCTTCAAAAATATAAAATACAATCGACAATACACACCAAAGAATCAAAAATGCATAAATCATATACATGACCGCAGACTCCATCTGCTGATCAAAATAATAATCGTTATAATAGTAATCATAAAACGGATAATACATACTCTTACCTCCTTTTATAACAACTGTTACTTAAGCGCGCGCTGAAGCCATATAAGCCCTATATCCAGTGCTTCATAGAGACTGCTTTTTTCTCCTCTTTTAAGCAGCCTCTCCATAGGCGGCAGCGACTCATCAGTCAAAAGCAGCTCTACAGATACCTTTGTGGGGATTTTATTATCATCGGAATCCAGTATTGTTATAAAAATAATATGTGTCTTAGAAGGATCTCCGAAATATATATAGTTTTTACTCCGTAC
Source organism: uncultured Clostridia bacterium (assembly GCA_944385895.1). Lineage (GTDB taxonomy): Bacteria > Bacillota > Clostridia > Oscillospirales > QAKW01 > RGIG9041. The sequence goes on from CALWYZ010000009.1 coordinate 92,686, forward strand.
AAGCGGAAGCCCCTTATACGTAAAATATTTTGTCTTTTCGGATTTGACAGCCATTTAAAATTTCTCCTTTGACTAATATTTAATATATGATAACATACATGCCTGACTTTGTAAAGTACGGACTTATTAAAAAATATGTTGAGTATAGCAGAAAACTGTGCTACAATATCATTCAATAACGCCAGGAGGGTAAAAATGCAGATATCTGTAAAGGAACAACTTGACAAAATGAATGAAATGCAGAGGAAAGCGGCTGAACACACCGAAGGTCCGCTGCTTATTCTGGCAGGAGCTGGAAGCGGCAAGACTACAGTGCTTATAAACAGAATAGCCGTTATACTTGAAAACAAACTCTGCTATCCCTCTAATATTCTGGCGATAACATTTACAAACAAAGCGGCAAAAGAACTTGTAAACAGAATCGACAATTTGCTTGGCGATGAAGCAAAGGGCGTATGGGCATCGACTTTTCACAGTTTCTGCTCCAAAGTGCTGCGCCGCAATATCAATATTTTGGGCTTTTCCAACGACTTTTCTATATTTGACACAGATGATTCAATCAGAGTCATAAAATCCGTGCAAAAGAATCTGGGTATCGACCCGCAGATACTTCCCGCACGCGCCGTTTTAAGCCGTATATCAATGTGCAAAAACAACCGCATTTTACCGAAGGATTACATGGAAAATTTCGGAAATGACGTATATAATCGCGACATTTACTGTATTTATACAGAATATGAAAAACAGCTTGCAGGCTCTAACGCACTGGACTTTGACGATATTATACTCAAGGCGGTAACGCTGTTTGAAAAAAGCAGCGAGGTTTTGAATTACTATTCAAATAAATTCAAATACATAATGGTAGATGAATATCAGGATACAAATCCGCTTCAGTACAGACTGATATATCTTTTGCAGTCTGCTCATCACAATATATGCGTCGTAGGAGACGATGATCAAAGTATATATAAATTCCGCGGTGCAACCATTGAAAATATTTTGTCTTTTGAAAAAACCTTTAAAGATGCCACCGTCATAAGACTTGAACAAAACTACCGTTCTACGGCAAACATACTTGATGCGGCAAACAATGTCATCTCCAACAACAGCCAGAGGAAAGGCAAAACGCTCTGGACAGCTTCAGATAAAGGTGAGCCGATATACGAAAATCGGCTTGATGACGAGTATCAGGAGAGTCTGTTTATTGCGGATACCATCCTTGATTCTGTGGCAGTGGAAAACATGCATTACAAAGACTTTGCGGTACTGTACCGCACAAACGCGCAGTCAAACTCTCTTGAACAAATGTTTGTAAAAAGCGGGATACCCTACAAGATAATCGGCGGCGTGCGGTTTTATGAACGCAAAGAAATCAAAGATATACTCGCATATTTATATCTTGTACACAACACAAACGACGATCTGAGGCTTACGCGTATAATAAATGAACCCAAGCGAAAAATCGGACAAGCAACTTTGGATACACTCAGGAATCTGGCAAACGGTAACCTGACATCAATGTATGATATTGCTCAGAACGCAGGAGAATATCCGGAGCTGGCACGAAGCATGTCAAAGCTCGGTGAGTTCTGCGCACTGATAAACTCATTTAGAAATCAAAAAGAAAGTATGCCCATAAGCGAGCTTATAAAAGAGATTTCGGTCAAGAGCGGGTATATATCCATGCTGGAGACGGAAAATACCGAAGAGGCACGCGACCGAATAAATAATATTGCCGAGCTTGTTTCCACTGCAGCTATATTTGAATCACAAAGCCAAGACGCAACCCTGGGAGCATTTCTTGAGGAGATCGCTCTGATGACTGATATCGACAACCTTGACGAAAGCAGCGATCGTGTGATACTTATGACTTTGCACAGTGCAAAGGGTCTGGAATTCAACAACGTATTTATATCCGGTGTTGAGGAAGGACTTTTTCCCGGACAGAAAAGCATAGAGTCGCAGGAGGAAATTGAAGAGGAACGACGGCTTATGTATGTAGGCATAACCCGTGCAAAAAAGCGTCTGTACCTCACCCACACTTTAGCAAGAACCATTTTCGGCACAACAAAATACAATAAGCCGTCAAGATTTCTAAAGGAAATACCGAGTGAGATTATAAAGCCGCTGTACAATAAAGATAAGCAAGGTATTTCTGCAGCTGCATATTCATCACCTTTATCAAGCAGGGTAATAACCAAAACAGCCGATCTTAACACTTCTGCTAAAATACTAAGACCATCCGCGCCGGCGTCTGCAGCTTGTATAGAATTGGAGCCTGGCAAACGTGTGGTCCATAAGACTTTTGGTCCTGGCACCATTATTTCTAAAAAGCCAATGGGCGGAGATACATTACTGGAGATTAATTTTGACAAAACAGGCACAAAAAAAATCATGGCCAATTTTACAAGACTGAAAGAAGAATAAGCAAAGCAGGTGCAAAAAATTTTCGCACCTGCTTATTTTATATTTTTGCTCTGAATATTACCCCTGACACAGTAGGACCTGCGTTTGCAGCTATTGCCGCACCTATCTGATAAAAATCTGACGGAGGATATCCAAGTCGTTTGGTCATCTCTTGTGCCATATCGTCTCTGACCTGCTTATCATCACCGTAAACAATACAGTAGTCAGAGCCCTTTTCAATTTCCTTCATTACGCAGTCCGCAACGGAAGGTACAACCGATGCCCGCCCGCGGGCTTTTGAAAATGTCGTTATTTTATGATCGAATATTTTCATAATAGGACACAAACCCAACGCATCGCCCACAAACGCCACAGCCGAGGGTATGCGACCGCTCTTTTTAGCATACTTTAAAGTATACGGCGCAAAAAATATCGTGCATTTTTCCAGCCAATCGTTTGCAAACTCTACAATCTCATCCGCGCTTTTTCCGTCCATCGCCATCTGTGCGGATTTGACAACCGCATAACCGTAAGCGCCCGTATAAGTACGGCTGTCTATACAATAAATATTATATTCTCCGGCTGCCTGAGGATTATTATCAAAAAAGCTGTTTTTAGCCATGACTGAATTGCCGTACGTAGCAGAGCCCTCTGAATTTATCGATATATAAATTACATCTGTAAATCCCTGATTATAATAATCACTGAATATTTCCTCAAATTCAAACGGCGTGATCTGGGATGTTACAGGTATACCGTCATACTTATCCATCATTGTATAAAACTGTTCATTATCAAAGTCGACGCGGCTGATATAAGAGTCACTGCCCAGCGCAACCTTAAAAGGAATAACCCTTATTGCAAATCTGCTCTCATTCTCGGCGGAAATATCACTTGCCGAATCTGTAATTATTTTTATTTTTGACATATACAAACTCCCTGAAAAATTCAATTACAGCATTATATTAAGCTGTACGCAGTGTTATTATACAAAATTCAATGCTCATTTTCAATAAATAATTTATAAAAAAGGTCCGCATTTTACATGCAGACCTTTTTTTGATTATTAATCATTCAATATTAAGCGCTTTTCTAATTTCAATTCTTTTTTCATTTCTATCTCTTTCCAATAGCCTTGCCATTGCATCGCCCATTGTCTTCCATGCAAGATCAGGCTGTTTGGCACGGTAATCATTTCCTTCCGAACCGTGGTACCCCCAGTACAGAATAGTACGCGCACCGGCATCATAAGCCGCATCCGCCGCATAGACCATATCTTCCTCTGTGCCTGCAGGTATACCATAGCCCTGTATCCATATATTGTGATCTTTTCCGTACCGTTCACACACATCCAGACATTTACGGGTACTGTTATATACCAAGTTGTATACATCTTTCCCCGTTCTGGGATTAGAGCGAGATACCCAATACGGGTCTGTCCCTATATTATCCATTGTGTCCAGCCTGCCCAATACACCTATATTGTCAAGGCTTATCCCCAAGTTCTTCCCAGGCATTACACAAACTATATTTTCCATACCTTTTGATGCGGCATATTCAGTTACAATCTTAAAATAATTTTGAATCGTCCATTCCTGAAATTCTATGCAGTCTTTATCGGGTTTAACAGGCATTTCTCTGTTGAAGCGCTCTGCAAACAGCTTTTTGCAGCGCGGGCATGCACATGTAAACGCATCATTTTTTATCGGCAGTGCAGGCTCATCCCAGAATATTTTTCTTCCCTGGCAGTCATATACCTTATCTATCCATTCTTTTGTCCATTCGATAAATTTTTCATGATTATAACATACATTTATAGGCCGTATTTCACCGTTTGAAAAATACTGATGAGCGTCAGGATAATAGCACAAAAAATGCGAAGTTTCTCCCGGCGTTCCGTTAAGACCCCAGTTGTCGACCCATAAATCCAAACCAAGCCCCGTCGTGATCGAAAAAATATCTTTCATTATATTTGAGCTTCGTTTCCAGTCATTATGTGACATCATATGTACGACCAGATTAAAATTATGCTCAAGAATGTCTTTCATATCATTTTCCACACTGGAAAGCAGTCTGTTGCCATGATATGCAACTCCAAGTTTTAATTGTTTCATAGCTTTTTCCTCCTAATATACAGGGTAATTTATTTTAAGGGTACTGCCTATCGCAGCTGATTCAACTGTTCTGCAGCAAACAGCAACAGTACTTGCGCCCTCCAATGGCGATACGGGTGAAGTATTTCCGTTTATAATTGCGTCTACAAACTGATCGATTTCCGCGCCTACATTATGATTGTTGATATTTACAGGTAATTTTTGCGGATGAGTATAGGAAATTTTCCCGTCCGCAAGCGGCTCATCCATTGTATACAAGTATATTTCGGGTGAGGTATTATCACAAATTATAGTTCCTCTTGTTCCGTAAAGGACTGTACGCATCGTATAATCCCTGCGGCAACCGGTAGATACAAAAACCTTGCCGATAACATTATTGGGGAATTTATATATTGCAATAACACAATCATCAGTCGGCCAGTCAAGCATGCATTTATGATTGGAATATGCTGTGACCTCAGTAGGATCTCCAGCTATCCAGCGCAAAAGATCAACAGCATGACAGCCTCCGCCTATAAAACTGCTGCGTTCGGGTGTTTTTCGCCATGAATTTTTGCCCTCGGCATTTTCATAATTATGGGCATATTCGCTTTCAACAAAGAATAGATCTCCTATCCTGCCGCTGTCGACTATTTCTTTTGCCATTATAAAAGCCGGAGTACAGCGGCACACCTGACCTATCATCAGCATATTTCCCGTCTGATGCTGTATACGCATCATTTCCTCACATTCCATCATATTTAAAGCCATCGGTTTTTCACAAAGCACATGTTTGCCCGCCTCAAGAAATGCCTTTGTCATTTCAAGATGAAGCTGGTCCGGGGTCACGATAATTACTGCATCGACATTTTTATCATTGACAAGCTCCTTATAATCCTGCACTGCAATATCGACGTTATATTTAGTCTTGGCTTCATTTAGCGCCTCATTATCTATATCACATACAGCATAGAGATTCGCATTTTTATTATTTACTACTCCTTTCATATGCGATATTCCCATTGCACTTGATCCTATAACAGCAATATTCAATTTGTTTTTTTCCATAATAATAGACTCCTTCTACCATTTTTCTAAATTGTATCAGTTTACTCTTGACAACTCAACGCTTAAATGTTTGAATTAATATGCAATTTGTTGTTTTGAGGTGTATGGTATATGAAATATGAAATACTGGGAAACACTAAACAGGCAGACCTGAATCTATATGTATGCGAGCGAGACTATCAAATAAAACCCGGAACCACTTATGGACCGGTTATACGCGACTCATATATCATTGAATGCTGTACGGCCGGAGAAGGCAGTATTATTATAAACGGCAATGAATTTTTACTGCGACCAGGCGACTGCATGATACTGCTGCCAGGCGATACCGTAACACACATAACCGGAAGCAAGCCGAGAAACGGGGTGTGGTGTGCGGTAAAAGGAATCAAAATCAGCTCCTATCTTTCTGATGTCGGCATTGACTCCAGACATCCGTACGCACCCAAAAACGCTTTTTCAACAATACTGAAAATCATTAATAGACTGATAAAGATAAAATCAGATAATGACGCCGGAGCAGATTTGCGAAGATCCGCTTACATTCACGAAATATTCGGTGAAATTTTACGATATGCCAAGTTTGAAAACGACAACAGCACATACATAAAAAAAGCAGTATATATTATTGAAACACGCTATGCAGAACAAATTACTGTTTCCGCTCTTGCTCGTGAAATAGGTCTTGAACGCAGTTATTTTTCTACTTTGTTTCATAAGATCACAGGTACTTCCCCTCAGCAATATATTACAGACTTGAGAATAAAAAAAGCCTGTGCCCTTCTGTCAATGAATGATTATACAATAAGTGAAACAGCATCAGCAGTAGGAATCGCGCCCGAAGGATTTGCCAGAGTTTTTAAAAGCAAAATGGGAATAACCCCGGGACAATATCAACAAAATCTAAAAAAAATATCATACCATCTTTCGGATGAATGGATATGCGGAAGATAATTTGTTGCAAAACAACTAACGGCCTGCCGATTATTCGGCAAGCCGTTTTTGATTTTATTTAATTGTACTTCTGAAGGATGTCATATGCTATTTGTTTGTCCTTGTCTCCTGTACCGTTCTCTATCTGCTCATATGCGTTTAGGAATATATGAGCGTTTTCATATCCTCCGAATCTGTCATAATGGTAATCAAATATTGCCAATATAAAAGTGCGTTCCTCGAGCGTCCTTTTTGTAAAATCTCTGTATTTGTTAGTTGCATATGCTTCATTTGCCAGATAATTACCGTCAGGCAACTGCTCTATTCCGCCTGACAATACAACCGGTATTATATCTCCCTCATCTATCCCTTCATAAGGTGTATATATTTTTTCTATCTGGAATTTATATCTCGTATGAGGGATATAATAGAAATAATCTCTATTTACATTTTCATTCATTTCTTTTTTTTCATATTCTATAACAGATGTACCATGTTCAGGTAAAAATACTCCTTTTATTATTATATAGCCACCCTGTTCCATAGCTGCTTCTAACTCTTGTAGATTCTGTCTAATTCCGTATTTCATATAGGAATTGCAAAGAAAATTTGTAGTCATGCGTTCACTGTTTGAATATTCCCATGCTTTATTTCTTATTTCTT
>CALWYZ010000010.1 GCA_944385895.1 uncultured Clostridia bacterium
TAGTTAAGCTTCGTTGTGCAGACAATACTTGGCTGGCGACGGCCCGGGAAGATATGTTATGCCGACTCCTTTTTGCAGACATCACTTATCTGATGTCTGTTTTTTTATTGTTTCGATTTTTTAAATTTTTGTTGCTTTTTTTTAAAAACAATGTTATATTTAATATAAATTGCAATAAAAAACATCTTTAGTTTATTAAATTTTATTGTATTTGACAAGAATAGGAGGAAATTTATGTTAGTTTTAAAAAAAATATTTGTATCTTTTTTAGCTTTGATAATGTTTTGTTCATCATTATCGGTATTTGTTTTCTCAGGCTCGGTCAATAGCAATCTTAAATCTGAGAAATCAGAGTCTTTAATTGATTCATCATTGAAATTCAGCGATGTAGTGTCGACTGCCTGGTATAAAGGCTATGTTGATTATGTTGCAACATTCGGTTTAATGAACGGTATGACTCCAAATACTTTTGAACCTAACTATAATTTAAACCGTGCAATGTTTGTACAGATTTTAGCAAATATGGAGAATGTTATTACCAGTAATACTAACGTTGAAACAGTATTTAATGATGTTCCGTCAGGGAAATGGTATACCTCTGCAGTAAAATGGGCTTATGAGAACGGTATAGTAAACGGAATGACAGATGTTACATTTGAACCGCTTGCTGAAGTACAGCGTCAGCAGATGTGCACTATGCTTGTAAGATATACTCAGTATAAAGGTATAGAATTAAAAAATATTGTTTCAAAGAAAGAGTTTGCAGATAGTAGCAGAATACAGGATTATGCTAAAGAAGCTGTTGCTGTTTGTCAGACAGCAGGTATTGTAGACGGCATGGATGAGGTAAATTTTGCCCCCCGTGACTCAGCGACGCGTGCACAGATTGCCGCAGTACTTTATCGCTTTTGCGAAAGAGATGAAATAGTGGATGTTCCTGATGATAATTCACCGGATGAAGATCAGACCGATATTAATGGTCCGGAATTTTCTAAATATAGTTTTGATGAAAATCCTCTTATAAATGCTGACGGAAAAGCTAATAAGAGTTTTTTACCATCGTTTGATCTGGACAGCACAGAATTTGTTAAATCTAAATATGGCGGTACAACTAAGCTTTCCGATCTTAAGGGAAAGACGCTTACGTTTTTTACAGGAGATAATTACGGCGTATGGTCTTATCAAAAACCAAACGGAGTATATGTCGATGAATGGGCCTGGTTTTCAGAGCTCAAAGACAGTCTGGGCCTCAACATCAAATACACCGTAAGACAGCATAAGACAGCAATTGATTCGGCTTTAACAGCTATGAGTTCAGGTAAAAGCTGTGATATTATTTACACCAACCATGTTGCTTATCCGGCGTCTCTTGGCATTTCTCAATCGCTTGAAAAATATGTAAACATGGATCGCCTTGATAAATCTCCTGGTATTTGCAGCAGAGCTATGGATCTTGTAAAATGGGGTTCCAAGAGTTATATAATATCACCATTGGGCAACGTTGATGTATTATGGTATAACCAGACATTATCACGTGAATTGAATTTGGAAGACCCACATCAGACATGGGAAAGAGGTCAGTGGAATTGGGGTACTTTCTCCAATTATCTACTTTCAGCACCGCGGGTAATCGATAACGCTCAGAAACTAACAGCATTTGTTCAGTGGCCGAAAAATGCCGCGTATAATTGGCCGTCTACAAATGGTATTCAATATATCGACATAGCAACTGATTCCAGCAAACCTTCAATTTTAAATAATTGGTCAAATCCAAAAACATATGAAGCGTGGCAGTTTATAACTGATTTAAGCAAATCCATAAATTACAGTACAAAATCTGCCGATCACATAGGTCTATACAGCGGTACGACATTAATGTCATCTACCATGTATACTCAGATTTACCGCAATATTGAATATGCCAAACAAATCCAAATAAACTGGGTACCATATCCAAGATCTTCAAATTCTTATGGTGAAGAGGTATGTCAGCTTAAGGGTCATGCAATGATGATTCCTAAAAAAACTTCTAATCCCGATAATATTTATCCGGCACTTAAGTTTATGGAATTATGGGCAAGCCGTTTCACCGAAAGTATTTTTGATAATTTAAATACGTTTGAATATTACAATTTTAATTATATGCAGAGAAAGCAATATTTTGATTTTGCAACAAATAATATGGTATTTGCTCTTCCTATGAACGATTATATTGAGACAGATATTCGTAATCAAACTTTCTTTTTTGAATGTTTTGAAGAAGACAGTATATATAATCTAAAAACAGAGGCAGACAAAGCTGCAAAAATGCTAAATACATATATCCTTGACTGTTTGCAATACGGACAAATAATATCTGTTTTTAATTATTAAAGTATTGACAAAGGTGTGACAAGTGAATATACTTTAAACGAGCTTAGGCTTAATAAATTAATTGTAGAGGTAAGTATTATGGGACTTATCAAAGTTGAAGGCGAGCTTATTCACGACGCAGCTGTATTTGTTGCACATGGAGGGTATCAAATAATATTTAATACCCGTGACAAAGGTCTTGCGTGGGTTCAGGTAGGAGATAATATTTACAGCGATGATGATAATGGAAATATTAACTCCGAAAAAACCGTACATAAGATTTTTGTCGAAAAAGATGAGCTGGACAGCGCAAAAGAATATACTATTCGTTTTGCAAGATGCATAGACAGGAAACCGTATTTTGCGGAATCTGGAGAGACATTTGAAAAGACTTATTCATTTAAGCCGATGAACAAAGAGGACAATATCAATATTTATATGATATGCGATTCTCATTCCAGAACGGTTGAACCTGCCGAGTCGGGAAAATATTTCGGCGATGATCTTGACGCTCTTATTTTAAACGGCGACATACCAAATCACAGCGGCAGCATAGAACATTTATTATCTATCTATTATATTACTTCAAAGATCACAGAGGGCAGAGTACCTGTAATATATGCAAGGGGAAATCACGATACGCGAGGACGAATGGCGATTGGTTTTGCTGATTACGTTGCGACAGATAACGGAAATCTTTTTTATACTTTTCGTATCGGAAGTATATGGGGAGTTGTTCTTGATTGCGGTGAGGATAAAAATGATGACCATCCGGAGTATGGAGGTATGGCAAATTTTGATACCTACCGTGCTGCACAGACAAGATTTCTTAAAAATATAATAAAAAATAAAGAAAATGAGTATGCAGCAAGCGATGTTAAATATAAAATTGCTATTTGCCATGTCCGCATGGATCTCTATAAGGATGAGTATTTTACCCGTCATTATAAAGAGTGGCTTAAAGCTCTTAATGAAATCGGTATAAATGTTATGCTCAACGGTCATGAACACAGGAGAAATTATCTGCCGGCAGGGCGTGATACGGAAATAGGCAAAATAGGATATCACACAGTGCTTGGCGGCTCGTTTGAAAGGCGTGACCTGCCGGACGGCAATAAAATTCGTAACATGCATGGTACAGCCTTGACATTCAATAATAATAAAATTGATGTTGTATTTACAGACGGTACTTATCAAAAGCTGGAAGAGCATATTATAGATATTGACAAGTAACTTAAATTTTTATATAATTTCAAGTGGGAAAGCAAAACTTTCCCACTTGTTTTTAATAAGGATGTTGTTATGGATTACAAAATGTCTGTTATCAGTACCACGACGGAGGGTATTGAGCATGTTTCTAATATATTGATTATCAATGGCATCTCGGGCTTTGAGATTTGTGACAGTAAGGATTTTCAAGAATTTCTTAATTCACGTATGCCGGCATATGATTATGTTGACGATGAATTGATGAAGCTTTGCTCTCAACGTTGCTGTGTTAAGTTTTATACTGCTATAAATAATCAGGGCGACGAAATTATATCATCAGTTGAAAAATCCTTATTGCAGTTAAAACAGATGGATTGTGATAATACATTTGGAACATTGGAACTTAGTGTAACGATAGTCAATGACAGTGAATGGATAGATAATTGGAAGAAATTTTATCATCCTATGGAAATAGGAAATAAACTGATTGTAACTCCGGCATGGGAGAATATTGAAACCGATAAAATACTTCTTAAAATAGATCCGGGGATGGCATTCGGTACAGGCTCTCATGAAACAACAGCATTGTGTCTTGAACTAATTCAGCAGATTCAGCTTAAAGGTAAAAAACTTATGGATGTAGGCTGTGGCAGCGGGATACTGTCTCAGGCCGCGGTACTTTTGGGCGCAGATTTTGCATATGGCTGCGACATTGATCAGGCTGCCGTGCGTGCCGCTAAGGCTAACGCAAAATTAAACGGCCTGGAAGATAAAACAGCTTACTATAAAGGTGACCTGCTGGAGTTTGCAAGAGAAAAATATGATATTGTGGTAGCAAATATAGTTGCGGATATAATAAAAACGCTTGCAGGTGATATACATAAAGTTATGGAACAAGGCGGAATATTTATTGCATCTGGCATTATTTGTGAACGTGAACAAGAAGTTGTTGACTGTATCAGAAATAACGGCTTTGATATTCTTGAAATAAAAGAAAGGCGGGGTTGGGCTGCTGTTCTTGCAGTCTTGAGATGATATGCAACGCTTTTTCTTTGATGATGAAAAAATAGATTTAAATCGCTTTTCGGTAAGCGGAGAAAAATATAATCATATTATCCGATCTCTCAGAATATCGGTCGGTGAAAAAGTAGTGTTTTGCGACGGTAATTTTTATGATTATGAATGTGAACTGGTGTCATATGATACGGAACATGCATATTTTGAAATCCAAAAAAAGTATGTAAATTGTACGGAGCCTGAATTGAGAATTACAGTATTTCAGTGTCTTCCCAAGGGCGATAAAATGGATGAAATGGTAAAGCGCTGCGTACAGTTTGGCGTTCATACGATAGTGCCTGTTCTGAGTAGGCGCTGTGTCTCACGTCCGGAACATAAAAGCTCGGTTAAAAAGATAGAGCGTCTTAATAAGATAGCTCGCGCGTCTGCAATGCAGAGTATGAGAGGGTATATTCCTCAGGTATCTGAAATAATAGGTTTTGAGCAAGCGGTTGAGCAAATGAAAGGCTTTCAAAACAGTTTTATTTGCTACGAAAATGAAATGAATAACTATTTTAAGATTCCTGATCAAAAAAATGGTGATATTGCGTTTTTAATAGGCCCAGAAGGCGGTCTTGATAATTCTGAAGTTGAATATGCAGTAAATAACGATGTGCCGTGTGTCTCTCTCGGAAAAAGAATTTTAAGAACGGAGGATGCCGCTTCATTTCTTATACCTATTTTGTTATATAATACGAAAAATTTATAAATAAATATAAAAGATTGATAATATCGGTCGGAAAATGGGGAATTGCTTATGAGTAACAAAAAATATACTTCCAAAGAAATAGCATTGAGCAGAGTATCTGTCATGCTTCTTTCTTTAATTTTGCTTTCAGTGCTGACATATCTGTATATTATGCCTTTTAAAAAGCATTTTCTTCAAATAAATGTTTACTATATGTATATCGAATACGCGGCTATGGCTGTTACTTTTGTAGCGTTTATATGCTCCTGTGTATTTGCGGCAATTAAGCGAAAAAATGATTATTCACAAAAAATTATCACGCCTAATTATTTTATGCTGTTGTCATTTATAGCTTTTGCGGCAGCTGTAATTATACCCTTGAGCGCTAATAGAACTCTTGCTTCAAAATACGCTGTTATTGTATACCTTTGTATATTTATTGTGTATACTATAAATTATTATATAAGTAAAGCATTTGCTTATACATTCTCTATTTGTGCGGTTTATTGTATTTTATTTAGTCTTTCAGATGTATTTTTTAATAAAAATGTCACATTTAATGATGCGCCGATTATCAGCTATACTACTTATTTGACAGCTTTTTGCGGACTTACTGTATTAGCCATTCTTGTTACCTATTTTGTTTCAAAATCTCATGCAGACATAAAATTATGGCATGTATCTATAATCTCTTTAATTGCAGACGCATTTATTTTGACCCGTATATTTGTGTTTGAATATATTTCTTTGGCCGCTGTTTTAACACTTATTGCTGCGTTTGTAATATTGATAATAATCGAAAAAAATAGGAACAAAATTTCTAAGTAATTAACATATAAATTTTTAGGTTTACATAAAATATGTTCAAAACTCTGTTGAAAACGTTCAAAACTCGCTTTTTTGTTTTGTAAAGCCGCTTTATTCAAGGGATTTTGCTTTTCAAAACTTTTTAAAAATAATGTTTGTTATAATTATTAAATAAAAAACAAAAATATCTTGCAATTTGAAGCTATTTATGATAATATTAATCTCGGATTATTTGAAAGGTTGTGAATTATAAATGACACTGACTAAAATTATATTAGGTTCTGTTATTTTGGTATTATGCGTTGTTACGATAATATGCATCAGTGCACAGCAGGGAAAGAGTAACGGGCTTGGCGCGATGGCCGGTGCCTCTTCTGAAATGGATACATTTTTTAATAAAAATAAAAGCCGTACAAAAGATAGTATTCTTGCTAAGATAACAGTCGTGCTTACAATTATTTTGGTTGTTTGCATTCTTGCTATCAATTACACAGGAATTACAGGTTAATAAAAAATCCTTCGATATTTTCGAAGGATTTTTATTCTATTATATAATTTTCTTTATTGATTTTTGGGTCGGGAATAATTTTAATATCATACCCTTCATTTTTGAATTGAGAAAGGTTGATTTTTGAATTTCCGACTGCGATAGACATAAAATCAGGAGATACTCTGACAATGTACTGTCTGCTTTTTGAAAGCTCTTTTACGATTGTGTTATAAAACACCCGAGATCTTACAAGTTCGCCAAAAGCAGGGTGAAACGGTCCAGCGACATTATCACTGCTTGAATGAAGACCCATTTTTAAAATTGTAACATCATTTTGTCGAAAAAGTGAATACAGCTTTGCACAGGTATCTACAGCCTGCTTTAAAGACAGAGGGATATATTCACCCGCTTGATACATCTGACATAGTTTGGTCCCTTTAATTACAATAACGGGATAAATTCGCACTTGCTTACAGTTTAACCGGATTATTCTTTCTGCGGTATACAGGTCCTTCTGTTCTGTGTCACAAGGCAGTCCGCACATCATTTGGAGTCCCAGTTCAAAACCGCTTTCTGATATGAGCACACATGAGTCTTGCGCGGTTTTTGAAGAATATCCACGTTTAGAAGCAGCTAAGACCTGGTCGTCAAAGCTCTGTATACCAAGCTCTATGGTTTTTACATTGTAGATACTCAGCGTTTCAAGAATGTCGTTGTTGATGCAATCGGGACGAGTCGATATACGTATACTGTCAAACATATTATCGCCGATAAATTCGTTTGCCGCTTTTAAATAATCAATCATAAGATTTTTATCTATTGCGGTAAACGAACCTCCGAAAAAGGCAATTTGTGTGTTGCTGTTGAGCAGTTTTTTATCATCAGCGGCTTTTTCAAGCAAATTATAAACATCCAGGGGAGTGACAGAACAGTCACTCCCCGTTATTTTATATTGATCACAAAAAATACAATTGAACGGACATCCCAGGTGCGGGATAAAAATAGAAATATTGGAATGTTTCACAATTCCTCTCCCATAAGTTTTAAAGCTTCTTTAGCGGCGTTCTGCTCTGCTTCTTTTTTACTTTTACCGTCTGCTGTCGCAAGTAAATTACTGTTAAGATATACGCTTACTGTAAAGCTTTTATCATGGTCGGGACCTGTTTCACTGACCACCTGATAGTGAATTATCTCACCCGGATTTTGCTGTGCAATTTCCTGCAAAGCGGTTTTGTAGTCACGGTTTAAAACATGAGTATACTTGTTGGAATCCAAAGCTCCGTTTAAAAACGGCAGAACAAATTTTTTAGCGTTTTCCATGCCGCCGTCCAGATATATTGCAGCAATAAGTGCCTCAAACGCGTCAGACACTGTAGAAGGTCGTTCTCTGCCTCCGCCAAGGTTTTCGCCATGACCGAGAAGAAGATAACTTCCCAGGTCAATCAATGCTGCATATTCAGCAAGAGCAGTCTCACAAACCAGAGATGATCTCATTTTTGACATTTCACCTTCCGGTTTGTCCGAATATCTTGAATATAAAAGTTCTGCACAGATAAATCCAAGAACAGAATCGCCAACAAATTCAAGTCTCTCATTTGAAACAGCACCATTGCTTTTATGTTCATTTGCATAAGAGGAATGGGTTAGGGCAGTTTCTAAAAGCTTTTCTTTTTTGAATTTATAGTTTATTATGTTTTGGAATTTTGTATAATTCATTATTTTTGTGATATGTAGTCGAGAAAATCCTTGACAGTTTTAAGATTTTCAATTTCGTTATCATCAATGTCTATATTGAATTCCTCTTCAATATTCATTACCGCTTCAACAAGATCAAGAGAATCTGCTCCCAGGTCTTCAATGGTAGTTTCTGGGGTTATAGTTTCTTCATCAATCCCTAATTGTTCAGAAAGTATTCTTTTAAGCTTATCAAAATCTGACATGTTTGTGAAATCTCCTTAAACATTTATATAGTATAAGTATAAATTATTATTATGATAATTGCAATAGAGAAAATGTTATATAACAGCTTTCATGAATTGTTTTGTGCAAGTTTGTCACCGATTATATTAATCATCTGACTTTCATGATACGCCATAGCCTGGCGGATCGCATTTTTTATAGCACGGGCGTCGGAAGATCCGTGTGCTTTTATAACCGGCTTTGAAATTCCCAGCAGCGGTGCACCTCCGTATTCTTTATAGTCATATTTGCTTTTAAATGCATTCAATTGCTTTAAAACAAGTACGGCACCTATTTTGGTAATAATATTCTTTTTAAATATATTTTTTATGCCGTTAGACATCATTTTACTAACGCCTTCAAAGGTTTTTAAAGCTATGTTGCCTGTAAATCCATCAGTAACAATAACGTCACATCCGCCTAGGGCAATATCCCTGGCTTCAACGTTTCCTTTAAAGTTCATATCGGAATTCAAAAGCAGTTTATATGTATCCTGCTGAAGCTGTGTTCCCTTATGAGATTCGGTGCCGTTGTTGAGCAGTCCCACAAGCGGATTCTTTATGTTGTGCATATGTTTCATATATTCACATGCCATAAGGGCGAATTGTTCGAGATATTCAGGCTTGCATACAGCATTGGCGCCCATATCGGTAAGCATAAGCGGTCCGGTTTCGGTAGGGAATACAAATCCCAAAGCAGCGCGTTTTATTCCATGGATGCGTTTAATTATCATTGTTGCACCTACAAGTACGGCGCCGCTGTTTCCTGCTGATACCGCGGCATCACAAACTCCGTCCTTGACAAGTCTGAATGCAACACCCATTGATGAATCTTTTTTGCTTTTGAGAATAGAAGTAGGTTCGTCGTCCATTGTAAGAACATCAGGAGCATCGACTATTTCAAATGTATCAGACGGTATGCCTTGTTTTTGCATAATATGTGTGATTTCGTCTTTTTTGCCTGTAAGAACTATATTTGCTCCCAGTTGGTCAAACGCAAGTTTGCAGCCCTTGATTATTTCTAAAGGTGCATTGTCACCGCCGTATGCGTCTACCGCTATTTTCATTATAATTCTCCTTTGATTTCATTTATTTTTTCAAGCGCTCTTGCCGATATTGCCTCATATCTTTCGACTTTTGATTTTATTCTGATCTCCAACGGTTCTATTATGCCGAAGTTCACGTTCATCGGCTGAAAATTTGAACAGCTGTCTTCACTTATATAATTTGCAAGAGCACCTGTCGCCGTGGCTTTTGTAAAATCTATCGGTTGCTTATTGTGCATTATGCGAGCCAAATTAATGCCTGCCACAAGGCCTGACGATGCCGATTCGACATATCCCTCAACGCCTGTCATCTGGCCTGCAAAGAAAAGGTCATTTCTTTGTTTACAGCTGTAAAATTTGGTGAGCGACTTGGGTGAATCTATAAATGTATTCCTGTGCATTACCCCATATCTTATAAATTCGGCGTTCTGCAGACCCGGTATCATTGAAAACACACGCTTTTGCTCAGAAAATTTAAGATGTGTCTGAAATCCGACTATATTATAAAGTGTTCCGGCAAAGTTGTCCTTTCTCAACTGAACGACAGCAAATGATTTTTTGCCTGTTCGTTTGTCAATAATCCCCACGGGCTTTAACGGTCCGTATAAAAGTGTATCCGGACCTCTTTTTGCCATTACTTCAACAGGCATACATCCCTCAAATACATTTTTGTTTTCAAACCCGTGCAGCTGCACGCATTCTGCGTTTGTTAGTGCCTGATGGAAGTTTCTGTATTGTTCTTCCGTCATGGGACAGTTGATATAATCAGGGGTACCTTTGTCGTAACGAGAAGCAAAAAACGCTGTTTCCATATCAATACTTTCTTTTGTTACAATAGGTGCGGCAGCATCAAAAAAATGCAGATATTTATTTCCCAGAAATTGGCCGATACTTTCAGATAAATCGTCGCTTGTCAATGGACCTGTTGCGATTATTATATTTTCTGTTTCTGGGATTTTAGTGATTTCTTTGCTTATAAAGGTAATATAGGGATGTTTTTTTATAATTTCGGTAACCGAATTTGAAAATGATTTTCTGTCAACCGCAAGGGCACTGCCGGCTGGTACTTTGTTTTTATCAGCACACTGCATTATGACTGAGTCCAGTCTTCTCATTTCTTCTTTAAGAAGACCTACGGCGTTGGATAGCGAATCTGAACGCAGGGAATTGGAACAGACAAGCTCTGCAAAATCGTCGCTGCAGTGAGCAGGGGATTTTTTAACCGGTTTCATGTCAAAAAGCTCTACATAAATACCTCGTTTTGCAAGCTGATATGCCGCTTCGCATCCGGCAAGCCCGGCTCCTATTACGGTTGCTTTATTGTTCATTTTTTTCTTCCTTATGATCGTCTGTACTGTTAACGGATGCTGATTTACTGCAGTCAGGATTGGGACAGTAAATTATTTTTCGCTTGCCGCTTTTTCTGAAAAGATTACTTCCGCATTTTTTGCACTTGGTAGTAAGCGGTTCGTCCCAGGTCATATAATCGCATTTAGGAAAATTTTCGCATCCGAAATATATTTTTCCTGTCTTAGATTTTTTCTTTAAAATTTTACCGCCGCATTTTGGACATGCCACACCGGTATCAAACACAATGGCTTTTGTAAACTTACATTCGGGATAACCGGGGCAGGCCAAAAATTTGCCGAATTTTCCACTTTTGATAACAAGGTTTTTGCCGCAATTCGGGCATATTTCCTCAGTCACCTCATCAGGCACTTTAATTCTTGTTTCTTTAAGCTCGGCTTCGGCTTTTGCCAGCGTATCGCTGAAAATGTCATAAAATTGTGATATTAACTGCTGCCATTTTATTTTTCCGTCCGAGATCTTATCCAGCTCAGTTTCAAGGTTGGCGGAAAAGTCGTAGTCTATTATTGAGGAAAAATAATCCTTCATCAGTTTGGTAGTGACTTGACCAAGCGCTGTCGGCTTTAAAAATTTACCGTCACGCTCAACATAGCCACGTGCAAGTATTGTAGAAATGATAGGCATAAACGTAGACGGACGCCCAATCCCGTTTTCATCAAGTGCCTTAGTGAGCGTACCTTCAGTATATCTAGCCGGAGGCTGTGTAAAATTCTGGATTTTTTCCAGGTCTGTCAGTTTGAGCTTTTCGCCGTTTTCCAACTTGTAAAACTTTTTGTCATTGGATTCTTTGTCAAAATCGTTATATAAAGCTGTAAAGCCATTAAACTTTACAGATTGGCAATACGCTTTAAACAGATAGGTCCCGTCTGATATATCAACGGATTGAGTATCGTATTTGGCGTCACTCATCTGACTTGCTATAAAACGCTCATAGATAATTTTATAAAGCTTATACTGATCGTTGGAAAGAGAAGCTTTAATTTTTTCCGGAGTAAGATCGATATTTGTCGGTCTGATTGCTTCATGAGCATCCTGAGCAGTATTTTTTGATTTGTAATAGCGTCTTTTCTGTGGATAGTATTGCTCGCCGAAATTTGAAATAATAAAGTCTTTGGCTGCATTTGCAGCATCGTCAGATATGCGCAGCGAGTCAGTTCTCATATATGTTATGAGACCGACAAGACCTACGTGCTCGACATTTATTCCTTCATACAGCTCCTGAGCCGCTTTCATTGTGCGTTTGGTCTGAAAATTAAAGCGCTTGGAGGCTTCCTGCTGAAGTGTTGATGTTGTAAAAGGCGGAGCAGGGCTTTTTTTCTTTTCACCCAATTTTATCGAAGTAACGGTAAACTCTCCGTTTATACATTTGTTATATATTTCATCAGCAAGCTCTTGATTTGTGATGTCTATGGCTTTTTTTGCAGTACCATAGAATTTAGCTGGAATTTTTGAATTTGAGTTGGATTTTTTGAATATTGCGTTTAAATTCCAGTATTCTTCCGGCTTAAAATTATTTATTTCGTTTTCACGATCTACTATCATGGCAGTTGCTACAGACTGAACGCGTCCAGCAGAAAGACCTTTTTTTACTTTTTTCCAAAGAAAAGGAGATAGCTTGTATCCCACTATTCTGTCAAGTACGCGACGAGCCTGCTGAGCGTCTACCAGATCGTAGTCTATATTTCTTGGATGTTTTACAGCTTCCTGAAGCGCATTTTTTGTTATTTCGTTAAAAACAACACGCTTTGAGTTTTTTTCATTTAATCCCAAGAGTTCATAAAGATGCCATGAAATTGCCTCTCCTTCTCGATCAGGGTCGGTGGCAAGATACACTGTATCGGCGGCTTTGGCTTCTTTTTTTAAAGATCTTATCAAGTCGCTTTTTCCGCGGATGGTTATATACTTTGGAGTAAAGTTATTTTCCAAATCAACTCCAAAGGTACTCTTGGGCAGGTCTCTTACGTGGCCTTTGGATGATACAACTTTATATTTTTTTCCTAAATATTTTTCAATTGTCTGAGCTTTCGCCGGAGACTCAACAATAAGTAAATTTGACATATTAAACCTCTCAAACTAAAATTTTATACTTGTTTCCGGGACAACTGACAATTGCACCCTTGGCTTCCAGTGATGATATAATTCCCAGTACCTGAGATACGGGAATATTTGTACGATCGATTATGTAGTCGGCAGTTACCTCCCTATGGCTCATCAGAGCAAAAACCTTCTGTTCATCCTCATCAAGCTGTTTGATAATGACTCGCTTGAAATCTTCCACTTTTATAAATAGGTCTTCCTCTGATTTTTTAAGTATGTTGATCTGATCTTTTTCAGAGCATTTTATTAATACGTCTTTATATCTTGGCAGATATGTTTCAAGCACATCCTCATATCCGAAAATAGGCGTTGCGCCGTCTTTGATAAGCTTATTGGAGCCCTTTGACTGGATCATATCTATATTTGCGGGCACAGCAAATACATCTCTGCCCTGATCCGCGGCATATCCCGCAGTTATAAGCGAGCCGCTGACCTGGGGTGCTTGTGTTACTATTGTACCCAATGAAACGCCGCTTAATATCCTGTTACGTTCATGGTATGCATATTTGCTGGTTTTCTCGTTTGGAAGGTGTTCAGATATTACAACACCATTATATCGTATATTTTTAAATTTATACTTATTTGTATAATTAGTTGCGATTAGTCCGTCCGGAAGAACCATTATTACACTTCCGTCTGATTTGACAGCGCTTTCCATTGCAAAGGAGTCAATGCCTTTAGCAACACCGCAGGCGATAGTAAAGCCGCATGCAGCAAGCATACCGCTTATATATGTTGTGGTTACCTCGCCATAAGTTGTGCAGTCTCTGGTACCGACAATAGTAATGCAAGGCTTAGAAAACGCCTTGGCATAATTGCCGTAGTAAAACAGCACGCACGGAGGATTGTCTATTTCACGCAGTAACTTTGGATAATCGTCGTCTTCTATCGTTGTGATTCCTATAGAATTGGATTTGCAAAGACGGTAAGTCTGATTGACAGACGACAGATCTTTGTCCAAAAGCATACTTTTATCTTTATCAGTCAAGAACTCCAATGAATCAATGTCTTTAACAGTACATGAGTATATTGACTGGATATTACCAAGTTTTTTATAAATTTTGTAGGTCTTTAAGCTTCTGTCATTTAATGCAGTTTTAAGCCATATCCATAGAATATGATTTTCATTCATTGTTCTGTCTTTTATTCTCCCACAATATTATTGAAGCGGCAACAGCCGCATTAAGTGATTCATTTTTGCCGTACATAGGTATATACATACCAAAGCTGCATACAGGTTTTATGTCGTTTGATATTCCGCTTCCTTCATTACCTATTACAACTACCTTTTTTGAAGATTCACACAGCTTGTCAATGGTTTTGTAGCTTTTATCAAGTCCTGTTCCTATAATGTCATATCCGAGGTCTTTTTTAAAGCTGAGAAATTCCTTCAGATCTGTTTTAATTAGATTCAGTCTGAATGTGCTGCCCATTGCGGCACGTAAAGCTTTGGGTGAATATACATCACAGCAGTCTTGGCTCAAAACGACAGCTTTTACGCCAAACGCTTCAGCAGAACGCAGAATTGCACCGATATTGGACGGATCTTGTATATTATCCAGAGCCAGTATAAAATCTTCTTTCGTATTTGAAACATTGATATTCTTTTGCTCACAAACAGCTATAAAATCCTGCGGGGTTGTAAGTGATGATATTTTTTCAATTACGTTTTGGGTTGATATGAAGATAGTTTTTTTATCAATATTTGACGGAAGCTCAGACAGGTCTGCTTTATCACTTGCAAAGCAGTACTTTATTTTAAAGTCTTCGTTGACAAGCTCGCGTATTAGCTTTATGCCTTCGGCAATAAACATACCACACTCATGACGCTGTTTTGCCTGCTTTAACTTAACCACGTTTTTGACTGTTTTATTTTGAGAGCTTGTTATTTTTTCCATACTACTCCTTCAATCAAAACATTAAATGCTAAAAACATTCCTATTATAATATATTTTTAAAAAAATACAAGACTTTTTTCTGTTTTGAAAAAACAACGGTAATATTTTGAAGACAAAATAAATATAAATTGAATAAAGAATATGCCGTAAATATGGCGGAACGGAGATAGCTATGGACTGCAATATAATCAAAAATAATATTTATTCGTGTAAAACGGTTTACGAAAGCTTTTCTGAGGAAAAAATTGATTTTGATATTGTCATACCTGATTATTGTGCCGAGGCTGTCAAAATACTCAAATGTGAAGTACAGCCTGTAATCAGTTCCAAGACAATTGACGGCGACAGGCTTATAATAGAAGGTATATGTACTGTAAATGTTATTTATATCGACCAGCAGACAGGCGCTGTAAAATCAATAATAGAGTCATCATCTTTTACACAGACATGTATGCTTAAAGAGCAACTGTCAGCTTACCGTATAAAAATTAAAATGAGAACTTCCAATGTCAGCTGTCGTCTTCAAAACTCACGCAGGATCAGCGTTAAGGCAGTTATAGGCATTGCGGCAAAAGTTATGGGGAATGCCCAGACGAATATTATAGAAAGTATAGAAGATTGTGATATCGAAACTTTATTTGATAAAATTGAAGCGTGTACATATGTTAACAGCGGTGAAGCTGATGTGAGGATCAGCGGTGAAATGGAACTGTCAATGCCGGTGGTAGATATTATCAAATGTGACGGCTGTATAGCAATAAGTGAGCTGAAAGTTATAAATGATAAAGTTATTATAAAAGGAGAAGCAATTATAGACTGCCTGTATACCACGGGTGAGACGATAAATGATCTTGAGTCGGCACAAACGATAATCCCATTTAATGAGATTGTTGATGTCGAAGGCGCAGTAGAGGACGAAGTAGGCGAGGCAGAGTGCGAGATAATCAGCATACGCTGTGATATTGCCGATGAGTCGAATATGATAAACGTAGAAGTAGATGCAAGAGCCGTGGCGTCAGCATACAATCATATGCAGATTGAGCTGCTGAGTGACGTTTATTCGCGCTCTTTTGAAATTCAAACACAAACCAGCCAGATTAATATTGAGTCGTTATCTGACAATATAATGTTTTCGGAATCGATAAAGAACTCCGTGGAACTTGATATGGAAGACGCCAGAATATGCGATGTGGCGTTAAAGCCTGTAATAAAAAATGTATCGTATGGGGACGGAACTCTCATAATTGAAGGAGATATAAATGTCTGTATTTATGCTGTTAACCATGAAGAGTACCGATTTACCGATAAGGTAGTGCCGTTTAGTATAGAAAAGGCATTTATAAAAAGTGATGACACAATGAGGTGTGAAGCGGTTGTTTGTGCAAAGAACGTAAGTTATACGATGCCAAACGATACAACCTTGGAGTTCAAAGCGGATATGCTTTTCAATGTTCTTGTATTTGCGGAAAATAAATATACCGTTATTGACAATATAGAAAAAAGCGAAGATACCAATACATGCTTTGGATCAAAAATCATTGTGTATTATGCCGATAAGGGAGAAAGTCTTTGGGATATAGCAAAGAAATATCATACTTCTGTAGATATAATAAAACGAGATAATACACTTGACAACAGTATTGTGACCGAGAGTAAAATGCTTTTGATATCAGGAAATTAATAATAAGCCGTATGCAATGCATACGGCTTATTATTAATAAAATGTAGCAAGCTCCTGCTCAGGCGCCAGCGAGAGCTCAAGGCTGTCCGCGTGTAGAACCGGCCCTTTTGACTGATATATTTCATTATATTCAATCTTTATTACCGCTTTGACATACACCCAGTCTCGTGTCTTGAACTGTTCCTGACCTTCATACAAAAGCACAAGCGCTCCAAAAGAAATATCTTCTGCACAGCATGTCATTATATGTCTGCCAATGGCATAAGTGTTTGGAGGCATTGCGTTATCTTTTGCAACCATTCCTTTAAACCTGACGGTTTTACCGTTATATTTCGATGTATCCTCCATTAAATCTCTGTACCAGATTGCAAAATCCTTATCCTCGATTTCAATAATGTCTGCTTCTATATCAAAGGGAAGGGGATCGGCAAATTCGTCATATTCTATTTCGCCGTCTTTATACTCATATATGATACTGGCGCTTCGGCTGAAGGTACGGACTTCTTTGTGATATTGCATAAGATCGCTATGTTTTTCAACTCTGTTGAAAATTACAGTTTCACAGGTTTTCAACTTATCAGCCACAAGGTTTCTCATGTTTGCATTGTATATAAAAAATGTTGAGGCGTCAATAAACAGCATTTCCTGATAAATAAGCCAATTTTCAGGCAAATTTTCATAAAGCAGGTTCAGTTCCCACATACCGTTGTATTCTATTAATACCCGCTGCATGCGGTATTTTTTTTGCAGATCGAGCATTTTGCCGGCAGTAAGCTCGTCTTTATTCTCTATAGTATGGAAAAAGACACTGTCGGAAGGGAATTTTGAAGGTGTATACTCGACCTCGCCTTCTTCACATAATATAACCAATGTGCGTTCGCCGTCATAAAATCGCGGGTCTTCAAGAGTCTCTTGAATAAATTTCGTTTTTCCAGCGTCAAGAAAACCGGTAAAAAGGTAAACAGGCATCTCCATAAACGCGTATTACTCCTTAACTAAAGAGCTTTTCAAGCTCTTTTTCATTTATTTTTGCACCTATGACGCAGATTCTGCCGGTAATATCAGCTTGGCCGTTTCTGATATCAGCTTGACCTGGTACATAATCAAAATGCAGCCAGTCTCCGTTGCTAGAAGGTACGATACCCTTGGCCCGCAAAATGTCACCGTATAATTTATTATCGTCTAGCGCGCTGAGAATATCAGATAGCTCTGTTTTGCTGAATTTTCTTGATGTCTGTTTTCCCCAGCTTGTAAATATTTCATCGGCATGATGATGCCCATGGTGCTCGTGACACCCACACTCGCATTCATCATGATGATCGTGTTCATGTTCATGATGGTGCTCATGCTCATGTTCATGATGGTGCTCGTGACACTCACACTCGCATTCATCATGGTGTTCATGCTCATGTTCATGGTGATGCTCATGCTCATTATGTGAATCTATCAGAGATTTTATAAAATGTTCGTTGTCGGACTCAATAGCATTTAGAAGCTGTGTTCCGCTGAGCTTGTCCCATGATGTGACAGAAATAACCGCATCGGGATTTAAAGATTTAATTGTATCTATACATAAACTGATCTTGTCATCAGATAAGCCGTCTGTATGGCTCAGGATGACAGTTTTTGCACTTGTTATCTGATTGTCAAAGAACTCTCCGAAATTTTTATGATATATTTTAAATCTTGAGGCATCAGCAACTGTTGAAAAGCTGTTGAGCTTTACATTGTCAGACAAAACTGTTTTAACCGCTGTTATGACGTCGGAAAGCTTACCTACACCGGACGGCTCTATTATAATTCTGTCAGGAGAATATTCAGAGATCACTTTTTCAAGAGCTTTTGAAAAATCTCCGGAAAGAGAACAGCAAATACACCCGCTGTTCATCTCAGTAACGGTAACACCGGCATCTTTCAAAAATCCGCCGTCTATACCTATTTCTCCGAATTCGTTTTCAATTATAACGATTTTTTCAGTACTCAATGCTTCTGCCAGAATTTTTTTGATCAAAGTTGTTTTGCCTGCTCCCAAAAAACCGGATATAATATCAATTTTGGTCATGTTAACACTTCCTATAATTTAGTAATCTTTATTTATTATATCATCTTGTATTTTAAAGTTCAATCATATCCTCAAAGTTTATTTGGATTGTACAATGAAAAAATATGTTTCTATTGATTTTAATGTTTTAAGGATATATAATACACATAATGATGGTATTTTGGGGGTGGTGAAATGGAAATAAAGCAAAACTGCAGGGTTTTGTTTTTTGGGGATTCTGTAACGGATGCCGGACGAAACCGTAATACCAGAAGCGATATAATGGTTCAGAAACCTTTTGGAGACGGATATGTCGATCTTGTTGCTGGAATGCTGCAGGGCTTTTATCCCGAACTTAACGTACATGTTAAAAATGCGGGTATCAGCGGAAATACTACACGTGATCTTCTCGAGCGTTTTGAAACTGATGTTGAGGCATTAAAACCTGATATTATTTTTATTATGATTGGTGTCAATGACGCATGGCGTAATTTTGACAGTCCGTATTTTTTGGAAAATCATATTTCTGTAGATGAATATGATAAAAATATTACCGAACTTGTAAAAAAGTGCAAGCAGGTTACAGACAGTGTTTTTGTCATGACTCCGTATTTTCTGGATACCAACAAAAAAGATGCTATGCGTATTATGATTGACAGGTTTTGTAAAAGCTGTCGTAATGCTGCAGATAGGGAACAGGCATTTTTTATTGATATACAAAAAGCTTTTGATTCAGTAATGGAGCAATGTCATCCGTATGTTTTTTCATGGGACAGAGTTCATCCTGACAGAGCAGCTCAAATGATTATTGCAAGAGAAGTTATGCATGCATTAGGATTGCAGCTTGATCGTTAATTTTTTGTTATAAGAATGTACATAAAAAGTTATTAATCTTATTTTATAATTAAATAATATATGGCGTCAGCCAAAAAAATAAAAGGAGATAAAAACATGAGTAACAGATTTGTACTTAACGAAACTTCATACCACGGCGCCGGAGCAATCAATGCTATTCCGGATGAAATCAAAGCAAGAGGCTTTAAAAAACCATTGGTAGTGTCAGATCCAGATCTTATAAAATTCGGTGTATCTGCCAAGGTCACAGATATTCTGAAAAATGCTGGGATAGCATATGAAATGTTTTCAGATGTAAAGGCAAATCCTACAATAGAAAACGTGCAGGCCGGAGTTGCTGCATTTAAGGCAAGTAATGCAGACTGTCTTATAGCAATAGGCGGAGGCTCATCAATTGATACAGCAAAAGGTATAGGAATAATCGTAGCTAATCCCGACTTTGCAGATGTAAGAAGCCTTGAGGGCGTTGCTCCGACTAAAAATCCGTCAGTCCCGATAATTGCCGTACCTACTACTGCGGGAACTGCAGCTGAGGTTACAATAAATTATGTTATCACTGATGTTCAAAATAATCGCAAAATGGTGTGCGTTGATGTTCATGACATCCCGGTAGTAGCAGTTGTAGATCCGGATATGATGTCAACAATGCCCAAAGGTCTTACTGCCGCAACAGGAATGGACGCTCTGACACATGCTATTGAGGGATATATCACAAAGGGTGCATGGGAACTTTCCGATATGTTCCATCTTAAGGCTATTGAGATAATTTCAAGATCACTCAGAGACGCTGTCGCAAATACTCCTAAAGGCAGAGAGGAAATGGCACTCGGTCAATATATAGCCGGTATGGGCTTTTCAAATGTCGGCCTTGGTATAGTTCACTCTATGGCACATCCTTTGGGAGCTCTGTACGATACTCCGCATGGTGTGGCTAATGCCATAATACTTCCTACGGTTATGGAATACAACGCACCGGCAACAGGTGACAAGTATAAATATATTGCCGCTGCAATGGGAGTAGAAGGTACAGAAAATATGAGCCAGGAAGAGTACAGAAAGGCAGCTGTCGATGCTGTTAAAAAATTGTCTCAGGATGTAGGTATACCTGCGGATCTCAAAGAAATCGTTAAACCTGAGGATGTTGATTTTCTGTCACAGTCGGCATTTGATGATGCATGCCGTCCCGGTAATCCGCGTGATACAAGTGTTGCTGAGATAAAAGAGCTTTATCTTTCTCTTATGTAAATTAGTTATTAAATCAGCGGCGGTGAATTCATACCGCCGCTTTTTTAGGAGGAATTATGGCTGACAAATGGATTACTTTGTGGGGGAATTCCATTTCCTGTGACAAATTCAGTCCTTCAAATTATGCGAAAAACATTACTCTCAGATATATCGCAACAACTACAATATCTGGGGAGATAATTCGTCTCAAGTTTTCTAATGTATACGGATATGAGGACGTGAAATTGACAAAAGTAACTGTTGGTGTGGTTGATTCAGAAAATACAGTTTCTGATATCAAAACAGTTACGTTTTCAAATAATGAAA
Organism: uncultured Clostridia bacterium; assembly: GCA_944385895.1. GTDB lineage: Bacteria > Bacillota > Clostridia > Oscillospirales > QAKW01 > RGIG9041. The sequence goes on from CALWYZ010000010.1 coordinate 21,098, forward strand.
GTGTAGTTATAAATAAAGGTAAATACCTTTACAGTGATCATATCAAATTAAGTATAAAAAGCAGTGATAAAATTGCAGTTTCGATATATTTAGGCGATTACACCGATATGCATTCCGCAATTAAAATAACCGGTCCTATTTCAAAGTTTCAATTTACCGTCGGAGACTTTAGCTTGAATCCGGCATTTGACCCCGCATTATCTGATGTAACAGATGTAGTCTATTTTCTTGAAGATATAGATGTTTTGTCTAAGGCTGAAAATAAGGCTGCTATAATTTTCGGTGACTCAATATCTGCTCAGTCATGGCCGGAATGGCTTATATTGAGATTGATTGATGAAAAACGAGACGATATTTCAGTTGTCAGACGTGCTGTAAGCGGAAGCAGGGTTTTGAGAGAGTATAAAAACTTGTCGCTGATTAGATATGCGCATGCAGGAATAAAAAGATTTGAAGATGATATATGTTCGGTATGTGGTGCAGACAGAGTCTTTGTTTTTCATGGTATCAATGATATAATTCATCCATGTGAAGGAGAATCGTTTAGGCCTATTTCTGATTTGCCTACCGCGAAAGAATTAGTGGATGGATACAAACAATATATTGAAACAGCGCATAAACACGGTCTGAAAATATATATTGCTACTATTACACCGTTTATGGGCTGCGGTGATCAGGTAGTCGACAGGGAAGATCTGAGACAAGAGGTCAATGAGTGGATAAAGACTAACACTATAGCTGACGGATATATAGATTTTTCTTCAGCTATATCAGATCCGCTGACCGGAGATAAACTGCTTAAAAAATATGACAGCGGAGACCATTTACATCCGAGTTTGGAAGGCGGAAAGGCTCTTGCTTTATCTGTGCCTTATGAATATCTGAAATAATTTTCCCTATTTTGCTTTTTTAACATTACTGTTGTAAGAGTTTGTGTAAAAAATTATTGTAAAATTAATATAAGGCACAAAATGTAAGCCGTAGTTGAATCTATTATTGAAATAAAGAAATTAAATTTTCACTTGACTTTTATCTGAAACTTGTATATTATATACGTTGGTAGCTATATTGCAGTCAACATGTTTTTCTGCTTTCAGCTATTTATTTGCGGATATGGCGGAATTGGCAGACGCGCTAGATTCAGGTTCTAGTCGGGGCAACTCGGTGGAGGTTCAAGTCCTCTTATCCGCACCAAACAGTACAAATCCGAACCCAATACCAATCGGTGAAGGGTTCGGGTTTGTTGTTTTCTTAAAAGATGTTAAATAAGTCTTTGTTTGTGGCAGTACAGAGTTTGTTGCTCTGTACTGCCACTTCTTCGTTTCAATGAATTTCGTACATAAAGGAGATTTGAAATGAAGATTTTTAAAACAGTTGTTTTGATATTATTGATAGTAATAAATTTACAGACTGTATATTACGCTTTATTATATAAAGCATCAACAGCAACAGGAGCTTTTCTTATATGTTTAGGTATTACCTTGTTTGTTGCAAGTGATGGTGGGATAAATCGACACTAAGAGTGATTATTCTAATAAAATTTTTATCTTTACAAATTGAAATCGAAATATAAAAGTGGCATCGTGCTTGATGCCACTTTTATATTACAATACCATTTCCATTACATTGTGAGATATCCTCTCAAAACTACACATCTAAAATTCTTTCTATCTGAGCACAAACATATTTTAGTTTTTCCAAATAGCAATCAGGTAATATATCGTTCAAGTTATCTGTTTTTACGATCATATTAGTAATTTTCTCTTTTATTTCTGCTTCAGTCTTATCCCCAAAAGGCTTTGATTGTGCATTGAATGATTTTTTCAACCTATCTGACCATTTGTATTTGCAACCCTTAAATTCTTTTACATCTAAATCAACACCATAGTCGTTATAAATTAAATCTTTATAAAAGTCTTTCTTAAAAAAATCCTCAAACTCAGATTCCTTATTGTCGCCATATGCATATAAAATTGCGGAATTTTTTTCTTCAACAAGACCTTTTTGTTTCGCCTCTTCATACGAACTGATTCCACATTTATCGGCGTCAACTATTACAAAATATTTACACATCATAGAAGCATAAAGAGCACATTTATATTTGAGATTCGTTGCTCCTCCCATATCAGCAAAAGCGACTTTCTTGTTATTTATTGCATTTTTTACCTTTGTACTTAATTTAGAAAAAATATACTCCAAAGAAGTAGCATCATCAGAACCTTCGACTATAACAACGGTTTCCGATGATATAAGATTATCGGAAAGTTTTATTCCTAATAGTTCCCTTATTTCTTGTATATTATTTGCTTTCCTGCCGATTCCGTTGTCAATAATAATATTTGAAGAAATATTCCCTCTGTTAACAAAAGAACCATTGTGTGTTGTGATAATAACTTGGCTCGTGTTAGATATTTGCTGAATTACACTATTGATCTGGTGTATTGCCTCAGGATGTAAATGTGACTCGGGTTCCTCTATTGCAATAATTCTAGAACCTGTTGCTTGTTTAGAACTATTTAGCAAAGCTAAGGTTATTAAACTTTTTACACCATCACCTTTATATGAAATATGTGTTTTGGAACCATCATTCACATAAAAATCAATATTTCTTCTCAACATTCGTCTAGAGTCATCTATTAATTCTATTTCTGTTTCCTGAATATTTGGCAAAAATATCTTTATCATATCTGAAACGCGTAAATTGAGTTCGTTCATTAACTCTAATTGTTTCTTATGTACGGTAAGCATTGCTTGATTATATTCTTCATCATCAACTAAAATTTCCAATTCTTGGTTAACAAGTTCGTTCAATTTATTTAAAGTATCATCTTCTGTTCTAACAGCAGGTATATATTGAAAAACTATATTGTCAACCAAGAAAGAGATAATCTCACGTATTTTATTTTTGTATGTTATAGCTCCCTTGCCGCGCTTTTCCAAAACATTAATTTCTATTGAATTTTGTTTGTTGTAAATAATTTCGATAGATAAATCGCCGTTATTAAATACTCCAACTTTTGAAACAAAGTCTTTGATTTCATCATCATTGAATTTAAATTTTAAAATAAGTTTAGTTGGAGAAAAACTTTTAGAGTCTTTTAAAATTATAGGATAGTCTCTCTCATAATCATATTTATATTCTCTAAATTCTTTATAAAGTCTATAACTACGACTATCAGATACCATACTCTTCAATGTAACCATCGCTAAATTTATTGCATTTAACACATTTGTTTTTCCTTCGTTATTTTTTCCTAAAATAATACAATAATTTTCTAAAGGAATACTTTTAACGGAAGTAATGCTTCTGTAATTTTGTATTGAAATACTAGTTAATTTCATTTTTTCTCCTATATATTGAAAAATCAGTTAAAACCTTAAAGGAAAACAACAAAATAAACGTAATTTTACTTATAAGGATAAATTTTACATAATTATAATATCACATTTTTCGACAAAATACAATTTATTAAATATACAAAAATAGAAGAACCTATAAAATCGGTTTTTTGCTCTAATGGGACTGTTTTTATAACCACGAATGTTCTAATGTTGCTCACAGGTATAATGTTTCCGTTATCGGCAAAAACATAAATAAACGTTATTTTTGACTAATTGACATTTTGCCGATATTGTGATATACTATTAACAGTAAATTTGGAGGTCTGTATATGAAATATTTATCCGTTAAAGAGGTTGCTTTACTTTGGAATACATCCGAGCGTAGCGTTCGCAATTATTGTGCCGCAGGTCGTGTCCCTGGCGCTTTCCTTACAGGCAAAACATGGAACATACCCGAAAATGCTGAGAAGCCCGAAAGGAGCAATAAAAGCAAACCGGCTCCGCAGACTTTGCTTGATATTTTAAAAGAGGAAAAGCGCAGTCAGACCCACGGCGGAATTTATCATAAAATACAGATCGAGCTGACCTATAACTCCAACCACATCGAAGGCAGTCGTCTCACCCACGATCAGACACGCTATATCTTTGAAACCAATACCATCGGCATAACTGATGAGGGCGTGCGTGTTGATGATATTATAGAAACTGCTACCCACTTCCGCTGTATCGATGAAATTATTGAAAGTGCAAAATCGCAGCTCAGCGAAAAATTTATTAAACATCTGCATTTCATCCTCAAGACCGGTACAAGCGATGCAAAAAAGGATTGGTTTGCTGTTGGCGATTATAAAAAACTGCCTAACGAGGTTGGCGGTATGGAAACCACCCTACCCGAAGATGTGTCGGCTGAAATAAAAAAACTCCTTGCCGATTATAACAGCAAAGAAAATATAACACTTGAAGACATAATCGAGTTCCATGTGCAGTTTGAGCGCATCCACCCGTTCCAAGATGGTAACGGTCGTGTTGGTAGACTCATTATGTTTAAGGAATGCTTAAAACACGGTATTGTACCGTTTATCATAGAAGATAAAATCAAAATGTTCTACTATCGCGGACTGAAGGAATGGAATCAGGACAAAGGTTATCTTACCGACACCTGCCTTTCTGCTCAGGATACGTTTAAAACTTATTTAGATTATTTTAGAATTCCTTATAAAAAGTAATAGGAGAAAATATGAAAGCAAAAAAGTGGTTAACAATTATAACGTTAGTTGTTACGTTAGTGGCGATGATAGTTGCGTTGTATGCGAAGTGCAAAAAGTGTGACCTCGCCTATGATTTTTCTATGGCAATTTTCGGCAGTGCCTTATTAGGGTTTATTATGTCACTAACTGAATATTTCACGGAACGTCGAAAGGCTATGGAAGATTTTTTAAGGGCATCATATAAGGTTTACTCAAAGTTAAGGAAAATCAAATATATTGACACTGATGAACCGCGCGACCTCATTATTGATTGCATCGCAGAAGAACAACGCAATGCTTATTGCTGTGGTTTAGAAGGCGAAACTGCAAAAGCGATGGGAATGATTGTCGATTATACAAAACGCGATGAGTATATCGCATGGATGGAAGCAAATGAGGTAATGTCATTTTCTGAAGATGATGACATCCAGGCCATATTGATTCAAATGTATAATCAACGTATTGAGGATTATAAAAAATTGTTTCTGTCCCGAATCGATATGTATTTGGAAATTTCCAAGACAGATTTGGAAGATCTATCAAATGCTTATGGCAATTTGGATTTTCTTTTCGGTAATAAGACTATTCGACAAACAGCTTATGATTCCATTTATCAAAAGTTACAGAATTGGCGCAACAAACTGTTAAGCGAATCGTACCATTTCGGTTTATTAAAAGAAGGTAAAGGAAATTTTGCCATATGTGTTCGTAAACTGTTTGAACTAAATGATATGTTTTTTGAAGCCAAATCCGAACACACAAAAAGTGAAATTCATACAGTTGTATACCAGCATTTGTTTGATGATATGTCGGATAGAATAGAGGAGTTTCGTTGTTCAACATATTTTAAAAAAGATGTTACATACGAAAAAAAGATTCCCATATTATCGAAGATCAAAAGAAAAAATACTTCGGCAACAAATGAGGGAGCCTAACATAGGAGGATAATATGAAAGATACAGAACGACGAGCAGCGGCGAAAGCCTTTGCTGAATATTGGAAAGACAGAGGATATGAAAAGGGCGAAAGCCAACCGTTTTGGCTCTCGCTACTTCGTGATGTCTTGGGCGTAGAAGCACCCGAAAAGTTTATTACCTTTGAGGAACAGGTGCGCCTTGACCACACAAGCTTTATTGACGGATTTATTCCGGCAACTCATGTGCTTATTGAGCAGAAAGGTCGTAATAAAGATCTACGTAAGCCTATTAAACAGTCAGACGGAACATTACTCACCCCGTTCCAACAGGCACAGCGTTATTCTGCTGTTCTTCCGTATTCACAGCGCCCTCGCTGGATCATCACCTGCAATTTTGAGGAATTTCTTGTTTATGATATGGAAAAGCCTAATGGTGAGCCGGAGCAGATTTTTGTAAAAGACCTTGCTAAAGAGTATTATCGACTTATGTTCCTTGTGGATACCGGCGATGATAATATTCGTCGTGAAATGGAGGTTTCCATTCAGGCAGGTAACTTGGTCGGCATACTGTATGATGAAATCTTAAAACAGTATCACGACCCCGAAAATGAGGAATCTCTTAAAAGCCTTAACAAACTCATCGTTCGCCTTGTTTTCTGTCTCTATGCAGAAGATGCCGGTATATTCGGCGGACATTCCAAATTCCATAATTATATTAAGTCTTTCTCTGCCCGTGATATGCGAAAGGCTTTGATTGAGCTTTTCAAAATTCTTGATACAAAGCCCGATGAACGCGATCCGTATGAGGACGAGCAGCTGAGCTCCTTCCCGTATGTAAACGGTGGATTGTTTTCGGATGAAAATATTGAGATTCCGCAAATGAACGATGAAATCCGTGATTTACTTCTCCGTAATGCGAGCGAGGATTTCGACTGGAGTGACATCAGCCCCACCATCTTTGGTGCCGTATTTGAAAGCACATTGAATCCTGAAACACGCCGTAGCGGTGGTATGCACTATACCTCTATCGAAAACATACATAAAGTTATTGACCCGCTGTTCCTTGATGAATTGCGTGAAGAATTGGAAGAAATTAAAGCGATTAAGGTTGCTAAGACAAGAGAAAGCAAAATTAATGACTTTCGTGAAAAACTCGGTAGCCTTACCTTTTTTGATCCTGCTTGTGGTTCGGGCAACTTCTTAACCGAAACCTATATTTCTCTGCGTCGTTTGGAGAACGAAGCGATTGAGGTTATTACACAAGGACAGATGCTCCTTGATTTTACCGGTATTATCAAAGTATCCATCGGTCAATTTTATGGTATTGAAATCAACGATTTTGCCGTTACAGTTGCTAAAACTGCCCTTTGGATTGCCGAAAGCCAAATGATGAAAGAAACAGAGGTTATTGCACACATTAACCTTGATTTTCTGCCGCTCAAATCCTATGCCAACATCGTAGAAGGAAACGCCCTCCGTACCGATTGGAAAACTGTTGTGCCGAAGGACAAGCTCAATTATATAATGGGTAATCCGCCTTTTGTGGGGGCTCGCCTTATGACCAAAGAACAAAAGGATGATGTTGTCTCTGTTTTCGGCGTCAAGTGGAAAAATGCGGGTAATCTTGACTATGTTTCTTGTTGGTACAAAAAAGCTACTGATTTAATGGAGGGTACAAATATCCGTACCGCCTTGGTATCAACAAACTCAGTTTCACAAGGCGAAAGCGTTGCAATTCTGTGGAAACCTCTTTTTGAAGATGGTGTGCATATTGATTTTGCTCACCGCACATTCCGTTGGGATAGCGAAGCAAGTATTAAGGCTCACGTGCATTGTGTTATTATCGGCTTTAGCATTGCTCCGTTTTATAAATCTAAAGTCATATTTTCTGCAGAGCGACCTTTAATAGTAGATAACATTAATGCGTATTTAATAGATGCACCAGATGTCTTTATCGAAAGTGTGAAAAAAACTGTTTGTGATGTCCCTCAACTTGTGTTTGGCAGCATGCCTAATGATAATGGCTTTTTGAGTAATTATTCTCAAGAAGAGCGAGATGCAATTGTAGCAGAATATCCCGAATCTGAAATAGTGTTCAAACAATTTGTTGGTGCAACGGAATTTATTAACAATAAGATTCGTTGGTGTATGTGGTTAAAAGGAGTATCTCCAAACATTATTCGTAACACACCTCCTATTGCAAAAGCAGTTGCATCTGTAAAAGAAATGCGTGAACAAAGCAATCGTGAAGCAACAAAGAAGTTGGCAGAAACCCCAACTCTTTTTGGAGAAATACGACAACCTAGCGCGGATTATATTGTTATTCCTCGAGTCTCCTCTGAAAGAAGAAAATATATTCCTATTGGCTTTTTGAATGCCGATTATATCGCTTCCGATGCAGTTCAAATCTTACCGGATGCAAATATGTTTCACTTTGGAGTTCTGACCTCCAATGTGCATATGGCTTGGATGAGGGCTGTTTGCGGTAGATTGAAAAGCGATTACAGATATTCTGTAAATATCGTTTATAACAATTTCCCCTGGCCGACTCCTACCGATGAACAAAAGGCAGCCATTGAAAAAACTGCGCAGGCAATTCTTGATGCTCGCGCCCTCTATCCCGATTGTTCACTTGCCGATCTCTATGACGAGGTTGCTATGCCACCCGAACTACGCAAGGCTCACCAAGCCAACGACCGCGCCGTGATGCAGGCGTATGGCTTTGATGTGAAGACTATGACGGAAAGCAGTTGTGTAGCAGAACTTATGAAGATGTATCAGGAGTTAACGAAGTAATTGATGCTAATTCAGATATCGTAAGAAAATTATATGTATTAAAACAGGAGTGAAATCGATGTCGCAAACTGTATACGGAAACTTAGAATTGCATGGTAAAATCTTCCCGTTTTTACTTGATGGACATTATGTACATATAGTTCAGCAAGCATTTCAAAATTCCGAGGAATTCATAGAAAAAGATTATTCATCTCTACGAGGAGTTACATCGGATAATCGCGATATTTTGTTTATAAATTGTCACCTCATTTCAACAGTATTTGATGCTAAAACAATTTTTTCGATTCAGGGCTATGCCATTTCTGTTGGAAATGTTGGAGAACCTTGTGACTTTTCTTTTGACAGAATGACTTTTTACTCCGAGGCAATAAATACATTTTACTCTCCTCAAAACGCAATTGACAAACAGTCAAGTGATCTTGGCTTTTTGGCTGAAGAGTGGAACGGTGCAATGTCTATTGTCTTAAAACCATTTGAGGAAACAAGCATTGCATTTAACTTTGACGAAGTGACCATTTGCGAATTGAATATAGCGAGATATATCAATATAAAAGATGGTACAGAAAAAATAGGAGATTTAATAACCAGTTTTTCTTATTGCTTTTCAAATAAACGAATGCCTAACGACATATGCACGTTTTATCTTTATTTATATGATTTTTTGTCATTTGTAAACTATAACAAAAACATTCCTTTTGAGAAAATTCTTCTTGAAACGAAAGATTTTACAGGCAAATTTTCGCAAGTTGCAAAGGTATTTATTTTTACCAATGCATCTTCATATGACGGAAACACCAGGAATACCATTATTGCCGATGATTTGCCAAAAGAAAAACTTGGATTAATTTTCAAAAAGGTATCTTCCCTTAGAAATAATGATAAAAGGCTATCTCTTTACTATCCCCCTAACTTTCACGAAAGAAATGTAACAGATCCCAGTAAGTGGTTATCTTTGGCTTTATGTTTTGAGGGGCTCTTTACCGAAATCAATCCTAATTTTAAGGAAAAAGAAAATGTCAATTTTAAGAATGTCAAATCACTAATTCAAAATACTGCTCAATCAATAGATAAGACAAAGTTAGCAAAAAAGGAGAAAAAATATTTTTCGGACTTTGAAAAACACATTGATAGATATGAGGGACTTTTGGAAGAAAAATTCAACTTTGTTTTAAAAAATAATTCAAAAATCCTTAAAACATCCTCTAACCAAAACTATGGAAAAATTTATGCTGATTATAGAAACAAATTGGCACATGGCACGATAGATCCTTTAGGGGATAATGAAATTGAGGTATACAGATTACTAAGAGCGATGATATATATTCTCTTGTTGAATGATATTAAATTAGATGAAAAAATTCTTTCAAAGATTATAAAAAAAGTATTTTTATAAAATCAAACTGCGGAGTGAAAAATGATACATTTTGATAACAACTTAGTTAAGGAAGCATTCAAAATTGCACACGAAGCGCACGAATTATCTGATGTGGCATACGATCTCAACAGAATCGATTCCGTCTTATCAACTACACCAACTTTAGAAAATTTATTTGAAGCACAAAGATTAGATAATGAATTACGTGAAAGATATCCAACTATTGATAGAATGCTTGCAATAGCAAATAGTTATCCAATGGCTACGGTCGCTTCGCAAAGCAATACACAAGATTTACCCGAATATGCAAATCTCAAACAGGATTATTTCGGTATCTTATGTTATGTTCTTTTGAAAAAGGAAATTACAACTTCAATTGAGCAGTTTATTGAGAAAGGGAATTGAATAGTTTTGATAAAGTGGATAATCTATCGTGATAGCATAGGAGAGGTATATGGATATTAGTGTATTATGGGATAGACTGGCAGGCGGAGTTCAAGAATATGTCGAGAATTATTGCCTCTATAAGACCAAATCAGAAATTAAGCCGTCATACGAAGTGGACTATGAAATTGATTGCTTAGATGAGTTACAGAAACACACAGCCGTTGATGATTATTGGGTACATCAAATTTCCGGTTGTAAACATATCAATGACTTGCCCGTATATTTGCAAGAGCTCATAATACAATACTTGCCTCGTTTTTTTGAAAAATATCCAATGTATAAAGATTCCGAGTGTTTGCAAAAGAAAGCTAAGAAATATATCAGCCGTTATTATGATGGGCATTATGATGAAAGTGACCTGACGTTAGAAGAAATAGAAAAGCAACTTGAAGAAGAAAAGAAAAAAGTTGATCATATGACAGAATGGGAAGCCTTTTAAGTAGAATGCTAAATGTTTTACCGAAAGTTGCTTTAAGGATTGCAGAGGAATATAAAATATGAAGCTTGATTTTTTAGATAATAGTCTCCCCTTAAAATCAGGGAATTTTGAAACAGCAAGCAACGAAATTGCAAAATTTAGAAAATATTGTGAATCGTTAGGAAAGAAGCCCAGCCAACTCACGTGCGAAGAACTTCAAGAGTTTTATAAATTAAGTGACCAGTTTAAAAAAGTTAAATATGTCGGTGAAAGCGATTCCGTGTGCTTGATCCACGGAAAGATCTATGATTGCATAGGTGAGGAGCACGGCGAATACAGAATAATTGACGAAGAAGGCTATGACAAAGACGAAGCGGTACAAGGGTATTTATATCCCAAGCGTTTCTTTGTAGAGGTAAATGATGATTAATGTATGGGACTATCAAGCAGCAAAAAAAGATTAGATTAATTGATGTTGATGGCGAAGAATTTATTGGATATGTGGTTGATGTTACAGATGCAGAAGAAGGTGCCGACGAGCCATATCCTGATGACGCAATTACTATTAGTATTGTTGGAAGACACATCGAGTTCATGCAGAGTGAAATAATATTTATCGAAATACTCGAATAAAAAGAGCGCGAAAAGAGGTTTTCTATGTTTGAATTACATGATATTGTTAGAGTAAAAAAAGAATACCCTGAACTATCTTTAACACCCAATAATATCGGAACTATTGTTGATATTCATAATGGTGGCGAGGCTTATACTGTTGAGTTTATAGATGAAAATTTGGAAACTATAGAAGAAGCTCTCTATAGAGAATTTGCCGAAAGTGAGTTGGAAAAAGCTACAATAATACACGGTTTGGACTTGCCAAACGAAGTTGCAGAAAGAAATTCACTCATAATGTTGAAACAGTTAGGCATTACCAAAGAAGATATAGAGAACTGCGAGATAGATGACACAGATTACATATGTAATGATGATAATGTTTTAGAACAACTTATTGCCATTAGAAATATGACAGATGAGGAATTTGATAAGTATCAATGTGAAGTTCTAAAAAAAGAATATTTACCTTTCATAATTGTTGATGAGAACGAAAATATTATCGGCTTTAAAAGTGATACTCCTATAAATGCAAAGAGGGCCGCTAAAGAACACATTTTGATGAGCAAGAAGTTTGATGATATAACAAACTGTGAATATTGGGACAATCTAATTGAACAGTTAGGGTTATCTGATATTAAATTATGAGAGAGGTAAAACTCTCGGGCCGGTAATAGGGGGAGGAAATATTTTTGTTTAATGACATTTTTAACGAACAAATGACAAGTAATGAAGCAAGAATGGCGTTCTTTGAGGCTGTTGAAGGAAAAACAAAAGAGGAAGTTGAGCAAATCAAATCTGCATATTTTGAAGTGCTACATAAAATCACCGAAAGAGAAATGCGACTTGCAGAAGAAGGCTGGTTGATTGATTGAAAATATACAGTTAAAGAGGTGTGAACATTGAGCAGAGGTATAGGTGGCAACTGTCGTATCGTAGAAGAAGATGAACATACTGTAATTTACGAATATGGCGGATATAATCTTAACAAACCGGAATATAGAAATGCCGATTATAATTTTGACGGACTTATCACCATTGATAAAACAGCTCTTGTAGAACCTGAAATACATACAAAGATCAAACGAATGCAGGGCGGAAAGAAAAAGTCGGTCACCAAAAGAGTTCCAAGAGAAGTTCCCTATATGGATCTCATTGAGTCAGGGAAAATTGAGATTCAGAATTGCAGCAACTGCTGGCGAACCTTCTCTCTGGGCAAGGATATGATTGCGTATTATTGATATTTAAGATTTTTGATAAGTATCAGGAAGATGGGGTTTTACCGTCAACCGTTAGTTATAATGTTTGAGGATTGAAATAAATCATATCGTAATTAATGTTTTCTTGAAAGTCGAAATTAACCTTATTTACATTTATTCCAAAGAGTCGCGGTGTCGCGGCTCTTAATTTTTTGTGTAAAAGAGGTTTTTGTATGTTAGACAGAACAGAGTATGAAAATTATTGGTACGCTTTCCAACAAAAGTTGGACAAAATCTTGGATGAGCGTAATATGACCTACCGAGGACTAAGCATTGAACTTGGTAAATCGCCGGGATATATTCACGACGTTCTCAGCCGAAGAATTGATCCGTCTACTATATCTTTGTTTGAAATGGCAGCATATTTTGGCTGCTCAATATGGGATTTTTTAAATATTACCAAGTAAAAGTTGAGGGATGTTGTTTGTCAAACAACACATTGGGCAAATCTATTGACGATAGAGAATCCGCGTGTTAAACTGATTATGTTATATTTGAAATAAAGCAGGAGTGTATTCAAAAGATAACGAAAATTGCAATGTTCCGAAAGGGTTAATTGCGCTTGTTTGTTATGCTTTGCTCCTGCGCATAGGGCAAAGGTAAAAGGACTGCAAGTTAGCACTTACCTTTCGAGGTAGGTGCTTTTTTGTTATCTTTTTGCCTTCTTTTTATGTTTTGTTCTCCGGTAAGTGACGGGTTAAAAGTAATCGCATAAAAGAAGGTGGTTTAAAATGATTGTATTTGATGTGGGAAGTCATTTGCGCCAATGCATTGTTGCCTTGGTGCCGATTCCTGTAGTCTGAGTTCTGCGACAGGCTGTAAATCACTAGCAGAAAACCTTTAAAGTCGGGTTAGACTTTATCAGACGATGCTCTAAGGCTGATTATCCGTAGGACCAACATATTAGGAAATACGGAACTAAAGAGCTATCACGGTTACGGCAGCGGACAGGGTGATATATAGAAGATAGGCGACACATTTTTAATCGACCTATTACTTTGCTCGGTTTTATGATTTTCCGCAATAAATCAGAACCCACTTTCACGCGGTGGTCCGAAATATGATAGTAGGAAAAGCCGTGATATGCATAGCTCTTCACAAAGGCAATGTGAATTAAAGGTTATCAGCATAGGGCGTGTCAACCTATAGTGCGGATAGCAGAGCCGTGACGAAACGGAAATTGTTCGACTGCGAACCTGCGCACACGGCAGACCGGACGGTACAGTGTGACAAAACCACTTTTGCACAGTGGGCGAAAATGTGAAGTGCAATATACAGATTTGCTTTCACTTGTGGCAATCTGTGAACGAAAATAAGTGCATAACGAGGGTTTGGGTTCGACCTAAGTTATTGACGAAAATTTATGGAATCCACGACGTTTGAGAGTTTAAGTCGGTAAATAAAACTGCTCAAGCGGTGGTGCTACCGTCCTTTATGGGAATGGCATACGAAGTTTCCGGGATTTAATCGTTGTTAAAAACAGAATGAAAATCCCCGCCGAACGAGTGTTTAGTCTCGGCCGGGCTGAAATGCCTTGCACTCGGCGTAGCGTCAGTAAATAATACAAGGTTATTTACACTCTTGAATATCAAGAGAACACGCACGGAAAATCTATTAATCTTGCGTTAAAGTGTAAATAGATTAAGCCAAGTACTAACCTTATTTTACAGCAGAATATCGCACAAACAACTTTCGCTTCGGGATGATTTATGACTGTCTCTTCGAGAGCCGAGATTAGCAGGGCATAATACCCCGCGTCAATAAAGAATCAGTAAGAAATGTAGGTACGCACACACCTTTGACAGTGGGTGTATTATGCCCTGCGGACTTTCCTTTTAAGAGCCATATAGGGCAATTATAGATTAATATTAGATTGCATTTAACAATGACTTTAATTTATATATGGCTCTTGTATGATTGATGCTTGTCTTTTCGATATGCTTGATGATTATAATTTCGATATGATATTTTGAAATTACTATCATTCCCTAAAAAAGGATTGTGCTGACCGTCCTTTCGAGATTACTTACTTTTCGATATCAGGTCAGCACAATCTGCTGAAAGATTTTTTATGATTCCCGTTTCGAAATGATATATGACTTTCATTTCGAAATGAGCAATGAGTTCCTATTTTCATTTTGAAATGCTTTATGACTGTCATTTCGAAATGAGGGGGCAAAATTTTCGTACACAAAATTATTTTCGTCAGGAGAACCCCGAATATTTTATTGACGAAAATACTGTATTTTTTACTATTTTCGTACACAGTTTTTTACGCAAGGCTTGGTCCCTATCCTTGCGTTGAAATAAAATTTTTAGAGAAAGGAGACGGTTTGCTATGTCAGATTCTAATAATATTACAGTGTTAAACCCAGGCTTGTATAAGAACTTACTTGCTCAAGTCGAGTCTATCTATAGGCACAGCAACGAGCTTAGTTTTAAAACAAGAGCAAGGTATTATGAAGCGACAAAAAGGTTCTGTAAGTTCTTAGCCGATAATTTTCGTTTACAAAACTTTAAGAACGTGGAAGACCGACACTTTAAAGCATATGTGGAGCATCTAAAAGAAAACAACTCTGCTGCAACTATTCAATCCGATCTGTCGGGCATACGGTATTTCCATAGAAAATCCGGTAGTAAAAACAGGCTATCCCCTAATAGCAAGTTAAATCTGCCCAAACGCGCGACGGGTGTAAAAGACCATTCGCTATTAGATAAAGAGCTTGTCAATATTCGACAGTGGGCTATCCAAACAGGTCGGCAGGATGCGGTAATTGCGATAGACTTTGCCTGTGAATTTGGTTTGCGACTTGAAGAGATCTGTACCCTAAGAGTTGAATACCTTATGTCTGCCTTAAAGGCCGGACAACTTGTCATAAAAGGCAAAGGCGGTCAGACAAGGGCCATTGATTTAAGCGCAAATCAACGCAGTATCATTACCGATAATTTGAACTATGCCAGGTGTTCAGGCAAATATCCAAGAGATTATTTAATCTCAGGTAGCGAAAAGGGCGGCGTACAGCGGGAAAAACGTTCTTTGCAGAATTGGATGAGTTATAACAGAAAATACTTTATGGTAGAAAACCGTGAGGATTTGAGTGAAGACGGTAAAAAGAAAAGAACGGAAACAATCTCTTGGCACAGTCTGAGACATACCTATGCACAACGCACCTATGAAGAAGCATTAAAAGAGCGCCCAAAGAAAGCTCGGAAGATTGTTAGCGAAAACTTAGGTCACCACAGGACCGAAGTGACAAGAATTTACTTGGCTGATAAGCCGAAGAAAAAGTAAGCTATTAATTAAAATGATGAAGGAAGAATTTAAATTGACGACAATGTCCTGCTGACTAAACTGACAGGATTGATATATAGGGACAAACAAAGGAAATAAAGGTCGGGCGATTCAAAAGCCCGAAGTATATGGCGGCGGCAACCTGCCACCGCCTGTAAGGAGAATTTATATGTTATATGTTTCTATGCTTGCCTCCGGCGGAAAAGGAGGTAATGATATTTAAGGAGGTGTAGCTCATGAGCGATCCTAAGATTGTTTTTAAATCGGATGTTCCCGAAGAAGCGCTTATTTCTTTAGCTATGTTCATGATGGAAGAGATGGAGCGTTTTATCGAAAGCGACATTGGAAAAGAAGAGTTTGAAAGATTGATGAGAGAAGCTTCGGAAGACGACGAAGATTAACATATATGCGGTACGGCTTTACCGTCGTACCGCTAAATAAAATTATTAACGAAAATGGAGTGTATAAAAATTGTTTTACGTATTGATTATAAACTGTTTATGTGTTATAATAAACACAAATCATTTGGAGGTGAGTTAGAATATGAATATTGTAGGAGAAAGACTAAAAGAACTCAGGTTTTAGGGTCAAAACCCAATTCGTTATTCTTTTTCCAATTCCATTCTGCCATCAGTTCGGCATTATCAATTATATATTTCTTTTCTGCCATAACCTTGGCACCTCGCTTTTTGAATATCATTTATAACATTATGCCATAAAATTTTCCAATAGTAAACATGTGCTGTTTTGCAATAAAAACTAATAAGAACGAAGTGATGTTATTTGTTTGTTTAATAATTTTGAATCAGTAAAAATAGACAGGAGAATGAAAAAAGTTTATAAAAAGAAAAATCCAAACCCGACAAAGTCGAATTTGGATTTTTGGTGCACCTGAGCATTCTATAATCGAACCGTTTACCTCTTTTAGAGTGATGGTTTTGCTTGCTTCCTTGTAATTAAATGTTATGACCAATTTGTCATCGTAAAGATATACGGCGTTTACAAAAATGTCAATCAGTCTTTGTTTGTGTTCCTTCGTTTCCAAGCTCATGCTCTGAATATGCCTGAGCCATAATACTAAGCCCTCTTTCGTGATTGTGGGCTTTTTCTTCTCTTCCTTGATGAGCTTTAATTTAATCTCATCTCTTGTCTGCTCCAACTCTATCATTCTTTGTTTTGTGGTTGGAGTTATAATTCCTTCTTCTATTGCTCTAAGCAAATTGTTAAGTGCGTTCTCTGTTTCACTAAGCCGTTGTTTAAGTAGTTGTATTGCGGGATTTTCTTTCTTTGCATTTCTGAACACAATACCTGCGATATCCTCAATAACATTATCATCAATCATCATCTCATGGGTGTGTTTAACAACAATGTCTTCAATCCATTCTTTTTTAACCGTCTTTTTATCACAAGTGTGTTTGTACTTAGCGTTATTGCATTTGTAATATCGGTGAACTGTACCGTTTCGTGCGGTTCCGCTTTCACCGGTCATATATACACCGCATTTACCGCAAAACAGTTTTGTTGTCAGTAAGTAATCATCTTCGGCTTTATGCCGCGCTGTTGCTCTCTTATTCTTCGCACGCTCACGTTGCACCTTGTCGAATAACGCCTGCGGGACTATCCTTGATATACCGTCTTTATTAACAATATCTCGGAACTTGTATTCACCAATATACCGTCGGTTTTTCAGCATATCCGTTACAATATTAATGGTTATTTTAGTTCCGTGGGAAGTGGTAACACCTTTTGCATTTAGCATTTCCACAATCTCTTTTATTGTTTTACCATCCGCGTATGCTTGGAAAGCAGCAACCACATACGGTGCTTTAACAGGATCCACCTCAAACATTTGGTCCTTGTTAATAACATAGCCGATAGGGACTGTACCGCCATTAAATTTACATTTTAGCGCATTCTCGGTCATACCTCGTGTAACTTTTTCGGAAAGTTCAACCGAATAGTATTCTGCATAACCCTCTAACATTGATTCAAGCAATATGCCTTCAGCGTTTTGGGATATTGTTTCCGTCGCAGAAACCACTTTAACATTATTCTTTTTTAATGTGTTTTTATAACGAGCCGAATCGTAACGGTTACGGGCAAATCTGTCGAGTTTCCAAACGATAACCAGATCGAATTTCTGCTTATCGCTATCCTTAATCATCTGTTGGAACGCCGGTCGATTGTCTGTCTTTGCCGATAACGCTCGGTCAATATAGGTATCAATAATTGAAATTCCTTGCTTTTCGGCAAAAGCGTAACATCCTCGAAGCTGACCGTCTATACTTTCTTTGCGTTGACTGTCCGAGGAATATCTTGCGTAAATAACTCCAATCATTCTTCCTTCACCTCCCGAAGCATCTGAGAAATAACCTCTTTCAGCTTTTCATTGAACACAGTCCCGGGAGTAAAGCACATTGTCATTAGGGCTTCCAGACCGCCATCCTTTTCAAGTGCTGATTTAATTGCCGGGTATTTTTGCATGCCTTGTGGGTTATCAGTTCTTCCAAAGATATAATCCAAAGATACATTAAAGAAGTCTGCATACCACAGTAATTTTTGGAATGGCGGCTCGGCAACACCCATTTCGTAGCGACCAATAGTTGCTTGTGTTGTCTCACATAATTCCGCTAACTGCTTTTGAGAATAACGTGCATTTACCCTGAACTCTTGGAAACAAGAAAATAGTTTGGTGGAAATGTCAAATAGGACACGAGTGGCAAACAGCGATATCTAATAGAAGCAAAGGCTCTGGTTGCCCGTATTGTTCAGGCAGATATGCCATTGCAAAAGCTATTTCCATTTGGTTTTGTAAATCTTTTTTGTTGTTTTATTAGAATAAGAAAAATACTTGCTTGACTATTTCTTCAAAACATTTTACTATGAAGAAGAGCATTTCTCTGGGAACTTTGTCCGTAGGATTTCCTGCAGCTATTTCTTTATTGCTGGTTTGCTTTTCAATTTTTCACAGCTCTTTTGTTGAGATATGAGGGATGAAATGTTATTGCGGCGGCCAAACAATAGGAAATCAGGCTGGCACACAGCTTGGAATTGCGTGCTATTACGAGAACTTTTTTGGATTGATAATGGTCTGTATAGTCAAAAAGCTATACTAATATACCTTTTTTTAATCGTAATACCGTATTAAGCAGTGTTGTTAATCAAAAAAACTTAAATCTGACGACAGTAACGATTGCTTATTTATCAGCAATAAAATAAATAATGGATTATACCGTTGGAAAGGAAGAATTAATTGTGGAACTACAAATTCAAGACTTAGTCTGCGCAATAAAAAAGGACGGCATTGATGCCGCACAGGCAGAGGCAGACAGTATTATTGCCGAGGCAAAGAAAAAAGCTGCCGATATTATTTTTGAAGCCAAGGAAGACGCTGAGCGTATCCGTAAAAAAACAGAAAACGAAATAAATGTTATGAAAGAAAGTGCAAAGATATCAGCAGAGCACGCAAAGCGTGACGCCATACTTTCTTTCAAAAAAACGGTGCAGTCTGAGTTTGAAAAGCTGTTGACAACAGACGCTTCAAAAGCTGTGGACGTAAATACACTGGCAAAGCTGATTACAGCAGCTGTAAATGGAGAGGAGCCTTCAAATTATGTTGCAGAGGTGTCCGAAATTACAGAGGGACTGAAAAGCGAATTGGCAGAAAAGATACGTATGGGACTTGAAATCAAAATAAGTCCAAACATTCGTGCTGGCTTTCGTTTGGCAGCTAAAGATGGCTCGGGATATTTTGACTGCTCTGACGAGGAGATAGCACAAATGCTGATTCCGTTTTTCCCTGAGCTTTTAATTTAAGGGAGAGATAAAAAATGGCTTCTTACTACTATTTGCTGTCAAGTTTACCTATGCTCAAGGCAGACGGTGAAATGCCATTTGGATATAATGATTTTCTCGAAATGTGCAGGTCTGCCGTCAGCGATGCAAAATATGCTGTTTTAAAGAATTTGACCTTGTCCTCAAAAGAAGGCCCTCTTATTACGGAATGGACAAAATTTTATACTGTATTAAAACAAGAACTTACCTACCAGCGCAATCAGCGGTTGGGACGACAGGCGCAAATTCCTTCTCAACGAGATGCAACTGTATCAAAAGCCGCTATTGCTGCTGTAAACAGCCAAAACCCGTTAGATGCCGAGAAAGCATTGATTGCATTTGAATTTGAAAAACTTGATGAAATTATCGGAACCCACTATTTTGATGATTATGCGCTTATGGGTTATGCTTTGAAATTAAAGCTTCTGGAACGAAAAAATATCTTTAATCAAAAAAACGGCAAAATCGAGCTGGAACGTATTGTTAATGGATTGCAGCAACAAATCATAAGCACTGAACAGGAGTGAAACAATGGATTATATCACAGGAAAAGTAACAGGGGTAAACGGTAACCTTGTATCCGTTCATATTGATGGTACTATCCGAAAAAATGAGGTAGGATATATACTTGTAGACAATAAACGGTTAAAGGGTGAAATTATACGTGTATCCGGAGATACTGCCGATATGCAGATTTATGAAATGACAGTAGGCATAAAGGTCGGCGACAGAGCGGAATTTACCGGAGAGCTTATGAGTGTTGAATTAGGCCCCGGACTTCTTACACAAATTTACGACGGGCTTCAAAATCCGCTTCCGGATCTTGCGGAAAAATGCGGGTTCTTTCTTGAACGCGGCGAATATTTGAATCCTATTCCCGACAAGGAATGGGGATTTACCCCTGTCGTTGCCGTTGGAGACATTGTTCGTCCGGGCGATACGATAGGAACCGTTCCGGAGGGATTGTTTACACACTGCATTATGGTGCCTTTTGGATTTTCTGATGAAGATTGGACGGTAATATCAATCGTACCAAAAGGAACATATAACGTACGCGATAACATCGCTGTAATACAGGACGGCAAAGGAGTGGAAAAAACACTCTCTATGGTTTTCTCCTGGCCTATTAAAAAGCCTGTTACCTGCTATGACCAGAGACTTCGTCCGGATGAAACTCTTATTACAAAAATACGGTGTATAGATACCTTTCTCCCCATAGCAAAGGGAGGCACATTCTGTGTTCCGGGGCCATTCGGTGCTGGGAAGACGGTACTTCAGCATATGGAAGCCAAAAATGCTGATGTTGATATTGTAATCATTGCCGCTTGCGGAGAGCGGGCAGGCGAAGTAGTTGAAGTACTTAAGGAATTTCCCGAATTAGTAGATCCGAGAACCGGAAGGTCGCTTATGGAAAGAACTATCATAATCTGCAATACCTCTTCAATGCCTGTTGCAGCGCGTGAGGCTTCTGTGTATACTGGCATAACGCTTGCTGAATATTATCGGCAAATGGGACTTTCTGTTTTGATGCTTGCGGATTCTACGTCACGCTGGGCTCAGGCAATGCGTGAGATGAGCGGACGTCTTGAGGAAATTCCCGGTGATGAAGCATTCCCAGCTTATCTTGAATCTGTAATTGCATCATTTTACGAACGTGCGGGAAAGGTACGTTTGCGAAACGGAAAAATAGCTTCTGTTACAATAGGAGGTACGGTATCTCCTGCAGGCGGCAACTTTGAGGAGCCCGTGACTCAGGCAACGCTTAAAGTCGTGGGCGCATTCCATGGCTTATCCCGTGAGCGCTCTGACGCAAGAAAATATCCTGCAATACATCCGATAGAATCATGGTCCAAATACGCAGGTATAGCAGAAAAAGAAAAGGTAGATAAAGCCAGAAATATATTGATCAGAAGTACTGAAATCAATCAAATGATGAAAGTTGTGGGCGAAGAGGGTATCTCTGATGAGGACTATATAACATACCAAAAGGGAGAGCTTTTGGATTCTGCCTATCTTCAGCAGGATTCTTTTGACCCTATCGATGCTGCTTGCGAGCCTGAGCGTCAGATTCGGGAGTTTGATGTTATGTACCAAATCATTATGCGCTCCTATACTTTGGAAAGTAAAAATGATATTCGTGTGTTTTTTAATGAGCTGCGCCAGTTGCTGCTTGACTGGCATACAATAGAATTTAATACAGAACAATTTGATATGCAGGAGAAACAAATCAAAGAATTCTATATGTCAAAATCTTGCGAATAGGAGATTTGATATGCAAAAAGTTTATACAAAAATCGAATCAATAGTCGGTAATGTTATTTCGGTCAGAGCAACGGGTGTACGCAACGGTGATTTGGCACTTGTCGGCAAAAGTTATGCAAATGTAATCAAGCTTGATCATGATCTTGTATTTTTACAGGTATTTGCAGGTACACAGGGCATCAGCACAACAGATACTGTAAGATTTCTGGGTAAACCGATGATGGTTTCTTATTCGGATCATCTTTTGGGTCGTGTTTTCACAGGATCGGGCGTACCGAAAGATAATGGTCCCGCACTTACCGAAAACATGATACCGATAGGCGGTCCTTCAGTTAATCCAGCTCGAAGAATTGTGCCGAAAAAAATGATACGGACAGGTATTCCGATGATTGACGTCTTTAACACGCTTGTTGAAAGTCAGAAGTTGCCGATATTCTCTGTATCGGGCGAGCCTTATAATGAACTGCTCGCACGGATTGCAATGCAGGCAGAGGTTGACGTGATTGTATTGGGAGGAATGGGACTCAAATATGATGACTATCTGTTCTTCCGTGAAACTCTTGAAAAGAGCGGTGCTATGGGGCATACTGTTATGTTTATTCACACAGCGGCAGATCCTACCGTTGAATGTATCCTTGTTCCCGATATGGCTCTTGCAGTTGCAGAGCGTTTTGCCTTAGACGGAAAACGGGTGCTTGTCTTGCTTACAGATATGACAAACTTCGCAGATGCACAAAAGGAAGCTGCTATTACAATGGAGCAGGTTCCTTCAAACCGTGGATATCCCGGAGACTTGTACAGCTGTCTTGCTTCACGATATGAAAAAGCAGTTGACTTTGATGGCTTGGGGTCTGTAACTATTCTAAGTGTTACAACAATGCCCGGAGACGACGTTACTCATCCGGTTCCGGATAACACGGGTTATATTACAGAAGGGCAGTATTACCTCAAAGGCGGAAGAATCGAGCCGTTTGGTTCACTGTCGCGTTTAAAGCAAAACGTAAATGGTACGACAAGAAGCGATCATCGTGCATTGATGGACGGCATGATCAAGCTGTACAGTGCATATAAAGAAACTCTCGAAAAGAAATCCATGGGATTCTTAATGAGCGACTGGGATGAAAAACTTCTCAAGTATGGTAAATTATTTGAATCTGAGCTTATGGATCTTCGTGTGAACATTTCTTTGGAAGAAGCACTGGATTTGGGCTGGAAAATACTTGCTGAATGTTTTGAACCCAATGAAACAGGACTTAAGACCAACTTGATACAAGAGAGATGGCCTAAAGAACTGAATCAATCGTAATGGGCGGGTAAAGTTATGGCGTCTGTAAAATTAACAAAGAACGAACTTAAAAAGCAAAAGGATCAGTTAAAACAGTTTGAACGATATCTTCCGACATTACAGCTTAAAAAGCAGCAGCTTCAAATGGTTATTATGAAAACTGTCGCCGAATCGGAGAATATAGAAAAAGAATATCTTTCCATGATCGATGGACTTGATGATTGGGTAGCGGTTTTTGCAGAGAATACGCTTTTCTCTGATGAAAGAAAAATTGAAAATCTGGTAATACCGGATAAGATTATATACACACAAGACAATATTGCAGGAGTTACCGTTCCGGTATTCAAGCAACTTACTTTTAAAGATATTTCATATGATGTGGCGGATTACCCTCTTTGGGTGGATGAGGCACTTGTACGTATGCGAGAAATATCAAGACTCAATGTGCTGCTGAAGACATTGAAAAAACAGGTTGAATTGTTAAGCCGCGAACTGAGATTCACCTCTCAAAGAGTTAATTTGTTTGAAAAGGTCAAAATACCAGAGGCAAAAGAAAATATACGGAAAATCGATATTTATCTGGGAGATCAGCAAACAAGTGCGGTTGTTCGCGGAAAAATCGCAAAGAAGAAAAGACAGGGGGTTAACGTATGATTGAAAAAATGAAAACCGTCTGTATTGTAGCTCAGGATACTCACAGAGAAGAACTGCTTAACACACTTAGAGATCTCGGAATACTGCATATTGCCGAAAAAAATTCTGCAGATTCAAAACTGCTGGAACGCTTGTCTGTCCTTTCACATCTGATGCAGGAACTGAAAGACTATGTAAAAGAGAGTAAAAAAGAAAATGAACTACTCTCAGATGAGCAGTTTGAAAAAATGAGCCAAAGTGCTGTCATTGCGCTTGAAAGAAAGAGTGCGCTGAAAGACAGTCTTAACGCATTGCTTCTTGAGATAGAAAGAATAAATATGTGGGGTGATTTTGATCCGCAAAGCATAAAAGATCTTCCTAATAATTTTGATCTGCATTTCTACAGTATTGATAAAAAAGGATACATGTCGATCAAAGAAGATGAAAACATAAAATTCATTTGTATTGCACCTGTGAAAAAAATGAAAACCGTTGCTGTTTTCGGAAGACTTGACCCCGCTGTTGGCGCAGTTGAGTTTAATCTTCCTGAAAAAGGTCTTTCTGAATTAAAAGAAGAAGCAGAAAAATGCAAAAGGGAGATTTCGGAATGTGAAAATATAATAACAGAAGCGGCGAGACATCTGAAAAGCTACTCCCGGCAATTACTGAATACACAAAATGCCGTAGAATATTCTTCGGCGGACAGATCTCTTGAAACGGATAGCGGACTTGTGTGGATAACAGGCTACATCCCCGCAGCTGAAAAGGAAAAGTTTTCTGATGCTGCAAAAGAACATGGCTGGGCATGGCTTATAAACGATGTGGAAGAGGATGATGCAAATGTCCCCACAAAGATACGCTACAATAAGATTACACGGCTTATAAAGCCTTTGTTTGACATCTTGGGAACGGTTCCGGGATATAGAGAGTATGATATTTCATTTTGGTTTCTGGCATTTTTTGCTTTGTTTTTTGCAATGATAATCGGCGATGCAGGTTATGGCGTGCTCTTTCTGATCTGCACAGCCGTTATCAACATTAAGATGAAAAAGATAACAAATATAACGCTTCTTCTTTACCTGCTATCTTCCGCAACTGTTATTTGGGGTGCGCTGACAGGTACTTGGTTCGGTCTTGAGGGAGCAATGAAAATACCGTTTTTAAAGGCTCTTGTTATTCCCGCATTTGCAAATTATCCCGAATATTTCGGTATTACAGCGACGGACGCTCAGAACAATGTGATGAAGTTTTGCTTCAGTATAGGAGTTATCCAGCTGGCGCTTGCGTGTATTATGAACATAAAACGAAAAATCGGCCAGAAAAATCTCAGCTGGATTTCGGACCTTGGTTGGCTGTTTGCAATCAGTGCGTTGTATTTTGTGGTGTTATATCTTGTCATTGGTCAACAGATTAACCTGGGTATTGTTGGTGCAATCGTTGGTCTTGGATTCCTGTTGGTTGTATTTTTCGGTGGGATGGATCCCAAAAAGACTTTTTCACAAGGGTTCAAAGCAGGTTTAGGAAACACGTTTACGGTATTTTTGGACACTATATCAGCGTTCGGTAATGTTATGAGTTATATAAGACTCTTTGCAGTCGGTATGGCATCTTTAGCGATTGCGCAAAGCTTCAACAATATGGCATCGGGGTTCAGCGGAGCACTTGTTATTGTCGGAGCCGTGATTATGATAATAGGACATATTTTGAATATCGTAATGGGATTTTTGTCTGTTGTTGTACACGGCGTCCGTCTTAATCTTTTAGAGTTTTCCGGACAGCTGGGCATGGAGTGGTCAGGTATAGCTTACAATCCATTCCGCAAATTCAAAAAAACAAAAAAATAATTTATTTTTAAGGAGGCAATTATGGAAATTCAATATATTGGTATGGCATGTGCTTTAGGGCTCTCTGCTATAGGTTCAGCTTTTGGTGCGGGTTACGCCGCAATGTCTTCAGTCGGTGCGTGGAAAAAATGTTATGCAAACGGAAAACCCGCACCATTCATGATGGTTGCTTTTTCAGGCGCTCCGCTTACTCAAACGATTTACGGCTTTTTGCTTATGAACTTTATCCGCAGTGCGTTCGAGTCGGGAACAGCTTCCGCTACATTGTGTATGTTTGTTGGTCTGCTTGCAGGTCTTGCGATTGGACTGTCTGCTCTGTTCCAAGGCAAAGTTGCTGCCGCTTCTGCAGATGCTCTCGGAGAGACAGGCAAGGGTACAGCAAACTACTTTATCGTTATCGGTATCGTTGAAACAGTTGCGTTGTTCACATTGGTATTTGGACTTCTTTTATTGCAGTAATTATGGTGGCCAAGGCAATATTGCACTGAGATTTTCACTGTTGTTTATGCACTGTATAGATTTACTCGTTGCAACAGTAATTAAATGAAATATACTAAGTCAAATATAAATTTAAATTGGGCGGCAACAGGCTAATAAAGCCTGTTGCCGCCCACCATTTAATTAAATAAATGAAAGTAAAAAGATGACCGGATAAAAATATTTATTTGATAAGACAGAAGAATATTTCGCAATTTTTTGTCTACCAACAGCAAAAAACATTGTGGTATTATTTTTATTTTCTTTTTAAATACTGGTTACAAATTTTAGCGCATATTTATTCCTATGCTGAAAATATAGGGACAACTTAAAGGTCTTTGTTTGGAGAGTGTCCAAAAAACTTTTTATATGCACGATAGAAAGCCGAATAGTCATGGAAACCGCATTGCTGTGCCGCAACAGTCGCCTGTGTGCCTTTTTTTATGTTATTTTTTGCAGCTATAAGCCGTTTTATCATAATGTATTCCCAAACGGAAGAACCGGTGGCGTTTTTAAACACTCTGCTAAATTGTGATACGCTCATAAAAAAATATTCGCTCAATGACCCCAACGTTAAATCATCAAATAAGTGCAGATTAACATAATTAAGGATTTTTTGTGTAAGTTTTTCCTCATCGGTATTTTTTAGCTCAAATTGTTTTGATAAAAAAGCGCTTGAAATAGTGCTTAGCAAAGTAAATAATCGTATTTTTATTTCTATTTTTTTCTGCATATCCGATATACCGGTATTACACATATTTTGCAATAATTCTAAAGGCTGCTCCAACTTAAAATCAGCTGGTAAAAACAGATTGCCCTTGCCCAGAGGATGGTCGTAAAACGGTTTTAGCAGAGTGTGTGACGGATCTATACCGCTAATGATATCAGGCAGAAAATGCAGAGAAAATCTCTCGTAGGTTTTATCAGACAGAATTTTTATCATATGCGATTCTGATGGGCGCATTATCAGGATACATCCCGGTATAAGAGGATATTCTGTTCCCTCTACAAGGTATACGGCATCGCCTCCGATATAACAGTATATCTCAAGCTGTTCATGTAGATGCATCTTGAAAGAAGTATCCTTTGGCTTTTCATCAATCGAATGATGAAAGTATATTTCTTCATCTTTATATGAAAACCTATGATTCATTTTTATTCCACTTTCGGTTGTTCTTGTATAAATCAATTTTAACATATTATGATAAGATTTACAATGTTTGAGAACAAATTTACAATGGAATTGTAAATTTGTTTGATATATAATCAGTTATAATAATTGGAAAGGTTTGGGCTGATATGAAAGAGCGATATTTGCTTTCAACGCCGGCTGCGGCAAAATTATATAACAAAATCAAAGATTGTCCTATATATGATTATCATTGCCATTTATCGGCACGGGAAATAACAGAGGACATAACATTTGATAATATAGGAGAGTTATGGCTTGGCGCTGACCATTATAAATGGCGTCTTATGCGTGCCGCAGGCATTGATGAAAATTTGATTACCGGCAATGCCGGATGGAGGGAAAAATTTATTGCCTATGCCGGTGTAATATCCAAGGCTGCCGGCAACCCGCTTTATCACTGGTCACATATGGAATTGAGCAGATATTTTAATATAGATACCACTATATCAGAAGAATCTGCAAATGCAATCTGGGAAGAGGCAAACGAGACTATAAAAAAGTCTAAGCTCTCGCCGAAAAAGCTTATACGGATGTCAAATGTAAAATACATAGCAACGACTGATGATATCACAGATAGCTTGAAATACCATTCAATGCTGCAAAGTCAGTCGGATTTTGATACGGTTGTAGCGCCGTCGATGAGATTTGATAAGCTGCTTTTAATTAACAGAGACGATTATGCTCAGTATATCCGTACTCTCTCAGAACAGACCAAAATATATATTTCAAATATTGACCAGCTGCAATCAGCCGTATCGGAAAAAGTAAAATATTTTATTAAGCATAACTGCAAGTTTGCGGATATCGGAATACCTTTCTTCCCTGACGTTACAGATGATGAAAAGGCTGCTTCCAAAGCATTTGAAGATGCACTTGAAGGTAAAACTGCCAGTTCATCGGATTATTCAGCGTTTTTGCGTAAAATGCTTTTATTTATTGGAAAAGAGTGTAGGCAGAATAATATAATTTTGCAGTTGCATCTTGCGGTTTTACGTAATACAAATACGGAATTGTTTATAAAATTGGGTCCTGATTGCGGCGCGGACTGCATCGGTGATGTGATAGAGGGCAGTAAAATAGCATCATTACTGGATGCAATGAACTCGAACGCAGGGCTTCCGTTTGTTGTTTTATATACGTTAAATCCTTCAATGACCTCTCAGCTTGCTGCTATTGCCGGAAGCTTTCAAAACGTAAGACTTGGGGCAGCATGGTGGTTTGCCGATCACAAAAGAGGTATAGCTGAGGTAATCAATACAATTGCAGAAATAGGATATATTGACGGCTTCCTCGGCATGCTCACTGACAGCCGAAGCTTTTTATCATATACAAGACATGATTATTTCCGCAGAATTTTAGCAAGTATCTTATCAGACTGGACAGAAAGCGGGGAATTCTCGGGAAATACACTGCAGCTGGCTGAAGATATTTGTTATAAAAATATAAAACAACTGATATTTGATAAATAAAGGAGTAATAAACACGTGAAATTAACATTTCGTTGGTATGGTCAAAATGATCCCATAACGCTTGAAAAGATACGGCAGATTCCCAATATGTACGGAATAGTATCTGCTGTTTATGATGTTCCTGCCGGATCGGTGTGGAGCATGGAAAGTATTATGCGGGTAAAAACACAGGCACTTAACAATGGACTTGAATTTGATGTGGTTGAAAGTGTACCCGTTCCTGAAGAAATTAAGTATGGCGGACCTAATGCTAAAGAACTCACTGATGTTTATTGCGAAAATATCAGAAGACTTGGCAAAGCCGGGGTTAAATGTATTTGCTATAACTTCATGCCTGTTTTTGATTGGCTGAGAAGTGAATTGGCACATAAACAGGCGGACGGTGCAAATGCTCTTGCCTATGATGAAAAAACTGTTTTGGCAATGGATCCGCTTAAGAGCGAACTGTCGCTGCCAGGCTGGGACGAAAGCTACACAAGAGAGCAGCTGGGCGGGCTTATTATGAAGTATAAAAGTATTTCTGAAGAAAAGCTGTGGGCTAATCTTGAAACCTTTCTTAAACAGATTATTCCGGTGGCGGAAAGCAATGATATTTCAATGGCGATTCATCCGGACGATCCGCCTTGGGGAATATTCGGGCTGCCGCGTATTATAACAACTGAACGTAATCTTGAACGACTATTAAACCTGGTTGACAGTCCGTCAAACGGTATAACCTTATGTACCGGGTCTTTGGGTGCATTGCCGGAAAATGATTTGCCTAAAATAGCAAAACGTTTTGCTAAAAGAATACCTTTTGCTCACTTACGTAATATTTTGCGTACAGGCAACAGGCAGTTTCAGGAGGTCGCACACCCTACATCTTGCGGATCGCTTGATATGTATGGCATTGTAAAAAGTCTTGTAGAGGGTGGTTTTGACGGTTATGTCCGTCCGGATCACGGAAGAATGATTTGGGGTGAAGACGGTCGCTATGGCTATGGTTTATATGACAGAGCACTGGGTGCTGCATATATTAACGGTTTATTTGAAGCAATTGAGAAAGATATGGGTGAATAAGAATGAATGATACAATAGTTATAACTGGTGCCGGAGGAGTTTTATGCTCGGTATTTGCAAAAGAGCTTGCCAAAAACGGTGCTCCGGTTGCTCTTCTTGACTTGAATCTTGAAGCGGCTGAAAAGGTCGCACAAGATATACGCTCTGATAACGGAACAGCAAAAGCATATAAAGCTAATGTGCTTGATAAACAAAACCTTCAGCAGATTCATGACGAAATTGTCCGTGATTTCGGTAAATGTAAAATATTGATAAATGGTGCAGGAGGAAATAATCCCAAGGCTACTACAGAACATGAAGTATTTGAAAACGGAGATGAGACGGCAGAGGAGTTTAAGACGTTTTTTAATCTTGAACAAGAAGGCTTTGACTTTGTTTTCAGATTAAATATCATGGGTACTTTGCTGCCAACACAGGTATTTTCAAAAGACATGCTCGGACAAACAGGCTGCTGTATAGTTAATATTTCATCAATGAACGCTTACAGACCCCTGACTAAAATACCTGCTTACAGTGCTGCAAAATCAGCAGTATCCAACTTTACACAATGGCTTGCGGTACATTTTGCTCAGCAGGGAATTCGTGTTAATGCTATAGCTCCCGGATTTTTTGTAACTAATCAAAATAAGAACCTGCTTTTTGACCAGAATGGAAATCCTACTGCCAGAACCGATAAAATTATAAATGCTACTCCGATGAAGAGATTCGGAGAGCCGGAGGAACTGCTTGGAGCGCTTAAATGGCTGACAAACGAAAAAGAATCCGGATTTGTCACAGGAATTGTTGTTCCGGTTGACGGCGGATTTTCTGCCTATTCAGGAGTTTAAATAATAATTCTTATACAGGAGATAAAATACTATGGCTTTTTTGACAAAAGAAGAAGTTTTATTTAAAATTAGAGATAATGCAATAGTTGCCGTGGTACGCGGTAATACGCCTGAAAAGGCTGAAGAGATCGTTAACAGCTGTATTGATGGCGGAATCAATATTATCGAGCTTACCTTTACAGTACCATATGCGCACAGAATAATCGAAAAAATATCCCAAAAATACGGTGACAATATTTTGCTTGGAGCCGGTACGGTCCTGGATGCTCCTACAGCCAGAATCGCAATGCTGTCCGGTGCGCAATTCATTGTATCGCCGCATTTTGATCCTGAAGTTACACGTATTTGCAATAGATATCGTGTTGCAAATATGGCAGGTATTCTGACAGTAAAAGAAGCAATACAGGCAATGGAAGCGGGAGTTGATATTTTAAAACTATTCCCAGGGGATTTGTTTGGACCTGCGTTTATTAAAGATATAAAAGGACCTCTGCCTTATGCTCAGATTATGCCGACAGGCGGTGTAAGTATTGAGAATGCAGGACAGTGGATAAAGGCGGGTGCAGTTGCCGTAGGAGTAGGCAGTAATTTGATGAAAGGCGATGTTTATAAAAATGCAGCCGCTTTAATAAGAGAGATAAACAAATCAAAAAGTGAGAGGGGATAACATGATAGTAACATTCGGAGAAATAATGATGAGGCTGGCGCCTACCGGATATTTACGCCTTAACCAGACGTCTCAGCTTGAAATGACATTTGGCGGAGGCGAAGCAAATGTTGCTGTGTCTTTGGCTAATTATAATAAAAATGCACGTTTTGTTACCGGCTTGCCTGACAACGATATCGGCTTAGCTTGCATAGGACAGCTTCGCAAATGGAATGTGGATACATCTGAAATAATAGTAAATCCCGGAAGAATGGGAATTTATTATTGTGAAAAAGGCGCGTCCCAGCGTCCTTCCAAGGTTATTTATGATCGTGCAGGGTCTGCTTTTGCAAAACTTAAAAGCAGTGATTTTGATTGGAGTAAAATATTAAAAGGTGCAAAGTGGTTTCACTTTACAGGTATAACTCCTGCATTGAGCGATGGTATAGCCGATGCAACATTGGAAGCGTGCCGTCAGGCTGAACAAATGAACATTCCTGTTTCATGCGATCTTAATTATCGTAAAAAACTTTGGAGCAAAGAAAAAGCCAACAAAGTAATGAGTGGCTTGATGCCTTATGTAGACGTACTTATAGCAAATGAAGAAGACGCAAATGATGTATTTGGTATAAAGGCCGGCAATACAGATGTAACAGCAGGTAAGCTGTGTTTTGAAAGCTACCGTGACGTAGCAAAGCAGATTGACGACCGTTTCGGAATCAAAAAAATAGCTGTAACGCTCAGAGAATCTGTTTCTGCTTCTAATAATCTGTGGTCGGCTATGTTATATGATAACGGAGATTTGTATTCATCTAAAAAATATAATATACAAATAGTCGATCGTGTCGGAGGCGGAGACAGCTTTGCAGCAGGGCTTATTTACGGCATCACAGAGGGCTATGACTGCCAGCGCGCATTAGAATTTGCTACAGCAGCATCCTGTCTGAAGCATTCGATTGAAGGGGATTTTAATGACGTATCCGTATCTGAGGTAGAAGCATTGGCAAACGGCGACGGATCCGGCAGAGTACAAAGATAAATTCAAAAAGGAAAAGGGTGATGATATGTTGGATTTTAAATTATCGGCATTTGCAGATGAGGCGTCAAGTAAGCTGAGTGAACAAATTAATGCTATGCAGAAACACGATATTTCTTTATTGGAAATACGCGGAGTTGACGGAGAAAACATTTCCAAAATTACTCTTGCAAAAGCCAGAGAAATAAAAAATCAGTTAAAAGATGCAGGAATACAGGTCTGGTCACTGGGTTCTCCTTACGGTAAAATAGGTATCGATGATGATTTTCAGCCGCATTTGGATCAATTTAAGCATGGGCTTGAGCTTGCGTATGAGCTTGAAACAAAGCATATACGGCTGTTCAGCTTTTATAAGTCAAAGGATAAGCAGCCCGAGGAATATCGCGACGAGGTTATGAGACGATTGGAACAGTTTGTCGCTGCAGCAAAGGGCAGCAATATCATACTTTGTCATGAAAATGAAAAAGGTATTTATGGTGATGTCGCCAAGCGCTGCGTAGAGATACATGAAACATTTCCTGAAATAAAGGCGGTATTTGATCCAGCTAATTTTGTTCAGTGCAAGCAGGATACAAAGGCTGCTTGGAATATGCTTTCAAAATATGTGGAGTATATGCATATAAAGGATGCGTTGGAAAGCGGAAAGGTTGTGCCTGCAGGGCACGGTATAGGTAATTTGCCGTTTTTACTGTCTCAGTACAAGGGTACCGTACTTTCGTTAGAGCCGCACCTTACTGTATTTAAAGGTCTGTCAGAACTGGAGGAAAATGAAAACAGAACTGTCATACCCGAATATCAGTACCGTTCTGCAGGTGAAGCATTTGATACAGCAGTAGATGCTTTAAAGATGCTTATATCAAAAGACTGAAAGCGGAGGCAAAAGATATGATAATTGGAGCGCAGTTGTATACTTTGCGAAATTATTGCAAAACCCTTGAGGATTTTGCTTTGACTATGAAAAGGACAGCGGATATTGGCTATACTACAGTCCAGGTTTCCGGCACCTGCTCATATCAGCCTGAGTGGCTTGCTCAACAGTTAAAGAAAAACGGTCTTAAATGTGTAATTACGCACTATAATCCGGATCGTATTGCTGAAGATACCGATACGGTTATATCGGAACATGATGTATTTGATTGTAAATATATAGGTCTGGGAAGTGTGCCGTGGAAAATAAAAGAAGATGAAGATTATAATAAATTTGTAAAGAAATTCAAACCTGCAGCAAAAAAAATTGCCGAGTCAGGTAAGTATTTTATGTATCATAATCATCAGTTTGAGTTTTCAAAATCCGCAGACAATAAATTGTATCTTCAAAAAATGTCTGAGGATTTTGAACCTGATATTATGGGTTTTACACTTGATACATATTGGATTCAGTTTGCCGGCGGCGATCCGGCGGAGTGGATCGAAAAATTCAGCGGACGTGTGCCATGTATTCATTTAAAGGATATGGAGTGCGAAAACAGTGCTCAAAAAATGGCTCCTGTGGGGGATGGAAACATCAACTTTAAACGTGTGCTTTATGCCGCACAAAATGCCAACACGGAGTATCTGCTTGTTGAACAGGATGACTGCTATGGTAAAGACCCGTTTGAATGTTTAAAAAGAAGTTATCAATACCTGATCGCGCAGGGATTAAAATAATTTTACGAGGGCTTTAATATGAAACAAGTAAAAATCGGAATTATCGGTATCGGTAATATGGGATCAAATCATTTGAGAAATATCGAAGGCGGAAAATGTCCAGAAATACAGGTAGTGGCAGTTGCTGATATCAATCCTAAAAGACTTGAATGGGCTAAAAAAGAATACGGTGAAAAAATAACGCTGTTTGATGATGCTCTAAAAATGTTGGACAGCGGACTTATTGAGGCAGCTATAGTTGCTGTACCGCATTATGATCACCCTAAGTACGCAATCGAGTGCTTAAAACGTGACATTCATGTTATGGTTGAAAAACCGGCCGGTGTTTATACAAAGCAGGTCAGAGAAATGAATGAATTTGCCAAAAAATCCAAAGCAAAATTTGGTTTGATGTTCAATCAACGTACAAGCGATGTTTACAGAAAAATGCGTGAATTGGTAAAAAGCTCAGATTTGGGTCAAATCCGTCGTACCAGCTGGATAATAACAAATTGGTATCGTCCACAGGCGTATTATGATTCAGGCTCATGGAGAGCAACTTGGAGCGGAGAAGGCGGCGGAGTTCTTCTTAACCAGTGCCCGCACAACTTAGACCTGTGGCAGTGGATATGCGGAATGCCCGTAAAGGTATCTACAAAAATGCATTTTGGCAAGTGGCATGATATTGAGGTCGAGGACGATGTTACGACGTACGTAGAATATGAAAACGGTGCCACAGGGACATTTATAACGTCAACCGGAGACGTGCCGGGCACAAACCGATTTGAAATAACTTTGGATAAAGGAAAGCTCGTTGCGGAAAATAATAAACTGTATCTTTGGGAACTCGATGTGCCAGAACCTGAATTTTCAAAAATCAATAAAATTCCGTTTGGTCATCCACAATCGGCAAAGGCTGAGGTTGAGACAGACGGCAAATATGAACAGCATCCGGGAGTTTTAAATGCATTTGCAGCTGCAATTCTAAGAGATGAGCCGCTGATTGCTTCCGGAGAAGAAGGCATCTACGGTTTAACTCTGTCAAATGCTATGCACTTATCTGCATGGCTCGGTAAGGAAATAACCTTGCCATTTGATGAAGATTTGTTTTATAATGAACTCCAGAAAAGAATAAAGCAGTCACATAGAAAAGGAAATATAATTGAAAATATTGCTGATACGTCTTCAACTTTTGAAGGCATTTAACAAATACGCGGAGGCAGGGAATAATGGAATACATCAGAGTAGGTATTATCGGTGTCGGAAATATTGGCAGTGCGCACCTGAATTGGATCGTTGATAATCCTGACTGCGGCATGAAAATCACGGCACTATGTGATATTGACCCGATAAAGCAAAGAGCACTTCGGACAAAGTATTCAGACATACATGTTTTTTCCGACTATCATCAACTACTTAAAAGCCGGATTACCGATGCAGTGATTATTTCTACTCCACACTATTTGCATCCTATAATAGCGATAGACGCGTTTTGCAATGATCAGCATGTACTTATTGAAAAACCGGCAGGTGTGTACACCGAAAAAGTACGTGAGATGAACAAAATAGCAAAGGACAGTAAAAAAGTCTTTTCTATAATGTTTAACCAGCGTACCAATCCTCTTTTTTTACGAGCGAGGGAAATTGTGCAAAGCGGACAGCTGGGAACAGCAAAAAGATTTGTATGGATAATTACTAATTGGTATCGCACACAGGCATATTATGATTCTGCGTCTTGGCGTGCGTCTTGGAACGGAGAAGGCGGGGGAGTATTGCTAAACCAGGCTCCTCATAATTTGGATATCTGGCAATGGATATTTGGTATGCCAAACAAGATTTTTTCTGTATGTTCAACAGGTAAATATCATAATATTAATGTTGAAGACGATGTTGTAATTCAAGCAGAGTATAAAAACGGAGCATCAGCTACTTTTATAACCTCTACCGGAGAAACTCCGGGTACCAACCGCCTGGAAATCAGCGGAGATTTGGGAAAGATAGTGTTGGAAAAGAATAAACTTTGCTGGTGGAAACTGAGAAAACCTGAACGAGAATTTTGTTTTACAGAGAAAAATGCTTTTTATCGTCCCGATACAGTTTACGAAGAAATTACATCATCTCAGCCCTCAGGGCATTTTGTTATTCTTAAAAATTTTGCTGATGCGATTTTGAACAATACCCCTCTAATTGCACCCGGAATTGAAGGGTTGAATTCACTTATAATTTCAAATGCCGCATATTTATCTACATGGACAAACGGATGGATAACATTGCCGTTTGACGAAAAACTTTTTGAAAAATATTTAAAAGATCAATGTAATAAAGAAAATAATCTGAATAAAACTTCAAACAATATCTTTTTAAACAAAGGCTATGATGAACGCTGGCAGGTTCAATGGTAAAAATAAGCCCTTCCGATAATATTCGGAAGGGCTTATATAATTTTAAATGTGTAGCTTTGAAAAATATCAGGTATCAATATATTTAAGCAAATCCGATGGTGTTGTCAGTATACCGTCAGCATCGCTGAATTTGCTGTCGCCGTAAAATCCCCAGGATGCGCCCAAAGCCAGAGCACCTGAGTTCTTGCCTGTTTTAATATCGATATCACTGTCGCCGCAGTATATGCATTGGTCTGCAGTAATGGAAAACTTATCTGCAATTTTGTAAACCATATATGGATCAGGTTTTGTAGGTATGTTTTCGCGTTGACCGTATACCAAATCAAATTTGTCTTTAAAAAAAGCATCACAGGCGTTTACAACTATCAGATGCGGCTTATTTGAGAGTACAGCAATTTTTATATTACGTTCTATAAGAATATCTATCAGTTCTCTAATCCCGCTGTAAGGTTTGATGCCGTGAAGACCGTTTTTGTTATATATGTCAATATAATATTCGTAGAACTGGGTAAAAATTGACGGATCACCATTGACGTATTTGAATATTCTTTCTATCAAAACTTTTGCTCCCTGGCCGACAAATTCAGGAAAAACATCAGTTGGCAGCTGCTTCATGCCAAAATGTGAAAGAGCAAGATTGCCACAGTAAGCTATTGAATCAAGTGTATTTAAAAGAGTTCCGTCCAAATCAAAAATAACAGCTTTTTTCAAGTTATCACCATAATTTTTTTAAAAATTATATCATTAATGATTGTTGTTGTCAATTTATGATTGAAAACGTATGCATTTTTTGTTATAATATTTTTATATTTACGGAGGTGTTGCTGTGAACAATAAAATACAGAACAAGCTTGCAGTTCTCACTTCTGATCCCGGCGTTTATATCATGAAAAACGCAAACGATGATATTATTTATGTCGGTAAGGCAAAAAATTTAAAAAACAGGGTAAGCCAATATTTTGTGGCAAATTCTCAGCATTCACCTAAAGTGCTCAGGATGGTGTCAAATATAGATCATTTTGAGTATATTGTGACAGACTCAGAGCTGGAAGCGCTGATTTTGGAGAATAACCTAATAAAGCAGCATAAGCCTAAATATAATATTTTGCTAAAAGACGACAAAACATATCCGTTTATCGCATTGAATAAAAATTCTGATTATCCGCGATTTACTTTATCAAGAAAGCGTTCAGACCCGTCTTTTCGCTATTTCGGTCCGTTTCAGTCGTCAAAATCTGTGTGGGACATAATACGGACTATAAATGCTGTGTTTGGGTTATACGGCTGCAATCATGTGTTTCCGCGAGATTTTAATAAATTTAGACCATGCCTTAATTATCATATAGGCAAATGCGTCGGCATTTGTACAGGGAAAATAAGTTCCGCAGAGTATAAGGAAAATGTAAGTCAGGCTGTTGCATTTCTTAACGGTGACTATAAAAAGGTATTGTCTGATCTTGAGTCTGAAATGCTGTGCTGCAGCAAGGATTTAAATTTTGAAAAGGCTGCAGTATTGCGTGATCGGATAGACAGTATAAAAAGACTTGAGTCCAAACAGATCATTGTATTGTCTCCGGATGTAAACCGTGATATTATAGCACATTCTGAGCTGGAGGATGAAATATGCTTTTCGGTAATGCATATAAGACAGGGAAAGCTTCTCTTTCAGGATACAGTTTTTATCAGCGATTCATCTGATGATATAATCGGTGTGTTTATAGAAAGGTATTATCAGCAAAAGGACATAATACCCAAGGAAATAGCAGTGGAACATATGCCTAAGTCTCATCAGCTGCTGTCACAGTGGCTATCATCTCAGCGCGGAAGTTTGGTCAAGCTTTTTGAAGCAAAGAAAGGTGAAAGCGCAAGACTAATAGAAATGTGTCGAAAAAATGCTTTAGAAAAGTTGGCAGAAAAGCGTTCCAACGGTGTCAGATCAAATAAACTTATGGGTCAGATTGCCCAGATGCTGGGAATTTCAAAAATCCCATCAAGAATAGAAATGTATGATATATCTCACTTTGGTGGTGACAGTACAGTCGGAGGCATGGTGGTATGGGAAAACGGCCGCTTCAGAAAAAGCGAATATAAAAAATTCAAGTTCGATGATGCTGTACAGGATGATTATAAGCATACTTATGAAATGATAGAACGCAGGTTAAAACGGCTTGACAGCGGTTCTGAAGGCTTTAATAAAGCTCCGGATATAATTTTTCTGGATGGCGGAGCGGGACATTTAAATGCGGTTTATGAGCTTGTCTCAAAAAGAAATATAAATATTTTTGGTTTGGTAAAGGACAGAAAGCATCGTACTCGCGCATGCGTAAGTATAAAAGGAGAGGTGGATTTACGGGTAAATCCGGCAGTATTCAAGTTTTTTACTAATCTGCAGGATGAGGTGCATAGGTATGCAATATCTTATATGCAGAAAAAGAAAAGCGGACAAATGTTTTCTTCTGAACTTATGTCTGTTCCAGGTGTAGGCAAAGCTCGTTATAAATCATTAATGGACCATTTTAAGACTATTGATAATTTAAAAAACGCCGGTGTCGAAGAAATCTCAAAAATAAACGGGGTATCAAATGAACTTGCCGAAAAAATTTACAATAGCCTCAGGGAGGTCTAAAAATGATGAGAATTATTTCCGGAATAAGGCGCGGGAAAAAACTGCTTACTCTTTCCGGTGATACCACACGTCCTACACTTGAACGTGTAAAACAGGCATTTTTTAATGCAATTCAATTTGAAATAAGCGATAAAACAGTTCTGGATCTATTCTCGGGAAGCGGCCAGTTGGGACTTGAGGCTATTTCTAGAGGTGCTCGGTTTTGCTTTTTTAATGATTACTCGCAGCAGGCATGTAAAATCATTGAAAAGAATATCAAAGCATGCGGATTTGAACAATTATGTCAGCTTACTTGCAAAACATATTCGGATTGTGTTAAAAT
Organism: uncultured Clostridia bacterium; assembly: GCA_944385895.1. Classification (GTDB taxonomy): domain Bacteria; phylum Bacillota; class Clostridia; order Oscillospirales; family QAKW01; genus RGIG9041. The sequence continues at coordinate 60,342 of CALWYZ010000010.1, forward strand.
GATTAGGCTAAAGGGGCAAAAGGTATCGCTTGTATTTTTGGATCCGCCTTACGGCAGAAATTTAATACCTGATGCCTTGGAGCTTATGTGTAAAAATGATATACTTGACACTTCTTGTATTGTAGTGTGTGAAAGTGCAAAGTCAGATGTTATCCTCAATCGTAACTTTAAAATCAGGCAGGAGTATTTTTATTCGGATATCAAAATAACTATTCTCGAACGGAGAAATGATATATGAAGCAAAAAAACGCAATTTATCCCGGATCTTTTGATCCTATTACAAAAGGGCATATGGATATTATAAAACGTTCCGCTAAGATGTTTGATAAGCTATATGTTGCGGTACTTACAAACTCTTCTAAAAGTTGTTGCTTTACTATTGAAGAGAGAATGGAAATGATGCGAAAGTGTACATCTGACATGCAAAATGTGGAGGTTTGTACCTTTTCGGGACTGTTGGCCGAGTATGCAAAAAAGATCGACGTAGTAACAAGTATAAGGGGACTGCGTGCCGTGACGGATTTTGAATATGAATTTCAGATGGCACTGACAAATAAAAAAATAAATAAGGAACTTGAAACAATATTTTTAACAACCAATTCAAAATATATGTATTTGTCTTCAAGTATAGTAAAAGAAATTGCGCGCAACGGCGGTGATATCAGTGATTTTGTGCCGAGCGTTGTGCTGGATGATATAAAAAACAGACTGCAGAGAAAGGATTAATATTATGGATTTTGAAGAAATACTTAACGCACTGGAAGATTTAGTAGAGAATTCATGGACTCTTCCCATGTCCGGCGGACGTACAGTTGTTGACAGTTCGCAAATTTTGGAGTTTGTTAAAGAAATGCGCTTAAATCTCCCCGAAGAAATAAAAAAATCAAAGCGTATAATCAAGGAACGCGATGATATAATCAGTCGTGCTCGCATGGAGTCGGAAGGAATTATAAATGCAGCACAGACACAGGCAAAGAAAATGCTTTCTCAGGAAGAAGTATATAAAAACGCTCAAATCAGAGCAAACGAGATAGTCGCTAACGCTCAGAGTGCTGCAAAGGAACTCAGAAGCGCTACAGTGGAGTATTGTGACAATGTACTTAAAAAGACAGAAGAAACACTCAGAAAAGGTTATGAAAGTGTATCTGAAACAAGAAAGAATATAAGAAAGTCCGAAAAATAATGTCTGAAAAAATAAAAAACCGTGTGCACATGCTGGATATTTTAAGAGGCGGTGCAGTATTGGGTATGGTGTTGCATCATGGTCTGGTTTCATATGAGATAATCTTTTCATCTAGCATTGATTTGCTATATACAGAAGCGTTTTATATACTTCAGCTGTTGTTTGTAGCAGTGTTTTTGCTGGTATCCGGTATTTGTACTAATTACAGCAGCAGTGTACTTAAAAGAGGTATTATTGTCTTTTCAGCCGCGCTTTTGGTATCTTTTGCTACATGTATAATTTTACCCGCAATTGGATTTACAGGCTTGAATATATATTTTGGTATACTACATATGTTCGGTCTTTCAATGATATTGTACGCGTTGCTGAGAAAGTTTTTTGAAAAAATCAACCCGATCGCAGGTATTATAATTTTCAGTTTACTGTTTATTGCTTATTATATTTATTATCGCACGGGTCCTGTAAGTTCCTCATATTTCCTTATGATTTTCGGAATTTTGCCTGAAAGTATCAAAAGCTATGGTGATTATTATCCGCTGCTTCCGTATTTCTTTCTGTTTATAGTTGGAACTTATATAGGAAAATATATAAAAAGAGGCGATTTTCCGGCATGGTTTTATAATGCCAGGTTTGTACCCCTTGAAATTTGCGGCAGATATTCTTTATGGGTATATATTCTGCATCAGCCGATTATTTTCGGAATCTTATATATTGTATGGGCGCTTATGAATATATAATAAAATGCTGCAGCATTTGCCTGCAGCATTTTATTTTTTTATATCAAATTCACTTGCCATTGCAGATGCGATTATCAATAGCGCTCCTAAAGCTCCTGATAAACCTATGTTTTCTTTTAATATTATTGTAGAGAGCAGAATTGCAGCAGCAGGATCTATATAGCTTAGAATGGCGACAGTTTGAGGCGGAAGGCTTTTAATGGAATTAAAATAAAGTACATATGCAATTCCTGTATGCAAAATGCCTATCAGAATTAGTACTGACACAGATGTAAAGCTTATTTGAGATATACTTGAACTTTCTGAAATTATAAAATACGGAACAATTATGATTGCTGCTATAAGCAATTGGCAAATCGTTTTTTCTAACGCGGTTATATCTTTTAAAAACTTATTTATAATGATAACTGATGTATAAAATACGGCAGCACCCGTGCCAAGTAAAATGCCTTTGATACTGCCAAATGAAAAGCTCGGCGAAAATATCCCGGAAATACATGCCATTCCTATAAGAGCACCTGTTATACAAATTATTTTTTTCAGTGTCAGCTTTTCTCTTAATATGACGGATGAGACAATTATCAAGAAAATCGGAGCAAAATAATAGCAGAGGGTTGCCACCGCAACGGAAGTATATCTATATGCCTCAAACAGCAAAACCCAGTTAATTCCTATTGCCGCTCCGGAAAGCAGTAATAGCAGCCAATTTTTTCTGATTGCCGCAAAAGATATTTTCTTTTTTGAAACCAGAGAAAATATCAGTAAAAACAATACACCTACAAAGCCTCTGCACATGGCAATAAAACCTGAAGGAAGAGAAACAAGCCGTACAAACAGACCTATTGTTGAAAAAATAAGCATTGAAAATACAAGTTGAATTTTATCGGTCATTACAAGACTTCCTTATAGTTTAAGCCGCGTGTATATTGTTTGTTGAAAATTTTACCATACTTTACTAAACGGTAAATATCAATACATTCAGACGGCTGTTCGTTTGTAAAATATAGTGTGACAAATGCAGCGCTTTTGATCTGATCAAGCTTATCTCCCATGTATATTGGCTGTGGATTTAATAGCTGTGAATATACTTTGTTATGACAAATCAGGGGCATTTTATTTCCATACCTGTCAGTTATAAAATTTTTTCCGTCACAGTTGCCGCAGCCGTTTTCGGTACGGGCCGGACATGCTCTGAATGTCATAAGCGGCATCTTGCCGTAGGCAATCAGTCCGCATGGGATAGGTTTTTCAAGAGCGTCAAATCTTGAAGCAGTACATTCAAAAGAAATTTCCGCCATATCAACACCAATATCTGTGTACTCTTTTAGCGCAAGACTGTTTGTTATATTCAATCCAAATCCCGCCATGATTTTAAATCCGTTTTTTTTGGCATATTCAAAACCGTAAATGTTTGAAATGTACAGAGTATCAATGCCGTATGATTTAAGTAAAGCAAGCTTACTGTCTATAGATTTTTCATTATACATTATCGGCGGAAGCTGAGCAATAATTTTATGCTTGTACTTTTTACATATTTCCGCATTATCAGCAAGCTTTTCATAGTCAATGATCATCTTATCCGGATATTCAAAAATTTGATTTATATTTTCAAATCGTGCAAAAATCAATTTATCAGAAACAGCATATATTTTTTTAACCTGAGGTCTAAAATTTTTTTCGATCACTGTATATGGATGCGGTTGACTTCTTATTATCAGCAGTTTTTCCAGAGAAGATCTTCTTAAATTATTCAGTTCGGACGCGGAAACAGACAGACCTTTGTCTATTTTGCAGCTCAGATTATTAAGAAAAAAAGGAGTTGAACCACATTTTTTAAGTGATTTTTCAACAGCATTTCTATCCGTTTCCAAGGTATTTGCAATTTGCGGCACAGCACCCTGGACTTTTACAATGTTATTGCCGTCTGTTACAGTCAGTAAAATGTTTTTTGACCGTTTTATTTCAATATGCATATCTACGCCTATAAGCGGAGCTTCTTTTCTGTATTGAGAGGCAATTTTTTTCAAAATCGGTGCAGCAGAAATAACATCGTCTTTGGTCCGGTGTCCAAACATGTCTCGGGTGATTTTTCCCTCAAGATACCCGTTTGTAAACCCGCTGCGTGAAAAAACTGCCTGAAGTGTATCTTTATCATATGGCAGACCAGCCAGAGATAGAGCGCATGCATGGGTCGCAGCGGCTACATATTCGGGACGTTTCATTCTACCTTCAATTTTGGCGGAGTTTATACCTATTTTTTCAAGCTCCCTGAGCATAGATACAGCGGACAGGTCTTTTAAAGACAGGGCGTAGTTGTTGCCGTTACATTTAAAGTCAAGACGACAGGGCTGGGCACAAAGTCCGCGGTTTGCACTTCTTTGCCCAAACATATTCGACATATAGCACTGACCGGACACACACATACAAAGTGCCCCGTGAACGAACACCTCAAGTTCCAGTGCTGTGTTATCGCGTATAAGTTTAAGTTCGGCAAGTGAAAGCTCTCTTGCTGCAACAACTCTTTTAAATCCCATTTTTTCAAGAGTGACAGCTCCGCTTAGGTTGTGAACGCTCATTTGAGTTGATGCATGCACGGGCATGTCCGGAACATGCGATTTTATTATATTGAGCATAGCCATGTCCTGTATTATTACAGCGTCAGCGCCAAGCTTTGCCAGATTTATTATTTCCTGTTGTGCTTTTTCTGTTTCATAATCTGTTATAAGAGTGTTAAGAGCAATATATACTTTAACGTTTCTTGCATGACAGTATGAAATGGCGCCGGCAAGTTCATCGGTATTAAAGTTTTTGGCGTTTCTGCGGGCATTAAAATTTTGTCCGCCCATATAAACCGCGTCAGCTCCGCTTCTGACAGCCGCAGCTATATGATCAGGTGATCCGACAGGTGCTAATATTTCCATGCTTTCTCCTATATTAAATCAAAATCCGGAAAATTCATTCCGGATTTTTTTAACTATTATTCAAAACCGTGCGGATTTTTCTTCTGCCAATTCCAGAGGTCTCTGCACATTTCATCAATTCCGCGCTTGGCAACAAAACCGATTTCGTTTTTAGCCTTTTGCGTATCCGCATACAAAACCTCAACGTCTCCAGCTCTACGTCCTGTTATTTCATAATTGATTTTAACACCGCTTGCTTTTTCAAATGCATGAACAACATCCAGAACGCTGTAACCTTTGCCTGTTCCAAGGTTATATATAAACACACCTGTTTTTGATACGCTTGCATCAAGAGCTTTCAAATGACCGATAGCAAGGTCGACTACGTGAATATAGTCACGTACCCCCGTGCCGTCATGAGTATTATAGTCATTACCGAAAATCATAAGTTTTGGCAGTCTGCCGATAGCAACCTGAGAAATATACGGAGTCAGGTTATTGGGTATATTTTGCGGATCCTCACCAATTAGACCGCTTTCATGTGCGCCTACAGGATTGAAATAACGCAGAAGAGTAACTGTCCAGGCATTATTGGCTTTATACATGTCCTTCATAATTATTTCCTGCATTATTTTTGTTTCGCCGTACGGATTTGTAGCGTGTCCTACAGGAGCGTTTTCATTTACCGGAACATCTTTTGTATCACCGTATACAGTTGCAGACGATGAAAATACTATGTTGCGGACATTATGCTCCTCCATTGACTGCAAAAGATTGAGAGTGCCGCAAATATTATTGTTATAATAAAGCAGAGGTTTTTGACAGCTTTCACCGACAGCTTTGAGTCCGGCAAAATGAATCACGGCATCGATTTTATTCTCATCAAAAATCGTGTCGATTTCATTTTTGTTAAGCATATCTGCTTTATAAAACTTGATATCTTTTCCGGTTATTGTTTTAATACGGTTAAGTACCTCGGGTTTGCTATTGTAAAAATTGTCAAAAGCTATAACCTTATGGCCGTTATTAAGCAACTCTACAATAGTGTGTGAACCAATATAGCCTGTTCCGCCGGTTACTAAAACATTCATAATATCTCTCCTTATATTTATAAATTTATATTATCAACATCAATAAATTCTGACATTTCAATACTGATATTTGAGAAGAATTCATCACTGCCTGACTCATGTTGCTTAGGACTATGCAGATCAGAAATCCTTTTATCCACAGACGGCAGGGTAAAGCCGACTGAAATGCCGCCTTTTCCGTTTTCAGTGGCAAATATTTTACCGCTGTGATCAGTCAGTATTTTTCTTATAATCGAAATATTTAAATCAAACAGATTTTCAGGACTGTTTAAAATATCTTGCTGTGAATGCATGAATTTATCTAAATATTTTGGATTTACGGCTGAATTTGAAAAAATAACATGATTTTCATTTCCGCGCAAAGCTGAATGTATGGTTAACTTAGTCTTTCCAATCGAATTTTTCAAGCAACTGGATACGAAATTGCAAATAAGTATTTCAAAAATTTTAGGTTCCATTTCTGTAACGAGAAGTTCATTACACAGAGAAAATTCAAACTCAATTTTAGCATGCCCTATTTGTGTGGAAATTATCTGAGTTATGTATTTTAGGTACGCATTTATATCAATTACCTGAGAAAATTCACTTTTAAGATTTGAAGAAGCCATCAGGCTCAGATTTCTGTACAGTTTACGCAGTATCAAAACATTCTGCAAAACTATATTAACAGATTTATCCCGGCAGCCGTCTTGCTTTATAAGCTGCATATGAGAAACTATAAGCGATGTTGAGTATACGACTGAACTTTTTATGACTTCGATAGTTCGTTTCAATTCAAATTTTCTGAGGTTGTCAATTTCTTGAGCGGCGATTTTTGTAAATATAAGTACAGCATATTTTGTGTCACAGTAAGTCTGCGGAATGAATATGCATTTCATTGCGGAGCTATCATAGACATTTTCGCAGTTTATAGAGCAACATTCACCTTTGCTGAATGCTGTCTTTACACTGCTCAAATGTTTACGAAGCAACATACAATTTATATTCAAAGCATTTCTCTCTATACCGAAAACACTGTAAGATACAGGTGTTGCAAAAACAATATCAAGATTTTCATCTATACATATGATCGGTTCATTGGAGTTGCCGTATATACTTTGAAAATAATAATATGCATTGACGCTCATAACGTGTTTCTCCTAACTCAGTCATTATTATAGTATACACATTTTCATTTGTAAAGAAATTTAAATATTAAAATACTCCAAAACAACAGAAAAATACTCACGCAGATGCAAATTCAATATCAGCACAAAAGACGGGGGAGTTGCCGCTTTTAAAGTTGTTATCTGTTCAAAACCGTGCTTTTTCATAATCAATTTTGCGCGGTATAGATGAAAACCGTTGGATACGACAGCTACTTGAGGAATATTACCAGATTCTTTGGAATTGATTATTTCTTTAGCTTCAATTATGTTTTGTCTGGTATCGTGTGAATTGTTTTCAATAATCAGTCTGCTGCTGTCGATACCTCTGTAGGTCAGATAATCATACATCACCTGAGCTTCAGAGGTGATTTCATTTATTCCCTGGCCGCCACAGAGCACTGCTGTGCTTTTTGGGTATATTGACATGTATTGTGCAGCTTTGTCAAGTCTGCATTTGAGCGCGTCAGACGGCTCTGTGCCATCTATTGCACAGCCTAAAACTATTATGTATTTACTGTATAAGTCTTCATCTTTCGCATTATTTATAATTAATAACTGTATTGCAGCAAAAGACACTGTAAATATCAAAATTAAGATTAAAAAAGTAATTTTAAAAAAGCGGCAAAAAAACGCAATAATACCATTATTGCTGCTTTTCAAACCGTCGACAAATCCATATAAAAAGCAGCAAAAACCGCATAAAATCAAAAATAGTGCCAAAAGCTTTGCGTATGCTATAAAAAAATATATACCTGTACCTAAGACTATAAGAATAGCGCCCGCAAAATACAGATGTTTATGATTTTTGAAGATATCCGATAATACATTTAAGATCGTCAAATACAGTTACCTCCTCTGACAGGCATCTTGTTTTGGAGTTGTGACCGTTTGGAATAAGAATACAGTTTGCATTTAGAGTTTTAGCAATTTTGGCATCGCTTACAAGGTCGCCTATAAACAAAACATTTTCGGCCTTCAGATGATTTTTTGCAATATAATTTTTGGCGTTTTCAAGCTTTGAGCCGACAAGTTTATCATTCATTCCTATCACATCGTCAAAGTATTTGCTTAAATTGAATTTTTTCATATCTTCTAATAAAAAATCTTTGTAGAGTGAAGACATGAGTATATTTTTGATATCAAATTTTTTTAGCTCTTGCATCACGACAAAAAAATCATCAAATATGTGTATAAGATTGCTGTGATTTTTGCAAAATGTTTGAAATTCCGTCGAGATTGCCGCCATATCTTCTTCAGATATACCCAGACCTTTATAATAATTGTCAAGAGGCAGCGCGACAGTTTCAATATATTGCTCTTTTGTAGTCAGCGGTAAATTTCTTTTATTAAGCATATCATTTACTGCCGCCACCGAAGCGTCTACGTCATCTACAACAGTGCCGTTATAGTCCCATATAATATGTGTGATCATAGCATTTCTCCATACTTAGTAAAAAAGCACCGTATAACGGTGCTTTTAAATTAGTTGAGATTATATCTTTTCTTAAACTTGTCTACACGACCGCCGGAATCTACCAGCTTTTGTCTTCCTGTAAAGAAGGGGTGACATTTTGAGCAAATTTCAACTTTTATTTCGCTTTTTGTAGATCTTGTTTCAAAAGTTTCTCCGCAAGCGCATTTTACAATAGCTTTGTCGTATTTGGGATGAATTCCTTCCTTCATGTATTTCACCTCTTTAATTGTAATCATTAGACCAATAAATTATATCATATAGGTTTACTTATTTCAAGAGTTTTTTGTATTTTTTTAGTATTTATACTTTATCAGGTGATTCAAAAGCATAAAAATCGTTTTTGTCTTTCAGCTCTTCGGGGATTTGAGCGGCAAAATCTATAACTGCAGAGAACGATCCGTCTTGAGCGGATAGTAGTATGTTGCGGTCTTTATTTAAAACAACGACACCAAAGCTGCCGAGTGCAAAATCGTACACATTTTCCTGTATTTTTAAGGGGGAGTATATTATATCATCTTGTACAACGCCGGCTTTGCAAGCAGTGTTATCTCCCCAGACATATAATTCGCCGCTGTATGTGAGTGCTGCACATGTGTTTCCGTTAATCGCTATTTTTTCAACACCGGATAAAATCTGTACAAGCTGTGCTTTAAATTCTTCACCGTTGTTTCCCAACTGACCTTTATCATTTATTCCGGCTGTATATAATTCACCGTTTACCGTCAGAACAAGCGAAAAATAGTTTCCGACTTTTACATCCTTCACCCCTTGCATGACCTTAGTCAGTTCTGTAGTCGAAATGGCAGTTTTATTTCCGAGTTGTGAATATGAGTTGTCACCCGAAGCGTATAGAGTGCCGAATTTATCAACGATCATGGCATGCGTGTCGGAAATATCGGCAGCTTGAACATCATCCATAATAAAAACAGGGCTTGTCTTATTTTTGACGGTTGTATCACAAAGCTGTCCGTATTCGTTAAAACCCATAGCGTAAAGCTTGTTGTCATTTGTGATATAGAAAAGGGAATTGTCTGAGCAACTGCAGGATCTGACGTTGTCCGCAATTACTTTATTTGAATATTCAAGATATTCCTCATCATATTTTGAAAACAGAAAAAATCCGTCTAAAACTAAATCCCCGTCAGTTTTAAGTGTAGTTTTGAGAGTTTTTTCTCCTCCGATATATGATGTGTCATTTAAAATTGTTTTAAATATATTTTCCGTTTGGGATTTTAAAAAGCAGTCGTTTTCAGAATTTATAAAATATATATCATTGTTTTGGATAAACACATTTATCGGAAGCAGTGAATATGCCTTATCAGCTCCGTCGCTTGCAAGAGTAGAAGTGTATTTTTCAGGCAGATCATATGAATTAAGTCTGTTAAAAATCTTAATATTTTTTTCTTTCAAATATATGACACAAAGAATTACCGAGCATGTCAGACAAAGAGCTGCAATAACACCTGTTAACCGCGGGGCTTTCTTTTTATTTTTTCTCTGCTTGGATTTACTGCTTGAAACAGCATAAATAACCAGAAAAAATAACGCTGTAACAAAAAGAATAATAGAAACTTTTAACACTTTTAACTCCTTATTTAATAGATGTGACGGCTTGGAATGTATCCCTTGATTGGCCTTTGCCCAGTTGGCTGAAATTATTATAGCCGCTCGCGTTTATTTTTTTATCAGTTGTTAAAACCACTGTATGCAGACCTGAGGTCTTAACATTGAGAATGTCGGTTTCAACAAGCAGGGGAGTAAGTACATTATCTGTATTTTTGCTTCCGAGCTGGCCTACATTATTCTGGCCCCATGCGTAAAGCTCACCGTTTGATTTAAGCGCAAAAGATGATTTTTTTGCAGCTTCAATTTTTGAAACACCCGTCATAACGGAAGTAAAATCTACGATCGGCTGATCCGATGCAATACCGAGCTGACCGCATGAATTATCTCCGCAGGCAAGTACACTGCCATCGTTTGTCAGCAAAAGTATAAAATCATCACCACAGGCAATATCGGTAATTCCATTTGCAATTTCAACTGGTGAGTCTGTAATTGGATCGTAAATACCCATCTGTCCATTAACATTTGATCCGAACGCATAGGCTGTTCCTGATTCGTTTATGGCAACAGTAAATGTTGCCTCACATACCACTTTTTTTACATTTCTCAATACCGATTCAGGCTCGTCATGCTTTACTCTGTCGTCGGTACCGAGTTGTCCGAAGCTGTTGTCACCAAACATATAAAGACGTCCGTTTGTTTTTATATATCCAACAGTAGTTTCAGAAATTGAGAAGTCATACACATCATCGGAAATAAGTTTAAATTGATTGATGTTTTCCTGATTGCCATCAAACCCGTGGTATTGGTCGCTGCCTTTAGCATACAGTTTGTTATCATCTGTCAGAATATAAATCATTTTTTCGGTGGCTGAAACTTTTTTTGCTGATTTATAGATAACTCCGCGCTGCTGATCCTCCAGCGGATTGGACAGTTGTCTGCCCCAGCAAAAAACATCACCTGAGCTGGATATAGCAAAGGTACTGTCGCTTCCGATACAAATTTCTGAAATATCAGCCTCAATGATACGTGGCTGTTCATATTCAGTCTGTGTTTGATTGAGTATTTGCCGGGAATATTTGTAGTTTTGAATTATAACGGGGATATTGTCATAAGCTACAAGCGTAATGACTATAACAACTGCAACTGCGATTATAAGCCCTATAGTCTTGCGCGAAAGTGAGGGCAGCTTTGATATCATATAAGAAACGGGATTTGTCTGCAAAGTATCATTTCTTTTTGACGGCAAAAAGCAAACTATTATTAACCCTAAAAAATTAAGAAAAAATCCTAACAGTCCCCACGCTTTGCTGCGATTTTTAAGTTGTGCCAGTCTAGAAGAAAAAAAAGTGCAAAAAATAACAGACAGCATTATCAGAAAAACAGTTGAAATTATCAGTCCGATACTCATGCTAAAATCCAATCTCCTTAAATTCATTTAAAACAATAATAATAGATATCGGATAAATTTACAAGCTTTTTTTAAAAGCGATTTTTATAAATGAATAAATTTTAATATATTTCAAAAAATAAATCAGAGAAGGTGATAAAAATCAAAAAATTTATAGCTTTATTATTAGTATTAGCACTTTGCTTCGGTTTATATATCGGTTTTCAGCCTGACAGCTATTCGTTTTATTCAGACGAAAAAATATCATCGGGAAATTCTCTTATAAAGCTTGATATGGGCAGCGCTGAGACGGCAAAGAATTTGACCGATTCCGGTACGCTCAGTCAGGGTAAATATGAGGCAAAAGTCAAATTGTTCGGCCTTCTTCCCATAAAGACGGCTGAAATAAGTGTAATTGAAAAGCAGCAGGTGGTACCGCTTGGAATAGCGTTTGGAGTAAAGCTGTACACGGATGGCGTAATAGTTGTGGACATTACTGACTTTGTTCATAACGGGGTCGTTCAAAATCCTGCGTATACCGCAGGAGTGCGTGAAGGAGATATAATATTAAGTTATAACGGCGTGGAAATTAAGTCCAATGAGGAATTGATGGCTCAGGTCAAGACCTGTAACGGAAATGCTCAAAAAGCCGTAATATTAAGGAATAATTTGCAGTTTGAAGTTGATATTACACCACTGACAGACGATACTGACGGCAATTACAGGATAGGTCTGTGGGTGCGTGACAGCACAGCAGGCATAGGCATGCTCACATACTATGATGAAAACAACAATATTCTTGCAGGTCTTGGACATTCAATATCTGACAATGATACAGGACTGATAATGCCGGTAAGCACAGGAGAACTTGTTCGTGCCGATATTGAGGGAGTTGTTAAAGGTGTCAGCGGTTCTCCAGGGGAATTGTTGGGCTCGTTTGATGAGCAGTCTATAATTGGAGTATTAAACAGCAATTCAAATACCGGTTTGACAGCTACCTGCGTCACTGATGAATTTTCGCAAATGGAAAGTTATCCTATCGCATTAAAAGATGAAATTACTACAGGAAAGGCGGAAATTATATCTTGTGTCGATGGTAGAGATAGCCAACGGTATGAAATAGAAATTGTTAAAATCAATAACAATCTTCAAGAAACTAAAAATATGGTCATAAAAATAACCGATCAACAGCTTCTTGATAAAACCGGGGGTATAGTTCAGGGTATGAGCGGCAGTCCGATTATTCAAAACGGGAAAATCATCGGCGCTGTCACTCATGTTCTTGTATCCGAACCCCAAAAGGGATACGCGATATTTATAGAAAATATGATATTAAATTCTAACAATAAATAGAGAATACAAATAAACTTCTCCGATTATGCAGAAAGCACAAAAAGCACCCTGTGATAGTTGAACTTAAATTAACAATATACTGGCTTCTCTTTTATGGGAAGTCAGTTTTGTTTTAAGTTGTAATGTTTAGTGGTTGCAGAAATGGATGTACTTTTCTATGAGATTATCGGCCTTCTCATAGGGTTTGAGCTTGGTGGGGTAAACGCACTCTGTTTTGAGAACGTAAAAGAAATGTTATTATAAGGATTACCACGTCTTGACATGGACGACGCAATACCGCATGATCAAGTAAGGCTATAATAACCGTGAGAGATATATGCAGATAACTTCAGGGCATTGCAAAACCTCCTATGGCAGTTTCTTTCATTCTGCCATGGAGGCTCTTTTTTCTATTGTCCGTTTTTGCCGGTCTTGTTCAATACAATCGGCTTTTTATTTTTATCAAAAATCTATAAGATTTTTAAACTCTTTAAATATTACAGGGTTTGAGGCAACGACAGCACATTTTTTTGTATAATCCAATTCTTTATACCCGCTTGTAATGATTATCCCGCCCGCTTCCTTTAAAATCACGGATCCTGCGGCAAAATCCCATGGCGAAAGAGTATACTCAAAATACAAATCACATCTACCTGCCGCCACATAGCAAATATCAAGCGCAGCGCATCCGCATCTTCTTAAATCTGCTGCGTATTTGAAAAGAGTTTTTGCTGTTTCAAATGTTTTATCCGCTTTATCAATATAATACGGTGAAGTCCCGAAACTAATAAGTGAATTATTCAGGCCCATATTTGATACTCGTATAGGATTGCCGTTTAAGTATGCACCGTTTTTGGTTTGTGCACAAAACATTTCATCAAGATATGGGTTATACACTACTCCTATGTACGGTAAATTATCTTTCAAAAGGCATATAGATATACAGCTGTGCTTAAAATCCCTGATAAAGTTGGTGGTACCGTCAATCGGATCCACAACAAAAGCAAGCCGACAAGGGCGCATATCGTCTTCTCCGTTCTCTTCACCGAAAAATTCCGCTTCAGGAATAAGATCTTTTAACTTTTCCTTTAGAAAACGTTGAATTTTCATATCAAACTCAGTTACAAAATTACCTTTGCCCTCTTTTTCTGAGGCTTTGTTTGGACTGACGGAGCAACTTTTAATTAAAAGTCCAGCCTGACGCGCAATTTCTGAAATTTCATCTAACATATCTGTCCCATTTCTAATATTTTAATGTTTGTATTATATCAATTTGATCAGTGTAAGTCAATAATAAAAAATTACTTAAAACTATTTATTTATTAAAATATATATGTTATAATTCATATTCAGATTAATATAGGCGGCATGATATGATTATTTTAGGTATAGATCCGGGATACGCGACAATAGGATACGGTATTATAAACACAGACGGTACACATTTTCAAACCATAAGTTACGGTGCGGTCACAACTCCGCCGAACACTCCGTTTGAAAACAGACTTGAAATGATTTATGACGGCATATGTCAATTGTGTCAAAAATACAAGCCCGATGCCGCTGCGGTGGAAGAACTTTTTTTCAACACTAATATAACAACCGCTATTGCGGTAGGGCACAGCAGGGGAGTAATTATGCTTGCTTTGAAAAAAAGCAGAGTTGATTTTTACGAATACACGCCTTTGCAGGTTAAACAAAGCGTAGTCGGATACGGCAGGGCGGAAAAAAGACAGGTTATGCTTATGACACAGACTATACTCGGATTAAAGAAAATGCCGCATCCGGACGATGCGGCGGATGCGCTTGCGCTTGCGATATGTCATGCACATTGTGCAAAATCAAAACTTTTGGAGCTCATGTAGGAGGAAAGTATGATTTATTCATTAAACGGCAAAATAACAGAAAAGCTGTCAGACAGAGCCGTAATAGAATGTGCGGGAGTGGGCTTTGAGGTGCAGATGACACGCAACGGACTTTCCCAGCTTCCTGCTGAAGGAAATAATGCGATCGTTTATATACATATGATAGTTCGCGAGGACAGCGTTGAACTTTTTGGATTTTGCAGCAATGAGGAAAAAGACAGCTTTAAAACCTTGCTGGGTATATCCGGTATAGGGCCCAAAGCAGCAGCTGCTGTTTTGTCTGAATTTACACCCGGAGAGCTTGCTTCGGCGGTTGCTACCGGTGACACGGCTATGATAACAAGAGCTCAGGGCATTGGCCCTAAAGCTGCACAAAGAATAGTACTTGAGCTTAAGGATAAACTTAAAAACATTCCTGCTGTCACAGTAAAGCAGCCAAGTCTTCAACCGGGAAATGCAGCAAAAACCATTGAGGCTATCGATGCGCTTATGGCTTTGGGATATACTCAGTATGAGGCCAAACGCGCGGTTTCTTCTATGAATGTCTCCGATATAAGCGTAGAGGAAATAATAAAGAAAGCGCTTAAAGAAATGATGTGAGGTATAAATGATAGAATCAGAATTTGAAGAAAGAATCGTTACATCGACCTTTACGGGTCCTGACAACGATATAGAAGAATCGCTGCGGCCGCGGCGAATAGATGATTATATAGGTCAGGAAAAGGTCAAGGAAAACCTCGGAATATATATAGAGGCTGCAAAATCACGCGGCGAAAGTCTTGATCATTGCCTGCTGTATGGACCACCCGGTCTGGGTAAAACAACTTTGGCGGGCATTATTGCCTCTGAAATGGGAGTAAATATACGCATAACTTCCGGACCGGCTATCGAAAAGGCCGGTGATCTGGCAGCGATCATAACTAATCTTCAGCCCGGTGATGTTCTTTTTATCGATGAAATACACAGATTGTCCCGTGTTGTAGAAGAAATATTATATCCTGCAATGGAGGACTATGCCGTCGATATAATAATAGGTAAAGGTCCTTCAGCACGCAGCATACGTATTGATTTGCCTAAATTCACTCTTATTGGTGCAACAACCCGTGCGGGGCAAATTTCTTCTCCGCTTCGTGACCGCTTTGGGGTAATGCTAAGACTGGAACTTTATACTGTTGAAGAACTGTCTGAAATAGTACTGCGTTCAGCAGGTATTTTAAATATACCTATAGAACGGGACGGAGCGTCTGAGATTGCTATGCGTTCACGCGGTACTCCTAGAATTGCAAACAGACTTTTAAAGCGTGTAAGAGACTTTGCTCAGGTTAAAGGCAACGGTGTTATTGATAAAAAAACAGCTCGTCTTGCATTGAGTGCTCTTGAAATTGACGAACTTGGACTTGACAATATTGATAGGCTTATGTTATCGAGCATAATTAAAAATTTCGGAGGCGGTCCTGTAGGACTTGAAACATTGGCGGCTACAATCGGGGAAGAAGCTGTTACTCTTGAGGATGTATATGAACCGTATCTGCTGCAAATGGGATTTATTTCGAGAACGCCGCGCGGCAGAACAGCTACGGTAAACGCTTATAAACATTTGGGCATTCCCATGACCGGCAACGAACAGGTGACATTTGAGGTATAATATGCTTTTAGCAGATAAATGGAAAGATTATGAATTGATAGACGTGTCTTACGGCGAGCGTCTTGAACGCTGGGGTAAATATATTCTTGTACGTCCCGACCCCCAGGCTATATGGCACGGAAAGCGGGACAACCCTCTGTGGAATAAACCTGATGCGCATTATTATCGCACTAAAAGCGGCGGAGGAAAATGGGAAATATATAACCTGCCTGAAAGCTGGCAGATAAGATATAAAAATCTTGTATTCAACATAAAACCCATGAACTTTAAGCATACCGGTGTTTTCCCCGAGCAGGCTGTTAACTGGGATTTTATGAGCGATAAGATAATATCGTCGGGACGACAAGTAAACGTATTGAATCTGTTTGCATATACCGGTGCAGCTACCATGGCTTGTGCTTCGGCGGGAGCGTCCGTATGTCATGTGGACGCGTCAAAGGGAATGGTGCAATGGGCTAAGGAAAACGCGCAATCCTGCGGACTTGCAGACAGACCTATAAGATATATAGTTGATGATTGTATAAAATTTGTTGAGCGAGAAATACGCCGCGGTAAAAAATATGATGGTATAATTATGGATCCGCCGTCTTACGGAAGAGGACCCGGCAAAGAAGTCTGGCAGCTTGAAGATATGCTTTTTAACTTTGCTGAAAAATGTACATGCCTTCTGTCAGACGATCCTTTGTTTTTTATCTTGAATTCCTATTCTACAGGGCTAAGCGCTTCTGTAATGGAATATCTGCTGCGGCTGTGTATAGGAGATAATGCGGGTGGTTGTTTTGAAAGCTCGGAAATCGGTTTGAAAGCCAAAAACGGGCTGGCTTTTCCATCCGGATCTGTGGCAAGGTGGTATAAGTGAACAATATAATAGATGTCGAAAACTTAACTTTTTCATATAACCCGCAGGAAGACGGCGCTCTTGTTCTTGACGGTATAGACCTTCAGATAGAAAAAAACTCTTTTGTTGCCATCTTAGGCCATAACGGCAGCGGCAAAAGTACACTTGCAAAAAATTTTAACGGCATTTTGCTGCCGACTGGCGGAAAAGTATATGCTTGCGGAATTGACACATGCGATAGTGATAAATTGCTTGAAATACGCCGCAATATGGGTATGGTGTTTCAAAATCCGGACAATCAGATTATCGCATCTGTTGTTGATGAGGATGTTGCGTTTGCTTTGGAAAATCTTGGAGTCGAGCACGATGAGATGGTAAGGCGCGTCGATGAGGCGCTTGAGATTGTGGGTATGACCGAGTACAAACATCACGCACCGCATAGGCTGTCAGGAGGTCAGAAACAAAGGGTGGCAATAGCAGGCATAATTGCTATGAAGCCCAGCTGTCTTATAATGGATGAACCTACCGCTATGCTTGATCCGCGCGGAAGAAAAGAAATAATGTCAACAATAAAGCGGCTTAAACAGGAACAGGGCGTTACTATTGTACTTATAACTCATTATATGGATGAGGCTGTACAGGCGGACAGGGTTGTTGTAATGGATGACGGAAAAATTCTTCTTGACGGAACCCCGAAATATGTGTTTCAAAATGTTGGACTTTTGCATAGCGTGGCGCTTGATGTTCCTCAGGCCGCCGAGCTTATGTACAAATTGAGGGAATATGATATAAAAGTACCCATTTCCGTTTTGCACGAGGCGGAATGTGTTGAGGTTTTGTCAAAACTTTTGGAGGGCAAAATTGATAATCACCACTGAAAATTTAATTTATAAATACGGGGTCGGTACTCCATTTGAAAAGACGGCGCTTGATGATGTTTCGCTATCAATAGAAGACGGAGATTATGTAGGTATTATCGGTCAGACCGGTTCAGGTAAAAGTACTCTGATTTCACACTTTAACGCAATATTGAAGCCTACATCCGGCAAGGTCATTGTAGATGGCCAGGATTTGTGGCAGGATAATAAACATAAAAGAATACAGACACGTTTTAAAGTGGGTTTAGTGTTTCAATATCCAGAATACCAGCTTTTTGAGGATACTGTATACAACGATATAGCGTTCGGTCCTAAAAATATGGGTCTTTCTTCAGAGGAAATCGAAAAAAGTGTCATGAGATCTATTGAATTTGTAGGACTGGACAAAAAGTATCTTAAAAAATCGCCGTTTGAACTGTCAGGCGGACAAAAACGCCGAGTGGCGATTGCGGGAGTTATGGCGATGTCTCCGAAGGTTCTTATACTTGATGAACCGGCTGCCGGACTTGATCCTAAGGGCCGCGATGAAATACTGGCACGGATACGTGAGTACCACAGCGAAACAAAAAGCACTGTTTTGCTTGTATCTCATTCAATGGAAGATATAGCCAAAAACGCTAAGAGTATAATTGTTATGAACAGGGCTAAGTGTATAATGCATGCTTCCGTTCCGGAAGTTTTTGAAAATGCCGGTATGCTTGAAAAAATCGGCCTTGATATACCACAGATCACAAGAGTGTTTATATCTCTTAATGAAAAGGGATATAAGGTATCACGTAATATTTATACTGTTGAAGATGCATCACGGGAAATAATGCGGTGCTTGAGAGAAGGTGGCTTGTATGATTAAAGATATTACTTTAGGCCAGTTTTTTCCGGGTGACTCTGTAATACACAGAATGGATCCGCGCATGAAGGTGATATTGACTATAGTTTTTGTTGCTGTAATATTTATTGTCAGGAGCTTTCTGGGCTTTGCCGTTACCGGACTGTTTCTTGCCGTTGCCATTCTTATTTCCAGAATACCTGTCAAAACAGTACTGAAAGGTATAAAACCGCTGCTTTTTATTATTATCTTTACTGCATTTTTCAACGTATTTTACGGTACAGGTGTTAAGGTGTTTCCTAATATCTCATGGCTGTCTTGGTTGACTTACGGAGGTCTTGAAAGAGCGGCGTTTATGGCAATACGCATTGTGCTGCTGATTATGGGTACATCTCTTATGACTTATACTACAAGCCCTGTCATGCTGTCGGACGCTATCGAGAGACTGCTGCTTCCGCTTAAATATTTAAAAGTTCCGGTGCACGAGCTGTCAATGATGATGACAATTGCAATGCGATTTATTCCTACTCTCATAGACGAGACGGAGAAAATAACAAACGCGCAAAAGGCACGCGGCGCAGATTTTGAAACGGGAAATATAATTAGGCGTGCCAGGGCGCTTATACCGATACTGATACCGCTGATTGTATCAGCTTTCAGGCGTGCGGAAGAGCTTGCAGATGCAATGGAATGCCGGTGTTATAACGGAGGAGACGGCAGAACACGCTATAAAATATATAATTTTTCAATGCGAGATTATATAGCTGCTGCAATAATGCTTGCCGTTTTAGTACTGGTAGTTATTATAAATATTTTATTTTAGGAGTATGCGTGGCTAAATTACTTGTAAAGCTTAGATATAACGGTACAAACTATGTCGGATGGCAGGTTCAGAAAAACGGTCTTAGCGTGCAAACCTGTGTTCAGGACGCGATAGAAAAAATATATGGCATACGCTGTGATGTGACAGGCTGCAGCAGAACTGACAGCGGAGTGCATGCTAACGGTTATTGCTTTTGTTTTTCTCTGCCTTTTGATATACAGCCGTATAAAGTTATAAGTGCGCTGAATTTTGCTCTTCCTGAAGATATGGGTGTAGTAGATTGTTTTCAGGTCTCTGATGATTTCCATCCGCGTTACAATGCGGTGGCAAAGGAATACATTTATAAAATATATGATGGATATACACGTAATCCGTTTTTAAACGGCTTGGCTTATCATTATATCGGGCGTCTAAATTTAAAACTTATAAACGATACAGCATCTGAGTTTACGGGGAAACATGATTTCCGTTCATTTATGGCTAAAGGTTCAAAAATAACAGATACTGTAAGAACTGTTTTTTATTGTGATGCAAAGGATATGGAAGATTATGTACAGATACGTATATGTGCGGATGGTTTTTTGTACAAAATGGTGCGGATAATTGTTGGTACGCTTTTAGCGGTCAATGAACAAAAGATTGACAAAAATCAAATTTCAGATATAATTTCAGCAAAGGACAGAAATAAAGCGGGAAAAACAGCTCCGCCTGAGGGGCTGTATCTCAGTAAGGTTTTTTATGATATAAAGGAGGTGGAAAACGCAAATGCCTAATGAAATAAACAGCGACAGCTCGGAATTGGATATTTATCAGTCTCAAGACGGTAATAACAGCAAGGCTGAGAGCATAAAATCAAAAATCAGGTTTACGCGTTTTTTGCTTCTACTTGTTGCAGCAGTTTTTGCACTGATATTGCTGTTTGTAAACAGAGATAAGCTTAATTTAGATAATTTCCGCCGTCTTGCCGCAAAAATTGATATCGGCATAAGCTCAACTAACAGTACCGATAATACTGTTATCAATTATGATTATAATTCTGACAGTGTTGTTTCGGTTTATAAAGATGGTATAGCGCGTGTCACTTCCGACAATTTGGTGATAATGGATAATGCCGGCACACAGTTTCAAAGCATTCAGACAGGCTTTAATAGTCCTGCTCTTGTAACTACGGATAAGTATGTTATGGCATACGACAGAGGCGGCAGACATCTTATAGTAACAAATTCTTTTACAGTAGTATTTGATGTGACATTTGACGATAATATAATATCGGCGACAATGAATGATGACGGATACTTTGCGGTTATTACGGAAAGCGAGGCATATAAAAATAAGCTTGTTGTATACAATTCTTCGTTTAATGAGATATATAAGCTCAACAGTATGTCAAGATATATTATTTCTGCGGATATTTCCAAGGATAATAAACATGTCGTTGTGTCATCTTACTATGTAAAAGATGACAGTGCAGTTGCACAGCTAAACTATTACAGTTTTACAGAAGAAGAAAGTCTATGGGATTTGGATTTTGATGATGAAATTGCAGTTTCTGTTATTTGTAATGACGATGATACAGTCTCTGCTTTGTTTGAGTGGGGAATATGTGTTGTTGACTCTAAAGGAAATGAAAAATATAGATTTGAGTTTGAAAATAAGATATTACAGGACTTTAAAATTCCTTCAAGTAAATATAATGCTGTCGCATTGAGCGACAGTCACAGCGGAAATTCGACCGTTACTGTATTTGAAAACAGCGGGAAAAAAGTTTCGGATATAGAAATTAACGCAACGGCTGTTTCGCTTGATATTATAGATGACAGAATAGCGGTATTGACTAGAGATAAAATTTATGTTTATTCTGTATCCGGCAATCTTATTTGTGAACGCGAAAATGCAAATGACGCTTATAGTGTATTGTTCACAGATAAAAATGCATTTTTAGTTGCAAGTGATTCGGATATAGTATATAATTTAACTAATTAAATTTTAGGAGAAAGCGTAATGAGCATTTTAATTGATATTATTTTGATTGCAATTTTTATAGTGTCTGCTTATTTTGCATTGAAAAAAGGATTGATAGGCACGCTGTTCAGTCTTCTTGGAACCGTTGTGGCAATTGTTCTAGCAGTTATGCTCAGCAGCCCTGTTTCGGGATTTATTGATAATGAATTTGTAAATCCGTCGGTAAAGCAATACATAATGGAGGCAGTGGATTCCAGTTCTGTCGGAAAATCATACGAAGAAGCTTTGAACAGTATTGATGTTGCCTCGCAAATTGAAAAAATGCCTACTGAACTCAAATCTGTTTTGGAACTTGCAGGTATTGATACTAACGACATAATTTCGGCAGCAAATTCAATTACAGATAACAGTAACAGCGCAAAAGATGAGCTTATTAACAGAATAGCGGCTCCTATTAGTGGCACAATAAGTAGAGTTATTGCCCTTATAGTGCTGTTCATTATTTTAAGTATCGGTTTGTGGGTTGTTGCCAAACTTCTAACTGCTGTTTTCAATGCTCTCCCGCTGGCAGGTACAGTCAATAAAGTAGGAGGACTGATTTTCGGGATTTTGAGAGGCTTCATAATTGTTTTTGCTGTATCCGTGCTTTTTTCTGCGGTCTCAAAAAGTGTAGACCCTGACAGTAACAGTTTCTTCTCTAAGAAAACAATTGATTCAACAATTGTATTGAATACTGTTTTGGATATGAACCCTATTAACTATATTTTGGATATAAAATAACGGAGAGTATAATGAATTTACCTAATTTGCTTACAATAGTAAGATTCTTTTTGGTGCCGATTTTCATACTTGTCTATACAGGCGGGGATGTTGCTGCTACCAGAATATCTGCAGCGTTGATATTTTTTATTGCCTCTGCAACTGATGTACTTGACGGATATATAGCTCGTAAGTATAATTTAGTTACGGATTTTGGAAAGCTTGCCGATCCGGTGGCGGATAAGCTCATGCAGCTGTCTGCAATTGGTTGCCTTGCAATCAACAACAGAATTTCTATGTGGATTCTTGTATTATTTATTTTTAAAGAAATAATCATGATACTCGGCGGAATAAATCTGTTGAAAGATAAATTCGTGGTTCAATCAAAATGGTCCGGGAAAATTGCCACTGTTATTTTATTTATTTGTGTAATGGTGATCCTTGCAACGGATGAAGCCGCATTTCCCAAATATTATGCAACAATTTTGATGTGCTGTAGTATTATAGCGACAATAATCGCATTCTTTGATTATGCTCAGATGTATATTAAAATCAAAGAAAACATGTCTAAGTCACAAGTGAATAAGGAGAAAAAATAATGCTTTGTGCAAGATGCAATAAACGTATGGCGGTAGTGTTTGTCTCAAAATACGAGGATAACAAGGCCGTTAACGAGGGATATTGCCTTAAGTGTGCAAAAGAACTCGGAATACACCAGGTAGATCAGATTATTAAAAATATGGGAATTTCTGATGAGGATATTGATACAATGACTGATGAATTTGATTCAATGATGGATCAGATGGGAATATCCCCTGATGAGATGGACTCACAAACCGCTCCGTCATTTCCACCGTTTCTCGGTAATTTTATAAATGGCGTGTCGTCTCAAAACCAACCTGAAACAGAGCGTACAGATGAAAAGAAAAATGACAAAACCGATGCTAAAAAACAAAAAAGATCGGATAAAAAAAGAAAATATCTTGATCAATACGGCGTCAATCTTACGAGCAATGCCCGTGACGGCAAGCTTGATCCCGTGATCGGCAGAACCGTTGAACTAACAAGACTTATACGTATTCTGAACAGACGAACAAAAAACAATCCTGTTTTAATAGGCGAGCCGGGTGTCGGTAAAACTGCTATTGCAGAAGCGCTTGCTCAAAAAATTGCTGACGAGCAGGTGCCTGCAAAACTTTTGGATAAGGAGGTTTATCTCCTTGATCTGACAGCTCTTGTTGCAGGAACACAGTTTCGCGGTCAATTTGAGGCTAGAATTAAGGGTCTCATATCCGAGGTCGTAGCACTTGGCAATATTATTCTTGTTATAGATGAAATACACAATCTTGTCGGTACCGGTGACAGTGAGGGTACAATGAATGCCGCAAACATTTTAAAGCCTGCCTTGTCGAGAGGAGAAATACAGGTTATCGGTGCTACCACTCTTTCTGAATACAGAAAATATATTGAAAAAGATGCCGCTTTGGAACGCAGATTTCAACCTATTATGGTTGACGAACCGACAATTAATGAGACAATTGAAATTCTTAAGGGTATTCGTCCAAAATACGAGCAGTATCATAATGTTAAAATTTCTGACGGACTTTTAGCACAGGCGGCACTGATGTCAGAACGCTATATTACTGACAGATTTTTGCCGGATAAGGCAATAGATCTAATTGATGAGGCGTGCAGCGGCGCCGCACTTGAAAATGTCGCTCAGAATATGATGTTTAAATATAACCGTGAGCTCGATAAAATTAAACAGCAGCTTGATGATTTGACAGGCGCTGAGCAAAACGAGGAGACATTCAAAAAAATTGCTGAACTTAAAGCTGCGGAATGTGTCGCCGAAAATAAGCTTGCGGAATACGCATCTTCCGATACCACAACAGAGCTTACATTCGGACATTTAGCATATGTTTTGGAATTATGGACCGGTATTCCCGCGGCAAAAATTCAGGAGCAGGAATATGAAAAACTCACAAAACTTGCTGACAATCTGAAAAAACGGATAATAGGACAGGATAAAGCAGTTGATGCGGTAGCGGCAGCAATAAAACGCAGACGCGTTGGAATAGGTCTTAACAGGAGCCCGGTATCGTTTATTTTTACAGGACCTACGGGTGTCGGTAAAACAGAACTTGTACGACGTCTGTCTATGGAGTTGTTTGACAGCGTGGAAACACTTATTCGTATTGATATGAGTGAGTATATGGAAAAACACAGTGTATCCAAGCTTATCGGTGCACCTCCTGGATATGTGGGCTACGACGATGCCGGACAGCTAACAGAAAAGATACGCAGAAAGCCGTACAGTGTTATTCTGTTTGATGAAATTGAAAAAGCACATCCGGATGTCCTCAATATAATGCTTCAAATCTTGGATGACGGTAAACTTACCGACGCACAGGGACGGACAGTGAATTTTGAAAATACAGTTATTATTATGACTACAAATGCCACTGCCGGAACTATGAATACAACTGGATTTAACCGTACACAGGAACAACTTGAATCGGAAAAGGCAGTTAAAGCGCTGCTAACGTTTCTCAGACCTGAATTTATTAACCGCATCGATGAGATAATTACTTTTTCACCTCTGGAAGGCGATACTGTTAAAAAAATTGCCGCTATTATGCTTGATGATCTTAAAGATAATTTAAAAATTCGTGATATTGAATTTATATACGATGAAAAAACACTTCAATATGTATCAAGCAACGGCTTCGATAAAAAATTCGGTGCACGTTCACTAAAACGTTTTATACAAAAACAGGTTGAGGATAAAATAGCTCAAATTATTGTGGAAAACTATAAGTCGGAAATCAAAACAATATACTGTACAGCAAATGAAAACGGTATTTTGCTGACATATTAATTAAAAATAAAAATATTTTCTGACTTAAGGGGGAGTATTAAATTAAAACCGAAAAATTTGCCATGACAAGGGCTCAGATGATTATACTGGGGTTTTTTGTTATCATATTGACAGGAACGCTGCTTCTTATGCTGCCGTTTTCTACCAGAGACGGACAGAGCACAAGTCTTATAAACGCTCTTTTTACTGCCACCTCGGCAACTTGCGTTACGGGACTTGTTACATACGATACATTTTTGCATTGGACTGTTTTCGGACAATTAGTAATTTTGTTAATGATACAGATCGGCGGTTTGGGATTTGTAACATTCAGTGTTTACGGAATGATGCTTTTCAGAAAGAAAATAGGACTGAAAAGCAGAGAGCTTATTCATGACAGCTTAAACTCCATGCATGTAGGCGGCGGTGTCAGACTTGTAAAGAGGATAATTTCCGGAGCTTTATTGTTTGAGGGGCTTGGAGCTGTAATTCTGTCAATTCGGTTTATTCCGGAAATGGGTTTTTTAAAAGGCGTTTATTTTGGAATTTTCCATTCTGTATCTGCTTTCTGCAATGCCGGATTTGATATTATGGGTGAACAGGGAAGCTTTACGTCATTTTGTAATTATGCAGGAGATATAACAATAAATCTGGTAATAATGTCTTTGATAATTATAGGCGGTATAGGTTTTATAGTTTGGGGCGATATATATAAACACAAATGGCATGTAAGGCGTTATATGCTGCACACAAAAATAGTGCTTGTTACAACTTTTGTGCTTATAGTCGGCGGGACCTTGTTCTTTTTGATATCTGAACGCAACGGTGTCATTGCTGAAATGAGTATAAAAGATAAACTGCTGGCATCAGCGTTTTCGGCTGTTACGCCCAGAACTGCAGGCTTTAATACCGTCGATACGGCATCGCTTTCAGCTGCAGGAAAAATATTTACCATGATGCTTATGTTCATAGGCGGAAGTCCCGGCTCAACTGCAGGCGGTATAAAAACAACAACATTTGCCGCAATAGTATTTTTTATAGTGGCTTATATTAAAAAACAAAAAGGCTGTAATGTTTTTAACAGAAGAATTGATGACGACCTTATAAAAAAGGCAAGCACGGTGTTTTTTATAAATATTTCATTGGTTTTGGGAGCTCTTTTGCTGATAACTTTAAACCAAAATATTAATCCTACAGATGCTGCATTTGAAATATTTTCGGCAATAGGTACTGTTGGTATGTCTACGGGTATTACCAGAGAGCTTACGGTTTTATCCAAATTGGTTGTAATTTTTCTTATGTTTTGCGGTAGAGTGGGAAGTTTGTCGTTTGCAGTATCATTCTTGGAAAAAAGAAAACCGCTGGATATGAAATATCCCGCTGAAGATATTTTAATTGGTTAAAGGAGTAAATGTATGAAATCCATTTTGATTATAGGTATGGGAAGGTTCGGTCACCATCTCTGTCAAAATCTGATAAAACAGAATAATGATATCATGATCGTTGACAAAGTAGAATCCGCAGTAGAGGAAATGATGCCGTTTGTTACAAGCGCTTTGGTTGCCGACTGTACAAAAGAGGATGTTTTAAGCAATATCGGTGTGGCTGATTTCGATATATGTTTTGTATGTATCGGCGATGATTTTCAAAGCAACTTGGAAATAACCTGTTTGTTGAAAGAGCTTGGGGCTAAATACGTTGTCAGTCTGTCTGAACGTGTTATACATACAAAATTTCTTCTCAGAAACGGGGCTGATGACGTCATACATCCCGATAAGGATATTGCAGAGCGTGTTGCCATTAAATATAGTAATGATAATATCTTCGATTATATCGAGCTAAAAAATGATTATTCGATTTTTGAAATACTGCCTCTTAAGGATTGGGTCGGCAAAAGCTTGAAGGATTCTGATATCCGAGCCAAATATAATATTTCCATCATTGCTATCAAAGAAGACAGTGGAGATATCAATGTAACTCCTTATGCTGATTATATAATAAAACCAAATGACCATCTTATGGTTATCTCCAATAAAAAGAATATTGAAAGTATAGTCAGAAAATTAAAATAAATTAGCACTCTGCACCGCAGAGTGCTAATTTTTACAATTTAATAACAATTTATAGCTTATATTTTAACAATTGGATCGTATAATAATAATTGTCAAAGGGAAAAGGCAAAGACCTATACCGGAGAGCAAAAAATATATAAACGGTAAAAGCCGCAAATAAAATTGGAGGTAATTATTATGTTTGGACTTACACCTTATGAGCGCTACAATACGCTTGGAAATTATGACATTTTTAAGGAAATGGAGGATTTCGGGAAGAATTTTTGGCAGTACGGTAAAGCAGATTTTAAAACAGATATTATCGACAAAGGAAAAGAGTATGTTTTGGAAGCTGAGCTTCCGGGCTTCAAAAAAGAAGATATAAGTGTTGATGTTAAGGATGGTTATTTAACCATTTCAGCAACAAGAAATGAAGAAAAAGATGAAAAGAATGAAAAGGGAGAATACATCAGACGTGAACGCAGATATGGTTCTTTCTCAAGAAGCTTTGATATTTCGCAGATAGATCAGGCGGGCATTAGTGCTGGTTTTGAAAACGGTGTTTTAAAATTGGTACTTCCGAAAATAGATTCACACGAGAAAGAAATCAAAAAAATAGAAATTAAATAAAAAAGAGCGGATTTTAAAATCCGCTCTTTTTTATTTTAAAATATTGATAAAAATTGCATTTAAGCCTTCCGTTATATAGTTTTCTTATTTTATCAGCTTTTTTCCCGTATAAGCTTTCAAAATCATCGACAGAAGATAAAATATATATTTGCCAGTTATCCAGTTTTGAAAATGCTTTGCCCATGTTTTTATACAGCTTTTCTACAGCTTTTCGGTCCAGCAGACGTTCACCGTACGGAGGGTTGCAGACTATAGTGCCGCGGCGTCCATGTGTGCTGATATCTATCATATCCATTTTAAATATTTTTAAATAATTTAATACACCTGCGCGTTTAGCGTTTGACTGAGTTAAGGCTACACAATTATTGTCAATATCAGATGCAAAAGCCTCAAATTTGCAATCGTTTTTGATTTTACTTTTAGCTTCCTGACGGGCCAAAGTCCATATATTTTTATCAATAAAGTCGAAATTCTCGGCCGCAAAATTTCGCATAAGCCCGGGTGCAGTATTACTCATGAGCATTGCCGCTTCAATAGCGATGGTTCCTGAACCGCAAAATGGATCCCACATAAGTACATCTTCACGCAGATGTGCTATTTTGACCATTGCAGCCGCCAAGGTTTCACGAAGAGGCGCTGCATTTGAGTCAATCCTGTAGCCACGTTTGTGCAAAGGCATTCCGCTTGTCTCTATCATAATAGTTGCAATATCATGGTTTATAAAAAATTCAATTCTGTATATATTTTCGGTCTCTTGAAACCAGTCTGTATGGTATGAAAGCTTTAGTTTCTCAACTATTGCTTTTTTTATTATACTTTGACAGTCGGGTATTGATGTTAACTTAGATTTTAAAGAGCTTCCTGTGACCGGAAAACAGTCGTCTTTACCGATAAAACATTCAAAAGGCAGGTCCTTTGTACCATCAAAAAGCTCTGCAAAAGTTTCAGCTTTAAAACTGCCCAGCTTAATATACAGCCTTTGGGCATATCTTGAAAAAATATTAAATCTTGCGATGGCATTCTCGTCTCCGCCGAAAGTTACTCTTCCGTCTGTAACCTCAATTTTTTTATAGCCCAATGTCATAATTTCGTCGGAAACAAATCTTTCCAATCCGAAAAGACAAGTGGCAACGTATTCATAATATCCCATAAAATCTCCAGTTTTAGTTTGTAAAGTATGATTGGTATTCTATTTTATATTTACTGTCAGGAAACAGCTGATCAAACAGATCTACAAAATAATCGTCTGTCATGCTCGCTATATAATCTGCAACGATAAAGTTAGGATTTTCAAGAGTGTAATCCTTAGTATCATAAAACATATTGTTGTTTAAAATATCGTGTATATGATGTCTGAAAATAAATGAGGATTGGTTATTTTCTTTTAAATCATGTAATAGCCTATAATACATTTTTTCAAACATTGGACTTATTACATTCTCATAAACAGAGTTTATTTTTTCGTTTCTATAAATTAATTTGTAATTTTCTTCTTTAGCGGTTTTTAAATCATTATAAGCGTTTTTACTTAGCAGTATGTAATCTTTCCCATAGCTGTTTTCAATTATATCGACTATTAAATTGTTGATTATCTCGGCATTGCTGACACCTGTTTGGCCATAGGAAAATTCCCAATTGTTTTCTATGATTTTTGCTGTTTTAGCATCCTGGCGGTCTTTACCCAAATATGCTATCATATCACTGATTCTGACAACACAGCCTTCAAGTGTTGATGGAATAAGCTCGTCTATCGCGCGTTTTCCGACGGTATAACATTCATTATATTTCTTGTCGAATTCATCAAAGTTATCACAGGGCTTGGGGAAATACTCTTTCAGTTCAAACTCACCGTTATGACAAAGTATACCGTCAAGCGTCTGCAGTGTTAAGTTTCTGGCGTAAAGAGTGTCCAGCACACGTACGCTATGTACATTATGGTTAAAATAACAGTTTGTGTTAGCATACAAAAGATCACTTAGAAATCTTTCGCCCGCGTGTCCAAACGGCGTATGTCCTAAATCATGTCCAAGAGATATTGCTTCTATCAGATCAACGTTCAGTCCTAAAATGCTGCCAATATTTCTTGCAATTCGCGAAACCAACTGAACATGCAAACCTCGCCTGGTGATATCATCATTATGGTACAGTGAAAACACTTGTGTTTTATCTGCGTATCGATTATAAACCGGCAAATGAATTATTTTTTCAATATCTCTTACAAAAACAGGTCGCCATAAATTGGCTTCGTCACGTTTGGGATTTCTTCTTATCGCATCGTCATCGTTAAATTTATACGGGTTTTGCCAACTATGAGCGCGGTCATATTTGATTTTTTCCTGTATATCATTGCTGAGTTTGCGGTATGACATTTAATTCACCTCGCTGAATATTATATTCTAACTTGAATATAAAATCAATGTTAAATTGCGGCTAAACGATAAGTAGTTAAATTACAGATTAAAACCGGTCAAAAGCTTATACTTTTGACCGGTAAATATTTTTATCTGTGTTTGCGTTTTCTCATAACCAAAAATGCCGTCAAAATAAATATACCCGGTATTATAATAACAAGAATAACAAACATTATGCTGCTGATAGAACTTCCTACCGCTATACTGGTACTGAGCAGGTTTTTAGGGTGAACGGAAACAGAGCTTTCTTTTTGGCATATCCATGCCAATGAATTGATAAACAGATCGTAATTTGCCCCGGCGACAGATGAATTTACATTACTGTCAAGAAATTGTGATGTTGAAAACAGTACCATTTTGCCGGTCTGACTGCTCACAGCAGTCGCAAAGCTGAATGGACCGCTGATATCCTCATCAGTGCGCTCAAAGTTTTCGGAATTTATGTCAATTTTTGAGTAAGCTGATTCACTTGGAGTCACAAAAGATTCGATCGTAAGAGAGTCGTCAGCCTGGTCATTTGCTACGATTCCGCATGCAAGAGGGAAGAGAGTATGAAGGTTGCTTAAAATCAACGGCTCGGTTATTGTATGCGAAATCAATTGCGGATAAATAAAATATGGATAAGAGGATATATATCTGCTGTCATCACCCTCGAATACTATACCGTCGACAATAGACAGCCCGAATTTTTCAAGAAGTCTGTCGAATATCGGCATATCTTCAGAAACATAATCAGCTATGATAAGCAAATTACCGCCGTTTTCGCTGTATTGAGTTAGAATATTAAATTCGGCTTCGGAAATATCTCTCTGCGGTGAAAAAATCATAACGCAGTCCGCATCTTCAGGTACACTTTCAAGACCGTTAAGACTTAGCTGCTCAATCTCAAAATTTTGATTTGTGATTTCTCTTTTCAGTTCCTCAGATGGTTCATATTCGGAATGTCCTTCCAAATTATAAATCTTTGGCAATATATCAGTTGTAACATAGTCTATGGCAGAGGTGAGCATTTGTTCCCCATTAAAAATATCATAATAGCCATAGTATTCATATTCACTACTGGATGCGGTATATATTTCGTAAAAATCAATAACTCGGCTGCGCTTACTGCCTAAAACAATCAAGCTGTTGTCAGATGGAGATTCATCTGTATAATCGGCATAAAAGTTAGGATAGAGGGAGGTATCGATTACTGATATAGTTATTTTATCGGTAAATGCAGCGTATTTAATAAGCAGCTCGGAAATATTTTCATCCTCAATTGCTCCGGAGCATAAATGATATATTGTAATATTGTCAGCAAGTCCGTCAAGTAATGTATGTGTTTGCTGAGAAATTGAAAAAATGCCCTGCTCGGTTGTGTCTATCCTTGTATATTTTGCAGGAATATACATTACAAGTATATTGACACCAATGATTACGATAATTACAGCCAAAATAGATAGCGTAAGCAATGTTCCTTTTTTAAAGTATTTAGTCTTAAATTTGTCCGTAAAGCTATTTGACTTCACAGTTTAACTCCACCTCCTTTTTTCCAACATACGTACAGACAAAAAGCAGAACAGCACGCACAAAGAAATATAGTATATTATCGTTGTCAAATCAAAAATGCCTGTAACAAAGTAACTTAAACGGTCAAAAACAGAAATAAAATCAAGAAGTTTTTGTACTGCCCCCTCGTATAACGTTGAACGGAAAACATATATTAATGCAGCTATGGAAAGCAGCAATACAGTAACAAATATACCGAAAGTGCTGTTTTTTGTGAAGTATGCAACGACCAAGCCTATCAGTATTGAAATTATACATAATGTTAAAAAAGAAGTTATGGGAGCTGTTGACATACCGTTTGATATGGTCGAAGACAGATAGATGACAAAAAGTACGGCAAAAGTGGAAATGGCAGATACTATCTGATTTTCCGTAATAGTTGAAATAAAGACCCCGATTGCTATCAATGCGGCGCCCATCAGAAAAAAGCCAAAAATTGTAGAGTAGCAGGTGAGAGTGGAAATAGTGCCAAAAAGCATCAACAGTAAAGGATAAATACAAATTATTACAGTAGGAATAAGCAATACAGTCAGCTGTGCCAAGTATTTGCCCAGTATGATGGAGCTGCCTTTAAGAGGGAGGGAATAGAGCAAAATATCCGTTTTCTGACGTCTTTCGTCTGCAATGGTCCGCATTGTAAGTATAGGTACTGCTATTAAATAAATAAAGTTAAGATTAAAAAGAATATACTCGAATTCAGGGCTCTGATTGAGATAATTTATAAACCATGAGTAAATGCCTGTTGTAAGAAGTATAAATGAAATAAAAATATATCCTATATATGTTGTAAAATATGATTTAAGCTCCCTCTTGTAAATCGATATCATCGTTGTTCTCCTTGTGTTCAAAATTTTGGCTTTGTCCGGAAGTGAGCTGGATAAATATTTCTTCAAGAGAAGGAGTGTTCATTTTCATTTCTATTATCGGTATTTTCTTATCTGCGGCAATAAAAAATAATTCTTCGCGCATTTGTTCTTCGGCATCCGAAATTTCAGCACAGATACAGCCGCTGTCTGATTTATATAAAACAGAACATTCCGGTTTGATTTG
Source organism: uncultured Clostridia bacterium (assembly GCA_944385895.1). Lineage (GTDB taxonomy): Bacteria > Bacillota > Clostridia > Oscillospirales > QAKW01 > RGIG9041. Next base: position 93,309 of record CALWYZ010000010.1, read on the forward strand.
TAAAATACCGAGCATGTCATTTACCGATTCATAATCATCGCATTTAAAAGTAACGCAGAGCTTTTTACCTGAACCGAGCTTGGAGCTAAGATCACTCATTGAACCACTGGCAATAATTTTGCCGTTTGAGATAACAATGAGCTCATCGCAAATATTGGACACCTCTGAGAGAATGTGACTTGAAAGAATTACTGTGTGCTCATTTTTCAAAGACTGAATCAGCTCACGTATTTCTATTATTTGGTTTGGATCCAACCCAACTGTCGGTTCGTCCAAAATTATATATTCGGGTCTGCCGAGAAGCGCCTGTGCAATTCCAACACGTTGTTTATACCCTTTTGACAGATTTCCTATAAGTCGGTTCTGCATTTGTTCAATACCAGTGCTTTCCATGACATATTTTATTTCTTTATCCCGCTCAGATCGTGTTAAACCTTTTGCACCGGCAACAAAATTAAGATATTCTATGGGCGTCATCTCTGGATATAAAGGCGGTGTCTCAGGAAGATATCCGATCAGTCTTTTAGCTTTAATAGGTTTTGATGATATTTCATTGTCATCAATCAACACACTGCCATTTGTGGCGGACAGACATCCTGTCATTATATTCATTGTTGTGGATTTTCCGGCACCGTTTGGGCCTAAAAAGCCATAGATTTTGCCTTTTTCAAATATAAAACTTATATTCTCAACCGCCGCGTTTTTCCCGTAATATTTTGTTATGTTTTGCAGTTCTATCAACTTCATTCCTCCTTTTTATTAAATATATTCTATAAATGTTAACATGCCATTAACTGAATTTTAATATTAACAAAATTGAATGTCATAATCTATCATAAAACAAAGTTTCATATAAAAATATGGGGTTTTGACATTCAGACGACACCGTTTTTAATAACATGCACAGAATGCTCATGCCAAGCCTTGTCTTTGACTCTGCGATTCTTTTGCCTAATTACAGTTTAGCACAGCGTGTATAGCTGAGCAATAAAAAATAAAACGCCGAAATAAGAATATCGGCGTTTTTCATGGCGCGCCCGAAGGAATTCGAATCCCCGACCTTCCGCTTAGGAGGCCTGACCTATCCCCTTGAAGGGGTCTGCAATATCCGTTTCTTGCATAAAATCCGTATTTTTCGGGGTTTTAGGCTCAAAACGAAGCTGTTTTCCGTAACTTTCGCAGATTTCACAGCAAGTCCTGAACGTGTGGCACCACGCAGGGTGCCAAAAATGGCACCATTTTTTCAAAACAGAACGAAACTACTACTTCGAAGACGCGTTGCCCGCGTCTTTTT